>CAJKGK010000008.1 GCA_905199445.1 uncultured Lachnospiraceae bacterium | reverse complement strand
CTCGTCGGGCTCATAACCCGAAGGTCGTAGGTTCAAATCCTGCCCCCGCAATTTCCATATCCTGGATATTCCCGGGATAAAAAGGTCTTCCGGAAAGATTTTGGAAATCTTGAAAATGGATTTCATTTAGTATTTATTTTCTAATAATTTTTTTCTAAAGCAGCGGCGTGTCAGCCGCAGTTAATTCCAGTAAAATTATAAGTAAAACGGTTTGGTATCTGAGAAAATTATACTGTCTATTTTGCTGTCTGTTACAGTGTTGTTGTGGTATCTCAGCCTTTATGCTGTCTCAGTATTCTTTGAGGGTAAATCGCCTTTTTTTCGTTTACATAGGATAAAAATATATAATATATAAAATTTCTGGGTATTCTAAAAATATATTATTTTCAGATGGAGATCCGTTTGACTTCGATGATGGCCGGACTTGTAATTACTCGGCTGCTTAAGGTTGAAAGGATGATGAGAGTGAAAAAATGTATCAATTTAATAAGTTTAATAATCATTGCAGTTTTGTTGGGCACCATCGGGATTCCGACCATGAGTATGGCGGCAGGGCAACTTCAGGAGGAATCAGACCATTGCGGTACCCCATATTCGAATTCGGAACGCTTCTTTTTGACTGGCGGCAGAGAACGATCAGAAAGATGGTCCAATTTTGTGAAACACCCTCTGCTTCCAGACAAACTGGAAGGACTGAAGGAAAAATTCAGGGAGAACTTTCGGGTGGTGAAGCGATTGACAGAGGAGAAACGATTTTTGCAGCTGAAGATACCGTCAGCGGTGAGGACATTTCTCTGGAAGACTCCTTTTAGAACAAAGCGTCAGAGTGATTCAGTAGGACGAGCCCCGTCTGTAATGCAAAGCACCTTTGAGAGCAAGGAGACGTCTGCAGGTCAGAATGTCCTTGAGAGCAAGGAGACGTCTGCAGATCAGAGTACTCTTGAGAACCAGGAAATATTTGAAAATCAGACGGAGACTCAGGATCAGGAATGCGAACATGAGTCGGAATCTTCTGCAGATCAAACAGCGACTGAAAGTCAGAATCTTGAGCCGGAGTCCGCCGTTTCTTTGAGTTTAGGGGAGAATTCGGTCATGGCTCTGGCCGGTGAAGGGGGTGTGATCCAGCATGTATATATGCCGGGATGGGATAATGAGACAAAATACGGTCCTACAGGAAACGGAAAGTCCAAGTTTATGCTCAATGGTGAGGACGTTTTTTGTGTGGAACCTCATAACCCGGATACATCGGGATACTATCATATTTGTGATATTGATCCCAATACCTTTTTCGGAGAGACACTGGCAAGAAAGCTGTCTTTGGTTGCCTATTTTGGAACAAAGGTTGAAGGACGTCAGGGTGATGACTTCTGGGCAATTACTCAGGGTCTGATCTGGAAGCTGACGGATGAGGTCTTTGGTTCTCAGGAAGAACCCTACTGGATTATTTGTCCTACGGCACCGGATAAGGCAACACTGGATCGATACTGGGCTGAGATTCTCAGTGATGTCCAGCGATATGACCGGCTGCCGTCCTTTGCCGGGGAGACGGTTACGATAGAAAAGGGTCAGACTGTAACACTGACAGACCATGAAGGGGTCTTACAGGATATGACGCTTCAGCCGATGAGTGGAATTAAGGCTGAAATTTCAAACAATACACTAAAACTGACAGCAGGAGCGTCAGACCAGGAAATGTATACGGTTTCTCTGACAAAAAATATTATTTCCGGTGAAGATGGAAAGACATTGCTGTATGGCGGCGATTTCGGTCAACAGAAGATTGCGCGTTTTTACATATCCGATCAGGTGACAGCTAAAGTGCATATTAAAGTTATTGACAGAGAAAGAGATGTGGAATTTCTTAAATGTGATGCCAATACAAAAGAGCCGTTGTCCGGTGCACTGCTGAAACTGGTGGATTCACAGGGAAATACAGTTTCAGAGTGGATATCTTCAGAGAATCCGCATGTGGTAAAGCTAAGCGTCGGCGCTTCGTATAAGCTGGTGGAGGTTCAGGCACCCAAAGGCTATATTCCATCGGCATCGGTGACATTTACAATTAAAGATTCAAATCAAAAACAGACGGTTGTTTTAGAAAATAATTCTACAAATATTAAGGTCAGTAAAATTAACGGAACAGATCAGAGTCCTCTGACCGGAGCCAGATTGCAGCTGACCGACAGCCGGGGGCAGGTGATCGATACCTGGATTACACAAAAGGAACCTAAACATTTTGAACGGCTGACAGCGGGGGAAACCTATACGTTGACGGAACTGGAGGCTGTCAGGGGCTTCGCAACCGCTGCGCCTGTTAAATTTACTGTAGCGATGACACAAAAGACCCAGGAAGTTTCCATGACCGATGAGTCTATAAAGACGGATGTAAGCAAGCTGGACGAGCATAAGGGAATACCTGTGGAAGGGGCCAAACTGGCTATTTATCCTTTAGATGATAACGGAAAACCGGATTTGGATGCATGTTTTGATTCCTGGACCAGTACAGATGAACCCCATCGTGTGGAATATATTCCGGTGGGACGTTACATTTTACGGGAACTTTCGGCACCGACTGAAAGTGGATACGTGACATGCAAAGATATAGAATTTGAGGTTTTGGATACAGGTGAGATTCAGACTGTGAAGATGGAGGATGACCATACAAAATTGGAAGTGAGCAAGGTGAATGCCTCAACCGGAGATTTTGTGGAAGGTGCTGTTCTGGCTGTTTATCCGCTGGACGAGAATGATGAACCTTTGCTGGGAGACTGTTTTATACAGTGGACCAGCGGGGATCGGCCTTACTTAATTGAATACATCCCTGTTGGCCGGTATATTCTCCGGGAGATAACGGCACCTGCTGAGCGGGGATATGTGACAGCCAAAGACGTAGTATTTGAAATTAAAGATACCGGGGAAATCCAAAAAGTGAAGATGGCTGATGACTATACAAAGATTGATATAAAGAAGACAGATATTACTACCGGCGCGGAGATTAAAGGAGCTACGCTTGCTGTTTATCCGGCAGATGAAAATGGAAATCCAAAGCTTGACAGCTGTTTGGATACATGGATTTCTGATGGCAGTACACATCGTATAGAATACATACCTGTTGGCAGATATATATTGCGTGAACTTTCGGCACCTTATGAATTAGGCTATGTAAAAGCAGAGGACGTAGCATTCGAGGTCAGGGATACAGGCATTGTACAGAAGGTTGAAATGAAAGATGATCATACGAAAATTGATATTTATAAACTGGATAAGGCAACCGGAGAAAATATTGCCGGGGCTAAGATGCGCCTTGAAGACCATGAAGGTAAAGCAGTTAAAAGTTGGGTAACAGACGAAACACCTTTTTCGGTAAAGGCGTTGCCGCCAGGGGAAGACTATCATCTGGTAGAAACATGCCCGGCACCCGGATATGCAACGGCTAAGCCGGTGAAATTTACTGTAGAGGATACCGCGAAGGTGCAAAAGGCGATAATGGAAGATGAAATTATCAGAGTTTTAATTCATAAGGTAGATTCACAAAGTGGCCAGCCGGTTGTTGATGCTGCACTGGAACTGAAGGATGGCAACGGCAATGTGGTTGATCAATGGAAATCAGATGGAAAAGGTCATATGGTGGAACGTCTTACGGCAGGAGAGAAATATATCCTTGAGGAAACAGATGCGCCTGAAAATTATGAGCTTGCAGGGCCGGTTGAGTTTGTTGTTTTGGATACACCTGAAGTACAGGTTGTATCTATGAGTGATGAGCCGTCAAAGCAGATTGTGATTCCTGAAATTCCCAAAACCGGTGATGAGATGCCGATGAAACTGGTAGTTGGTGTTGTAATTACTTCTGGTGTATTGATGCTGTTTACTGTAGGTATTTACATGAAACGCCGGAACAGACGTTAAAAAATTACCCCTTTTGTCTGTCTGTATTTATGTGCTATAATTCAATGAACAGGATATGGGAATATTCCATATGACAGCAGTTTATATATGACAGACAGGAGGGGTTAGAAATATGTTTGACAACAAAGACAGTAAAAAGGCTGAAGGCAGCAGAATGCAGCATGACTCAAGCTTGGAAAATACGGTGATTTTGTCAGATGCTCCCGATAAAGCGGCTGTAAGTGATGAGACAAGAGTATATCCTAGAGGCGGATTTCTTAACCCGCAGGCAACTGAAAAAATAGACACAAAAAATATCAGACAGCAGGCCGATCAGTTCCAGCATACAGGAGATACAGGACGTTTTAATACAGGGGACTTTAAAGATATGGATTTTTCTTCGGATCCATTTGAAAATCCGATTATGGAGCCTGAAACTTATGAATCGGAAGATGGGTATTGCACTTACCAGGATGGGTCTCCTAATGCAGGTGTGGCATATGATGAACCATCTTATAGATTTCAGGCGCAGGAAGCTGGAACAGAAGAAAGGGATTTAAACATGGAAGAAGAAAAAAGACCGAAATGGTCTGATATGATCATGGAAAGTCAGATGGTTATGCCAAAGAACATGGCACCTATACAAAGAATTCATAAAATTGGCGTGCTGGATGTGCTGATTACTTTGCTGGGTCTTATGATTATAGGTGTTTCAGTGATGTTGTTTAAAAGTATGGGCGGCATTCATCTGATTAGCCAATTTGCAGCTACAGATTTGCCGATTGTTATGGAGCACCTGACAGATTTTGGTTATTTTAAAGAAAACCTGACGTTTACGATACGACTGGCTTCAGAGATTGGAGCGGTTGCATCTTTAATGATGATCATTCTTACTGTTTTTGTTATTCTTCATTGTTTTTGGAAAAACCAGATACTCAGCATAATAAAAGGTATTTTACTTACAGCGGGCAGCTTTGTCTCAGTATTTTATATTGCCGGCTACATGCTGATTTCTATGATTGTTGTTCTGGGTATTTCTTTAGTGACGACAGGAAGCAGCAGTATGGATGGACCGGTGTTTATCGCTATTATTGCGGTGATCGCTACGTCGGTTTTATGGTTTTTGTATATGCTGGTCTGGGGAATTACATCTTTGTTTCCTGGTTTTAATATTGGAATTTTGACAATATTAATTGTCTTATTTGTCGTCAGCGGCTGTGCAATGGTTGTGACTGTCGGGGCTGCCTTTTTCAGTCTGCAGGCCTTTTCGAATTTTATATCTGTGTCTCAGTTGCTGAAGATTTTTACGGTGCCTGCTTTAATTTGTGGATTTATGCTGCTTTGTATGCTGGCTGCAGTAGAGGATTATCGGGCGAAACGTCTTGTGGAGGTTCAATTTAGATAAGATAATTTAAAAAATTACTTGCCATAAAGTGCGAATCTGTGTATAATAAATACGGTTGGCTAATGTAGCTCAGTCGGTAGAGCAGCTGATTCGTAATCAGCAGGTCACGTGTTCGAGTCACGCCATTAGCTCTCCGTAAAAGCCCTGATTTTTCAGGGCTTTTTGTGATTTTGGGAAATAAAGGGGGCGTCTGTTTTCAGACGCCCCCTTGTTTGAAATTATCTATTTTTGCCAGAACCCTGAATGATGTGCATGGTTCCGGCTGTTGTTTTTTAAAGCATAGATGATGACGGACAAAGGATATGCTTTACATGCTCAATTTCCTGATTGCTGGCTTTCTGGGCCGGGATATAGTAGTCGTGTTCTCTGGCCAGCTGGTAAAGTTCTTCCTGAGACATTTCGCACTGATTTCTGATCTGTTTAAGTGTCTGTTTCAACTGGGCATTTTCTGTCTGGGCGATCATATCGCCAAACATTTTCAGCTCTCCGTTAATACCTGTGAGTGCATCTGTGACCATTGTTTTTTCGTTCATTGTCCAATCCTCCTTTGATTATAAAAACTGAAGAAGCTGCTGCTTTGTCTGCATTGCGGACTGTGCGGATTTTTCAAAAAACTGTTTGATTTTGGGATCCTGCGCCAACTGTGCGTAGGTCTGCATTTTACAGTGGGTTGTGTCATAGCCGCCGATCAGGTGGCGAAGATTTTGCAAATCCAGAATAGATATTTCCTTCATAATTATTGTCCTCCTTTGAAATAGATTGCCTTATTAGTATGTTTTTTTGAAGGAATAATATAAGTAGCAGTAAATGTTTATTGAGTATATGATTGGAAAATTAAAAATGAACTTATAATGGCGGCAGAATTTGGGAAACTTGACATCTACAAATCAAATTGATAGACTGAAAAAAATTAGTTTGTGAAAAACTATATTTGTCATAGGGAGGAAATTCAGGGATGATTTATTTGGATAATGCTGCAACAACGCAAAGAAAACCGGATTGTGTTGTAGATGCAGTCGTTCATGCACTGCAGTCCCTTGGGAATTGTGGCCGTGGGGCCGGCGAAGGGGCATTAAGTGCTGCGCGGATTGTTTATGATGCCAGAGAAAAACTGGCCAGTCTGTTTGGATTGGACAATCCGGAACGTGTATGCTTTACCGCCAATTCCACGGAAGCGCTTAATATAACACTGTTTGGCCTTTTTAAACCGGGAGATCATGTGATCAGTACAGATCTGGAACACAATTCTGTACTCAGACCATTATATGCCCTTGAAAGATCAGGGGTTTTACTCAGTTTTCTTAAAGCCGGGAAGGATGGAAATATCGATTATAAGGAAATTGAACCTATGATACGGCCGGAAACAAAAGCGATCGTTTGTACACATGCTTCTAATTTAACAGGTAATTTACTGGATATACACAAAATCGGGGAACTGGCACAGAAACACGGGCTTCTTTTTATTGTAGATGGATCCCAGACTGCAGGATCCTTTCCTGTTCATATGGAAAAGGACCATATTAGTGTGCTGTGTTTTACCGGGCATAAAGGGCTGATGGGGCCTCAGGGAACCGGAGGATTGTGTGTGGCTTCTGGGATTGATATTCAGCCATGGAAGATGGGCGGAACTGGGGTACATACTTATTTGAAAAATCAGCCAGGGGATTATCCCACCAGACTGGAGGCCGGAACACTGAATGGACACGGTATTGCAGGCCTGGCCAGTGCAGTGGCATACATTCAAAATCTGGGGATAGAAACGATTCACAAAAAGGAGATTGGGCTGATGCGGCAATTTTATGAGGCCGTTAAAACGATACCTGGTGTGGAAATTTACGGGGATTTCAGCGGAGATCGGGCTCCGATTGTTGCCTTGAATATTGAAGGTTATGATTCCGGAGAGGTGGCAGATCTTTTGTCCCAGGAATTTGATATTGCTGTCAGAGCCGGTGCGCACTGTGCGCCGCGAATGCATGAAGCTCTTGGTACAAAGGAGAGAGGGGCGGTTCGCTTTTCGTTTGGATGGTTTAATACCCCTGATGAGGTGGCGGATGCAGCGGAGGCCGTAAGAGCCATTGCACAGCAGTAAGTTTTCCATAGGACTTTGGATTTTGAATAAAAATTGTTGCGGATGACTCTGTTCAGGGATAAAATAATAATGATCTATTTTTAATAACTAAAGGGGGATTTTAAAATGTTATCCAGAAAATTTGAAAAAATTAATGCATCACCGTCTATTTTAGGCTATGGCTGTATGCGGCTGCCTAAGCTTTGGGAAGATAAACCGGATATTGATTATGAGGAAGGGCAAAAACTAATTGATTATGCCTATGCGCATGGTGTCAATTATTTTGATACGGCTTATCCTTATCATGAGCAGAAATCAGAGGCATTTGTTGGGCAGGCACTGAAAAAATATCCCAGAGAGAGCTTTTATTTGGCAGATAAACTGCCGGGATGGCTTGTGGAAAAGAAAGAAGATGTGTCCCGTATTTTTGAAACACAGCTTGAACGCTGTCAGGTTGACTATTTTGATTTTTACCTTTGCCATGCGCTGAGCAGAGAAAAGTTTGAGGTCTATGAGAAGTTTGACATTTACAGTGAACTTAAGGCACGTAAAGATCGGGGACAGATTCGGCATCTGGGCTTTTCATTTCATGATACACCGGAGGCTTTGGAGGAGATTATTGATAAGTATGAATGGGATTTTGTACAGATTCAGCTGAATTATCTGGACTGGGAACGTCAGGATGCAAAGCGTCAGTACGAGATTTGCTGTGAGCGGGGAATTCCCTGCGTGATCATGGAACCTGTGCGGGGCGGCGCACTGGCCAATTTGTCACCGGATGCCTCGGATGTTTTAAAGACTGCAAATCCGGATGCCAGTGTGGCATCCTGGGCGATTCGATATGCGGCATCGCTGCCAGGCGTGATGACGGTTCTCAGTGGGATGACAACCTATGAACAGGTTGTAGATAATGTGTCAACCATGGAAGACTTTAAGCCATTAGATGCGTCAGAATATGCGACTCTGGAAAAGGCTAAAAACATTTTCCTGGAGAATACGACAATACCGTGTACAGGTTGTCGTTATTGTATGGATTGTCCGGCGGGCGTGGATATTCCCAAAATGTTTGCAGTTTATAATAATTACAGGATCAGCCGTTTTGCGCCGTCTTTTGTTGGCGCTTATGGGGAAATGGGCGGACAGAGTGCAGACGCCTGTGTGGCCTGTGGCGCTTGTATGGAGCATTGTCCGCAGTTTATAAAAATCCCTGAACGTATGGCGGAAATCAGAGAATGTATTAAAGGACTGAAATAAGATGACAGAACGTGTTTGTGAAACAGAAAAACTTTATGAAAATGACAGTTACATTAAAGAATTCTCTGCGGTGGTTACGGCGTGTGTGCCTATGGATGGTCATTTTCTGATTGCGTTGGATCGTACGGCTTTTTTTCCTGAAGGCGGGGGCCAGGGCGCCGATACAGGTAGTTTGGATGAAGCGGCAGTCTATGATGTACAGATTCGCAACGGTATTATTTATCATGAAACGGATCAGTCTTTTGATGTGGGACGGACGGTTTACGGACGCATTCACTGGGAACAGCGGTTTTCAAATATGCAGCAGCACTCTGGGGAACATATATTTTCTGGTCTTGTACATCGGCTTTACGGTTTTAACAATGTAGGCTTTCATCTTGGAAGCGGAGCAGTAACGATGGACTTTGATGGTATGCTGGATGAGACGGATCTAAAAAGGCTGGAGGCTCTGGCCAATAGGGCTATTTTTGAAAATGTCGGAGTGACGGTCAGCTATCCCGGACGGGATCAGCTTGAAACAATGACGTACAGGAGTAAGCTGGAGCTTGAAGGGACTGTTCGGATTGTGACCGTGGAAGGCTATGATGTATGTGCCTGCTGTGCACCTCATGTGGCTCGAACCGGTGAGATTGGCTGCCTGAAGATTGTCGGTACCCAGAAATATAAAGGTGGTATAAGAATCAGCATTTTATGCGGTTTTAGGGCATTGGCAGATTACGGGGAAAAGCAGGACAGTGTGAGCACTATTTCGGCACTGTTGTCTTCAAAACCGGATCAGGTGGCGGATGCGGTTCAAAGGCTGATGGGTGAAAATAATAAAATTCGTCAGGAATTATTCCGAACAAGAGATGCCCTGATTGCCGCTCAGATTGAAGGGGCTCCGTCAGGCAGGGAAAGCATGCTGTTTTTTTATGATGATATGGATGCTGCATCTATGCGTCGGGCGGTCAATGAAGGCGTTAAAAAATTTAAAGGCTACGTTGGTGCATTTTCCGGAAATGAAGATGACGGATATAGATATATTATGGGAAGCCGTTACCGTGATGTACAGGCCGTGGCTGCTGTGTTTCGCGAACAGTTGGGCGGCAAAGGCGGTGGAAGCCGTGAAATGATTCAGGGTTATGTAAGAGCCGGGCAGCAGGATATACAAGCTTTAATCAACTGTTTTGGAAAAACGTCTTTGGATTCCGGCAATGAATAATGCTGTTGTATGAAACAATTAGGAAACATATGTTTCATATAATAAGGCAGGGTGATGAATGTGATAAATATTTTAGTGGTAGAAGATGAACTGCCGATTTCCAAACTTATAGAAATGAATCTGGAGGATGCGGGATATAGATGTACCTGTGCTTATGACGGAATAACTGCAGCCGATCTTCTGGAAAAAAATACATATGACCTGGCGCTTTTAGATATTATGCTTCCAGGGATTGATGGCTATGAATTGTTGGAGTATACCCGGCCAATGAATGTTCCTGTGATTTTTATTACTGCGAAAGCTGCTCTTAATGACAGAGTAAAGGGGCTTCATCTGGGTGCTGAGGATTATATTGTCAAGCCATTTGAAATTCTGGAACTTCTGGCCAGGGTTGAAGTGGTGCTGAGACGCTATAATAAAAGCCAGAGGGTGATTGAATATAAAGATATTGCCGTGGATACAGTGGGAATGACGGTGAAAAAAGATGGACAGGCAGTTGGTCTGACACCAAAAGAATTTGATCTTGCTGTGTTATTTATGCGCAATCGAAATATTACGCTTTCCAGAGAACGGCTGTTTGAACTTGTCTGGGGTGGGGAATACGATACAGATACACGAACGCTGGATTTACATATTCTGAGAATACGCAAGAAACTGGGCTGGGATCAGTGCCTGAAAACAATTCACAGGATTGGGTACCGACTGGAGTGAAAAAATGAAGTTCCGCTATAAAGTTTTAATATGCAATATTATTTTTGTTGCCATTGCATTTGCAGTGGGCGGTTTTTTGCTGATTCGATATACTTACCGAATTGGTATTGAACGCTCCGTGAATGCGGTTCTGGAAGAAAATCAGCTGCTGAGAACAACGATTGAAGCGGATATTACAGGCAGGATTTTATCAGAAGATTATGAGTCTTTGTCAGATATCGATCGGCTTAGAAGCGGAATTGAGGATAGACTTGCGGGGACGCAGACAAAGGTAGATCTGATTGTGTCTGTGGATTTGACAGAAGATTCGCCCTATTATCCTCTTGTACAGGCGCTTGAAAGCGGAAGAAAGAATTATGTGATTCGTTCAACAAGTACGGGATATGATGTCGCCTGTGCCAGTGCCCTGGGTGTAGAAAACAGTAGTTTTTATATAATCAACACAAAGGATATTTCCGATGTTTTTGAGAGTATGGACCTGCAGATTAACTATTATAGAATTATTATGCTGTTTGCCATTGTCATTTGCAGTATTATCATGTTATTTATTGCCACTTATATGACGGATTCCATACAAAGACTGACTCGGGTGACAAAGCGTATGGCAGGCGGGGATTATGAGATTCGTACAAAGGTTCGTTCAAGAGACGAAATCGGAGAATTGAGCCACAACTTTAATAAAATGGCAGATTCCGTGGAAGGCCATGTGCGGCAGTTGGAAGAAGAAAATCGGCGCAGGGAGGATTTTGTGGCTAATTTTACACATGAAATTAAAACGCCGCTCACGGCCGTGATCGGCTATTCCGATATGCTTCGCAGCAAACATATGAAGCAGGAAAATATACAGCTGGCAGCAGAATATATTTTCAGCGAAGGCAAAAGACTGGAGTCGATGTCCATGAAATTATTTGATCTGATTTTATTGGATAAACAGGAAATTGTGAAAAAAGGCATCTATGTACCGGATCTGACGGATACAATTCAGGAAAGTGTTCGGCCTGTCATTGAAAAACGAAATATACGTCTTGTGGTTAAATCCTGTCCGGTTTGGATCTGTGGTGACAGTGATTTGCTGAAAACCGTATTTATCAATATGCTGGATAATGCATCAAAGGCTTCAAAGTCCGGGGATACGGTGATGCTCAGGGTCAGATGCCGCAATAATGTTGTGCTGTTTGAGGTCATTGATCGGGGGATTGGAATTCCTGCGGAGGATGTGGCCCGGATCACGGAGGCTTTTTATATGGTTGACAAGTCCAGATCCAGGCAGTCCGGGGGCGCTGGGCTGGGAATGGCCCTGGCATCAAAAATTATAGGTGTGCATGGCGGGCGGCTGAAGATTCTCAGCGAGGCTGGCCGAGGTACCTGTATGCAGGTGTTTTTCAAGCAGAGTGGACCTAAATGGGCGGCTTCGGAGACCGGAACCCGGCAGCCGGGAGGTAGAGGCAAATGATTAGAAAAAATTTACCTCTGTTTATCGGTATTGTGTTGACGGCATTGATTGCGGCAGCCTGTCTGACTGTTCCCGGAGTTATTTTAAAATATGAAAGAAGCCGTGATGTGGGACAGGTTCGTCAGGCCCAGCAGGAGTACTATGCGGATGACATTTTAGTTGATGAAGAAAAAAGCATAAATTTTATTCAAAAGGTCATGATGGTGGAAGGCCGGTGGAAATGTGAAAAGACACAGGTAACTTCGGACGATGATGTGCTTTTAAAAAAGCAAAATCTGGCACAGGGCGTTATGAATTTTTTGGGAAAGACAGTTTCCGGAGATGTTTTCCCTGAATCGGGTTTGCCAAAGGAGTTAGACCGGCTGATGGAGCAGCTGGTCAGACAGATCCAGATGAGTCAAGACGGGGAGAGCCAGAACGAAGTATCTGAGTATGGTTTGACGGAGGCTGAACAGACGGCCATGGAACTGTTTGCAGACCCTGTCCTGTATAAGTACACTGATCGTATTTTGGGTACTTATTCTTTTTATGCCTGGGAAATTCATATGGATTATGAAACCCTCGGCCTTGAAGCGGACTTTATTATTGATGCCATAACCATGGATGTGTACAAACTGTCCATTGGCGGTTGGGCCATGGGGGCATTTCCATGGGGAGATTTTTTAAAATGCCTGGAAGTAGAACTGCGTTATGCCGTGCCTGGGCAGGATTATTTTAATTATCGTAATTCTGTTTTTGTAGGCGGTGATGGCGGGGTTATGGCATCAGCCGATGCTGATGTACAGAATGGGAATATTCTTACTTTTTTAACGGCAAACAATATAATTGCCAGCCAGTATATTCAAGACATGTGGGATAGTGGAACCATCAGTGATACATTTGAAGTGAACATGGACGATAGTATTTTCAGCGGCATGGGCAATGATGAGGATATGACGGTTTCAGCGATCAGTGATGGATACGTGGAATTTGCGTCCGACCTGCAGACGGTTTATGCTGTGTTGGAACTTGACAATGGTCTGAATTTTTATTTTACTACAGAAAAACCGGAATAACCAAAAAAGTTGTCGTTTAATGACGATGACTTTTTTTGTTTGGGTATAGCGCTAAGCGTTTGTCGGTGATATAATCATTATATAAAACAATGGTACTTCATTTCCGGTTTATATTCTTGCTTGGTTCTTAAGTTGTTCTTAATCACGCGCCTCATGCGTCATAGAATGATTATAGATTGATTTTCTGTGATGTAAATTTTAACTTCCTGTTTTACAAAGCAATATCGTTGATGTTATACTGAGAGTAATCGTGCAGACAAAATGTGTCGATCCACAGGCAGGATTGTCGGATGAATTGTCTGCAAAAATCAAAACGAGGTGAAGGAATGGATATTCAGGTAGGAGATATCGTTAAGTTGAAAAAAAAGCATCCGTGCGGTAGTTTTGAGTGGGAGGTTCTTCGCGTCGGTGCGGATTTTAGGCTGAAGTGTGCAGGGTGCGGTCATCAGATTATGATTCCCAGAAAACAAGTGGAACGTAATATCCGGCTTCTTTTCAGAGATGGTCAGGAGATAAAGCCGCAGCAAATCGGGTGAAGGCTGTAATGTTTTGCAACTATAATCATCACTGTCTAAGGTATAATAACAAAATAATCATAATTTTATGCGAAAGTGCTTGATTTTAAAGGAAAAACATGATATTCTTAAAAACTGTGAGACACGCTCACGAGGAAAACATCCTTGCTCTCTGAATAACAGAGGGCCAAAAGACCAGAAGGAGGTGCACTTAGCATGAATAAGTACGAATTAACTGTAGTAGTTAGTGCAAAAGTTGAAGATGACGTAAGAACAGCAACAATCGAAAAGATTAAAGAGTATATCACTCGTTTCGGTGGTACTGTTGTTAACGTTGATGAATGGGGTAAGAGAAAATTAGCTTACGAAATTCAGAAAATGAAAGAAGGTTTCTACTACTTCATCACTTTCGAATCTGATTCCAACTGCCCGAACGAAATCGAACATCGCGTACGTATTATGGAAAACGTTATTCGTTATTTATGCGTTAGACAGGACGCTTAATTGAGAGAGGAGTCCATAGCATGAATAAAGTCATTTTGATGGGACGATTAACGAGAGATCCAGAAGTAAGATACTCACAGGGCGAGAGAGCAACCGCAATCGCAAGATATACACTGGCTGTTAACCGCATATTTAAGCGTGAAGGCGATGCAGATGCAGATTTTATTAACTGTGTGGCTTTTGGCCGTACAGCAGAATTTGCAGAACGTTATTTCAGACAGGGAACAAAAATTGCGATTATAGGAAGAATCCAGACCGGCAGCTATGTGAACAAGGACGGTGTAAAGGTTTATACCACAGACGTTATTGTTGATGAGCAGGAATTTGCAGAAAGCAAATCAGCCAGTCAGAACGGCGGTTATGGCGTTTCAAATGGTTACCAGCAGGGTGGCTATCAGCAGAGCGCACCGGCTCCCACACCAAGTGCAGCGATCGGTGACGGCTTTATGAATATTCCGGATGGAATTGACGAGGAATTACCGTTTAGTTAATGAAAGTTGAATGAAGGAGGTTTTTATCATGGCATACGAAAAGAGAAGCGACGCTCCTATGAAAAGACGCGGCGGACGCAGAAGAAAAAAAGTATGTGTTTACTGTGCAGATAAAAATGCAGTAATCGATTACAAAGACGTAAACAAATTAAAGAGATATGTATCTGAAAGAGGTAAGATTCTTCCTAGAAGAATTACAGGCAACTGTGCTAAACATCAGAGAGCTTTAACTGTAGCAATCAAGAGAGCAAGACATATCGCTTTAATGCCATATGTTCAGGACTAATTAAAATAAGCCGTAAGTTCTTATATTTCAAGGACTTGCGGCTTTTTTAATACAGTTTTTTGCGATACTGTCCCGGGGTGACACCGACGCGCTTTTTAAACAGGTTATTAAAATTCTTTTCGTCGGCAATGCCGACCATGGCAGCAATCTTGTTGGCTGGCAGAGCGGTGTTGGTCAGGAGAAAACGGGCCCTGCTTATACGCAGGCTGATGAGATACTCATTGGGCGGCAGGCCGGTGTATTTCCGGAATTCGCGGCAAAGATGATATTTGCTGATTCCGGAAAAGGATGAAAGAAAATCCAGAGTCAGATGGGATGAAAAATTATTTTCCATATAGCGGATAAGGTAGCGGAAATTTTCAGGAATTTCATGTGATTTTTCTCTGTATCCGGCGGCGCTTACGACCAGGTGGGTGAGTATATTGCTGATGGCATTGGAAATCTGTATATCCTTGCATGGAACAGGGTTTATGCACAGTTTAAGTAGCGTTTCTAAAAGCTGCTGATAAAGGTCGGTAAAATCTTCTTTTAATGGTTTGTGGATATAACGGGCATATTCCTGATAGAGATTTAGGGCTCCGGGACCGTTGATGTGAAGATCGCTGTGCACCCAATGGGTTTGATTGGTGTAATAAAAGTGGGGCAGGCGGCAGTTAATCATGACCAGACTGCCAGGTTCCAGTTGTGTGATCTGATTTTCATATTCCAATACACCCTGGCCCTCATAGGTGTATAAAATCAGAAATGAGCTGCATCCGCTGCGGCGTGTAAAATAATCTTTATTGGCATGCATGATGCAAAAGCTTTGGATATAAAAATATCGTTCTCTGATATCTTTGGCGGCAACCGGTGTATTCACAGCCTGAACGTATCCGTCGATGATATAATCTGTATATTGAGGGCTGGTCAGCTGTGTAAGATCCAGATCAGGATTCGCATCAAAAGCTTCAGACGGGTCTTTGGGGGAGGCTTCCATTGTGAAAAAATCTATATTTTCAAACATTTCTAAATTCCTTAAAATGAGCAATATATTCTAATATTTCGGCAATATAATCCATTACGATTTTAATTATATCAGCTTATAATAAAAATACAATTCCTTTATCCATAACTATTTAAAAGATTTCTGTAAAAAATTACAGATTTTAGAGATATTGTAAAGGAAAGATATTTAGAGCAAGAAAAAATAATTTAAAGGGGGTTTTTTAATGATCAAAATAGATGAACTGAAAAATCCGGGGATTGAGTTCTGGCCGGATGTGCGCTGGTGGCTGGCTGAAGGATTTCATACGGATGCAACATTAAAAAAAGATATTTCCATGCTTCATGAGGCCGGATTTGGCGCTGTGGAGTTTCTGGCCATGGAGGAGCCCGGGGCGGATTCATCTTTATATGGGTGGGGATCTGAGGAATGGGTACATGACTCTCATGTGATTATTGATGAGACAACAAAAAGATCCATGGGTGTAAGTATGACCAGCGGGACCAACTGGTCCAATGCCAATCTGATCACCATTACTCCGGATGACCGGGCTGCTGCCAAAGAACTGGATTATGCGGTGGAAACGGTTTGTGCAGGGCATACAAGATCGGGCTTGATTTTAAAATCTATACTCAGAGTGCCAGGTGTGACTGTTCAGGAACTGGTAGCGGTAACTGCGGCCAGAATTGACAGAAAATCGGGTGATGACTGTCTGGATCAGAATTCGGTTCAGGTGCTTACGTCCCTTGTTAAGGATGGTTGTCTGGAGTGGACAGCACCGGGGGACGGAGATTATATGATTTTTTATTTCTGGATTCATGGAACAGGACAGACGGCATCACCTTCGGCAGGGATATCGTATACGATTAATTATATTGACCATTATGGGATTGATGCATTTATTGATTATTGGGACAGTACAGTGCTGACACCCCAGTTAAAGGAAAATATACAGAAAAACGGACGGGCTATGATGTACATGGATTCATTGGAGCTGTCCACATTTGGGAAGGGGGGACAGTTCTGGGGGTATCATTTCCTGGATGAGTTTTGCGGCCGCAGAGGCTATGATTTGACACCGTATCTGCCCTTTATTGTAAAAAATGCGGGAATGATGACTGTGGACTTTGTTTACCACTATCATTGTGCAGATCAACGATTTACGCAAAAGCTTCATAATGACCTTTACCAGACGATGACAGATCTGTATATGGAAAATATGCTTAAACCGATGCAGGAATGGCTACATAGCCATGGGATGACACTGAGAGCGGAAATTTCCTATGGCCTGCCCTTTGAAATTTCCCAGCCTGGAAAATATGTAGACGGCATTGAGACAGAGTCTCTGGAGTTTGCTTCACAGATTGAACCTTACAGAAATTTAGCAGGACCGGCCCATATTTATAATCGAACCTATTCCAGCGAAACTGGAGCAACCCTGCTTAATTACATGATGGGGCTGGAATTTTATACGCAGATTATTTATACCCAATTTGCGGCCGGCGTGACTAAAACCGTGCTTCATGGTTATTCCAGTATTGCGGGTTCGGATGATTCCACTTATTGGCCTGGGCATGAGGGGATGTGGCCAGTCTTTTCAGAACGCTTTGGATGCCGACAGCCTGCATGGCAGCATTATAATGAATGGACAAGGATGATTGCCAGATACCAGATGGTTTTAAGAAAAGGCAAGCCGAGAATGGATCTGGGGATCCTTCGTTTAGATTACAACTTTAACAATCTGTATTTTGACGGTGAAAATGAAAAAGAACTGTATGAATCCAAGCTGATGCGAGGCGATGCAGGTGTGTACTGGAAAGACATGAAGCTGCAGCATGCCGGTTTTACATGGGACTATTTTGCACCGCAGCTTGTGGAGGAACCGTTTGTGAATTTTGAAAACGGCCAGCTTATACCTGACGGACCAGGCTACCAGGCATTGATTATTTATCAGGAGGCGCTGCCGCTTGACAGTTCGATAAAACTGCTGGAACTGGCTAAAAAAGGGCTGCCGCTGGTATTTGTCAATCATGTGAATGAAACAATACGGCCATCAATTACAAAGACGCATGAACAGGCGGCGTCGATGACTCCGTTTTTGGATGGCAATGACGAAAAACTGTCAGAGATTATTAAAGAAATTAAGGCCCTGTCTAATGTGCGGGAAATTGATGATCCGTCAATGACCCTGGAAACTTTATATGAACTGGGCGTTCATCCACGTACCGAATTTTTGGAGGAAAATGAGAAAATTTTAACGCTTACAAGAAAAGACGGTACCTGTACATACTTGTATGTCTATCATATGCAGTATGCTACAGACGCACCGGTGACAGCTGATATTGCTTTGGAGGGCCAGGGCCGGCTGTATCGTATTGACTGCTGGAATGGCAGGATTGAAAAAATCGATGACCAGGACATGACGGCTTCGGTGATTGATGGTAAGGATGATGACCGAACGATTGTCAGACTCAAACTTATGCCAGGCCAGGCCTGTCTTTTTGCCTTGAAGCCGGAAGAAGAAGCCTGTTTGGATCAGGCGGCTGAAAAAGACAGCGTGTATAAAGAAGATCAAGGACATGGCATATATCAGATCCATGAAGCAGCGCAGGCTGGCAGCCAACGGGTGATTGAACTTACAGATTGGACACTGACCGTTGAGGACTGGAATGAAGGCGAGAAAAAACAAATGATTGAGGACCGGGGAAAAGGAATTGTTACTCGTGAGGTTTATTATGAAACCAAAAAGACAAAACTTGAAGCAGGTAAGGTTGAGTTAAAGCCGTGGAAAGATATTCCTCAAATCGGTCCACAGGTTTCAGGTGTGGGGTATTACACATGTACGGTGGCACTTCCTAAAGACTGGAATAACAGCCAGCGGGGAATTTTAAAAATAGCTTCCACCAATGGCTGCAGTGCGGCTGTTTATGTTAATGGAAAAAAAGCCGATGCTTATGATTTTAATGCAAAAATAGTGGATATCACAAGTCTGCTTGTTCCTGGAGAAAATACAATTCTTGTGGAGGTAACCAGTACACTGAATAATCGTCTGCTGGCCAGAGGATATTATGACCGTGTGGCAGAACTGTCCCGGATGCTTGCTGCGAATGCCAGCAATGGACATGCAGGGGAGGCGGATGGTCAGAACGATCAAACAGCCAAAGAACAGGATGGAAAACAAAGCCACCCTGCCTTTAATATTCATGCAATGGTTCAGGACTATGGCCTTATTGGGCCTGTGACCCTGGAAATCATATGAAAATAAAATATGAAATAACAAGAGGGGCGGTTTGATATGATACCTCTTAAGTAGACAAGGTAAATAAACAAAATCTACTTAGGAGGTATTTTTGTGTCAAAATATACTCCAGTATAGAACCAGCAATTATTATTTGAACTTTTGACCCTTTGCCAGGAAATTTGACGTGTCCGGGCTATGGATTGTCGTATTTAATGCTGTTTTCTGTAATTGGAGAGCGTGGCTCCGGTATGCCGTTTAAAAATCTGTGAAAAATAGGCATAGTCATTATAGCCCACAGCCTCGGAAATTTCGTACATTTTCATATCTGTATGGCTGAGGAGGTATTTGGCCTTTTCGATACGCAGGTTGGCGACATAGTCGATAAAGGTAATATTCATTTCTTTTTTAAAAAGATCACACAGGTAATTTTTGCTTATAAAAATCCGGCTGGCCACATCGGACAGGTTGATGTTTTCCATATAGTGGGCGTCAATATACTGAATAGCGGACAGGATGATTTTGGATGGGGCGCTCATCTCCTGATTTTGAACAAGGTCTGAAAGGCTCAGGGCATGTTCATGAATAAAGGACTGCATTGCAGCCGTGCTGCCAAAATGTGCGGAAAGGTAGCTGATACTGATCATTTCCTGTGTGATAAAAGGGCTTTGATTCGGTAAAGATTGTAAATATCGGTTTTGCATATGGCACATTTTAATAAGAATCAGCAGGGTGATGCTCAGTCCGAAATCTCTGTACAGAGAAACTGCCGGGGTGTGATAGATTGCGGTTAGTGTATCGCAGATGCGGGGCAGGTCGTGGGTTGAAATTGCTGTAAACAAGGATTCAATATCGGTGTTGGGAATGTGCAGGTCAGAATGTTCGCGATAAAGGCTGTCCAGAGCGGTTTTATTGCCGGAATGGCTGCGCCCGTTGGTCAGAATATTTTCGTCGCATTCGGTGACTGCCTTGAGAATATTGGAAATACCCTTATATATATCGCTGATGCCGTAAAGCAGTCGGATTCCCTGACGATCTTTGTTCGCCACATAGGTTTTTATTTTTTGACATAGCTCGTCTTCGGAAAAAATTACATTTTTAAAATCATATACAAAAAGATATAAATATTCGTCTGTATAAAATTCTTCAACGGAAGCCGTTTGATCAAGAAGCTGGAGCAGTTCTCCGATAATGCTTTCCAACTGGGACATATAGTCCTTTGGAACATCCATTTCCCATATAACAAATTTCAGAAGAACAAAAGAGGCGTGTTCGAAAACAAAGCCCAGTTGTTCGTAGAGCATTCGGATTTCCGGGTCAGCCAGACTGCCGCTTTTGAGCAATCGTTCAAAAAATCGGTTTCTTAATATGGAATAGTTTAAACGGGTTGTTTCTTCCAGCTGACGGTTTTGTGCCAGCTGGCTGCTGCGGGCATTGAGCCGTGAGCAGGCATTTTCAAGCATTTTTTCAAAGTCCTTTTTTTTAATGGGCTTTAAAAGATAATCACTGGCTCCAAGACGCATGGCGGCCTGAGCATATGAAAAATTATCATGGCCGGACAGAATCACGATTTGAACGTCTGGTAATATTTTTTTGGCCTGGGCCGAAAATTCCAGACCGTCAATCTGAGGCATTTTGACATCGGTGATGATCAGATCAGGGACTGTTTCGCTCAGCTCTTTTAATGCGGTCAGTGGGTTTGTATATGTTTTAACAAGATGAAACCCAAAATTCTCCAGATGGAATACGGCTTGTATTCCTCTGAGAACTACGGGTTCATCATCGACTAAAATCAGATTGTACACGGTTTTGGCGCCTCCTTAATAATCCTATTTTAAATAAACACTATGGACTTTTCAACAGAATTTTTCCATAGGATTATGAAACAGGATTTTAGCCTATAGTTTTGGAAGATTTTAAATGAAATCATAAAATATTAAATGTCATCTGGCAAAACAGGAAGAATATAAAGAATATTTTTAATGATTTGATAAATTTGTAGAATATCCGTCCTGGATTGAAAGTGATAATATTTTCACAGTGTCAGTGAGGCTGGCCAATATGGATATTGCCCCGGCATACTGAGGGGATAAAAATTAAGGGAGGAAAATCATGAAGGACGGAAACAAAAATTCGGTAGTTAATTTTGGAAAAGCCGGATGGGGGACAATTTTTTATTGTATGGCTATGTTCTGGTTTTATGTGGGCTTTGTCAATGACGGTTCCAACATTACGGCACCGGCAGTGGCAGAAAGGCTGGGGGTTCAGCCGGGGACAGTACTTAATATGAATTCCATTGCAGGCATTGTGGGTGTTTTGTTTTTTATTATTATCGGTCAGATTAACAGGAAAATCGGAGCCAGAAAGACATCGGGTATTTTTACAATAGTGTCGGGTGTTGGTTATATTTGTATTGGAAATGCCCCGAACCTTGCAGTTTATACGATCGCGATGTGTTTTGTTGTCGGCGGAATTATGTCGGCCGGCTATATTGCCGGCGGTACCCTGGTGGCCCAGTGGTTTCCAAAGAAAAAAGGTGTGGTGATGGGCTATACAACGATGGGACATAATCTGGCTTCTGCATTTTATGTGCCTCTGATTACATGGCTTGTGGGCAGTTTTGGCGTACAGAAAGGGGTTATGATTCCTGCGATCGCTTCAATTATTCTTGGGATTTTGGGGTTGATCTTTATCCGCAACACACCGCAGGAGCGGGGGCTTAATCCGGATAATGTTTCTGATGAAGTTTATAAGACTGAATATTATGTGGCTAAGGTTGAAGAGGATGGCGGCTGGACAACAGGAAAACTGTTGAAAACAAAGGAGCTATGGCTGGCAGCCATCACTACCGGATTTTTTCAGATTTGCTCTGTGGGCGTTATGAGTCAGCTGGTTGTCAGAAATATGTCTCTGGGCTTTTCCCAGGTACAGGCTGTGTCTATTATGACCCTTCTGGCGTGTATCGGTGTTGTTGGATCCTGGCTTATCGGGATTCTTGATGATAGAATCGGTACAAAAAAAACAATGATTCTTTTTGGAATCTGGTATATTCTGGCGCTTTTGGCCAATGTCAGCGAAACCAAAGTGGGAATTTATGTATCTATTTTTATGATCGGTATGGCCATCGGCGGCTCCGCAAACTTTACCACATCTCTGCCTGCATCTATTTTCGGAAGACATGGATTTGATAAGGTAAACAGTGTGATTTTCCCGATTCAGGGATTTGTGACTTCTCTGTGCTTTGCGGTCAATGGTATTGTTTTAAATCTGACAGGAAATTTAAGATATGCCTATATGGTATTTGCAGGCGTGGCGGCTGTGAATATTCTTCTTGTACTGTGTGTCAATGAACATCGATTTAACAAAGACTGGCAGGCAGCGCATAAAAAATAAAATGCTGAAGCTGTAAACGATTAAATCTATAAAAATAATCGAGTAAGGATCATTTTGTTGAATGAACAATACCCTTGCTCGATTATTTTTGGTTTATAGCACCTTTTAGCTTTGGAGCAGTCCGGTGTCTGTGCGTATGACGGGAAGCATAATGCAGCAATCCGTTCGCTGGTTTTTTGTGATTGAAAACTTTAGACCATAATCCGGGCCGTGAACAATTTTGATTCTTCGATTAATATTTTGCAGTCCATAGCTGCCCTGATCAAAGGATAGAAAGGTTTGGGTTGCCGCATCAAATTCCAGCAGCTGTTTCATCTTTCCCAAATCGATCTGACAGCCATCGTTAATCATATGAATTTCAAGATATTCGGCTTTGGATTCTGTGTTGTCAGTCATTTGAACTGTGTTGGATCGATTCCTTATACTCATGGTAATATCTATCGTGCCGCCGTTATCCAGTTGCCGGATGCCGTGTTTAATACTGTTTTCCACGACAGGCTGCAGAAGAAATCTGAGCAGATAAAGTTCGTTCACTTCATCCTGGATGTGAAAGCTGTAAGAAAGCTGTCCTCCGAAACGATATTTTTGCAGTGTCAGATAACTGCTGAGGTACTCGATTTCCTGGGATACAGGGATGTAGGCGCTGTTGGTACGCTTTAGGCTAAGCCGGAATGTGTCTGAGAGCGCTGTGACCATTTCACTGATTTCATCCTGGCCGTTGGCCATGGCCATCCAGTTAATGGAATCCAGAGTATTGTACAGAAAATGTGGGTTGATCTGGGACTGCATTAATGCCAGTTCGGCGTCCTTTTTCTCCAGATCCTTAAGGTAGATTTCCCTGATCAGCGTATCAACACGGTTGACCATTTGCCGATAAGATTGATAAATGATACCGATTTCATCCCTTCGCTCACAAAGGCTGTCTTCGGTCGGGATGCCGGATGCAGAAAGGTCGGAAGCTGCGGTATCGGTGTGATTATGGTAATTATCCATAATACGGGAAATTTGCCGGATTGGCCGGGAAAGCATTCGGGATATGGTAAGGGAAACAAGGGTCACAATAATAATGAGCAGTAAAATCATAGCCCATACCTGGACAAAGATAATGGTGCGGTTTTCATTGACTTCACTCAGGGGAACAGAAAGAACAAGTTTCCAGTTATTATCATTTAATGTTTTCCATCCTACGACATGGCGCTGGCCGTTGATTTTAATGATTGTGCTGCTGTCCGGATCGGCGGCCGTGCAGGCGGATATATTTTCCGGGACTGTGCATTGGGCGTGGTTATTTTTAAGGAGAAGGCAGCCTTGCTCATCCATGAGCCAGGCATCTAAAGTCTGTCCCCACGAAATGCTGTCCCAGATATAATTGACATAGTCTTCTTTCAGATAGATCATCATTCGGCCGGTGGGGGTCCGATAGTCGGCAGTACTTCGAATCATTCGGGTAAGCATCAGGGATTGGTTGACGGTGAGGTCGTTTTGTGTACTTTTGGCGCTGGGATACCAATGATAGGGGGCTGTGGATTGTTCCAGCTGAGGATACCACCATTTTTGGCGGATGTTGGACATTGTACTTACATCTGTATAGGCTTTTTCTGTGGAAAACAGGGTATCCTCCAGCCCGGTGATGACAACGCTTTCGATATAATCTCTGTTGACAATAAAGCTGTTAATAAAATATTTGACAGCCTCTGTTTCCGGGTAGGATTCTCCCCCTGCGGCTTCGTTGAGAAGTTTTTGAACATCAGCGTCATAAATTATATTCCTGGAAAGATTTTCAGTGTCTTTGATAATGTTTTCAATTTGAGCCTGAGTGCGTTCCAGCGTTTGTGTCATAGTTTTCAGCGTGTTCTCCTGGGCACTGCTGTTGAGAAAAAGGTACAGCCCGATGGAAATAATGATCAGAACCGGTGTGGCGACGAAAAAAAACGCCGCCAGCAGACGGGTCTGGAAGGTCATGTGATTTTCCAGATGGCGGGCTAAGTTAAAAATATGCTGTTTCATTGCGGCCTCCGGTTTATACTTATCCAATGTGTCTTCTATTTTATCACAAATATCCTGACGTGCAAACGGATGAATGGAAAGTAAAAATGGATCAAAAAAATGAAGTTCATTGATTTGCGGAATGATGGGCGGTATAATAATTGGAGCAGCCATGTGGGATGGATGTTCGCCTAAAGGATAGATATTTTGACCTGTGGCCTGGCTGTGACAGGAAGGATGTATGGAAATTCATGAACATAAGATTATTGACAATCATGAGATTGTTTAAACAAAAAACGGGTAAGGCGCTTAATCTTAAGCAAAGCATTGTGTCAATGCTTTGTGTCTGCAGTGTTTGTCTTGCCGGTCTTTGTCTGACGGCCTGTACAGGGCCGGCATACACCGGGCAGACTCAGGGACAGGAACCGTCAAAGACATTGGAAATATGGATATTTTTTGACTATAATACGCCAGGAACCCATTATCTGGATTTATGGGAATCCTTGGGGGAGCCGTTAGGCTATGCGCTGGATGTCAAAACCTTTGCCACAGCAGAACTGAAAGATAAGCTGAGAATTGCGCTGGCCTGTGATGAACTTCCGGATATTTTTGCTGTTTGGGGCGGAAGTTTTCCGGAGTTTTTGTTTGATGCCAATGCCTGTCTGCCGGTTCAGGACTATATTCATGATGCGGGTATCGATTATGCTCCGGGATATCTAAAAAGCTACGATGACGGAAATACCTACATTATTCCGTGCCTTGTGGAAGCCTATGGGGTAACCTACTGCAACCGGGCGCTGATGAAGGAGATGGACCTTGAAATTCCAAAAACGTGGGAGGCACTGATTGAACTTGTCGATCAAGTCAATATATATAATAAAATCCACAAAACGTCTTATGCGGCCATAAATCTGGGAAATAAGGACAGCTGGCTGGGAGAGCTTTTATATACAATGATTGTGAACCGGATGAATCCCTATGCCCTGGATGGACTGATCGATGGAAGCCTGACCTTTGATGATCCCATATTTATTCAGGCAGCTGAAAAAATTCGTGAGCTTAATGCGCATCAAGCTTTTCCGGAAGACTATATGCAGACTGGGGAGGTAGAGTCTGTGGAAAATTTTGTAAACAATGAAGCTGTGCTTATGCCTCACCAGTCTACTATTGTGTATTATCTGATGGATCACATGGGGGAATCTGCCATTGACCTGATTCAGTTTCCGGATTGCAGCGACGGTTTATACCCGGATTATGAAAAATATTTAATGAATGCCAATCATGACATGACGCCGGGATTATGTATTAACAGAAAAACAGAGAATGCAGATGCGGCAGCCCAAATTTGTCTTGAATTTTCCAGAAGGGTTAATGCGATGAATGTAAGTCAGTACGGCTATTTGAATTATCGTACAGATGTGGATTTAAAACTTCCGAATCCCCTTCCGGAACCGGTTGTACAGTTTAGAAAAATGGTGGATGAACAAAAACATCTGACCAGTTTCTGGTATGCGGTTTTGGGAAAGGATAATGCCGATACATGGCAGAATATTACAAAAAAGCTGTATGCGGGAGCTCTGTCGCCGGAAGCCTTTATTGAAGAAGGAAAACAGTATCTGAAGTTTGAAGATTAAAAAATGGGACCTGGTCACAGCGTTGACCGGGCCCCGCTTTTTATTTTCCTATAAAGATGGTTTTACATAAATTTAGATACATAACCCTGTATAAAAATAAACAGAACGATCAGGGGCAGAATATAAGATACATAGAGTCTGGCCCATTTGGGAAATTTAAGCCCCTGTCCGCTGTCTGCCTCTGCACAAAAGTTTTTCCAGCCCCAGCCGTATCGGCTTGTACAAAAAAGCAGATAAACAAGACTTCCCAGAGGAAGCAGGTTGTTGCTGACAAGGAAATCCTCAAAGTCCAGGATGGTAGATCCGGTGCCCAGAGGCTCAATTCCAGAAAGCACATTAAAGCCCAGGACACAGGGCAGTGATAAAATAATAATCACAAAAAGATTGACAATGACAGCTTTTTTTCGGCTGCAGCCAGTTAAATCCATGGCAAAGGATATAATGTTTTCGAAAACCGCAATAATGGTAGATGCAGCGGCAAACAACATAAATATAAAAAACATTGTTCCCCAAAGCCGCCCGTTGTTCATGGCATTAAAAACATTGGGCAGGGTGACAAAAATCAGGGAAGGTCCGCTGTCTGCATCGATTCCAAAGGCAAAGCAAGCCGGAAAAATAATCAGTCCGGCAATAAAAGCCACACTTGTATCAAGGATGGTCACCCATATAGATTCTCCGGTCAGAGAACGGTCTTTTTTAATATAGCTTCCAAAGACAGCGATGGCACCGATCCCCAGGCTTAGGGTGAAGAAAGCCTGGCCCATGGCAGCAAAGACAGCCTCTCCCAGTCCGTTTTCCACAAGTTTTCCGAAATCCGGCTTCAAGTAAAACAGCAGGCCTGAACCTCCGTTTTCCAGGGTGACGGAGCGAATGGCCAGCACAACCATCAGGGCAAGGAGGAGAATCATCATAAGCTTGGTGATTTTTTCCACTCCGTTTTGCAGACCAATGCCACAGATGGCAAAACATACAATAACAACTGCAACCATAGCGACAATCATCTGAACCGGCTGTCCCTGCATGGACGAAAATGCGGATTTAACCTGTTCCGGTGTTTGGCCGGAAAACTGGCCGGAGGCCATTTTGATGCAATAAAGCAGCATCCATCCGCCGATGGTTGTGTAAAACATCATGAGTAAATAATTTCCGGCCATGGCGCCCCACTTGTAAAAATGCCATTTGCTGCCTTTGGGTTCCAGACGGTCAAAGGAAAGGGCGGCACTTGCCTGACTGGCCCGACCCACGGCAAATTCCATGGTCATAATAGGCAGGCCTAAGACCAACAGGAAAAAAAGATAGATCAAAACAAATGCGGCTCCGCCATACTGGCCCACAATATAAGGAAAACGCCATACATTGCCCAGACCAATGGCACAGCCTGCGCTGATCAGAATAAAGCCAAGCCGGGATGAGAACTTTTCTCTTTTCATAATAAAACTCCTTTAACGATTGTTTCAAGATTTATGAATATATTATCATAGAAAATTTAAAATATAAATATAAAATCGGTGAATGATGGGATTGTTTGTATCGATGACCTGCATATTTTTGCAAAATATGCAGATACTTATGTCTGCAGGCTTCCCTGTATCTGAGGGAAGTATCAATGAACAGACCGGAAATTCGGGAAAGGAAGATTTTATGGATTTAAATAACCTGAATCTGCAGAAATGCGGGATCATCGGATGCGGTGCAGTTGGAGCAACGGCAGCCCATACATTACTTGGCAGCGGACTTTTTAATGAAATGGTGTTAATTGATATTAATCATAAAAAAGCTGAAGGGGAGGCTATGGATATTGGGCATGGCGTGCCGTTTGTAAAGCCGGTGAATATTTATGCCGGAGATTATAAGGACCTGGCAGACGCCTACCTGGTGATTGTGACAGCAGGAGCCAATCAAATGCCCGGTGAGACTAGAATTGATCTGGCAGAGAAAAATACAAGGATTTTTTGTCAGATTATCCCTGAGATTGTAAACTATAATAAGGATTGCATTTTGCTGATTGTGTCCAATCCTGTGGATATCCTCACTCAGGTAACGCTGGAAATTTCAGGCTTTGAACCCGGGCGGGTGATCGGAAGTGGTACGGTGCTGGATACCGGGCGGTTTAAGTATCTTCTGGGAGAGCATTTAGGCGTGGACAGCCGGAATGTGCATGCACTGATTATTGGTGAACACGGTGACAGTGAGGTGGCTGTATTTTCCAGTGCCAATATTTCTGGTGTGGATTTGGATGAATTTTGTGAAACCTGCGGACAGTGTATTAACCATGCCTTTATGGAGCAGATTTACGAAGATGTTAAAAACAGTGCGTATGCGATTATTGAGCGTAAGGGTGCTACGTTTTTTGCTATTTCAAGAGCCATACTCCGAATTGCTCAGGCTCTGATTAGGGATGAAAATGCCGTTTTGACAGTGTCAAGCAAGGTGGACGGTCATTATGGACTGCATGATATCTGTCTTGGGCTGCCATCCATTATTGGCAGGGAGGGCGTAAAACACATTATTGACACACCCCTTAATCCCCTGGAGATGAAACGATTGACAGATTCGGCAGAAAAACTCTTAAATGTGATGAAAAAATTAAAAAAAATATATAATTAAAACAATTCACAGACAGAGCTTTATTATCCACAAGTTATCCACAAATAGTGTATAACTGTGCACATATTGTCGATAGATTAAGGGGATTTTCGTGGATAACGCGTGGATATGGTGAAATAAAGAGAAAAATTTAGATCAGAGTGTGGATAATTTTTAGAACGTATGGATTGGGAAAAGTTTGGATATATACTAAATGCGAACACAGGGAAAAATTACCTTGAGAATTTTTCTGTTTTGCGCTATGCTTGTTTGTGGATGTTTATTCACCAATGGTTATTGGTAATGTTTAGTAAATTGTCATAATTATTCAGTGTTTCGAAAAGAAATGGCAACGTTTGTACTTTATAATTAGAGGCAGGCATAGATTAAAACAGGCTGTATGGCGTTTTTGCATATGCAGCTTAAGTACAGAATATCGGGGATAGGGTAATGAAAAGAAAACAGGTTCGCAATGTTATTTTATCGATTACAGTGCCGCTGGCGCTGATCGCTCTGATTTATATTTTTATATCGCTTTATTACATGAATCATTTTTATAACGGAACATGGATTAATGGTGTTAATTTTTCTCACAAAACCGTTGATGAGGCCATGGATCAGCTGATGGAATACAAATCCTCCTATACGCTTAGACTGGTGGAAAGTAATGGAGATCAGGAGCTGATTAAAGGTTCGGATATTGATTATGCTGAAACGTTTGACGGTATACGTCAGATTAAAGAAGAACAGGGGATGTGGAAGTGGATTTTTGCCTTTACCAGTGTGAATTTTTATACGGTGGACAGTTCGACTTCTTATGATGAAGCTAAACTTCGTGATGTAATTGCAGGTCTTGAATGTGTCAATAGTCCCGATGTGACTCAGCCACAGAATGCTTATGTGGAATTTACGGAGAATGGGGTTTCGGTTGTGCCGGAGCGGCAGGGAACAGCGGTTGATCAGGAACGGCTGTTTCAGGCTGTTAAGCATGCTCTGGATTCTCAGGAACGCCGGGTGTATATGACAGATGAAGGCTGTTATCTGATGCCGGAGATTACCGTGGATTCTCCGGAAATTCTTGAGGTGATGTCTGTTGTGGATAAGATCAGAGGCACCGTTGTCACCTACACATTTGGTGATGCAACGGAAGTCCTGGATGGATCTGTGACCGGCAGCTGGCTGCGGCAGGCCGAGGACGGCGGTATAACCGTTGATACGGGACGGGTTCAGGCGTATGTTCAGGGGCTGGCCTCCCAATATGATACATATGGCGGTTCCCGTCAGTTTGTCACAACCTATGGACGTACCGTGACTGTGGGCGGCGGCAATTACGGCTGGGCCATTGATATCGAAGCAGAGACAGAGGAACTGACACGGCTGCTTCTTGCTGGAGAGAGTACAACAAGAGAACCTGTATACAGTTCAACAGCCGCACGTCGGGGCGGTAATGAAATCGGAGATACATACCTGGAGATCAGTATTAGTGATCAGCATATGTGGTTTTATAAAAATGGCCAGCTTTTGGTTGATACCAATATTGTGACAGGAAACCCTAATTTGGGATATGATACGCCTAAAGGTTCCTATAAAGTGCTGACCCGTTATCCCAATATTGTTTTGAAAGGTAAAAATTATGATGGTTCGGAATATGAATCGCCTGTGGATTACTGGATAGGTTTTAAGGGCCAGGGCTATGGCGTCCATGATGCCAGCTGGCGCGGTGATAACCAGGCCAATTATGGCGGCACGATTTATATCGGCGGCGGTTCTCACGGGTGTGTGAATACACCGCTGAGTAAGGTAAAGGCTATTTATGATAACATTACCATTGGAACTCCGGTTTTGATTTATTGATTTTATTATATCTTAAAAAAAGGGCTTGCCCGTTTCCTTCCAAAGCTTTAAAATGTAAGCGGAAGGGGCGGTGCAGCCCTTTTAGTATGTTATCTTTTTTATCAATAATCGATGTTTTTTAACCGGGTTGTATACTTTATAAAACGGAAGGGCAGGGGATTGGATGCGCTTTGTAGATTTGATTGTAAAAAAGCGGGAAGGTGAGCCGCTGACAACAGCGGAGATTAATTTCTGGATTGAGTCCTATGTTAAAAATCAGGTGCCGGATTACCAGGTGAGTGCGCTTTTAATGGCCATTGTGCTTAACGGTATGAATGAGCGGGAAACAAAAGATCTGACAATGGCTATGATGAACAGCGGCGATCAGATTGACCTTAGCGGTATTGACGGGATTAAGGTTGACAAACATTCCACCGGAGGTGTAGGCGATAAGACCTCTCTTGTTTTGGGGCCTATGGTGGCGGCCTGCAATGCAAGGCTGGCAAAGATGTCCGGACGGGGGTTGGGCCATACGGGAGGAACGCTGGATAAGCTGGAATCCATTGAGGGTTTTAATTGTTATCTGGACAGAGATGCGTTTATCCGGCAGGTGAACGAAATTGGTCTGGCCATTATCGGACAGACCGGCAATCTTGTGCCTGCGGATAAAAAACTTTATGCACTCAGGGATGTGACAGGGACCGTGGATTCCATGCCTTTAATTGCATCCAGCATTATGTCCAAAAAGCTTGCCGCGGGAAGCCAGGCTATTGTTTTGGATGTAAAGTACGGCAGCGGTGCTTTTATGAAGACGCCGGAGGATGCTGTGGCCCTGGCTCAGGAGATGATTGCCATCGGTGCTTCCCTGGGACGGAGTGTGCGGGCTGTTATTACGGATATGGATGAGCCTTTGGGCCGCGCGATTGGCAATGCCCTTGAAGTTCGGGAGGCTATTGATACCCTGAAGGGACACGGGCCTGAGGATCTGACTCAGCTGTGCCTGACTGCAGGCAGTATGCTGCTTGTGCAGGCACGGATTGCAGAAAATGAAGATCAGGCTGTGGCTATGCTTCAAAAGTCCATTGATGACGGAACCGCACTGGAAAAGCTTCGTCAGATGGTTAAGGCGCAGGGGGGGAACACCGCTCAAATTGATGATCCCCGGCTTTTGCCTGCATCGGCTTTGCAGACTGAACTTTTATCCCAACAGAATGGCTTTATTACCCATATGCAGGCCATGCAGCTTGGAACTCAGGCCATGAAAATCGGCGCAGGACGGGCGACAAAAGAGGATCAGATTCTCCCGGGAACGGGGATTGTCCTCAGTGCCAAGGTGGGGGATTATGTAACGGCCGGACAGCCGCTGGCAGTGATCCATCATGAACAGCCACTGCAGGAGGATTGGGTCCGTGATTTTTATGCCTGCTATACTTTTGGGTCTAAGGCGCCTTCACGTCTGCCTTTGATATATAAAAAGCTGTAAAAGGAGTTTTTAACACATGAGCATTTTTGAGTTGTTTTTAATCGCCGTGGGACTGTCTATGGATGCCTTTGCGGTGGCTATATGTAAGGGACTTTCCATGAGAAAGATGAATTATCGACATGCTGCGGTAATTGCCCTGTTTTTTGGCGGCTTTCAGGCGCTGATGCCGCTGATTGGCTGGGTGCTGGGCAAACAATTTGAGCGATACATTACAAGTGTGGACCATTGGATTGCCTTCATATTACTGGCAATTATCGGTATGAATATGATTCGGGAAGCTTTGGGCAAGGATGATGAGGAAGAGGAAAAAGGCTGTCAGGGTGACAGACTTGACCTTAAAGAATTGTTAATGATGGCCATAGCTACCAGCATTGATGCCCTGGCCGTGGGCGTTACTTTTGCCTTTTTACAGGTTTCTATTGTTCCGGCGGTTTCGCTGATCGGTATTACAACTTTTGTGCTTTCGCTGATTGGTGTGTCTCTGGGCAGAGTTTTTGGGGCAAAATTCAAAAGCAAAGCAGAATTTCTCGGCGGCGCTATTTTGATTTTAATCGGGGTGAAAATCCTTCTTGAGCATTTGGGTGTGCTTACCTTTTAAATAAAATCGGTTCTTTTTAAATAAAATGGGGTTTATTAAAAAACAGCTGTCGGCAGTGCTTGGTTCTGCGGCAGCTGTCTTTCGGGTCAGATGACGGACTGTTTCAGATTCATAGCCGCTTTAGCTGGGCATCGGTCTCAGTCCGTAAGAAGCTGGTCAACGACTTCGCGCACACGATCCTCGCACACGCCGCAGATTGTTGTCGCTTCTGTGGCTTCGACAACGGCATCATAGCTTCCGGCACCATTGGTGATGGCGTCTGCAATATCCTGAACCGTTGTGCCAAGGCATGCGCATACAACTTCGGTCATATCCAAATCCATGATTTTCACCTCCCATATGATGATTGTTCAATGAATACTGTTATAGTATGGAGCAAATTGGAGAAACTATGTATAGAGAAAGGAAAATTCCCAATGAAAAATATATTACTAATTGCCACCGGGGGAACAATCGCTTCCAAAGGAACAAACAGCGGACTAACGCCGCAGCTTTCCTCTGAAGAAATTCTTGAATATATTCCTTCCGTGTGTCGGCTTTGCCATGTGGATGCGCTTCAGTTATTTAATCTGGACAGTACAAATATTGAACCAAAGCACTGGGAGGCCATGGCGGCTGCCATTAAGGCGAATTATGACCGGTATGATGGTTTTGTTATTCTTCATGGGACGGATACGATGGCTTATACTTCTGCGGCACTTTCCTATCTTATACAGAATCCGTCCAAACCCATTGTTTTAACCGGTGCCCAGCGGCCCATTGACAAGGAGATTACAGATGCTAAAATGAATCTGTATGACAGTTTCCTTTATGCCAGTGATGATTATTCTCAGGGCGTTGTCATTGTTTTTCAGGGGCAGGTAATTGCAGGGACAAGAGCCAGAAAAATACGGACAAAAAGTTTTAATGCCTTTTCCAGTATTGACTTTCCGGATGTGGCCGTTATACGAAATAATCATATTGTCCGTTATATTCGCGAAGAAAAAAACTGTCAGCAGCCGGTCTTTTATAATAAAATGAATGGCCGGGTCTTTAATCTGAAATTGATTCCAGGCATGGATGCCAGTGTGATTCATTATCTTAAGCCTTATTATGATGCACTGATTATCGAAAGCTTTGGTGTGGGCGGGATTCCCTGCTATGAAGAAGATCGTTTTATGAAGGCTATTGAAGACTGGACGGCAGCAGGAAAGCTGCTTGTGATGACCACCCAGGTCCCTCATGAGGGCAGTGACATGGTGATTTATAATGTGGGTTCCAGAATTAAGGAGCGGTTTGAACTTCTGGAAGCTTATGATATGACGCCGGAGGCTACGGTGACAAAACTGATGTGGCTGCTGAGTGTGAGCCGGGATTTTGATACAATTAAGACGTTATTTTATAAGCCGGTGAATCATGATATTTTATTTTAATGATTCGGGCCTTTAACGTGGTTGGTCTCAAAAGATGATGCGCATCCAAACAGCAAATGAAGACGGATTTTACAGTGAGGTAAACTATGGAAAAGAAAAAATATAAAAGAAAACCAAAGGATCTTGCATTGGACTTGACGGCTGATATTGTAGGTTCCTTTATCTTTGCCATTGGAATTGTAAGTTTTACCCAGGAGGCGAATATTGCGCCTGGCGGAGTTACGGGAATTGCATTGATTATTAATTATCTTGCGGACTTTATGCCGGTTGGTACGCTCAGCCTGCTGCTGAATGTTCCCCTGATGATTCTGGCCATTATTTATCTGGGCCGGCGCTTTTGCGTACGAACCCTGTGTTCGCTTGTGATCAGCAGTTTAATGGTGGATTTTGTTGCTGCACCGCTGCTGCCGGTGTATACCGGAGATCGTCTGCTGTGCTCTATTTTCGGCGGTATATTTATTGGCGCTGGTCTGGGCATTATTTTCCTGAGAGGGTCAACAACAGGGGGGACAGAAATCATATCTTATCTTGTAAAGCTGCGCTATCCCCATATTTCCATGGGCCGGGCGCTGTTGGCTGTAGATTTTATGGTGATCTTGATTTCCATTGCCGTGTTCAGGGATGTGGAAGCCGGAATGTACGGCGTGATTTCCCTGTTTTGCTGTTCAAAGGTTATTGATACGATTTTATATGGGCCGGATCAGGGCAGTATGGTGACCGTGGTATCCGATCAGAACCCGGTAATTGCCCAGCGGATTTTAGAGGATATAGACCGTGGTGTAACACTGCTGGCCGGAAAAGGTGCCTATACAGGACAGCGTCGGGAAGTACTGATTTGTGCGGTCCGAAAAAATGAATTTTCCAGGCTTAAAGCGATTATCCACGAAGAGGATCCAAAAGCCTTTGTCGTTGTATCTGAGACTGCGGATATTTTGGGAGAAGGGTTTAAACCTGTGACGAAAGATTAAGTGAACAGACATCGAAGCGGCAGACGGAGATGATTGCCGATAGAAAATTGTAAACAGGTTATGGCGGATGCCTTACTCCAGAGTAGAAAATCTGGGGTAAGGCATTAAAAATTTGTTGATTAAAAACTTGTGTTTTCCGTCAGATCTTCGCCATATTCAAAAACATACCGTTCATAGCCATTGATAATCTGCGTATTATTATATTTGGCCAAACGCTTATACTGACGGCCGTAGCTCATATGAACATGTCCGTGGATAAAATATTTGGGGGCATACTTGTCCATCAGATTCAGAAAACCGGCAAAGCCGACATGAGGCAGATCCTCACCGTCGTTGAGCTGATAAGCCGGTGAATGGGTCAGCAAAATATCAAAGCCTCTGCTTCGGAGTAAAGGAAAACGCAGTTTTTTAATACGGCGGTCCATATCCCGCTGGGTATACATAAAGGGGCCATCTTTGTAGCGCATAGACCCGCCCAGTCCCAGAATACGGATTCCTTTGTAATTATAAACCTTATCCTCAATACATATACAGCCTTCCGGCGGCGTATCAAGATATCTTGCATCATGATTGCCGTGTACATACAGGATAGGTGCTTTTGTAAAGCAGGCCAGAAATGAGAGGTACTGCGGTTTTAAATCACCGCAGGAAAGAATCAGATCAATACCCTCCAGCTTGCTTTTTTCAAAGAAATCCCATAATGATCGGGATTCTGTGTCTGCCAGTACCATAATCTTCATATTTTTCAAATCCTTCTCTATAGTGTAGTTCTTTGGCCGGTTATCTGGCCTCTGTGATCGCCAGGCCCTGTTGCATGACCACTTCTTTTGCATCATCAATGAGTTCATCCAATGTAGGAATTTCACCGATCACATTATCTAACAGCCAGTCCATTGTAATAATTTCTTCGGGGGTGAGATCCTGTCCGTGCGTACAGCGCTGCTGTCCGTTCTGATCATATAAAATACCCGAAAATGTATGAAACTGTACCGTACATACACAGCTTTTCATGATTTCCAAAAGCCGCTGAGTTTCCGTGGGAAGTTTCATAGAGTGGATCAGGTCAATGACGCCGGCGGACATACCCCACCAGTAATTGAGGGCCTGCAATGTATCTGAGGCATCGTCTTCTTTCCAACCGCCGTTAATAATGCTTTTGAGAATTTTTTCGTACATATTGCCCCAGTGCCATACAGGCATGGCCAGATTGGTTTGGAAATCGTTTTCCTGGATATACAAACCAAACTGGCGGGATGGATGCTGAGGTGTCACCATTTCCTTATTGGAGATGACAGTAATTCCTTTTTCTCTGAAGGCTTCATAGGGATCGGCACCTTTGCGGGTGGACCATTCCAGGTATATTTTGGCCCGGGGATTCACCATACGTGCACCTAGAGCAAAGGCGTTAATGTTGGCTGCCATTCCAAAAATTGGATAGTCGGCAATGTAACCGATTTTATCATTGGTTGTCATGGCACCGGCAATAATACCGGTCAGCAGTTTAGCTTCGTGCATACGTCCATAATAGGTCCGGATATATCGGTGGGAAGTATTTAGTGAGCAGTTTAGAATTTTAATATCCGGATGCTCCACGGCGGCCTTAAGACTGGCATTGATAAATTCCGGTGTTGTTGTAAAAATAATTCCGTAACCATCGGCAATGGCTTTTTCGATGGCGCTGCTGGCATCTTCTCCTGGCTCTATATTATCAATACAGCAGGTTTCAATCTGATCTCCAAAGACCTGTTCAATATGTGTACGGCCCAGTTCGTGACTGTATGTCCATGCAGATGTTTCCACGGTTTTATGATGAATAAAGGCCACTTTCAGCCGAGGCGGTGCGGAAGGAATCAGTTTGCTGAGCAAGCCCTTTTTAGCCGGTTTTTCGTTGGGATCCATCAAAAGGGCAATGGAATCGTCCTGTTCCTTAATCAGAAATTCATCCCAGATTTTTTCAATATTTTTTCTGATTTCAGTGCCGGAATCTTCCAGAAGCGATGTATAGCTGAATACTTCCAGATAGGACAGCAGAGCATCACCGGTAGTAATGGATAATCTGTCCCCGCCCAGGGCTTTGTACTCTTTGCTAAAGGCCAGCCAGGCGGATTTAAACAGTGTTCTGACTTCTGAGTTCCATACAAAGTCCGGATCCAAATCCAGATACTTCAGCAGTTTGGGGAAACTGCCTTCTTTGGAAAACCATACATAGTTTATTGAAGAAAGTGCATAAAAATCCAGGAATTCGTAATAAATTTTATTTTCCAGTTCATCGGTCCTTTTGGGAACCAGACGTGTGACTGTGCCGGAAACGCTAACTGTACCCAGATATTTGGAGACACTGACCCGTTTATTTCCTTCAACAACATAAAAGCGGTTCATAAATTCATAGGCAACAATGGGATCCCGCTGACCATCTTCGATGAGAGCATCGATCAGTGATCCCCATTTCATGGCAAATTCCGATGTAGGCTCAAGAAGGGGCATAAAATTGGACGCAAATGCGGTGGTGCGTCCTTCTGTGCTTGTACCAACGATCATTTCCAATGGGATATCGATGGTCCCCAGATTGACACGGCTTTCAATTTCTGTCCGCGCGAGAATTTCATCCAGAACAGGAAGATAAGGATAAGCGCCTTTTGAAGTCTGTTCACGGTACTTCTTCTGTCCAAGCTTTAACGCCTGTTCATAATCAATAATTGACATAAAAACTCCACCTCCTGGCAGTTGTTGTTTTAATTAAAGTACAACAAATATAGGAAAAAATCAAGATTTACGGTGGTAAATTGTTTGATCCAGTGAATGTCCGGGTTTTTATCATCTTTTTCACGGAGTGATTTAATTAGTTTAATGGATAAATTAATTTCTCCTTGAATTTGTTTTTGAGGCAAATTATAATGAAATCAAATGAAGAAGTTAAAAAGGGGAGTGAAAGAAATGATTCAGAATCCGATTTTACCAGGTTTTTATCCGGATCCGTCCATCTGTAGAGTGGGTGATGACTTTTATATGGTGACATCCAGCTTCAGTTATTTTCCAGGGGTGCCGATTTTTCACAGCAGAGATTTGAAAAACTGGGAGCAGATTGGACATGTGCTGGACCGTCCAAGCCAGCTTTGGCTTACTTATGAGGATATTTCGGCAGGAATTTTTGCGCCGACTATTCGTTATCATGATGGAATATTCTATATGATTACAACAAATATGACCGGAGGTCCTAAAAACTTTATTGTTACAGCGACAGATCCGGCCGGTCCATGGTCGGAACCGTATATGCTTGAGACGGCCCACGGTATTGACCCGTCGCTGTTTTTTGATGATGATGGCCGTATGTACTTTACAGGTACACGGGTAGATCATGGTAATTTTGCGGATCAGTATATATGGTGCTGCGAAGTGGATCCGAAAACATTAAAATTGATCGGTGAAGGCTGGAGGCTTTGGGCCGGTGCACTGAAAAATACGGTGGCTCCGGAAGCTCCCCATTTGTATAAAAAAGATGGCTGGTATTATCTCATGATCGCTGAGGGCGGCACCGAGCATTTCCATGCGGTTACCATCAGCCGTAGCCGGGATCTGCACAGTGAATTCCAGGGCTATGAGGGAAATCCTATTTTAACTCACCGTCATCTGGGAAAAATGTATCCGATTTGTAATCCAGGTCATGCAGATATTGTGGAGCTTAAAGACGGTTCCTGGTATATGGTGATGCTGGCATCCCGAATATATGGCGGCTATCATAAGATTTTGGGCCGTGAAACATTTATTACACCAATGACCTGGGAGGACGGATGGCCGGTTGTCAATCCCGGGGTCGGTCATGTGGAAATGGAATGTCCTCAGCCGGATCTTGCTGAATATAAAATTCAGGCGCCTTACGAGAACATTGCGGCACCTGCTGTTAAGGACGATTTTGATGGCAGTCATCTGGGACTTTCGTGGAATTTTCTGGGCACACCTTATGAAGAATTTTCGCGTATTGAGAACAGCCGGCTTTATCTGAAGCTTCTGGATCAGGGGATTGTACCCATGGACAGAGAGGGACTCCCATATGCCCTGTTTGAACGGTTTGGCCAAAGCGGGAAAACAAAAAAATGCGTCAGCTTTGTGGGACGCCGTCAGCAGCACATGAACTGCAGCGTGACCGTAAAAATGGAGTTTTTACCTGAAGATGCCCAGAGTGCAGGAATAACAGTAATCCAGAATGAAGCCCATCAACTTCGTATTCAGTGCAGAGCGGACGGTTGTACAGGTCGGGTGTGCATTGAGGCAGCAAAGACGGTTTCTTTGAACAATAACGGAAAACTGGCTTATCAAACAGAAATTTTAGGCAGTCATCTGTTTGAATCTGGAAGCGAATGGTATTTAAAAATCTGTGCCAAGGGTATTTATTATAGCTTTTATGCCGGCTGTGATTCTGACCATATGGTGCTTTTGGCTGAAAATGTGGATGGCGGTTTCTTAGGCTCAGAGACAAGTGGTGGTTTTGTTGGGGCTTATATTGGTATGTTTGCCAGCAGCTGTACCGTTGCATCGGACGGACTGCATGAATCGGATAAGAATTCCGGTGAAAAATGGGCAGCTTTTGACTGGTTTGAGTATATGGAGGGATAAGAATGAAATATTATTGTAATCCGTTAAATTTAGAGTATCGCTATCAATTTACCTGCAGACGGGGCGAAGAAAACAGTGAGAATGCGGTCCATATTTTCCGGGAAGCTGCAGACCCGTCGCTGATCTGCTTTAAAGGACTTTACTATCTGTTTCCGTCAATGACGGCAGGATTTTTCACAAGTACGGATTTAAATCAGTGGAAATTCCATGAATTTCTCAGTGATATGCCGGTGTACGATTATGCGCCGGATGTAAGGGAAATCGGAGAATATATGTATTTTTGTGCATCTAAAAGGCATGAAAACTGCGATTATTATAGGACAAAAAATCCATTGGAAGAACCTTTTGAGAAGATTGAGGGAACTTTTCCGTTCTGGGATCCGGATTTGTTTCTGGATGACGACGGAAAGCTGTATTTTTATTGGGGATGTTCCAATGTAACGCCGATTTATGGCGTGGAACTGGATCGGGAAACCATGCGGCCCAAGACGGAACCTCTGGTTATGTTTGACTCTAATGATACGGTTCTGGGCTATGAGCGCAGCGGTGAGAATCATAATCCGCCAAAAACGGCAGAGGAGATTGAGGCTGGTATTCAGCAGATGATGCAGAGGATTGAAGCTATGTCAGATGCGCAGAAGGCTGCCCTGGGAATTACGTCTGACGAGTCTGCCAGAAAAATAGTTTCAGGTTTTATGAGCAATCGGCCTTATATAGAAGGTGCGTGGATGACAAAGCATGAGGGTAAATATTACCTCCAATATGCGATCCCGGGAACCGAATACAATGTTTATAATGATAGTGTTTATGTATCTGATCAACCGCTGGGGCCCTTTGTGCCGGCCTTGAATAATCCTTATTCTTATAAACCAGGAGGATTCATAACCGGTGCAGGTCATGGTTCAACACTTAAAGATCAAGAGGGACGTTTCTGGCATGCCGCAACAATGAGAATCAGCCATAATCACAGCTTTGAACGGCGTCTGGGGTTGTGGAAGGCAGGATTTGACAACAAGGGGCAGTTGTATTGCGATCAGAGATACGGTGATTGGCCTGTAAACATGGACAGTCCGGCTTTTGAGGAGCCTGAATGGATGCTTTTATCCTATAATAAAAAGGTAAGCGCCTCATCGGGGACTGGCGCTGAAAACGTAACGGATGAGGATATTCGTACATGGTGGCGCGGGGCAGGACCGTCAGATGGACAGGAATGGCTTGAAGTGGATCTGGGACGGACGTATGATGTACGCGGGGTTCAGCTGAATTTTGCGGATGACGGTGTACAGGCACCTTTGCCAAAGACAGAACCTTTTATTGATGGGTATGACAATCGGTATATTGATTCTGTACGACAGACAACACGGTGGCTTTTGGAAGGCTCTGAGGATGGTAAAAATTATTTTATTCTGGAAGATAAATCCTGTGCTGTGACTGATTATGCTCATGATTTTCTTGTATGGCCTGAGGGCCGGCGGGTCCGTTTTTTGAAGCTGACCGTTATCGCTGTGCCTTATGGTGCCTGCCCCTGTGTTTCCGGAATTCGTGTGTTTGGCCCGCGTACAGGCAAGCCGCCTGTTCCGGTTTGTATGACTGATGCTAAACGTATAGGTGATCTGGATATGGAAGTTACATGGAAAGCATCCGATGACGGCCATAATGTCCTTTGGGGTTATGCACCGGAGGCGTTGTATCACAGCTGTATGGTTTTCGGGAAAAACAGCTGCCGCATCGGTGCCTTGGTTAAAGATCAGCCGGTGTATGTGCGTGTGGATACATTTAACGAAGGCGGAATTACCGAGGGAGAAGTGTTTAAACTTCCGGAAAAATAGAATTATAACTGTTTTTGTATGGATTAATAAAAAAATATATATTATTAATTATGCGTAACCTTAATTATAATGGCAGTAGAAACTTTGAAAATTCAGTCTGCGCCTGATTGAAGCCGATGGAACTGCGATTATTCGGCTAAACAACAGCAGGCAATAAGGAGATTTGGTTATGTATTGTGTACAGACAACAGGCGGGAAGGCGGAAGGCTTTTGTGATGGAACTTATGTAAGCTTTAAGGGAATCCCTTATGCTAAGGCTGACCGTTTCTGCCCGCCTACGCAGGCGGTGTGGTCCGGAATTAAAAACTGCACTCAGTTTGGGAAAAAAGCCATGCAGGTAATTTCTCAGGCGCCGTGGCTGCCGCCTCAGTCCAGAGAAGATTTTGATGAAGATTGTTTGAATCTGAATATTTACGTTCCCTGCAGGCACTGGCAGGGTTCTGAAAAGCTGCCGGTACTTGTGGAAATTCATGGCGGTGCTTTCCAGACAGGCAGTAACCAGGAGCACGCGCCGGCGCAGGTGATTCGCAGCCATGATTTTATTTATGTATCTGTAAATTACAGGCTGGGACTGCTGGGATTTTTAGCCGTGGAAAATCTTGTGGGGGATCGGTCAATACCCCGAATCAGCTGTGCCAATAACGGGCTTTTAGATCAGCTGGCGGCCTTGCAGTGGATTTTTGAAAACATTTCCGTTTTTGGCGGTGATCCGGAAAAAATCACCGTGCTGGGTGGTTCGGCAGGGGCCAAATCCATTGGGGCATTGATGTTTGTGCCCAGGTTTCAAACGTATGTATCTCAGGTGATTATGTCCAGCGGAGCCTTTCAGAGTATACGTTCAAGGGAAACTTCACAGATAGCGGCACAAAATTTTGGAAATTTGCTTAAAAAGTATGATTTGAATCCGGAAATGCTCTTTACCATGGATGCAGATCGGCTGATGGAGCTTCAGAAGGAATTTTGTGACTGCCCGGGAAATACATGTATGTTTGGTCCGGTGGCTGACGGTGTTCTTATTCCGGAAGACTGGGAGGAGGAGATGCACCAGGGGCATTGGTGGCATGGAAATGTTATGGCAGGAAGCAGCAGAAATGAGCTGATTTTTTATGCATGGGAAAATCCGGATTTGGTTGATAAGGCTTCTGAAATCAGCCGGGGACTGTTTGGAAAAAACGGCCGGATTGCCGGGCAGGCGTTTGAACGTTTGATGTCATCCTGGATGGAAAAGGAAAGTGAATATCCGGATCGCTGCCGGCAGAGCATGGCGTGGGTGAAGATATTTACAGACTATATGTACAGAACCTATACCTACAGACTGGCAGCATATCTTGCGGCTACAGGCAGTCATGTATGGCAATACAGTACCGAGCTGGCACCGGCCTGTCACTGTTTTGACCAGATGCTGGCCTGGAATACACAGCCAAATCCTATGTTTTTTAAAACGCCGGAAGACCAGGAAAGGGCATTTCAGGTTGGACAAATGATTTATGAATCTTTTGTAAGCTTTGTGGAAAATGGGCATCCTCAGCACGAAAATATCCCTGATTGGCCGGAATATCAAGGTGAATGTCCTGTTCAGATGTATTGGGATCATATCTGCCGGGTTGGCGAGATCCCGGAAAATGATGTGCTTAATGAATTTCCGGAGACGGTTTATATCCTATAATACCTTATAATTCCTGAAAAAACACAGGAGCCATCGGGGATTATAAGGTCAGACATGGGAAAGGAATAGACAGCATGAGACAGTTCCGAAAAAATTTCAGGTTTTGAAAGTGAAAAGCCTGGATTTGCGGGACTGTCTCGTTTTTGTACTGCCGGAGTCAGCAATCGGATTCACCGATACGCCCGGCTTTTGTGTCCTGGAGAGATGTGCGTGCTTGCAGCAGCTTAATAATTAAACATAATGGATGCCTTCAGATCCTGAGCGGTCTTTGAATCTTTTAAAACAGCTATGATCTGAGCGGCAAATTCGATGGCTGTTCCCATGCCCCGACTTGTAATGAAATGTCCGTCTACAACCACATTGTCGGTCTGGGGAATGGCGCCGTCCAGGGTATTTTCAAAGCCTGGGTAGCAGGTCGCACGGCGGCCTTTGAGCAGTCCCAGTTTTCCCGGAACACTGGGGGCAGCACAGATCGCTGCAATATATTTTCCATCCTTGGCAGCCTGTTTAAGCAGCTGTGTCAAAACGGCACATTCACCGAGATTGGTTGTTCCCGGAAGACCACCGGGCAGAACAAACATACAGCCGTCATCATAATTCACGTCGCCAAGCCCGATATCTGCCTGCACCTTAATGTTATGTGAACCTGTAACCTGGAGCGTATCGCTGATGGAAACGCTGGCAATGTCAACGTCTGCACGGCGCAGCATATCGATGACAGTAAGCCCTTCAATTTCTTCAAACCCGTTGGCCAGAAAAATATAAACCTTTGACATGATTGTAACCTCCTTAAAGTTCTTTTATGTTAAGTATAGGAGGTAAGCAGTTAAAAGTAAATACATATTTACCTGTGGTTCAGTTGATGCTATAATAAATGCATTGCACAATATAGAAGGTATAAGCCGGCCAATGGCCGGAGCGTGGTAAAAATACCATGGAACAGAAAGTGAGGAAAATAGATGAAGAATCAGGTTAAGCTGAAAGGGCAGCTGAAATCCTATCTGATGTGGCCGATTCTGCTTAGTATCCTGCTTGTAGTGACAACGGCGGTTGTGCTGCTGATTAATGTAAAAGCGGGTATTGTTGCGGCTTTTGGCCTGATCATTTATGTGGTTATTGCAGCAGTCATTTATCATCGGATCCGTCCTGTGATTGTCAGCGAGCTTGTGAATTTTGCGCTTGATTACGGGCAGGTCCAGAAGGCACTGCTGTATGATCTCCAGGTTCCTTATGTGATTTTGGACAATCAGGGAAAGCTTCTGTGGGCTAATAAAAGTTTTGATGAGCTGGCCAGCGAAAAGACAGGGATGAAGGGAATTCATCATATTTTTCCGGAGATCACACCGGATAAGTTGCCAACAGATGAAAATAAAGTTATTATTCCTGTAAGCTATGGTGAAAGCTCATTCAGAGCAGAGCTTTCCAGACTGACAGTCAAGGATTTTTCCCAGAATAATGCCCTTGTAGATATAGGCGAGGATAATGTGCTCATTACCATGTATCTTTTCGATGAAACGGAGATTCGCAATTATATCAGAGAAAATCAGGAACAGAAGCTGGTCTGCGGTATTGTATTTATAGACAACTATGAGGAGGCACTGAACAGTACCGAGGAGGTGCGCCGTTCACTGCTGTCCGCTTTGATTGAACGTAAGATTACAAAGTATATGCAAAGCTATGATGCGATTGTGACAAAGATTGAGAAGGATAAGTATCAGTTTGTGATTCAGCATCGGTATCTGCCTTCGCTGCAGTCGAATAAGTTTTCTCTCCTGGATGAGGTACGGGAGATTAATATTGGTAATGAGCTGGCAGTGACATTGTGTATCGGCGTGGGCTCTGATGCTGCAAACTACGCTCAGTCTGCAGAATGGGCCCGCAGTGCCATCGAGCTGGCGCTGGGACGGGGCGGTGATCAGGCTGTTGTCAAGGAACGGGAAAAAATTTATTATTACGGTGGAAAGACAAAGCAGGTGGAAAAGGTGACCCGTGTACGTGCCCGAGTGAAAGCGCATGCGTTAAAGCAGCTCCTGGAAGGTAAGGAACGCGTTGTTATTATGGGTCATAAAATCGGGGATCCGGACTCCTTTGGTGCATCTATCGGTGTTTATCGAATTGCCAGGGCCTTGAATAAGGAAGCACATATTGTCCTCAATGAGGTGACAAAGAGTGTCCGTCCGTTGAAGGCGTGCTTTGAAAATAATTCCAATTATGCAGCAGATATGTTTCTCACCGAGTCTCAGGCAAGGGAAGTTGTAGATTTAAATACTGCCCTTGTGGTTGTGGATGTAAACCGTCCGTCTTATACGGAGTGTCCGGATATTTTGTCAATGACAAGGTCTATTGTTATTTTGGATCATCACCGGCAGAGCAGTGAAAGTATTGAAAATGCGGTGCTCAGCTATATTGAGCCCTATGCATCGTCTGCCAGTGAGATGGTGGCTGAAATTCTTCAGTATATCAGTGACAGCATTAAGCTTCGCACCGAGGAAGCCAATGCTATGTATGCGGGACTTATGATTGATACCAATAATTTCCTTAATAAGACCGGCGTTCGTACATTTGAGGCTGCTGCATTTTTGAAGAAAAATGGGGCAGATGTGACAAAGATCCGTATGATGTTCCGGGATGATATGGCAACGTATCAGGTGAGGGCTGAGGCGATCAGCAGGGCAGAAATTTTTGATTCGGTATTTGTATTTACTGAGTGCTGTCCAGGAAATCTGGAAAACCCTACAGTTATTGGTGCACAGGTAGCCAATGAACTTTTAAATATTACGGATGTCAAGGCATCCTTTGTATTTACCCGGGTTAAGGGAACGGTTTATATTAGTGCCCGTTCCATGGAAGAAGTTAACGTACAGCTGGTTATGGAAAAGCTGGGCGGAGGCGGCCACAGTGCCATCGCAGGTGCTCAGCTGGCGGATACAACCGTAGAATCTGCTATGAACCAGGTGAAAATTGAACTTAAAAGAATGAAAAATGAAGGGGAGATCTAAATGAAGGTTATATTACTTGAAGATGTCAAAGCACTGGGAAAAAAAGGCCAGCTGGTTGATATAAATGATGGCTATGCCAGAAATTTTATTTTAAAAAAGAAGCTGGGCATCGAGGCAACGCCAAAAAATCTCAATGATCTTAAATTGAAAAAGGCTAATGAGGAAAAAATAGCCAAAGAAATTTATGAGCAGGCCCAGGTATTTGCGGAGGATATTAAAGAAAAATATATTACCGTAACGATGAAAACCGGTGAGGGCGGCAGAACCTTTGGGTCTGTTTCCACAAAAGAAATTGCGGCTGCTGCCAAAGAACAGCTGGGGCTGGATATTGATAAGAAAAAACTTCAGCTTGCAGAACCGATTCGCACGCTGGGTACAACCATTGTTCCTTATCGTGTACATCCAAAAGTTACAGCACAGCTGACAGTAAAGGTTAAAGAGATGTAAAGATGGAAGAAGCATTAATTAAACGGGTTTTACCACACAGTGTTGAGGCAGAGCGGGCTGTGGTCGGTTCAATGCTTATGGATGTGGATGCGATTCTGACAGCTTCAGAAATTATATCCGGAGACGATTTTTATCAGCATCAGTATGGGATTCTTTTTGATACTATGGTTGAACTGAATACCGGTGGAACTCCGGTAGACATTGTAATTCTTCAGGAAGCGCTGAAAGCAAAAGACGTGCCTGAAGAACTGGGAAGTGTGGAGTTTTTAGGAGAGCTTTTAAACAGTGTTCCCGTATCCTCAAATGCTAAACAGTATGCTCAGACTATAGCCGATAAGGCAGCCCTGCGCCGGATGATCAAAGCCAATGAAGAAATTGCCAATATGTGTTACCTGGACAAGGAACCGGTTGCAGATATCATGGAGACCGCAGAAAAGCGGATGTTTGATATTCTTCAAAAAAAAAGTTCGGATGATTTTGTACCTATTAAGGATGTTGTCTTAAGTGTTATCAATAAGATTGAGGCAGCGGCAAAGCACAAAGGAACTGTCACAGGGATTTCCACGGGATTTTATGATCTGGATTACAAAACTTCTGGTTTTCAGCCTTCGGATCTGATTTTGGTGGCAGCCCGTCCCTCTATGGGTAAGACGGCCTTTGTCTTGAATCTGGCACAGCATATTGCAGTTAAAAATAATGTGACAACAGCAATTTTCAGTTTGGAAATGTCCAAGGATCAGTTGATTAACCGTGTGCTTTCCATGGAATCCAAGGTGGATTCGCAGGCAATGCGTACCGGGAACCTGGCAGCCGCGGACTGGGAAAAACTTATTGAGAGTGCAGGTGTTATCAGTAATTCTCCATTGATTATTGATGATACACCGGGTATTTCCATTACGGAACTGCGTTCCAAATGCCGCAAGTTTAAGCTGGAAAATAACCTGGGGCTTGTCATTATTGACTACCTGCAGCTGATGACCGGCGGTGGTAAACATTCTGAGTCAAGACAGCAGGAAATTTCTGATATTTCCAGATCTTTAAAAGCTCTGGCCAGAGAGATTAATGCCCCGGTGATTGCCCTTTCTCAGTTGTCCCGTGCCTGTGAAACCAGGCCGGATCACCGTCCCATGTTGTCTGACCTTCGAGAATCCGGAGCCATTGAGCAGGATGCCGATGTGGTTATGTTTATTTATCGTGATGATTATTACAATAAAGATACGGATAAAAAGAATATTTCCGAAATCATTATTGCAAAACAAAGAAACGGCCCAATCGGAACAGTCGAGCTGGTATGGCTGCCTAATTATACAAAGTTTGCGAATAAAGAAAAATAATAGATGGCCAGAGATTTTTTGCACAGGCGGACAGGCGGCCTGAAGCCGGAAATCTCTGGCTATTTTTATAGGGTTTTGAAATTTTAAGAAAGTCTTTAAAGAAATTCGTTAAGTTTTTAAAAATTATTAGGTATATTAAAATAGAGATTTTAGGCGGGAGGAAATACAGTGTATAATATTTTAGTATGTGATGATGATAAAGAGATTGTAAAGGCTATTGAAATCTACCTGATCGGTGAAAAATATCATGTTTTAAAGGCATATAACGGGCAGCAGGCCATTGATATTCTTGAAAAAGAGGAGGTGCATCTGCTGCTGATTGATGTCATGATGCCTGTACTGGACGGTATCCGGGCGACTTTGAAAATTCGGGAAAAAAGCGGTGTCCCGATTATTATTCTCTCTGCAAAATCGGAGGATAATGATAAGATTCTGGGGTTAAATATTGGAGCAGATGATTATATTACCAAACCTTTTAATCCTATGGAGCTTTTGGCCAGAGTAAAGGCCCAGCTGCGTCGGTATACAGTATTTGGAAATGCGGCAAAAGACAGTTCCAGAGAAATTTATTCGGTCGGTGATCTGGTTATTGATGATACCAATAAGGAAGTTACGGTTATGGGAGATCCGGTTAAAATGACACCGATCGAATATAATATTTTAAAGCTGCTGGTGCGTAATAAAGGCCGGGTGTTTTCCATTAAAGATATTTATGAAAATATATGGAAGGAAGATGCACTTTCGGCAGACAATACGGTTGCTGTTCATATTAGTCATATCCGTGAAAAAATAGAAATTAATCCAAAAGAACCCAGGTATTTAAAGGTTGTCTGGGGTGTTGGATACAAAATTGAAAATATGGATTGAGAGCGATGAAAAAAAGAAGATTAATCAGCAGGTTGGCAGCGCCTAAGGCTGTGAATCATGTCTTAATGTTTATTACCTTTTATGTGATGATGATTTGCCTTATATTTTTATTCCGGTGGGAGATTCCTTATGCCGGATATGATGATTCCAGGCCCTCAGTGATGCAGGGCAGTTATTTCGGGACAATGGTGTTTCAGCATGATTTCTGGCGTGCTATGGAGATTTTGGATTCCATGACCGGTACGGTCATTAATAACGGCACTGTGGATGCTCAGGCGGTGGAGCGGTATCACAATACTTACATGATTTCTTATGAAAACATGGAATATGCGGTATATGACATTTATGGGGAGCCCATGTTTTTAAGTGATGGATTTGAGTTTTCGGGGGATGGCGATTCCTGTGCTTATTTGGTGATGGACTGTGCTGGGCTGGAAAAATATGCCCTCCCCAGTTTTGGCGTTGTTATGGCGGAAACCGATAACGGCGGAGAACGACGGGTCATACTGAGCAGTAATTTTACCTCAGATATTATGTATTATCTGATTCCCAGAGACGACCAGATCGGCTATGTCTGCGCATATGTCCCCTTTGATTTGAAGGAAGGGGATGTTTTCTATACGCATTCCAGTGATTACAGCGCGTATGTATCACTGTCGGAACCGGTTATGGCCATAGGAATTTGTGCATTTTTATTATATCTGGCTGAACTTATTTTCGGAACGGTTGTTTCCGGATGGTCAAGGGAGTCCGAGGGGATCTATCTATACTGGGTTGATCATATTTATACGGAGATTGCAGCAGTGATTATATTTTTTGCCGGGTTCTGGACGGTAGGTTCCATTGGAATGACTTTTAATTATGCATTTTCAGGATACAGCGGTGGCCCGTATATGATTGATCTGAATATGTTTTTGACGACACTTATCGGCATGAGCGGTTATGCGGCGGCCCACCTGAGCTACTTTAGTATTGTGCGGCGGCTGAAGGCCCATCATATACTCAAACAAAGCCTGATTTACAAAGGCATCAGGGGGATATATACAGTGTTATATCAGGGAATGATTAACAGTAATTTACTTCGGAAATATCTTTTTGTAGTCTTTGCTGCGGGAATTACAGATTTGTTTTTAATGTTTGCGGCCACGAACAGCTATGGCATTTGGTGGTGGCTGCTGTTGTTTGGAGTCTGTATTCTGGAACTGTTTTATGCAGGAAAAAAAGTGCTGGCTATTGCTGAGCTTGCTAAAGGGGCCAGAAAAATCGCTGAAGGACGACTGGATTATAAAATTGACACAGAGCTTATGGGGACCGGTGTTTTTCTGGATTTTGCCAATAATATTAATAATATCGGACAGGGATTAAACAGAGCGGTGGATGAAAGCATTAAGAGTGAACGAATGAAAGCTGATTTGATCACCAATGTTTCTCATGACATTAAAACACCTTTGACGTCCATTATTAATTATGTGGATTTACTTAAACGGGAAAATATAACTCAGGAGCCGATTCGGGAGTACATTGATATTCTGGACAGTAAATCTCAGAGGCTTAAAATGCTGACCGAGGACCTGGTGGAAGCCTCCAGGGCTTCCAGCGGTAACCTGACCCTTGAAAAAAATCCCATTGATTTTGCCGAACTGGTATGGCAGATTGCCGGAACCTATGTGGAAAAATATGAACAGCGTAAGCTGGAACTGATAATTAAACAACCAGACGAGCAGCTGATGATTTTTGCTGACGGACGGCGGATGTATCGAATTCTGGATAACCTGTTTAATAATGCATTTAAATATGCAATGGAAGGTTCAAGGGTTTATATTGATTTGTATGGAACATCAAAGGATGCTTATTTTGTAATGAAAAATGTATCTCAGGCATCTTTAAATATTACGGCGGATGAGCTGACCCAGCGGTTTGTCCGGGGAGACGAGTCACGTACAACAGAGGGAAGCGGGCTTGGGCTGTCTATTGCTAAAAGTCTGACAGAGCTTCATGGGGGAAGTTTTGAGATTTATCTGGATGGTGATTTGTTTAAGGTCAGCATATGTATGGAACGGATTTATCCTAAAAGTAATTGCGAAAACCAGTCCACTGGTGTATGATTAAGGCATCTCCGGCAGTTTTACGGTCCATGTGAAAGCTAAATTTTGTAAGACTGTCCTAAAGATAAAATGAAGCAGAGGTGAGATGAAAATGGATTGGGGCGCATTAAAGGAAGGTGCTGCAAACATCATTACGGCCATCGATGGTGCGGTCTGGGGTTGGCCGATGATTATTTTGCTTTTTGGAACACATTTATTTATGACCGTAAGAACCAGGGGGATTCAGCGAAAACTGGGAACCGCGATTCGACTGTCTGTGACAAAAGATACAGGATCAGAGGGAGAAGTCAGCCAGTTTGGCGCATTGACAACAGCGCTGGCCTCCACCATCGGTACAGGAAATATTATCGGCGTGGGAACCGCCATCGCGCTGGGGGGACCGGGAGCCGTCTTTTGGTGCTGGCTGACCGGTGTTCTCGGAATTGCCACGAAATATGGCGAAGCACTGATTGCGGTGAAATATCGTGTAAAAACCAAAGATGGACGGATGCAGGGCGGAGCCATGTATGCTCTTGAGCGAGGACTCAATCTGAAATGGCTGGCGGTTTTGTTTGCGCTGTTTGGCGGGTTCGCATCTTTTGGAATTGGATGTGCGACACAGGTTAATGCGATTGCCACGGTTTGTGAGGAAAATCTGGGAATTCCCATGTGGGTGGCAGGTCTTGTTGTGGCTTTGGCCACAGCACTGGTTATTTTCGGAGGGATTCGTTCGATTGCTAAAGTATGCGAAAAACTGGTGCCGTTTATGGCGATTTTTTATGTTGTAGGCTGTATTATTATTTTGTGTATTAATTATGACTACATTATTCCTGCTTTGCAGGCGATTATTACGCTGGCTTTTGAACCTGGAGCGGCAGCCGGCGGGCTGACCGGCGGCGGAATCATGCTGGCGCTTCAGTATGGTGTGGCCAGAGGACTGTTTTCCAATGAGTCTGGTCTGGGTTCTGCACCGATTGCTGCTGCAGCGGCGCAGACACGCAATCCGGTGCGTCAGGCGCTGGTGTCTTCTACAGGTACCTTCTGGGATACCGTTGTTGTCTGTGCCATGACGGGAATTGTACTTGTAACAAGTATTATGAAAAATCCCAATATTGACGTATCGGGTGTGGATAATGGCGGTGTGCTGACCACGATGGCTTTTGATCAGATTCCTGTGATTGGGCCGGTGATTCTGGTGCTTGGAATTATTTCCTTTGCCTATTCCACCATCCTCGGATGGTCATACTATGGAGAACGCTGTATAGAATACTGCCTTGGCAAAAAGGCACTGATGCCTTATCGTGTGATTTATGTGGCTGTAGCAGCCATTGCGCCGATTATTGCCCTGGATCTTGTGTGGAGCGTGGCAGATATTCTAAATGCCTTTATGGCAGTGCCAAACCTTGTTGCGGTGCTTCTTTTGTCACCTGTGATTGTCAGGGAGACAAAAAAGTATATTCATAATCTGGATTTATCCGATGATGAAGAGGTCCCCACTGTAGATGAAAGGTGAGTCAGGCTATTCCTCGATAATATGGATTTCCAGATAATCAAAGTCAATGGATTCCACAAAATTGTCGGATGAAAAACGGGTTTTATCCCTTCTTTGAAATTCTTTAATATTGGATTTAAGCCAGATCGGCTCGGATAAATCGAAAGCCAGACAGATTTCTGTGACAGCATCGAAGATCCGGGTCGTTCGGCTTTTATCCGGTGTATCATCACAGACCACAATATCTTTAACAAGTCGATTATCTTTAAATTCTTTTCCCCATAAACGGAACATCGGACAAACCTGCCTTTCTATTACAATATATTTATGATGAATTACCATTGAAAAATAAACATCCCTGTCTGTGTTTTGCATAGAAAATGCATGTATACAGCTGAAACACAGAGACAGAAACTGATTATATTGTTTTTATTAGTATATAAGGTATGTGAATGGATGTAAAGAGGCGAATAAACTTTTATGGCTTGATTCTGACGGCCTTATATGATATTCTTAAGTTCATAACTGACAAGACACATGTAATGCTCTGTGTAAACAAAGTCAGACATAAATGTCTACAGACGATACAGGTGTTTTTTCGGATCATTAATAAAGGCGGGAATGTTATGAAATGGATTAAAAAGGTTTTAAGCAGTATTTTTATCGATGGACTCACCGGTATGGGCCTGGGGCTTTTTGCCACATTAATTATCGGAACCATTATTAAGCAGGTAGGGGACTTGATGGGCGGCCCTGTGGGCGCCTTCCTTTCTGTATTCGGGCTGTTTGCGCAGAGAATGACCGGTGTGGGTATCGGCGTGGGCGTTGCCTGCAAATTTAAATCTCCAGTATATGTGGTTCTGTCTGCGGCAACAGCTGGTATGATCGGGGCCTATGCGGGGGCCATATCGGCAGGAACATTGATTGGTGAAGGAGGAAATCTGATTTTGTCAGGACCTGGAGAACCTTTAGGGGCATTTATTGCCGCTTATGTCGGCATTGTTTTAGGGCATCTGGTTGCAGGCAAGACAAAGGTTGATTTGATTGTGACACCTGCGGTGACGATTCTTTCAGGGGGAACGGTCGGTGTGTTGGTAGGCCCGACGATTTCTTCATTTATGACCTGGCTGGGAGATCTGATTAACTGGGGGACGATTCAGCAGCCGGTGCTTATGGGAATTGTGGTATCCGTGGTGATGGGCATGGTTCTCACACTGCCCATCAGTTCAGCGGCCCTGGGGGTTATTCTTGGACTTAACGGCATTGCAGCCGGCGCGGCAACCATCGGATGCTGCTGTCAGATGGTGGGGTTTGCTGTTTCCAGCTTCAGGGAAAATGGTATCGGCGGTTTGTTTGCACAGGGATTGGGGACATCCATGCTTCAGATTCCCAATATTGTCCGCAGACCATTGATTTGGATTCCGTCGATTGTGTCATCTGCGATTTTAGGACCAATCGCTATTATGCCTATTTTTAATATGACCAACAATCCAACCGGAAGCGGTATGGGATCAGCGGGACTGGTAGGGCAGATCATGACTTATCAGACAATGACAGCTTCCGAAAGCCCGGTGACAGTCATTATAAAGATTATCATTTTCCACTTTATCCTTCCTGCAGTGATTACATTGGGTGTATCTGAAGGAATGCGTAAGATGGGATATATTAAACAGGGTGACATGAAGCTGAGTATGTAACAGATGGTGTGAAGTGAAGTATGCCATTGGAAAAGTAATAAAAGATGATATGGAGCAGCCGATGCAGGGCTGGATACGGATGAGGATATTACGGAACGGTGAAAAGCGTGGGAATACCACAGACGTACCAGGTGCATCAGGTGGATTCCAAAGCTGCCTGTGGCCAAAAAAGTTGTCAAAATTCCGCGAACATAGTATACTTAGTACAACGAATTGTTCAGAGGAGGAATGGCCATTGGCACAGGAACATTTATTAATGCATGATATTGTAAGCGGGCATGGCGAACGTATGCAGAACCTGAAACGGTATTATCCGTTTTTCAGACTTTCTGAATATTCACTGGCTCAGTTTGGTGACGGGCGGTTTGCCCGGCTGGATATGGGCTATATAGTGATGGCTGTGCTCCGTTTTTTTATTGAAGAAAACCATATGAATGACCGGAATGTCACCTATGCCATGTATGACCATTTTATGAATGACTTTCTGGATCGGGAATTTGGAATACAGGACGACGGCCTGGTTCAGTTTATTTTTGATAAGATCTGTAATGACGGAAGACCGTTTGTGTATACCTATTATGATCCCGAGCTTAAAAGCAATGTAAATGCCAGGGTACGGCTGATTGACAGCCGGTTTGACAATGATACGCTGATTTACTTTATTACCTCCGATGCCATTGAATTTTATATGGATACAAAGGAAATCAAAGAGGAAAGTAAGATTACGGCACAGCAGCTGCTTCTGGAAAAAATGTTAAAAGCCAGAAATTTTGCGGGTGGTCTGGAAGTCATCCGAAGAATTAACAGTGAAGTGGGGCGGCTGATTATATGGAAGGAAGAAATTGTACGTACACTGAACCAGAATGTATTCGAGGGCGTCAAGGCGCTTGAAGCCTTTTCTCAAACCGGACTGCGTTGGTTTGAACAGGAGCAGAAGCTGTTTAATTCCAACAAGGCTTTGGTAGATCGGGTTTTAGCTAAAAGCGGTGCCGGCGGTCCGGGGGAAAAGGATGATGCACTGGCGGATATTTATCAGCTTGAAGGTGAGCTTAAACGGGCTATAAAAAAACATGGGGATTTGCTCACTGCGTGTACAAAGCTTCAGGTTCAGGCAGATGAAATTATTTGCCGGGTAAAGCACAGCCGTTTTAGAAATGTGTTCAGCTTTGATGATTATATGGATCGTCTGATTCACCAGAATAGCCTGGAAGGGCTTCAGGCTTTTGTGCGCCCGTTATTTGGGATGAATCTGCACCAGACTCTGAATCTTTATCAGCTGGATGATATGCTGGAATATAAACCGGATGAGGCCGTGGAGGCAGAATTGGCTGCCGCGGGACAGGAAACGGCATATGTCTATGAAGATGAAGTTTGTGAACAGCGGATCCATGGAAACTTTGATCTGTTTTTAAAAGTTTTATTTGAGCAGCTGCAGCAAAGGGGCAGCTTTGACCTTAAGTTTCTGAATCATATGTATGAGATGAAGTTTACGGAAAATATTTTAAAAAACGGAGATTATTATTCGTTTATTGTGCATCTGAGCCAAAAACGGGAATATGACCTCAAAGCCCTGTCTGTAAGGCAGGATACATTTTTGGAAGGAATTATGGCTGAGTATCTGAAAACAGAAACAGGAAGCTGCTTTAAAAATCTTAAATTCAAACTGGAATTTATGCCGGAACAGCTTATAAGGCCTGGAGATGCCTTCGAATTTTCCAATATATTATTTTTAAGTGAGGTGCAGGACTGATGGAATACAGAAATCTGGAAAAGGCTATGGAGATTTTTTCCTGTCTGCTGATGGGGGATGAGGTTTCCAAAACCCATAATGTTGATTTGTATGAGGCATTTTCCACGAATGCACAGGTTGCGGATATTCTGGAGTTAATGCTTAAAAAATCCAATCTGCGCCTTTATGAATATAATTATGCCCTTTATATGACATCCGGTGAAAATAACAGGGTTTTTGGTTTTACTAATGAGGAATTAAAAAAGCTTATCGGGCTTCGTCTGAATCGTGAATTGTTTTTGGCATATTTTATTATTTTTCAGGTTGTCACAATGTTTTATAATGACAGCGGCAGCGCCTCTGGAACGGCGTATGTGCGGGCTGAGGATGTGATTGAGAAGGTGAGCGGGGCGCTGGCACAGATTATGCCAAAGCTTGAGCTTGTTTCCGGCAATAAAAATGAGGAGAGCAGTTTTGAGACGATTTCCCTGCTCTGGGCGGACATGCCTATGATGACTGCGAATGATGATATGGCAACACTGAAAGCTGCCCGGGGAACGAAAATCGGCTTTGTAAAGCTTGTTTTTAATTTTCTTCAGGAGCAGGATCTTTTTACGGAAACCGGAGGGCGCTATTATGCCAGAGATCGTTTCAGGGCTCTGGTTGAGAATTATTATGAAGATGGACGCAGCCGGCTTTATGAAATTGCGGTAAAGGGAGGTCAGACGGAATAATGCCCCATATAAACAGAATTCGTGTCAATAATGTTAAATATAATTTTGGCACACAATTTTATGACGATTTTATTATGCGTTTTGACGGACGCAATGCACTGTACGATCTGGCTAACGGCGGCGGTAAGAGTGTGCTTATGCTTCTATTATTCCAGAATTTGATTCCAAACTGTACCCTGGATGATAAGCAGCCCGTGGAAAAGCTTTTCAGAACCGGAGATGGCAGTACAACCATTCATTCCTTGATTGAATGGACACTGGATGAGGATATGGTAAAAGATGGGTATAAATATATGCTTACCGGTTTTTGTGCAAGAAAAGCCAGGGAGGATCACACAGTCGGACGGGTGCGGGATGCTGCTTCCATCGAATACTTTAATTACGTTATTTTTTATCGTGAATATAATGATAATGATCTTGTTAATCTTCCTTTGAAGAAGGGAAAGGAGCGGATAACCTGGCCTGGTCTTAAGGCTTATTTAAAGGAGCTTTCCCACAGCGATTATAATCTGTCTGTCCGCATTTTTGAACGTAAAGGAGAGTATCAGCGTTTTATCGGACAGTATGGCCTGTATGAAAGTTCCTGGGAAATTATTCGGGGAATTAATAAAACCGAAGGCCATGTGCGTACATATTTTGAGACAAATTACAGAACAACAAGAAAGGTTATTGAGGATCTTTTAATTGAGGAAATTATTCAGAAGGCCTTTGTGATGAAGGCCAGAGACGGGCAGGAACCGGAGGAAGGGGATATGGCCAGAAATCTTCTGGACATTAAAGATAAGCTTATGGAGCTTTCTGCCCGCAAAGAGGAGATTTCCGGTTACGACCATCAGATCAGCGCTCTGAATACTTTTGCAGGAAGGGTAGATACGCTGCGTCAGCTGTACTTGGAAGAAGAAGACTTTTGCGTGGAGCTGATCAAAATATATAATACGGCAGTCAGTGCCTGCAGGAGAAAGGAAAAGGATCTGGCAGCAGCCCGCAAAGAAGGCGAGTTTGCCTGGAAACATATGGGTGAGATCCGGCGTAAGCTGGAAACTGTGAAAATTCAGGAAAGCAGAGAACGCCTCAGAATGTATGAGGCAAATTCGGGACGGTTCGAAAAAGATAAGATGCTGCTTACTGAAAAGCGGGATCGGCTGCGCCTGGATTTGAACCATAAGCTTTCAATGAATGACTGGCAGGAATATGTCAGTCTTGAACAAAAAATTGCTTCGGTGAGAGAGGCCATGGATCATGTTGGCACAGATCACGGGGAACTGCTGGAAAAGCTTAAACGTATGGCTGCCCGTCAGAGGGTATTTTACAATGAGCGCCGTCAGCAGTGGGATGTGCAGTGTGTGGATCTTAGAAAATCGCTCAGAGCAGATAAGGACAGTTTAAGCAGCCTTCAATCAGAGCATCGGATGTTAGATAATCAGCTGGCTGTAGCCGAAGATTTATGTGCCAGAAACGAGGCTGCCGCGGGACAGGAACAAAAGAACCTTACCCAGCTTAGAAGCCGGTTAAATTCTTTGCTTGTGGAAGGCAGTGAAAAAGAGCTTAAGAAAAACAGGGCAAGGCAGCGTACCCTTAAGGATGCCGTGATGCAAGATAAAGGTCAGCTGGATCATCTGTATAATGAAATTCAAAGTTGCAGGCTGCGTCTGGAAAGTATTGGTGTTCTAATAGATACCGTTCACCAGAAAAAGGCTGAAATCGAAGGATTTTTTAAGGCATATGAGCATGAAAAGATAAAGGCTGATCGTTTGCGGGATGTTTATAAGGCCGGCAACTACTATGAATTAAGAGATGCGATTTACGAACGTTATAAGAAAGTTATTCTGGATATTTATGATCTGGGACAAAAGACAGATTTAATCCGCAGCCAGATTGAGGCACTGCGGGGAGGCAATCCGTCCAGAATTTCTGACGGACAGCGGGAATTAATTAATTATATACGCAGACAGCACGGGGCAACGTGCATTCCGGGAAGCGACTATATCTGCGGGCTGGACAATGAAGGACGTCAGGCTTTGCTGAAAAAAATGCCGTATTTGCCGTGGTCTGTGATTGTAAAGGATAATTTTACAAAGATTGCCGAGGATGAAATCCTTTATACAAAAGATTTTGGTGCTTATACAATTCCTGTTCTTGGATTGGATGCTGTTTTGGGAGACTGCCTGTTTCCGGAAAATGGCCACATTATTTTTGTTTCCGGAGACGGACGGCTGTATTATGATTCGGAGACCTTATCCTCAAAACTTACATCTTTGGAATCCCAGCTTGACCGTCTGGGCGCAGGGCAAAAACGTCTTTTGGATAATGAAAAAACCTATATGTCGGATATTGAGTATATGGGTCAGTTCCTTGTGGAATATGAGGTTAAATATGAGGAAAACGCAGCTGCTGCAAAAGCAGAGGAGAAAAGACTTCATGCGCTTGAACTGGAGAAAAAAGAATTCGAGAAACATTGTGAGGCTCTAAAAGGTGCCATGGAGGCGACACAGAAGCAGATTGCTGATGCAAATGCACAGCTGGAGGTGCTGGCAGCTGATGAGCAGACGCTTATATCTGTATGGGAGTCAGAGCAACATCTGGACGAAATTAATGAAGCATTAAGGGTGGCCAGAGAGCAAAAGCATTCCTGTGAGGCAAGACTGGCTCAGTCGGAGGGGATGACAGAGGCACTTGAACACAAAATTCGCTCCTGCAATGAAAAACTGGATAATTTTTCACGGCTTAAAGAGAATCAGGAAAAGCTGTGGGATGAAATGTACAGTGCTTATGCTGTTTCAGGAGAGAAAGTCGAAAATGACAGTGATTTTGAGGGCCTGGACAGTGATGGACTTCATGCCGGATTTTGTGGCATACGTCAGGTATTTGAAAAAGAACATACAGATTTTGAAGATAAAAAACAACTGGCTCAAAGCTATGAAATGGCGATGGCGCGCATAAAGGAGAGAATCACAGAGCGAAGTGTGTCTGCAGATGAACTGAGGACGCTTTATGAGCAGGGCGAATGCATGCAGACTTCTCAGGCAGATTTGGAAGCACTGCGGGAGCAGCTTTCCCAGGTGACGGAGCAGCTTGCCAAACTGGACGAAATGGCTGAAGCGGCCAGGGTCAGCCGGGATCGGTTGTTTGGAAATGTGGAAAATGCCATTTCGGTGATTGAAGAAAAATATGGAAGCTATACCGAGATTGAACTGAAAAATAAAGATTTTGGTGGCTTTATTCGGGAAAATCAGGCGGCACTTCAGACGATAAATGAAAAGTACAGTGCATCTGGTCTGGAACAGGAGCGGCTTGAAAAGGAGCTGAAGGCTGCAGAGGATATCCGTAAGGATCTGGAACGGTTGATTCGTACAGTTAAAGTGAATTTTAATCTGACCAAAGATTTTTACAGCGGTAGCGTTAATCTGAAAAAGCGCTGTGAAGAACTGACGGAAATGTATGAGCGTTTTGGCAGAGAAGAGGAGCGTAAACGGGAGGCCTTTGAAAAAGACCGTTTAAATCTTGCCGGAGAACTTAACCGCATGAATGCCTGTGAACTGGCTGATGAAATTTCTTCCTATGTTCAGCTTCCCAAAACAGTGGATGAAACCAAAACACTGACAGACCATATTCAGGAGACAATTCAGATTATTGATCTGGAAAAAGGACGGATATCCAGGGGCATTGAGGATATGACCAAAATTAAGGAACAGTTTGAAAATCAGTGTCTGCAGCGGTGTATAGATATACGTACCGAACTGGAGCGTTTTCCAAAACTGTCTCAGATCATGCAGGACGGTGAGCCGCTTCCGGTGATTCAGCTGAAAATTCCCTATGTGCGTGAAGAATTTTATGGTCAGCAGATGTCGGCTTATATTGATCAGATTGTGGCAACAGTGGATGCCTATACAGATAATGACGAAAAATTAAAATACATCCGGCAGAAGCTGAGCTGGAAAAATCTTTTTTCTGTTATTGTTTCTGATATGAACGGCATACGTCTGAATCTTTACAAACGGGAGCGTATACGGGAACAGAGCCGGTATTTAAGATATGAGGAAGCTGTGGGAAGTACAGGTCAGTCCCAGGGGATTTATATTCAGTTTTTGATTGCAGTTATTAATTATATTTCAGCCCTGAATGCCAGAGGAAGCGACGGTGTGCGGGCCGGAAAGGTTATTTTTATTGATAACCCTTTTGGAGCGGCAAAGGATATTTATATCTGGGAACCAATTTTTGAACTGCTCAAGGCTAATAATGTTCAGCTGATTGTTCCCGCTCGGGGCGCTACACCGGCTATTTCCGGAAGGTTTGATGTCAACTATGTGCTGGGACAGAAGATGATTGATCACCGACAGCAGACAGTGGTTGTGGACTATCATTCCAATATCGAGACAGATGCACTGGAATATGTGAAAATTGATTTTGAACAGGAAGTTTTTGACTTTATCTGAGATTGTAAAGAACCAGGGTGTCATTTTACGCATATAATGTAGTAAAATGTCCCCTGGTTTTGTTTGTCTGACAAAAAAAGAGGAAATTTTCGGATGTGAGTGTATGTATTTATCCTGGCTGTTGAAATCTGTCATCTATCAGTTGATGACAGGAAATGAAAATATATTTGTAAGCGATATTATTTATGATTCCAGAAAAATTGTAAAAGATAGTGTATTTGTCTGTCTGAAAGGAAGCCAAAGAGATGGCCATGATTATATTGATCAGGCTGTAAAAGGCGGTGCCTCAGCCATTGTGGTTCAAGATGCTTATACTGCTGTCTGGGCGGCAGGGCAGCCATGGAAGATCACCGTGATTTTAGTTCATAATACAAGGGAAGCCCTTGCTCAGATGTCCAAGGCTCTGTTTTGCTTCCCTGCAAAAAAAATGAAAGTTATTGGAGTTACAGGCACAAAGGGTAAGACAACCGTGGCCTGGATGCTGAAAAAGGTACTGGAAGCCGGAGGAATTCCTACAGGCATTATGGGAACTATTGGGGTAGATACGGGGAAGCGGCGAATATCTACAGATAATACAACGCCAGAATCCTATCTTGTGGAAGCTTATCTGGATATGATGGTACAGGACGGGTGTCAGGCTGCGGTTATGGAAGTTTCTTCACAGGCACTCATGTGTCATCGGGTTGACGGAATTTTATTTGATTATGGCATTATAACCAATATTTATCCGGATCATATTGGTCCGGGGGAACACAGGGATTTTAATGATTATGTGTACTGGAAAGGCCGTCTGTTTGGACAGTGCCGTACAGGAATTGCAGTGATTGGCGAAAGTGGTCCGGATGTTTGCCGGGCGCTTGAGGGACACCAGTGTTTTCTGGAAACATATCAATTATCCCAAACATGCCATATTCGTCCATGGCAGGATCAAAAGCATCTGGGTGTGGCATTTGATATGCGTGATTTGAAAAATACCAGGGAATCAGATGCATTTGGACATTTCAGGCTGGGCATACCAGGGGTTTATAATGTGGAAAATGCACTTGCTGTGATTGCGGCTGCCCGTCATTTTGATATTGATGACGCAGTTATTAACCATGCTTTTGAAAATATGTGTATTCCCGGACGGTGTGAGATTGTGCCTTTCGTGAAAAAGGGCCGATTTGTTTTGGATTACGCCCATAACGGCACAGCGTTGGAGGCGGTGCTTAAAAACATGAGAGTTTACCATCCGTCTCGTCTGATTTGTATTTTCGGGTGCGGAGGCAACCGTTCACCCTTAAGGCGGATTGGAATGGGGCAGGCTGCAGTGCGGCTGGCGGACAGAGTCATTATTACAACCGATAATCCAAGATATGAAGATCCGGATCAGATTATTCAGGATATTTTAAAAGGTATCCATCAATTATATGATGAAAATCCCACATTGGATGGTCTGTGTTGTCCGCCGGATCAGGTGCTTGTTGTTAAAGACCGAAAAGCAGCGATTGCCGGAGCGCTGGAAGAAATAGGCGAAGGTGATATTGTTGTTCTGGCGGGAAAGGGACATGAAACAAGCCAGGAGATTAAAGGCCATTGCCTGCCCTTTGATGAGCGAACCATTATCAGGGAAATGTGTTTGAACCGGCAGGCAGATGTATGACTGCAAATTACGGTGGTGCCTGCACCGAAGGTATTGTCAAACTCAGGTTACCTGTGTTAAACTCTAAGATAAATAAATTTATGATATAAATTTTAAACGGTTTCAGTCCTCCATAAATTTTTTGTCAGGTTGTATGGACTTTGCAGATATAAACAACAAATAGAGGAATATGAGGAATTGCTGATAAGCTTAAAGACGGAAATTCGAAAGTATGTAAAGAAAGGAGAGTCCACTCAAAGCGCAAATATACAGAAATAGAAGCTTAAAGTACAGAGACTTCATCATAATTTGAGTGGCAGAAAACGGCGTGGAAAAAGTATCAGAAGCAGATTTGGTAAAAAGAGTAAAGGCTTTTATTTTAAATGATAACTATGCAGGCGCTTTGGCTGTTGTTAAAGGGGTAGATGCCAGCCGTATAAAAAATCCGCCGATTTTATGTATGATTGGTGAGGTTTATATGCATGAGAAGCAGTATCAGACGGCAGAGGAGGTTTTTTTAAAGGCCTATGAAAAATCTCCTAAAAGCCGTAAGATTCTGGATTTAATTACAAGTCTGTATATAGAAATGGGTGAATATGCAGAGGCTGAATATTACTATAAGGAATTTATTGCCGTGGCGTCCAGAGATTTACATCGATACATTTTAAGGTACCGTTTGGATAAGGGCAAGGGTGAGCGGCTTTCTGTGTTGATTGATACCCTGGAAAAGCTGAAAGACTATGAATATATGGAAGAATGGGCTTATGAGCTGGCAACACTTTATGAGGCCGCCGGAGATACTCAGAAATGCATTCATGAGTGCGATGAAATTGTTCTGTGGTTTGGCCATGGCGAATACGTGGACAAGGCGATTGAACTTAAGTGCAGGCTCAGCGGAGACCCCATGCCTAAGATGACAACCGTGGAGGTGGAAGCTGCCCGTGATTTCAAGGATGATCAGCAGGCTGCCCGCGAAGCTTCTGTACAGGAAACGGAGGCTGCCCGTGAAGTGCTTAACCCCTATAATGCTTTGGAATATGCAGGCGTGGAAACCGGGATAGATACAGATATGATTGAAAAAGCTCTGGAAAAACAGTCTCAGGAGAGGATATCGGAAAATCCCAAGCCTATGTCTAATACAGGGTTGCTGTTTGATGCCATGACCCAGGCTGCCCAGGCGCTGGAAGCCCTGAAGGAAAAGGATCTGGATGACGAAGATGATGACTTTATCGACGAGGTGATCGACACACCCCAGTCGCAGAGCGATGAAGGAGAGCCGGATAATTTTGATGCTGCTCTGGACACCATGCAGGATTTTAAAAATATTTTAAAAACGTCTTCCGGAATCCATAAAATTACACATGAATCTGAAAGCGTTTCAGATGAGAAGGCTTTGGATGCGGAAATTTCGGATGAAGCTATTTTAGATGACGATGATGACTTTGCCGATGAAATTTTGCCGGCAGGAGAATCATTTGATGATATTATGTCTGATTTTGAAAAGGAAACTTCGGATTGGAAATCGGAAGAAAAACCGGAAGTCGAACCGGAAGAGGAATTGGAGGAAGATCTGGAAGGGATGACCGAGGATGCAGACGATGTCCTTCTGGAACAGGCTGTTTTCGGTGGGCTTTCAGGTACCAATATGCTTGAAGATGACCTGGATGAGGAAGATGAAATCATTGGTGATGACGATGAAGTACCTTCTGTTTCCAAGGAGGATGAAGCCTTTTTGGCCCAGCTTTTTTCTGAAGGAGAAGAGCGCACAGGTACAGGCAGCGATGTGGCGATGTCTGAAACTGTACGCAATGCTTTTGCTACGGTTCCCAATGTTAAGGATGTGCATCAGCAGCTGGCGATGACCTTTACTCAATTTGAGACATCCGGAAGCGATTACGATGTCCTTGCACCATATGATATCAATTTTGTTGTACTCAGCGGAGATAAAGTTGTAAAATCTCAGATTGCGATTGGAATTATTAAGGCCTTAAATACATACGGAATCTGTGATAAGCAAAAGATTGTCAGAGCCAAGGCCGAGGCCTTGAACCGTCAGGATTTTTCCATAATATTTAATAAAATTAAGGGCGGCTGTCTGATTATCGAGCAGGCGGATGAGCTTTCCGATCAATCGGTAGCTATTATTGAAAAGGTTGTGAGCAGCGATAATCAGGATGTGGCTATTGTCCTGGAAAGTCTTCAGGATGAAATGCACAAGTTCTGGAAAAAACATAGAGAGCTGCGGGGGCATTTTCTTAATGTGATTAATGTGTCAAAATATAATGAGATGGAGCTTGTGACGCTGGCGAAGGGCTATATTGAAAAGAAGGGCTATGAGCTGTCACCGGAGGGGGCTATTGCGCTTAAAAATTACTTCAAGCGCCATGTGGACCGGGGTGAGGTTGTCAACTATGAGGATGTTATGAATGTGGTTGACAGAGGCATTGCAAACCTGGATGAACGCAATATGAAAAATCTTTTTATGACTGTTTTAGATAACAAATACGAAGAAGCCAGTATGTTCAGGCTGATTGCAGATGATTTTAAAAATATATAAGGCAGAGAAAGTACAGGCAATGTGGAGATTTCACATTGCCTGTACTTTTTCTTGACATGTATTATACCGTTTGGTATAGTAAATCCAAGGAGGCGTTTATGGATAATCGGGAAAAAATATTAAAATGTGCATTGAATTTGTTTTATACGAAAGGCTATGATGCTGTGGGAGTTCAGGAAATTGCGGAAAGCGCAGGGGTGACAAAACCCACACTTTATCACTATTTTGGAAGTAAATACGGGCTTCTGGAGAGCCTTATGGAAAGCGGATATGCCGGATTTAAGTGTGAACTTGAAGCGGCAGCGGTTTATCAGGGTGACCTGCCGATGACACTATACCGAGTGGCAAAGATTTACTTCTCATTGGCTTCTCAAAATAGAGAATTTTATCGACTTGTCATGTCTATGATGTATTCCGGTGAGGAAACAGACAGTTACAGGGCCATTGCGCCGATACGAAGCCATCAGCATCGGTTATTTACAAGGCTGTTTGAGCAGGCGGCGGATATTGTAGGCAATATGAATGGTCGTCAGGAGCAGTACGCAGTGACATTTACCGGGTGCCTGAATCACTATCTGCTGTTTTGGCTCAGCACAGAAAAGGGGCGGTATGTGCAGATCAGCGATGAGCAGGCGTTTTCGGTTGTTCACCAGTTTTTGCATGGAATTTATGTATAATGGAGGTTTAAAAAATGTCAGCATGGTATGAAAAAGCAGTTTTTTATCATGTTTATCCGCTGGGGTTATGCGGGTGCAGCAAAGAAAATGATTATAAAGGTACAGGTGACGGTTTTGAGCGTCTGAACCGTTTGATTGAACATATGAAAATCATGAATTTTGGAGGGATTTATATAGGTCCTTTGTTTGAGTCGCTGACCCATGGCTATGACACAACGGATTATAAAAAGGTGGACGGACGTCTGGGGACCAACGATGATTTTAAAAAATGGGTACAGCGCTGCCATGAGAACGGAATTCGGGTTGTGGTTGACGGTGTTTTTAATCATACAGGAAGAGATTTTCCTGCATTTAAAAATCTAAGGGAACAGCAGTGGGAATCTTGGGGAAAGGACTGGTATTGTCAGGTCGATTTTAATGGTCAGAGCTCTTTTGGTGATCCTTTCAGTTATGAGTCATGGAGAGGTTTTGCTCAGCTGCCCAAGCTGAATATGGCTAATCCTCAGGTTAAAGATTATCTTTTGGATGTTGTGCGTTTCTGGGTTGATACATTTGATATTGATGGGATTCGGCTGGATTGTGCGGATGTCCTTGATTTTGATTTTATGCACAGACTGCGCAGCCTGGCAGATGAGATTAAGCCGGAGTTCTGGCTCATGGGTGAAGTGATTCACGGTGATTATGGACGATGGGTAAATAAGGAAACCCTGCATTCAGTGACAAATTATGAATTACATAAAGGTATTTTTTCGGCTCATAATTCACACAATTATTTTGAGATGGCCCATTCTATTCGCCGTCTGTTTGATCCAAATTATGGTTTGTGCAAGGATGCTCATCTGTATAATTTTGCAGATAATCATGATGTGGATCGGATATATAATAAACTGGAAAATAAAAAGAATCTTTTTCCGGTATATGCGTTTTTATATACAATTATTGGTATTCCTTCGGTTTATTATGGATCTGAATTTGGAATCAGCGGATGTAAGGCTGATGGGGGAGATGATGCCCTCAGACCGGCCTTTGACCCATGGAATTTTGAAAATCCCAATCCTGAGCTTACCGCATGGATTCAAAAGCTGGGAGCAATTCACCGGCAGTGCCCTGAGCTGTGGGACGGCAAATACGAGGAATTATTTTTAACAAACAGGCAATATGCCTATGCACGGGTAGGCCGATCCGGAACTGGCGGCGATTTTTGCGGCCGGCAGGCTGTGATTACCATACTTAATAATGACACCAGTGCCGCAGAAATAGATATTCGTTTGCCCTTTCATGCATCGTCCTGCATGGATCTGATGGACGGCAGTTTGGTGACCTTGTCCGATCATGCTGTGCATGTGACCGTTGAAGGAAACGGGGCACGGATCATGCGGATTTTTCAGGAATAATAGAGAGAGGGATTAATGATGAATGATTTTAGAATAACAGAGATGGACCGTTATCTTTTTGGTGCGGGTACACACTATGAAATATATAACAAAATGGGTGCCCACCTGGCCTGTGAGAACGGTACGGACGGTGTATATTTTGCCGTATGGGCGCCTAATGCCAGATCGGTCAGCGTTGTCGGAGATTTTAATGCCTGGCTTCCGGGACGCAATCCGATGCTTTGTGTCGATCACAGCGGAATTTACGATATTTTTATTCCCGGCTTAAAAAAAGGTGATTTATATAAATTTGCTATTGAGACAAAATGGGGGGATATACTGTTTAAGGCCGATCCTTATGGTAATCAGTCTCAGATGCGGCCTGAAACCGCCTCGGTGGTTACAGATCTGTCCAACTGGCAATGGTCCGATGAACAGTGGCAGAAAAACAGAAAATCTGTGGATACCTACAGCCGCCCCATGTCTGTATATGAGGTTCATCTGGGTTCCTGGAAAAAGGATGAGACCGGAAATAACTGTGGTTTCAGAACTTACAGAGCGCTGGCCGCAGAATTGGCAGATTATGTTACCTATATGGGGTATACGCATGTTGAACTGATCGGTATAGCTGAGCATCCTTTTGACGGCTCCTGGGGATATCAGGTAACCGGATATTATGCGCCAACCTCCAGATACGGCGATGCCGTGGATTTTATGTATTTTGTGGATTACCTTCATCAGAGAGGGATTGGTGTGATTCTTGACTGGGTGCCGGCCCATTTCCCGAAGGATGCACACGGACTTGGAAAATTTGACGGGGAAGCTGTTTACGAGCATCCTGATCAGCGGCGTGGGGAACATGCCCACTGGGGAACCTATGTATTTGATTATGCCCGTCCTCAGGTGAAGAATTTTCTTGTGGCCAATGCGTTATTCTGGATTGAAAAATTTCATGTGGACGGCCTGAGAGTAGATGCCGTGGCCTCCATGCTGTATTTGGATTACGGACGGGAGGGCGGCCAGTGGCTTCCCAATAAAGACGGAGGACGGGAGAATTATGAGGCGATTGAATTTTTAAAACATTTGAATTCGATTGTAGCCAAAAGAGATCCTGGAACGCTGGTGATTGCCGAAGAGTCTACGGCATTTCCGATGGTATCCCGGCCGGCCGAGGAAGGCGGATTGGGATTTACCTATAAATGGAATATGGGATGGATGCATGATTTTCTGGAGTATATGAAAACTGATCCATATTTCAGACAATATCATCATAATGAGCTGACATTTAGTTTTTCTTATGCATTCAGTGAGAATTTTATGCTTGTGCTGTCCCATGATGAGGTTGTTCATCTTAAATGCTCCATGATTAACAAAATGCCGGGAGAGCTGGAAGATAAGTTTGGAAATTTAAGAGCTGCCTATGGGTTAATGATGGCACATCCTGGAAAGAAACTTTTATTTATGGGGCAGGATTTTGCCCAGTTCAGAGAATGGAGCGAGGAGCGGAGTCTGGACTGGTTTCTGTTGGATCATGAGAAGAAAAACAGACAGATGAATAATTATATGCGGGATCTTTTGCATATGTACAGTGCATGGCCGGCTATGTTTGAGCAGGATTGCCAGGAAGCGGGGTTTGAATGGATCAACGGTGCAGATGCGGCTCATAATATGCTTACCTTTTGCAGAATGAGCCGCAGTAAAAAGAAGTGCCTGCTGTTTCACTTTAATTTTTCTCCGGTGGTGTATGAAAACCACAGGGTTGGTGTTCTGTGTCCCGGAAAATATACTCAGGTATTTACAAGTGATCTTCCGGAATATGGCGGAAGCGGACGGTTTAAAATTCAGGAAAGGGTGGCAGCGGAAGAACCGTGGGACTGGAAAGATTATTCCATATGCATGGATGTCCCGGCTTACGGTGTTTTAGCCTTTGAATTTGATTATGTGAAGCCGACTAAAAAGAAAAAGGTGCGGGCAGGGGTGGAAAAGATGCAGCCTGCCAGAGAAAATGCTGATCCGGCAAATGCGTATCAGGTAAACAGCCATAAAGCCGGCCATAGTCAATCAAATTGAGATAAGCCAATCAGGCCATGGAATGCCGATCACTCTGCGGCGGCTCGATCAAAGGCGCTCTATGGGGGATTGAATCCCCCATAGATTGTCGAATTGTGTCGATGGAAACTTAAATTGGGGGCTTTACATTTTCCGGAATCAGGGTATATAATCATCTTACAAAGTAATTCTTCATTTCGAATCGATTCGATTATAGTTCCCAGATAAGTTTATAAAGGACAGGTGATGGGTTGTGTGATTTTATATTGTATGGAGATGACATTGCGCTGTTAATATTGATGGCTGTTGCCGTATACGATGATTTTTCCACAGGCCATATTTCCAATTATCTCATATTATCCGGTAGTAGCGTTGGGATCGGCATTCATGTGATCAAAAGCGGACCCGGCGGAGTGGCTTATTCTCTGACTGGCTTTATACTGCCTTTTGTACTTCTTTTTCTATTACATATTTTAAAAATGACGGGAGCGGGTGATGTGAAATTGCTGATGATGGCCGGGACTTATATAGGGGCCAGCAGGATTTTGATTGCCATCGTGGCTGCCTTTGTTACAGCCGCCGCTGTTTCTCTTATTCTTATGATAAAATATGGTATTTTCTTTGAGCGGCTGCGTTATTTTACGCAGTATATCTATCATATCGGTACAACTCGTAAAATTTTCCCTTATTATGATTTTAAACAGAAGAAAAAGGGTGAGACATTACATTTTTCTCTGTATATATTCCTTGGTGTTTTGTTTTCTCTGAGTTTCAAATATTTTTGAGGAAGGAGGCATTGTGAAAAATATTATTCTTTGTATAGGTGATCCGGATCAGGCTTATCTTGAGCGGCTTAATAGTTATGTTCAGAATCGTCCGGGCTCTCCGTTTGCAATCCGCAGTTTTACAAAAGCATCCCCGTTAAAGGCTGCGTCTGTCAACAAAGGGATTCTTCTGGTCACAACAGCTTTGCTTATGGAGGCTGAGCAGGAATATACCGATGTACAGAGGGCGCAGGTTTTTGTGCCGGAACGTTGGAGCGGTGCGGTGTATCTTGATGAAGGCTGTGGGGATTATTGGCCCATGTTTCAGGACTATTTTCAGGATATTCCAGTACAGCGGCTTAATAAGTATCAGTCTGCCCGTAATATTTACAACCGACTTCTGGAGCTGGCCTGCAGTATCGGGAAATATGAAGGTTCAGAAACCGGAGATAAGAAGTACGCTGAAGTGATTGGGATTTATGCACCGGATTTTTCTTCGCAGCAGGCATCTGTGGCATCCTGGAGTCTTGTACAGGGACTGCCGGTTGGCAGTACACTCTATATTAGTTTTGAGCAGTTTTCCGGTGATCGTACCGGACGGTCTTCAGAATTGATTTGCTGGATTAAGGAGATGAACCCGGGCATTGTTCTAAAGATGGATAGCTGTGTATATCATGAAAAAAATGCAGATGTTCTTGAACTGGCACAGTATCCTTATGATTTATGGGAAATCGGTGAACAGGAATGGATTTACTGGTTGGATTTACTTCAGAAAAAAAGCAGATATGACAGGATTATTTTAAATTTTGCAAACACACTGCCTGGCTTGTCTATTCTGGAAATTTGCAGCAGGGTGCTGCTTATAACCGCTACAAAGCATGACGGAGAGGAAAGTAAAGCACAAAAATTTGGCGCCATGCTGGAATTTATGGGAAGACAGAATATTACCGGGCATTTGGAGATGCTGCCGGCTGGCGGCGCATCCGTTGAGTGAGGACAGGTGAGATTGCTATGGATTATTTTGAATTAAAAAAAGAACTGAAAGAAGACGTATTACGTCAGCTGCTCCCGGAGGCGGAGTATACGGATGATGAGATTATGGAAATTATAGAGTCCGTTATTCATGATAAAAGTCAGGAAACCTATATGAGTGTTGTGACAAAACTGACGATTAAGCAGGAACTGTTTAATGCTATCAGACGGCTGGATTTGCTTCAGGAACTTCTGGATGATCCGGAGATTACAGAGATTATGGTCAATGGTGGTGGGCGGATTTTTTATGAAAAGGGCGGATGTCTTTATCCATGGAACAAGAAATTTGAATCCACAGAAAAACTGGAAGATGTGATTCAGCAGATTGTATCGCGTTCCAACCGCCAGGTGAATGAAGCCTCTCCCATTGTAGATGCCAGGTTAGATGACGGATCTCGAGTGAACGTTGTCTTAAAGCCGGTTGCCATTGATGGCCCTATATTGACGATCCGTAAGTTTTCGGAAGATCCTGTGACGATGGATCGCCTTGTAGAATGGGGAGCGGTCAGCGAGGATGCGGCTGCCTTGCTGGAACGGCTTGTATTTGCAGGATATAATATTTTTATTTCCGGTTCAACCGGTTCGGGAAAAACAACCATGCTGAATGCACTGGCCGGTTATATACCAAAGGACCAGAGGGTTATTACGATTGAAGATTCTGCGGAATTACAGATTCAGGGAATTGCCAATCTGGTTCGGCTGGAAGTCCGAAATGCGGATGCCGACGGAGAGAATGCCATTACAATAAGAGATTTGATAAAGTCTGCAATGCGGATGCGTCCAGATAGAATTATCGTGGGAGAGATCCGTGGCCCGGAAGCCATAGATATGATCAGTGCGATGAATACCGGCCATGACGGCAGTCTGAGCACCGGACATTCAAATTCTGTGGAAGATATGATTTCCCGTTTGGAAACGATGATTTTAATGGGCACGGATATTCCCCTTCAAGCGATACGCAAACAGATTGCCTCGTCGCTGGATATTGTTGTTCATCTGGGAAGGCTAAGAGACAAGACGAGAAAAGTTTTGGAGATTGTTGAAATCGGCGATTACATAGATGGAGAGATCCAATATAATCCGCTCTATAGATTTGAGGAGCTGCCGATAATTTCGGAAAATACAAACTATAACGGAGAACAGACAAAGGTGATGGGGGTTTTGCGCGCAACAGGAAATTCTCTGAAAAATACCAGAAAATTAAAAGCCGCAGGTCTGTACGCTGGTTCTGAACGGAGTGCAGGGGATGCGTAATGCAAAAAAATCCGGAAAAAAAGATTTATACGATTATCATCAGTGCTTTCTTGCAAAAAAAGACCGGATGATGATCTTTCTGAAAGCACTGGTAATTTTCGGGGGTGCAGGCTTTTTGTTTTATGATACTTTTTGGGGACTGATTTTAGCCTTTCCAGGTATGGCTGTACTGACTCATATTGAAAAAAAGAAAAGAATACAAAAACGTAAGGAGACTCTGAGGATACAGTTTAAGGATAGTATTATTCTTTTATATTCATTTATTGCAGCAGGAAGTACGATTGAACGGGCTTTTGAACAAACTGCGGATGATCTTTTGATTAATTACACTTTATCAGATGACATTGTCCGGGAATTTACCGAAATCAAACGAAAGATGTCAGTAAATTTTACAATTGAGGCCTGTATCGAAGATTTTGCATTAAGGAGCGGGCTTGAGGATCTGAGGAATTTCTCTCAGATTGTTATGATTGCCAAAAGAAGCGGTGGAAGCATGACCACGATTATTAAAAACAGTGTAGAAACCATCAGAGATAAAATAGAAGGAGAAAATGAAATTCATGCAATGCTTGCCGGTAAAAAAAGTGAATTCAGATTAATGAGTATTGTGCCTGTAGCCATTGTTGTTTATATGAGATTTTTTTCTCCGGGATTTATGGATGTTTTATATGGTAATCCGGTGGGGATTATTAAAATGACGGTATGTCTGTGTATTTATGGAGCAGCGGTATTATGGGGGAATTCTATGCTTGAAGTTCATTTTTGATTAAACTGTTTACAGAATGGATACCACGGAAATGGGAGGAAACATGATTGTTTTAAATTGTACAATGATTGCAGGATTAATTTTAGCTGCAGTTATCCCCTGGTGTTTAAAAAACACGAAAAAAAATAAGGCGATCAATGGCAAAAATCTATTTAAACGGAGGAAGGGGGAAGGAAAACGTATTGGTGCTGCGATTATATTTTATCCCTTTGCACAGCTTGTCATCAGTCGGTTCCCCAGTGAGTCTATGGCTGGCCAAAGGACAGACCTTAAGAAATTGTATCCTACTGGAAATGCAGAGTATCTTTGCCGTCAGACGGCTACATACAGAGTCAGCAAAATATTGTTTTGGCTGCTGCTTGTAAATATGGTTTCCGCTATTGCAATCACGTATGGAAGAACGGTGAATATACTGCAGGAAGGTATGGTGATTCGCCGCAATACATATGGAGAGGGGGATCGAAGTGTTGAACTGATTGCCCGGTTAGGAGAAGAAGAAAAGACGATGGATATTACAGTCAGCGAGCGCAGGTATACGGACGATCAGCTGGAAAAGATGAAGGCCTATTGTGAAACTTATATTACTTCAAATGTTATAGGACAGAATCAGTCTTTGGATAACGTTACATGTCCTTTAAACTTTTTTTCAGAGATTGAAGGTTATCCGGTGGCTGTTCAGTGGAGGTGTGGAGATTATGCACTGATTGGTATGAAAGGCGAGGTAAAGAATGATTCTCTCAAACAGCCATCTAAGACCCAGGTTACAGCGGTGATGACTTATAAAGATATAACATGGGAATATCCTTTAAATATAACGGTGTATCCGGCACCCAGACATACACCGACACCGGAACAATTACTGGAAGAAAAGATTAGGCAGCAGGATGCGGCCGGAATACAGGGTGAATATTTAGAGCTGCCTAAGCGTTTGGATGAACAGCCGGTTATATGGAAAGAAAGTCTGCCGCATTATGGAAGATATATAACATTAGGTGGTCTGCTGCTTATTATTCTGCTTAGTGTGAGAGCGCGGGATCAGGTCAAAGCGCAGCTTAAGCTTAGAGATCGCCAGCTGGAATTTGATTATCCTGTATTGGTACATAAATTTGTTCTGCTGCTGGGGGCTGGAATGACTACAAGGGCAGCGTGGCTAAAGATTGTAGGAGATTACGAAAAGTATGAGAAAAAATATGGAAAGGAGCATTATGTTTATGAAGAGATGATTGTATGTTTACACCAAATGCAGCATGGGACAGCAGAAGTAAAGGCTTATGAAGATTTTGGAAGGCGATGTGGTCTTGGACAGTATCTTAAGTTTTCATCCCTTTTGATTCAGAATATAAAAATAGGGGCAAGAGGATCAGGTCGTATATTAACAGAAGCTGCTGATGAGGCTATGCTGCTGAGAAAGGAAAATGCCAGAAAGTTGGGAGAACAATTGGGAGTTAAGCTGTTGGCGCCAATGATGTTGCTATTGGTTCTTGTGATGCTCCTTGTGATTGTTCCCGCTTTTATGGCGATGAATTATGCCTGATAAAAAGCATTTCTGATCAGCACAAAATTAAAAACTTTTCTAATGTAAATTTATGATGTAAGGAGGCGTTGTATGAATTATTTAAAGTGCTTTATGAGAGAAGAAGATGGTGTCACAGTCGTAGAAATTATTTTAATCCTGGTCGTCTTGATTTCCCTTGTTTTAATTTTTAAGGAACAGCTGACTTCTATTGTACAGTCGATTTTTAAGAAAATATCTTCCCAGAGTTCATCTGTATGAAAAAGCCCAACAGGGAAAACGGCTATATGACTGTATTTTTAAGTCTTATATTGATGACAGTGATCGCTGTGGTTTTATCTTCTATGGAAGCTATACGTGTATCAGCCATACGTATGCAGGCAGAGACTGCCTGTCAGATTTCTGCTCAGGCCTATATGTCTCAATATAATCGAAGCATAAAAAGCAGATATGGTCTGTTGATGGTTGAGCGGGGCGGAGAGGATCTGCCATTTCTCAAGTCTTATATATCTGAAAATTGCGGCCATTTGAAAGGCTATTCTTCAAATTATACCAAATGGTTCAGTTCCGAACTTGCCTCCGTAACCGTCACAGATCAGATCTCAGTTGCTGATGAAGATTTTGGCTTTTTGAAAGCTCAGATAATAGATTATATGAAATATTATAAAGGGGAAGAATATCTGGGGCAGTTTGTTTCGATGATAAAGGGCAGTCATGTTCCGGATACACAGACACAAAAAGAGCAGTTGTCCCAACAATTGACAAATTCCGGGAAAAGTGCACAACAACAGGTGCAAGAATATGAGCAGCAGCAAAATGAATCTCAGTTCGATGGAAAGGATACAGATGAAACTCAAATATCCCAGGAAGGCAGTAATGAAGGTGCAACCGTAAAGGATCCCAGAAAAAGTATTGCTCAAATGCTCAAGTCACCAATTCTTAATCTTGTAATGGAAGGAAATGTTTCAGATGCTCAGATAGACCCGAAGCAGTTGTCGAATCTTGCAGCACCGGAGCCTGTGGTGGATCAAATCCGAGGCTTTGATAAATATAGTGATATTACAGATCAGTTGGATGATGTTCATTTGACGTTGAAGGATCTTGCGGGACAGAAAACGGAGGATCTTGTGATTGATTGTTATATTGGAGAATTCTTCAAAAATGCGTCAGATGGTATGGTAAAGGCATCTTCTTCGGCAGCAGATAAAGGAAAGTTATCCGCCAAAACAGCACTTCAGTATGAAATTGAGTATATGATCTCGGGTCAGAGCAGTGATGCTTTAAATTTAAAATCTGTGATTAACCGTCTGATCTTTTTTCGAATGATTCTTAACATAACCCATATTTATAATTCCTCATCTAAAGTTTCAGCTGCCAGAGGGGTGGCGGCCGCTCTTTCATCCATGGTACTGATGCCGTTTCTTACGGAAATCATTACGTTGCTTATCATTTGTGCCTGGAGTTATGCTGAGGCTATTGTGGACTGCAAAACACTGATTCGGGGAGGAATGGTTCCAGTTTTAAAAAGTGATGGGGAGTGGAATTTATCGCTGGAACGTCTGGCTGAAATTACGGTGGAAGAATTAGATCAATGCTCCGGAGCGGAAGGGCATGATAAGGGCCTTTCTTATGAAAATTATCTTACTTTATTTATGCTAATGACTCCGCAAGAACGAAAGATTTCCAGAATGCTGAATTTGATGGAGGCCAATGTCAGGCTTGATGAAGGTGAGGACACCTTTTCTATGAGCAATTGTGCTTTTGGAATTACAGTATGTGCAGATTTTGAATTTAATCCATTTTTTATGGCCGGGCCGTTTAATTCTGAGTATGTTCATCATGTGTTGCGTCCTGTTTCCTATTAGGTTGATGAGTTGTATCTTATATAGAAATGGAGTGGTGCTGAGTGCCCTTTTTCAATAAACCATACAAAGGAGGCGGAATAATTAAGTGGTCTCTCCAAACCCCACCGCCTCGGCAAGCCCAAGCCAAATTAAAATTTATTTATTGTGTTAACTCATTCATTAAGAAGCTTATTATTTGCAGGAAAAGGGCATTCTGCTGCACTCCATTTTTATATGAGGGCGTAATGACTGTGGAAGCTGCAGTGGCATTCCCATTATTTTTAATGGGCGTTATGGCATTGGTTAGTTTTTCGTTCACTATGAATATTCAGCAGGAGATTTTCCGGTCTCTGGCTTCGGCTGCCAATGCGTTGGCTGTCTATGGCTACAGCGATGATTTTAGTGAGGATATGATTTTTCCAGAACTGCTTTTGCAGTTCAATCAGAAACGGAATATTTTAAATAATGTTTCCGGAGGAAACCTGGGAATCGACTATAGAGGCACACAGTACAATAAAGCTGAAGGGAAAATGAATTTACTGGTCAGTTATCATGTGGATCCAATGTTTAATTGGTTTGGCCTGTCACCGGTTTGTGTTCGTCAGGGAATTGTGACAAGAGCATGGATTGGGGGAGAGGATCATTCAGAACATAGCGATCCTGATTCGTCAGAAAAGGAAATTGTTTATGTAGCTGAAAATGGTGTAGTATATCATCGCAGCAGGGATTGTGCATATATAGACATTGAACTGAATGTAGCAGCTGCATATGAAATTTCACAGATAAGAAATGAGCAGGGAGCAAAATATTATCCGTGTGAGCTGTGTGGTGCGGCCAGTGGCACATATAATTCGGTCTATATTACGCATACAGGTAATCGCTACCACAGCAGTACAAACTGCAGCGGCCTTAAAAGAACGGTCTATGAAATGGTTTTAAGTGAGGATTGTGCGCTGCCGCCCTGCAGCAGATGCAAAAGATAGATGAAAGGATGATTGAATATAAAGGAATGAAGCAGAATAACGAAGGATGGTGTATTTTGTGAAATGGTTTATATTTGGAGCCGGACTTTTGGTACTTATGGTGTTGTCTGCAGAAGATCTGAGAAACAGAAAAATTCATGCTGGTTTTATGGTAATGATGGGCATTGGATTATGTGTTTTACAGGAATTTTATCTCATTATATCCGGCAGACAGGATCATATTGAAATGATTCATTGGTGTATGGGAGCGGCTCCTGGAGCTGTCCTGCTGCTTTTGGGGAAAGTTACAGGAGGGCGAATTGGCATAGGGGACGGCATGGTTGTTTTCGGAGCTGGTCTAATGACAGGCGGGATTTTAAGTTTTCGTATTTTTATATGGAGCTTAATGCTGATTTTTATATTTTCATGTGTTGGTTTGCTGACAGGAAAACTGAGGTGCCATTCCTGTATTCCGTTTGTGCCATTTTACACAATGGCCTATATCGGAGGATGGATCTTATGAAAAAGTACAAAGGCAGCTATACCGTGGAGGCTTCAATGGTTATGCCATTTTTGATTGTTATATTTTGTGTGATTTTATATGGTATTTTTTATATCCATGATTTATGCGTTATAAAAATTTATACGGCCAGGGCTGCTCAGGAGTGCAGTTGGGCTGCGGTGGAAAATGCAGCATCATTGGTACCCAAGGATGAGGATAGTATTTTATCTTATATTCATCAGAAGTATTATAAAGAGTTGTGTGGACAAATGCTGATGCTGTCTGTGAGTAATTTTGGAGGACAGATTCGCCATAATACACTTACGCAAAGTTATAATGTTCAGTGGGATGTTGCTGCCAATCCTCTGTCAGACCATATTTTTAATGATCTTGGAAGTTTGCTGGATGTCAGTTACAGGGCTCAGGCTCAAAGGACATTTGAACGACATCTGATTTATCATATGGATCTGCTAAAAGAGGTGATTGAGTAGTATGCTTAATGCGCAGCTTGTCGAAAAAGTTTATCATTCATACCTTATTGTAGATGCACCTGAGGGTGGTATGAAAGAAGATTTTTTTGAGATACATATACTGGAAAATAATGAAATTCATATGCTGGCTCCCTTTCAGCTGAGAACAACCGATGAAAGAATACAGTATTATTATGATGTTACTGGAATGATGTCTTTGGAACGTATGTCAGGAAATCAGCTGACGGATGTTCTGATGATGGGGATTTTGGACGCAATCGTTAAGGCGCTTGAATCTATGTATGATTATTTGATGGATGAAAATAATATTGTTTTAGAGGCTGATTTTATTTTCCTGAGTCCTGATAAGAAAAAAATTTTATTTATATATTTACCGGGACGGCACTTGAAGATCTGTGATCAGCTAAAAAACCTGGGCGAGTTTTTTATGAAAAGTATGGATTATGGAAGCCAGCAGTCCGTTGTGTTTGCGTATGGTTTTTATAACTGGGTGTGCAAAGAGGGCATAACGATCAAAGATCTTCAGTATTTTGTAAAGGAGGCGCATAAGAAAGCAGGGGAAGATGAACTGGCGGCTAAGGTCGGCGATGATCCTTCAGAAGATCGGTATGGTGCTCAAAGTTTCTATGACAATAAATTGTATAAAGAAGATGCTGTACCGACGTGCGAGGCGCAGACTCAAAGTGGTGTAACGATGGATGATTTTGACCGCTATAATGAGGCGCAGGCGGGAAATTCGGCTGCATCAGGCTTTGTGGGATGGGACTGGGTGGCTAAAGTATCTGGTATTATTTTGGGTATTGCTGTTATATCAGGATTATTAATCATTTATTTTTGGGGCGCTGCTTATATGATCCCAGTGCTATGTATTGTACTGATTGCTTGTCTTTTAATCGTTATAGTCAATGCTTTGCGGATTTATAAGCGCAGGGATAAGGAAAAAGATGAATTCTGGAAATCGGATGATTATATAGATTATGAGAATATGAAGGGGGATTTATTTCGTTCAGAGGAAAACAGTGCACAAACAACTCTGCTCCAAAAACAGAACCCTGATATTTTATTAAAAAGCCTGGTAAGGGAAAACTGTGAAGATCTTCATATTCATAAATTTCCTGCGATTATTGGAAAAGATGTACGAGATCCCTGCTGCTGCATTCCTGTTTCAACAGTCAGCAGACGACATGCACGGATAGATCTTTACGGAAGGGAGTATCGGCTGACTGATTTAAATTCCTCCAACGGAACTTATATTAATGGAGAAATGATTAAACCACATCAGCCGATGATGTTAAAAGAAGGGGACAGCATTATATTTTCAGATACTGAATTTATTTTTGAGAAAGCGGAAGAGACACAATGACTTTTGTTCCAATATTTTCTCTGGAATAAACCCGAATGGAGCCCTGGTGTGCATTTATAATTTTTCGGGTAATAGAAAGGCCGACGCCGGTTCCGTTGGCTTTATGGGTAATCAAAGGCTGGAATAAGGAATCCATATTTTTTTCTGCAATGCCACAGCCGTTATCTTTAATAGAAATAATAATTCTTTTATTGCTAAAGCGTGTATTGATTTCTATAGTACCTTTTTCTTCCGTGGCTTCAAATGCATTTTTTATAAGATTGATCAGAGCCTGACGTATTTTGATTTCGTCGCATGAAATCAGAGGAATATCTTCAGATGTGGTAAGAATCAGATGTTTATTTTGGGACTGAGCGATGGGAAGCCATGTTTTTACGATGTTTTCCAGAAGCCGGGTTATATTTGTGTTTGAGAGGCTGACTTGCTCAAAATTGTTGTAATTAGCCAGTGATGCTGTAAGCTGTTTTAGATAATCCACGTCCCCAAAAAGCTGATTCCATAGATCATCTTTTTGGAGATCAGGGTATTTGTAGTTTAAAAGCTGAAGCGTGCTGTCAATTAATGTCAGTGGGTTGCGAACTTCATGGGTAAATTGAACAATATTAATAATATCCGGTGTTTGTTCGCATATGTAGTTTTTGGATTGCTGCATTTTGATCCGTCCTTTACTTAATGAGAGTGAATTTGGTACGAAATTAATGTACCATGGGGGCGGCAGAGTGTTCAAATATAATTCCCTGACTCTATTAGACAAAAAACTTGAAATATATAAATCAGTCAGCTAAAATAATAGGAAAAAGACATTACGGAGGTTCAATTATGGATGATAATTGTATTTTTTGTAAGATAGCTCGAGGTGACATTCCTTCGACAACGGTTTACGAAGATGAAGAATTTCGGGCGATTATGGATCTTTCTCCGATTGATCGGGGACATGTGCTGATCATACCTAAAAAACACTGTCGGAATATATTCGATATGGATGACGCGACTGCGGCTAAAGTTTTTTGTTTTACTGCAAAACTGTCCAGAGCTATAAAAAAGGGCTTAAATTGTGATGGGATGAATGTAGTACAGAATAATGAGGAAATTGCAGGGCAATCGGTGTTTCATTTTCATATGCACTTAATTCCCAGATATGAGGGAAAAGGTGTTGTATGGGGACCGGGAACATCGACTCCGGAAGAACTGAAAGAACAGGCCGAGGCAATTAAAGCACAGCTGTGAAGATTGTCGGATATTATTTTACCGGCTGCCCTTTAGGACAGCCGGTAAAATAAAATTTAAATATGCAAATTTTGGAGCATAGAATCGATCAGATTAAAGCTGTGTAAGGCAGCTTTGGCTTCAAATTCAGGATAGTCCATATGTGCACTGCCATCTGCTTTGTCAGAAATTGCCCGGATAATTACAAATGGTATGTGATTAAGGCTGGCTGTATGAGCGATTGCAGCGCCTTCCATCTCTGTACACATGGCTTTAAAGTTTTCTTTTAAAAAGTCTTTCTTCTTATGATCGGATATAAATTGATCTCCGCTGACAATACGGCCAATATGGGTATGAATATCGGGATTTACCGTTGTACAGGATGTTTTGGCCAGCGCAATTAATTGGTCATCTGCTTTAAAAATCGAGTTTTCCATCTGGGGAATTGTTCCCAGAGGATATCCGAAATTAGTTGCATCCATATCATGTTCAAGGGTATCGCAGGAGATCACAATATCGCCGATGTCGATGTCGGCCTGAAGACTGCCGGCGATCCCTGTATTGATGATGATGTCCGCTTGAAAACGGTCAATAAGTATTTGAGCACATATGGCGGCATTAACTTTTCCAATACCGCTGCGTACAATTACGACATTCTTCCCATAATAACTTCCCTGGCAAAAATCCATTGACGCAATCGAAGTAATATTTTGAATCTGCATTCTGTTTTTTAATTCGGTGACTTCTATTTCCATTGCACCGATAATTCCAATTGTTCTCATTGGTGTTCTCCTTCATTGTTAATCATTGTTATAATATTCTAGCATTTTTTTAGTATAAAGTGAATATAGTGTTATTATTCATTAAAGTATGATTATGGTCTGGTCTTCATTGGATACATCTGTTATAATAACTGAAAGAAATATTACAACAAAATTCTTGACGGATAAATTTCAGTCGGATTTTACTCCGGAAAGAGTGAGAAAGAGGTAGAAAAAATGAGATATACAACTTCAAGAACATGTTCCAAGGCGATCGAATTCGAAGTGGAAAATAATAAAATTGTAAGCTGTCAGTTTATTGGCGGATGCCAGGGAAATACCCAGGGATTGGCTAAGATGGTCGTTGGCTGCGATGTAGATGATGTGATTTCAAAACTTGAGGGCATTAACTGCGGTGGACGCGGAACCTCATGTCCGGATCAGTTGGCAAAGGCTTTAAAAAATTATAAGGCGGAAAACTGAGTAAATGACGGGAGGCGGTATTGTATGAAGAAAATTGTATTGACAGGAGGCGGAACTGCAGGTCATGTTACGCCGAATATCGCATTGATTCCGGAACTGAAAAAAGAGGGCTATGAAATTTATTATATTGGTTCTCATAACGGTATTGAAAGAAAACTGATTGAGGAATATGGAATTCCTTATTATGGAATATCTTCAGGAAAACTTAGACGGTATTTTGATCTTAAAAATTTTTCAGATCCATTCAGAGTGCTGAAGGGTTTGTTTGATGCAAAACGGATTATGAAACAGATCAGACCGGATGTGGTATTTTCAAAAGGCGGCTTTGTCTCTGTTCCGGTTGTTATGGCCGCAAAACACTGTAAAGTTCCCGCGATTATTCATGAATCAGATATGACGCCTGGTCTTGCAAATAAACTAAGTATACCGTCAGCCTATAAGGTGTGCTGTAATTTCCCGGAAACGAAAAAGTATTTGCCGGAAGGTAAGGCTGTACTTACAGGTTCCCCCATCCGAAAGGAACTTTTCGATGGGAATCGGCTTAATGGTCTGGATTTTTGCAACTTCAGTATTAATAAACCGGTTATTCTTATTATTGGAGGCAGTTTGGGATCAGTAGCTATTAATAATGCGGTACGCAAGCTGCTTCCTGAATTGCTCAAGAAATATCAGGTTATTCATTTGTGTGGAAAGGGTAATTTGGACCCGTCTCTTGACGGTACGCAGGGCTATGTTCAGTTCGAATATATTAAGAAAGAACTGAGTGATCTTTTAGATGCTGCAGATGTTGTTATATCCAGAGCCGGTGCCAATGCTATTTGTGAACTCCTGGCATTGAAAAAGCCTGCAATTCTGATCCCGCTTCCAGCGGCTTCCAGCCGTGGAGATCAGATTCTGAATGCCCAGTCATTTGAACGTCAGGGGTACAGCTGCCTTCTTAGGGAAGAAGATTTATCAGATGATTCCCTTATGGAGGCTATTGAGTATGTCTTCAGACACAAAAAGGATTATATTGAAGCAATGAGTCAGAGTCCCATGAATAATGCCATTGACATTATTGTCGGATTAATTAATGAGGCTGCAGAACGATCAAAATAAAAAGATTGGCTGTGGTCAGTTCTGTTACAAACAAAAAAGCTGGGCAGGGATGCTTTGAAGGGAAGATTAAAGTATTCCCTTCAAAGCATCCCTGCCCAGGCTTCCAAGTGAAGGGATCAGTTTTTCTTTTCAGTAAATTCTTCAGCAAGTTTCTTTACGTTATCTATATGTTCGGGAAACCATTTTTCAAAGGATTGCCCGGAATTCGCTGCTTCTTTTCCAAGTGTAACCAGAAAATCAGGTATATCTTTTTCAAGAATGATGCCGGCGTTTTCCCCAAAACATTCGTGATTTTGAAGATCACAGCCATTTAAGTGCAGTGTATAGGCCGAATGATTTTCTGTGCCTATCCGTTTACTGCATCCATGAAAACCCAACATGCCAATTTGATGTGTACCGCAGGATGACCCACATCCGGAAATATGTGCTTGCGGCAGAGCGTTCTCTGGAAGATCTGCTTCATGAATCGCCTTTGTGCAGGCTTCAAACAGTTTGTGAGTGTCTCTAAGCCCCTGCTGACAGATGGATGCACCGGCACATACAACAGATGTTTCAAATAAATTACAGGCACCGTTTTCTGTAATCTGCAGCAGCCGGCGGGCTTCCTCGGCTGTACAATTTATAATATAAACAGACTGATCCGGTGCAAGCCGAAGTTCAACATCCGTCATAGGAATAATGGCTGTATGAATTGCTTTCAGTGTTTCAACAGGGATCATTCCGGCCAGGGGATGGTAGTATACGCTGTATAATCCAGGTTGTTTTTGCTCAATTATTCTTTTATGACGGATCGTTTGATCGCCCCTTTTGGTGATATCGTGTACGTCTGGTGAGATATCCAGGCCGCCTTTTTCAAAGCATAGTGCTACTTTGTCATTATAAATTCGTTTGTATTCATCTGTACCAAGCGTATCCTGCATATAACGTGTACGGGATTTTGCTCTGGATTCATAGTTTCCATGTTCCATAAACATATCTACCATTGCTTTGACATAATACAGGATTTTGTTGGGCTGAATATGGCAGCACACTTTAAGCCCAAGTTTTGGATTGGGACCAAGTCCGCCGGCGCTATACACATCAAAGGTATTGTCTGAATTCGCGGTAAAGCCCAGATCGCGGAAGGTTGCATGGGTATTATTGAAAGGGCTGTTGGAAAAACCAACTTTTAGCTTACGCGGGAGGTGAATTTCTTTTATAAGATGGATTAAATAATCGGAAACGGCCATTGCATAGGGAGATACGTCAAAATATTCGCCTTTTTCTACACCAGACAAAGGAGAGGACATGGCATTTCTTGGATTATCGCCGCCACCACCCCGGCAGATAATACCGTGTTCCAGTGCCTGTTCATGAATGGCAATTAAATTTTCACAGTTCAGATTGTGAAGCTGAATGGTTTGACAGGTTGTAGTTTTTACTGTTTGTATATTATATTGCTGAATCGACGTCACAATAAAAGAAAGCATTTCCTTGGATAAATGACCACATGGAACTCTGAGCCGAATCATAGCACTGTGTCCGCTGCGTTCGGCATAAGTTCCGAAACCGCCGGATATACCTTTATACGCTGACCTGGACAATTCCCCGTTAAAAAATTTTCTTGTGGCATCGTTGAAAATAGCAAGATCATTTTTGAAAGACTGTAATTGACTGTTCATTGGCATTCCTCCTGTTATTTTTTATATAGGTAAGTATATCTTAAGTACACACATGTTTCCATATAATTTCCCCTGTTTTTTGAAAATTATGTTATTTTCTGCGACTAAAAATAAGTGAAATCATAGGTTTAACCATATTATAATACATTATATCAATTTGGAAGGGAGCATTTCTATGAAGGAATGGATGATTCAGCAGGGTGTGATTATGTATATTTTGGCAGGATGCCTTGTGGTTGGACTTGTGTCTGCAATGATTGCAAATCATGGTTACAAAAGATTAATCAGAGAAGCAGATATGATGGGGAATTCAGATAACAGGCTGTTAAAGTACATAAAATTAAAATTTAGCAGCTACTATAAATTAAATATGCGTCCCCAGGATTCAAGGGCTTTAACGCGGCACTATTTGCATAAATATAAAATCGGTTTCTGGTCGGCTGCTACGTGGAGAAATATACCGGTTGTAATGATGTCAGTCTCCGGTCTGGCTTTTGGAGCCTGGCTTATATTTATGATGTTTCAGGGAAGAAAAGTCACAGATCTTGTGATGACCGGTGTTGTTTGGGGGATGACAGAAATTGTTTTACTGACTCAAAATCATTTGTATAATTATCGGGAAAAACAGGCTGCATTGGAATGGCATGTTATGGATTACCTGGAAAACTTTTTGAAAAATAAAATTGAATCTGGAAAATCTCTGCAAAATTATTCGGTGGAATCTGTGGATAAAGATTTGTCCAAACAAAATGAGGAATCATCGGTTCGTCCCAGTCATGAGCTGAATCGTTCTCAGAACGGTACGGGACGTTCACCGCGGGTACATTCTGTAAAAACAGACCAGGAGATTGCAGCTGCAAAATTTGCATTTAAATCAGAACCTAACAGGCGTAAGGACCTGGTGGGCGATGAGTTTTCTGGCGAACCGGAAGATGAAATTGATGCCCGCATTGTAGAAGATATTTTAAAAGAATTTTTATGCTGATACATTTTTCAACGGAAGATTTTGAGGAATCAGTTGATAATTTCCTGTCGATTTGTTATTATTAGTTTGGTTATGTTCAACGCTTAGCTATAACATTTTAATGGAGGGATAAATATGGCAAACAAAGTGACGTTTGACTATTCCAAAACAAAAGTGTTTATCAGCGACCATGAAGTAGAGCTGATGAGCAAATTAGCTGATGATGCAAAGGACGTTCTTGTCAGCAAAACAGGTGCAGGAAATGATTTTTTAGGCTGGATTGATCTTCCGGTTAATTATGATAAAGAAGAGTTTGCGCGCATTAAAAAAGCTGCAGAAAAAATCCAGAATGATTCGGATGTATTAGTTGTGATCGGTATCGGCGGTTCTTATCTGGGAGCCAGAGCGGCTATCGAGTTTTTAAAACATAATTTTTATAACATGCTTCCAAAATCAGTTCGGAAGACTCCGGAAATTTATTATTGCGGAAATAATTTAAGCAGTACGTATATCAGTAACCTTATGGAGTTAATTGGAGATAGAGACTTTTCTATCAATATGATTTCTAAATCCGGTACAACAACTGAGCCGGCGGTAGCATTCCGTGTATTCAAAAAGAAACTGGAGGAAAAATACGGAAAAGAAGAGGCTGGAAAGAGAATTTACTGTACAACAGATAAAGCCCGTGGTGCGCTGAAAAACCTGGCAACAGAAGAGGGATATGAAAGTTTCGTTGTTCCTGATGATGTTGGCGGACGTTTCTCTGTGCTTACTGCCGTAGGTTTACTTCCGATTGCCGTAAGTGGTGCGGATATTGATCAGCTGATGGCTGGCGCAGCCAGTGCAAGAGAACGTTGTTTGAATAATGCATTTGAAGACAATGATGCCGTACAGTACGCTGTAATCCGTAATATTTTATTACGTAAAGGTAAATCCGTAGAAATTACGGCAAGCTATGAACCTTCACTTCAGTATATTGGCGAGTGGTGGAAGCAGCTTTACGGTGAGAGTGAAGGCAAGGATCAAAGAGGTATCTTCCCGGCATCGGTTACACTGACAGCAGATCTTCATTCTATGGGCCAGTTTATTCAGGATGGTTCAAGAATTATGTTTGAGACAGTTTTGAATGTAGAAAAACCGAAAGTCGATATTGTTCTGGAAGAGGAACCGGTCGATCTGGACGGTTTAAATTACCTTGCAGGAAAAGATGTTGATTTTATTAATAAGAGTGCTATGAACGGAACAATCCTTGCGCATACAGACGGCAATGTGCCGAATCTGATGTTCACAATTCCGGAGCAGAATGAGTTCTATCTGGGTGAGTTGTTCTATACCTATGAATTTGCCTGTGGTGTGAGCGGGTACATTTTAGGTGTAAATCCTTTTGACCAGCCAGGTGTTGAAAGCTATAAAAAGAATATGTTTGCATTGCTTGGAAAGCCAGGTTTTGAGGAATTAACAGCTAAGTTACTCGAAAGACTTTAATCATTCATGCTTTTGCGTATGGAAAGCGCCGGTTCATTTGAATTGGCGCTTTTTGTAATAAATTTTAACGGCTTTTGACTGGAAATTTGAAGGCTGTCATGGAGCAAACCGGATGTTTTATCCGTTTTGACTATATTTAACAAAGGAGAATGTTATGAAAGAACAGAAAAACTATGCTTCACCCTACGATTTGGATGGACGCCCGCCGCTTAAACTGGCGATACCTCTGGGATTACAGCATGTGTTGGCCATGTTTGTCGGAAACTTAACGCCGCTGCTGATCATTACGGCGGCCTGCGGTATCACACCTGGCAGTGAATATGCACAGCTTCAGATCACATTGCTTCAGAATGCCATGTTGATTGCAGGTATTGTAACTCTTGTACAGGTATTTACCATTGGACCCGTTGGTGGGAAACTTCCTATTGTCATGGGAACCAGTTCAGGCTTTATTGGCGTGTGCAGCAGTGTGGCACAGGTGATGGGCGGCGGCCTGATCGGTTATGGCGCACTGATGGGAGCCAGCCTTATTGGCGGCCTGTTTGAAGGTGTTCTGGGCTTTTTTCTGAAACCCCTTCGAAGATTCTTTCCTGCGGTTGTTACGGGAACCGTTGTATTATCCATTGGGCTTTCTCTGATTGGTGTTGGAATCGGTTCTTTTGGCGGAGGGACGAGCGCCAAAGACTATGGCTCCCTGGAAAACCTTATGGTTGGTGCAATTGTACTGATTGTTATTGTTGTTCTGAAACATGGAACAAAAGGCTTTACAAGTTTTTCTGCCATTTTAATTGGCATTATTGTAGGCTATATTGTTGTAGCCATTATGGGTATGGTACTGCCTACAACGTTTGAATATACAGAAATGGTAGATGGTGTTGAAGTTACGAAAGAGGCTACAAAAGCATGGGTGCTTAACTGGGATAAGGTGGCACAGGCAGATTGGTTTGCTATTCCAAAACTGATGCCGGTAAAACTGGTTTTTGACTGGAGAGCGATTATTCCCGTGGGAATTATGTTTATTGTGACTGCGGTGGAAACTGTTGGCGATATTTCCGGTATTACGGAAGGCGGATTAGGCAGAGAGGCAACAGATAAGGAATTATCCGGCGGTGTCGTTTGTGACGGTTTAGGTTCTTCCCTGGCTGCTGTTTTTGGCGTGCTCCCAAATACATCCTTTAGCCAGAATGTAGGACTTGTGGCCATGAATAAGGTTGTTAACCGTTTTTGTATTGCAGTAGGCGGTATTTTCCTGATTTTATGCGGACTGTTTCCAAAGCTGTCTGCGATTATTTCGATTATGCCTCAAAGCGTTTTAGGCGGAGCGGCTGTGATGATGTTTGCATCCATTGTTGTCAGTGGTATTCAGCTGATTACAAAATGGCCGGTGACCCCGAGAAATGTTACCATTATTTCTGTTGCACTGGGTCTGGGCTATGGCCTTGGAGCCAATACAGCAGTTCTGGCTCAGCTGCCTCAGAATATTCAGCTGATTTTTGGTGGTTCCGGAATTGTACCTGCAGCGCTGGTGGCAATTATTCTGAATGTTATACTTCCAAAGGATAAGACGGAGACTTCTAAGGACAAGCAGCAGAAGCAAAACGCATAAAAGAGATTGGAGATGGTTTTTTGAAAACTTTAATTAAGGGTGGAACGATTGTATTGGAGCATCGAGTTATGACAGGTGATCTTTTTATTGAGGATGAGAAGATCACCCGAATGATTGACTATGCAGATCAACCTGCCGAAGATACAGCATGTACAGACAAAGAATTTGCGGACAGGGTCATTGATGCGGCAGGGAAGATTGTTCTTCCGGGAGGTATTGATGCCCACACACATTTCAATCTCCATGTGGCAGTTGTCACCAGCGATGATTTTACAACAGGGACGACGGCTGCAGCTTTTGGCGGAAATACAATGATTATCGACCATATGGGCTTTGGACCAAAGGGTTGTAACTTACATCATCAGGCCAATGTCTATCACGGTTATGCTGATGGAAAATGTCTGGTGGATTACGGTTTTCACGGCGTGGTTCAGCAGGTGGATGATGAAGTGATTGAGGAAATGGGTGCCATGGTTGAAGATGGTCATCCCAGTTTTAAGATATATCTGACCTATGATTATAAGGCTGAAGACAAAGACGCCCTTCGGGTATTGGAACGTCTGGGGACATTGGGCGGAATGACGACGGTTCACTGTGAAAATGATGCCATTATTGATTATCTGAAGAAAAAGTTTGTTTCAGAAGGTAAACTTACACCTCACTATCACGCGCTGTCACGACCGGAAATCTGTGAAAATGAAGCGGTCATGCGGATGATTGCGCTGGCCCATACCGCTCAAAATGCGCCGCTTTATATTGTCCATGTTTCATCTGCGCAGAGTGCGTCTATGATTAAGCAGGCCAGACAGAATGGAGATCGGGTATATGGGGAAACCTGTCCTCAATACCTTTTCCTGGATGAAAGCTGCTATGATCTGCCGGATGGTGAAGGCCTGAAGTATATTATGAGCCCGCCGCTGCGCTCCAGGAAAAATCAGGAGCTGCTGTGGGACTATATTAAAGATGGTACTTTAAAGGTTATTGCAACTGATCACTGTACATTTAATTTTCATGGAGATAAACAGAGGGGGAAGACAGATTTCACTCAGTGTCCCAATGGCGGGCCTGGAGTGGAAACCCGAATTCCGCTGGTATTTTCGGCAGGTGTCAGCGAAGGTCGAATCACATTAAATGAATTTGCCAATGTTATTAGTACAAATCCGGCAAAATTGTTTGGCGTGTATCCTGAAAAGGGGGTTATCAGATGCGGTAGTGATGCAGATATTCTGATTATGGATCCAGATCGGGAAGTGACCATTACAAAGGATATTCTTCATGAAAATGTGGATTATACGCCATATGAAGGTTTTAAGGTAAAGGGCTGGCCGATCATGACCATGGTACGGGGCCATGTTGTGGTAGAAAATGGCGAATTGAAACAGGATCCTGGTTTTGGCCGGTTTATTAAACGTCATCAGGCCGATTATGATTGCTGAATGACAGGGTATCGACAGCGGTGCAAAATAGAAGATGATGGCCAATAAAGACGATTACCTATAAATATATGACCTATATCATACAGTCACCTCCGATATACACTGAGTATCCATGAGATGGATGATTTTACTGTATATCGGAGGTGATTTTTATTGCGTATTTTTTGTTTTGGCAGTCATGTTGTTTATTTAGGCGTTTTTTTTCGGCTGTTACGTTTATTCTTTTTCTGTACAGAATAGCCGAATTTTCCGATATGTTTACCAATGCCGTAATACTGCCCATGAGAGTAGACCAGGGGATGGGCCTGGTCCAGATGAAAACGGCCGTTTTCATCCATATAGGCTTCATCGGCGTGGACGGCGGTGACTGTGGCGATAAACATATCATGGGATCCCAGTTCCATGATATGCTCAACCTTACATTCAATACATACCGGACTTTCTTCGATCATAGGCGCGTATTTCAGGGTGCCGTATACAGGCGTCAGGTGCATTTCTTTAAACTTATCTACCTGAGCGCCGGATTTGACGCCTACATAGTCTGTCGCATAGGCCAGTTCTTCCGTCGTCAGATTGATCACAAATTCTCTGGTTTGGGAAATCATGTGATGAGACCAGCGGCTTTTCCGAATGGAAACATAAACCATGGCAGGATCTGAACAGATGGTGCCTGTCCAGGCCGCCGTCAGGACATTAATGTGCCCGTCCCTGTCTCCGCAGCTGACCATGACGACTGGCAGAGGATATACCATATTTCCGGGTTTCCACAGTTGTTTGGACATAAAGGCTCCTTTCATTACGTTTGTGAATTGATTCTGTCAATCACGCACTGTTATTAGTTAATTCTGTAATTCGCTCATCAGCTTGGGGATGAGCTGTTTTTTTCTGGATACAACGCCGGGAAGAACGACAACCGGTCCGTTGGCGGTGCAGTAAAATGCACTGGCGGCAGCCTCGGCAGCGCCCTGTCCATAGCAGAGCAGTTCTGTGGATTCGGCCAGAATATCGGTTAACATAAAAAACACCATATCCACTTCATGGTGGGATTTAGCCAGTTCCATGTACTGAATCATCCGTGTTTTAATATCATTTAATTCATCCTGATTCATGGATGTGATTTGGCCGACACCAAAGGTCGAATTCCCGGCGGTAAATTTTTTGAAATCCTGGTAAAAAATATCCTCTGGGGATTTGTTTTTCAGGTTGCTTCCGGCATTAAACATATCGCGGGCATAGGTTTGGGCGTCAATCCCTGCAATGGCCGCAAGCTTAAGTGCTGCTTTTTTATCCAGGGGTGTGCAGGTGGGAGAGCGGAACAGCAAGGTGTCGGAAATAATGGCTGAACACATTAGCCCGGCAATGTTTTTAGGAATTTCCACCTGGTTTTCCATGTACATCATATAAACAATGGTTGAAGTACAGCCTACCGGCTGATTTCTGAAAAGTACCGGCTTGAGCGTTTCTACATAGCCCAGTTTATGATGATCAATAATTTCCATAATATCAGCATCTTCGATTCCATCTACGGCCTGGGATTTTTCGTTGTGATCCACAAGAATCAGATGCTTGCGTTCCATATCAATAAGTCCATGGCGTGAAAGCATACCTACAAAGCGGTTGTTTATATCCAAAACCGGGAAGTCGCGATGGCGTTTTTTAGCCATGACCGCTTTTACGTCATCCACAAAATCATCCATTTTAAAAGTAATCAGGTGGTCCCGCACCATAAAATGGGCAATGGGAATACTTTGATTCAGCAGTCTTGAAGTAATAAAAGTGTCGTAGCCGGTACGCATAATTGTACAGTCTTTTTCCCGGGCAAGGGAAATAATTGCAGGTTCAATGGGATCATCCGCACAGACAATCAGGCAGGATGCGTTCATTTCAATGGCACACAGCTGAGATTCATAGCGGTCCCCAAGGAGCACAATATCCCCTTCTTCGATATAGTTTTCCATCAGATCCGGATTTGCGGCAGCGATTAAAACTTTGCCTCGGGTAACGGATTTGTTAATATCTCCGGTGACCAGTTCTCCTTCAATGGTTTCCACAATATTTCGATAGGGCGTGTGGGCTTCTGACAAAATTGTACTGTCATAAACACCCATGAAGGATTTGGCGATATCGCCTAAAGTAATCAGGCCTTCCAACTGGCCCTGGTCATCCACTACAGGCAGCGTAGCCAGATTCTCTTCGTTTAAGATCCACCATGCATTTTTCAGAGACATATCTCGTGGGACACCCTGACTTTCATCCAAAAGGGCATCGGACACCTGGCTGCGTACATCACTTATATAAGAAGGAACATCTATATGAAAGTTATTTAAAACAAAAGCTGTTTCGGAACTGATCTGTCCGGCACGTCGGGCTGTGTAATGCATATCCTGTCCGTCTCTTTGTGCGATTTCATTTTTTAGCCAGGCATAGGAGATGGCGGAACAGATGGAATCTGTATCCGGGTTTTTATGGCCAATAATATTAATTTCTTTCTTATTGATTTGTGTCATCATCGGTTCCTCCTATTGCTGTAATGTGGACATCAGCCGGGGAATCAGCTGCTTTTTGCGGGACATGACGCCAGGCAATACAAGGCAGTCTTCACTGGCTGCGATACCAAAGCTGGCTTCAGCCACTTCCATGGCCTGGGCGCCGGAGTAAAGCAGGCGGGTGGATTCCTCGATAATATTGGTGAGCATGAAAAATACCATATCGACATCGTGATTTTTCCGGGCTTTCTGCATATATGGAAGAATTCGGTTTTTGATTTCATCCAGTTCATTCTGGGTCATAGACATAATTTGTCCCACACCAAAGGTGACACTGCCGGCATTGAACCGTTTGAAATCTTGATAGAATATCTCTTCTTCTGATTTTGAGTGAAGATCACTGCCTGCTTTAAACATATCTGTAGCCAGTGCTTCGGTTTTAATCCCGGCAATGGCAGCCAGTGCTTCGGCTGCCGCCTTGTCCAGGGCCGTGCAGGTGGGCGAGCGGTAAAGTAATGTGTCGGAAATAATGGCTCCGCATAAAAGCCCGGCAATATTTTTAGGGATTTTAATATCATTTTCCATAAACATCTGATAAATAATTGTGGATGTACAGCCAACAGGCTGATTTCGAACAAAAACCGGTTTAATCGTTTCCACCGTCCCCAGCTTATGGTGGTCAATAATTTCTACAACCTCAGCATCTTCAAGGCCGTCAACAGCCTGATCCAACTCATTATGATCTACAAGAATTATTTTTTTGGATGGCATATTTAAAAGTGAACGTCGGGAAATCATGCCCACAAATTTTTTTCGGCGATCCAGAATAGGAAAGTCACGATGCCGCTTTTTAAGCATTGTCCCTTTGATTTCAGCGATAAAATCTGTTGTTTTAAATGTGACCAGATTTTCTTTTTTCATAAAATAGCTGACAGGAACACTCTGGTTGATCAGACGGGCAACGGTATAGGTGTCAAAATGGGTGCTGATGACTGCACAGCCGTTATTTTCTGCTATTTTCCGGATGGTTTTTGAAACCGTGGATCCATCACACACAATAATACAGGAAGCTTTTTGTTCAATGGCGCAAAGCTGAGTCTCGTAACGATTACCTAAAATAATCACATCATCTGTATCGATGCGTTCCCGGATCCGATCCAGATTGGCTGCTGCAATGGCTACTTTTCCGTTTTTAACATACCCGTTGGGATCGCCCACAACCATTTCGCCGTCCAGGGCATCCAGAATGTTTGCGTAAGGTGTCAAGGCTTTTGAAAGAACTGTGTTATCGTATACTGCCATATAAGAACGGGCGATATCACCAATGGTGATCAGGCCTTTCAAAGTATTGTCTTTATTCAGTACAGGAAGTGTGGCGATATTGACTGAACGCATAATGGTCCATGCCTGCTTCAGTGAAATATTTTCGGAAACTCCGGAAATTTTCCGGATGTCGATATCGCTGACCTGTACCCGGACATCGTTAATATATACCGGTGCAGGCGTCTTAAAATGTTTGAGAAGAAATTCGGTTTCCGGGTTAAGCTGTCCGGCGCGTCTGGCTGCATAGGTAACGCCAGGTGTTGTTTCTTCGGTACAGGTTCGGTCTCTGAAGTCCTGGGAGCAGTTTTGGTTGGACAGTTTTCCAACAATTTGATTTTTTAACCAGGCATAGGCGATCGCAGAACAGATGGAATCTGTATCTGGATTTTTATGCCCGAAAACATAGATTTCTTTTTTGGGTGTATCCATTTCTTTCTTTTTTATTTCCATAGGTTGTCTCCCTTATAACGGTATCTTCACCATAAGATGAAGCGGCAAATATTTGCATAAGTAAGTGTAGCATAATCATTAAAGTTTATCCAATATTTTATTTTAAACAATTATTGACGGTTTTCTCGAATTTTTTGGCGTTTTTTCAATCCTCAGGATGGAATTTTGGGCGGACTTTAATCGTGGAAGCGTCTGTATTTAGTTGACTTGCACGGACAATAGCGCTGTCACCAAATTTCTGACGGATGTGATCCAGGGCATGATCAAGCTTGCGGTATTTTTCCTGATCCTGCATATCAAACAAACTCAGCTGCTGAGTATCATCAGCGGAAAGTTTAGCTGTGCGTATGCCGAGAAGGCGGATTGGTCCGCCGTTCCAGAGTTCGTCAAACAGTCTGCAGGCGGTTTGATGGATGGCGGAGGTGGAATTGTCCGGTGTAAGCAGCTGCATTTGGTGAGACACGGTTTCAAATGTATTGTATTTAATTTCGACACTGATCATCCCTGCAAAACTGTGAGCCTGGCGCAGACGTCGGGAGACGGACTCAGACAGTTCCAGCAAAATATGATGAGCTTCAGGTTTTGATTCGATATCATAGGAAATCGTTGTGGAGTTGCCGATTCCCTTAGAGTCGCCGGATTTTGTATCAATACCGGAAATTTCCAGGCCGTTGGCATATTCCCAGATGGTTTGCCCGTGGCTTTTTAAATGGGCGGTAAGAATGTGCGGATCCGTCCGGGCCAGATCGCCGATGGTTTTGATGCCGAGCAGATCCAGTTTGGCTGCACTGGAACGGCCAACCATGAACAGATCCCGTACGGGCAGTGGCCACATTTTTTTCTGGATTTCCTGTGGATAGAGGGTATGCACGAGATCCGGTTTTTTAAAATCTGAGGCCATTTTAGCCAGAAGTTTATTGGTAGAAATCCCTACATTTACCGTAAAACCCAGCGTGTCCCGTATTTGATCTTTAATAAATTGCGCGGCAGCTTCAGGGGTTTTTATTCCTGTAATGGGGACATAGACCATAAAACATTCATCAATACTGTACTGGCTGATTTCGGGGGAATATTGATGCAGGAGCTGAATAAGTTTTTGACTGTACATGGCATAAAGCTTATGGTCCGGAGCGTAGGATTTCAGGGTGGGGCATTTTTTGAAGGCGTCCACCACTGGTTCGCCTGTGACAATGCCATATTTTTTGGCGGGAATGGATTTGGCCAGAACAACACCCCGACGCTTGGAAATGTCTCCGCCGATAATGGAGGGAATGGTGCGTATGTCCAGGGGATCCCCGTTTTTTTGCCGCTCTGTAGCTGTCCAGCTTAGATAGGCGCTGTTGACATCAATATGAAAATAAATTTTTTCGCTCATAAGTATCACCGTCTTTATTGTAACAGGGCTCAAGCCGAAGCTCAAGCGGCGATTCTTAAGAAAAAGTGAAAATGCTGTGTAAACGGTTGAGTTTAAAAAATGTTAGTGTTAAAATAAACTGACATATCGCACAATGTGTGGAATAGACAAATGAAAGAGGTGCCCGTTTTGAAAAATATAGTTTTGATCGGTATGCCAGGCGCCGGAAAAAGCACGATTGGTGTTGTTCTGGCAAAAATTCTGGGCTATGAATTTATAGATTCTGACCTGTTGATTCAGAAGCAGGAAGGAAAAGTTTTGCATCAGTTAATCCAGGCTCTGGGAAATGAAGGTTTTCTGGCTCTGGAAAATCAGGTGAACAGAGATATTCATGTGTCGAACTGTGTAATTTCCACCGGCGGCAGTGCAGTCTATGGCCATGAAGCTATGGAATCTCTGGGGAAGGACGGTATCATTGTTTACATTCAGCTGTCTTATGAAACGCTTAAAAGCCGTCTTGGAGATTTGAACAAACGGGGTGTGGTCTTGAAAAAAGGAACAACCCTGTATGATTTGTATAAAGAACGCTGTCCACTTTATGAAAAGTATGCAGACATTACAGTGAATGTGGACAATATGACGATTGAACAGGCCATTGAAGCCATGAGGGCAGCTGTGGAAGCGGTGATGAAAGGAGTCGTATGAAATTTCCAAAACAGAAACTGACAGCAGCGGGACAAAAGTTTACCCGGACGGCAGCAGGACGCTTTATATTAAAACAAAGATTTTACATTCTGTCTTTTATAATCCCGTTTTTAATATTAATTGCCGCATACATTGCCATGGGGGTTTTCCCTTTTGGAGATCGCCAGGTTCAGATTATTGATTCATATCATCAATATGTTCCGTTCTTTTCGGAATTTTACAGAAAAATCTGGGAAGGGGACAGTCTGTTTTATAGCTGGAACGGCGGGCTTGGAATGAATTTTTGGGCTATTGTGGCTTATTATCTGGCCAGCCCTTTAAATATTTTGATTTTGCTGTTTCCAAGGGGCGCGCTCCTGGAAGGGTTTACCCTGATTCTTATCCTCAAGGTAGCCTTGTCCGGACTGACTTTTTCCTATTATATCAGTAAACATTTCAGACGATATGATGTTACGATTGTTTATTTTTCCATGTTTTATTCTCTGTGCGGATGGACGCTGGGATATAATTGGAATATTATGTGGCTGGACTGCCTTGTCCTTTTACCGCTGATTGTTCTCGGTCTTGAACGGCTGGTGAAACAGGGTAAAGGGTTAATGTATGGCCTGACACTGGGAATTTGTATCTTATGTAATTATTACATTGCCATTATGGTGTGCATTTTCCTTGTTCTTTATTTTTTTGTACTGTTTTTTGAACAGAAAAAAAGGCGTGTGCAGCTGTTTTTCCGGAGAGGCTTTCTGTTTGCAGGATACTCATTGCTGGCCGGTGCCCTGAGTGGGGTTTTGCTGCTGCCTACGATATGCAGTCTGGCTGTATCCAACTCGGCGGAGTCAAAGTTCCCTACCAATATTAAGTTTTACCATAGTATCACCGAACTTTTAGGTCAGCAGTTTGCCATTGTTAAACCTACGGATCTAAGCGGAAGCCCTAATCTGTATTTTGGTGTTTTTGCGCTTATGCTTGTGCTTTTGTATATTTTTCATAAAGGCGTTTCTGTCAGGGCCAAAGTTTTAAAGCTGGGGCTTTTGATATTTATGCTGTTTTCTACGAATTTCAGAATATTGGATTATATCTGGCATGGCTTTCATTTCCCCAACAGCCTACCTGCCAGATTTACATTTATCTATGCATTTCTGGCGCTGACCATGGCCTATGAGACCTTTCTGGCGCTGAGAAAGTTTGCCCCCTGGCAGCTGGCAGTATCATTTATGCTGCCTGTAGGCTTACTGACCTGGTGTGTGATGGATCCGGACTGTGATTATGAAATATATACCTATGTGGTTACCGGCCTGCTATTGTTTGTGTATCTTATATTCATGGGCTTATACAAATATGGTTTTAAGCGGCGAAAAATGTGGCAGCATATTCTGCTGGTCATTTTAATTGTGGAGGTTGCAGGAAACAGTATATTTGGTTTGTGCAGTAATGGCAGTATCAGTCGGTCTTCCTATCTTAACAATCTTCAGGCCAGCGGTCAGGTAAAGAATTTGGTGGAGGAAAAGGAAGGCGGCAGTTTTTACCGCATGGAGCTGGATAAGTTTAATCCGAGAAATAATAATATGTGGCTGGATTACAGAGGCCTTTCCCTGTTTGCATCCACCATGGGTGCATCTCTGAATGATCTTATCGACCATCTGGGCTTTTTCTCGGCTACAAATAAGTTTAGCTATGTGGGTGCAACCCCTGTGACAGACAGTATTTTCGGAATGAAGTATCTGGTAACAGATGGCAATGAAGGCCCGTTTAGAACATTTAATTTTGTTGAGGAAGTGGATGGACAGTCTTTATATGAAAATCCTTATGCCCTGTCCCTGGGCTTTATGGTCAGCCAGGATTATGAAAAATGGGATTCATCTCTGAGCCGGCCGGACTTTGTGATTAATGATTTTGTACGGCGGACAACCGAAACTGATGAGCGGCTGCTGACTCAGCTGGATGGGCCTCTGGCTCAGGGTGAGGGATGTACGGTTGAAATGCTGGAGGACGGTACCTACCAGTATACTAAAAATGCGGCAGGTGACGAGGGCACAGTCAGTATGAAGTTTGATTTTGACGATCAGGTGAAACGCTATATTTTTTATGAAGCACCAGACTGTGATAAGCTGAAGGTGAGCCATAATGATTCCAACCGCAGTTATTCAGACACAAGGGGGCATTTTGTGGAACTGCCGGATTCCGGCCATGTGGAACTGACATTTGAGACGGATTCAGATCATGCAACGGGAAAAATCAAGCTCTATATATTTAGTTTTAATGAAGATGTTTTTGAGGAATTTTATAATAAAGTTTCAAAAAATCAGTGGGTGCTGGAAACATTTGACACAGACAGTCTGAAGGGGACAGTGACTGCAGATGAGGATGGAATTTTATTTACATCGATTCCTTATGATCAGGGATGGCATGTGAAAGTGGACGGCCAGTCTGTGAAGGCAGATACAGTGGATGGCGCCTTGCTTCATATTCCATTGTCTGCCGGTATGCATACCGTGGAAATGTATTTTATACCTCAGGGCTTTGTTTTGGGTGCTGTGATCAGCGGTCTGAGTTGTCTGATATTTGTTGTGATTTATTTCCGAAAACTGAGAAGGAAAACAGGACAATAATAGTATCTGTCGATTTGTGACTGAGTGTTAAACGGAATATTAACAATCGTTAAAAAATAATTTACAAATACAGATTGTATGTTATAATGGAAGCAGTGTTATGAAAAGACGTGTGATTTTTTAAATCATTGATTGAGACTTATACAGTGGTGTTCACGGCTTCCTTATGGCCGATGGGCAGAATTATTCGAGGCTACGGCCTATATATTAAGAGGTGTGCAATGGAACAATATATTATAAAAGGCGGCAATCCCCTTGTTGGCGAAGTCAGCATTGGCGGAGCAAAAAATGCGGCCCTTGGCATTTTAGCAGCTGCCGTCATGTCCGATGAGACAGTAATGATTGAGAATTTGCCAAATGTAAACGATATTAATATTTTATTACAGGCAATCGGTTCAATCGGTGCATCGGTAGACCGTATTGATCGTAATACTGTAAAAATTAACGGTAGAGATATTCACTCATTTTGTATCGACGATGGTTTTATCCGTAAGATTCGTGCTTCCTATTATCTTTTAGGCGCTCTTTTAGGAAAATATAAAAAGGCTTGTGTGGCTCTGCCTGGTGGCTGTGCCATCGGGAGCCGGCCGATTGATCAGCATCTGAAAGGTTTCAGAGCCCTGGGTGCTGATGTGATGATCGAAGACGGCATGATTAAAGCTGAGGCTGAACATTTAAAAGGTGCACATATTTATTTTGATGTTGTATCTGTAGGCGCTACAATTAATGTGATGATGGCAGCGGCTATGGCTGAAGGACGGACAATCCTTGAAAATGCAGCCAAAGAGCCTCACATTGTAGATGTGGCCAACTTCCTTAACAGTATGGGCGCTGATATTAAAGGTGCAGGGACG
>CAJKGK010000007.1 GCA_905199445.1 uncultured Lachnospiraceae bacterium | reverse complement strand
CCTTCGGCTTACGATCCATCAAATCTTCAATCTGAACAAGACGGGCCGCATCATCCACTCTGGCTTTTAACGCCGCTTTGGACAGCCGTTCTTTCCCCTTAAGATTTTCAAGAGGAAACTGTATATTCTGCCGCACATTCAAGTGAGGATAAAGTGCGTAATTTTGAAAAACCATGCCTACCCCCCGGTATTCCGGCGAAAGCGCCGTCACATCTTCATCACCAAAAAAAATCTTGCCCTGGGTCGGCTTTTCCAGACCGCAGATCAGATTTAAAGTTGTACTCTTACCGCAGCCGGAAGGCCCTAAAAGTCCGATCAGTTCCCCGTCAGGGATCTCGCAGGTAAAGTCATTAACAGCCACAACATCCCCCTGGCTTTTCTTACCGCGGCCAGGAAATTTTTTTGTAAGATTTCGCAATACGATTTTCATTTGATTATCTCCCTGCTGTATCCTCAGGCGGTCAGAGGTTGCCCCTGCCCGTCAGGGATTGGTTTTCATGTCTTCGATTATAGCGTATTTTTCCACACTTCTCAAGATTTATGACAAAAAACTCCATTCCGCCAAAATTGCGCCTTCATCCCCGTCCGAATTTTACCGTTAAAAGCAAATACGAAAAATTTCCAGTGAAATCATAAAAATTTCTGACCAAAACCGGGATGTGGGTATCTTTACGTTTTGTTTCAAATATGGCATCATAAATGTAAGATAATTGCATGTTTAAAGGAGGTATTTTTTCATGATAAAAATTGGTTTGGTTTACACAAGCACCACTCCGGAGCTTATTGAGCTTGTGGAAAAGGAGGTTCGCAGTCAGTTGGGAACAGATATCCATCTGATGACTTACACAGATCCTTCCATTCTTGCCGAGACAAGGCAGCACGGTTATGTTACGCCCAATGGAGCCAGCCGTCTGATCACCATGTTTCTTCAGGCCGCTCAGGATGGTGCAGATGCTGTTTTAAATATATGTTCTTCCGTAGGTGAGGCAGCTGACAGTGCCCAGGATATTGCCCGCTATATCGGTATGCCGATTGTTCGTATCGATGAGGAAATGTGTCGTGATGCGGTGCGTATGGGCAGCAAAATCGGCGTTCTGGCCACACTGCCCACAACCCTTGAACCAACAAAAAATACAATCCGACGGGTTGCCCGTGAAATGGGCCGCCAGGTTACTCTGGTAGACGGCCTTGTGGATGCCTTTGGTCTGGATCAGGAACAGTTTAAAAACCTGCTTATCGGCAAGGCCGAAGAACTCATGGATCAGGTGGATGTGATTCTGCTGTGCCAGGGTTCTATGGCCTATTGTGAGCAGCTGATTTCCCAGCAGTGTCACAAACCGGCAGTATCCAGCCCACGCTACGGTGCCATAGCTCTGAAAGAAGCACTTAAGGCCAAGGGTGTCATTTAACCCCACATCTTTAAAGGAGTTTAATAATGCTGATAAATACCACACATTCACCATATGCCAAAGTATCCCCCCTGCCCTGGGACAGTGTAACCTGGGATCCAGGGTTTTGGAAAACACAATTTGACAATAATGCACAGCACACGGTACCCCATCTTCAGAAAATGTTTGAATCCGCCGATATCAGCCACGTTGTGGAAAATTTTCGTATCTGTGCCGGACAAGCCGAAGGTACCTTTGGCGGTACGGATTTTGGAGACGGCGATTTTTATAAATGGATGGAAGCCGCTATTTACAGTGCCGCAAAAACAAACAATGACGATCTCATGCGAAAGCTGGACGAATATATCGATCTGATCGGACGTTCTCAGCTGTCTGACGGTTACATATCCACCAAGCAGATTCTGGGAGAGCGTCAAAATAACGGTATTAAACGTTTCGGAAATATCAATGATTTTGAAGTCTATAATTTCGGTCACTTGTTTACAGCAGCCTGCCTGCACAAAAGAGTGACCGGAAAAGATCATTTCCTGAATATTGCAAAAAAAGCCGCAGCTTATCTGAAAAATATGTACGAGGAAAATGCCCGGACAGGGAAGGTTCAAACCGCTGTTTGTCCTTCCCATTACATGGGACTTGTAGAAATGTACCGAACGACTGGTGAACAGATGTACCTGGATCTGGCCAATCTGGCCATCCGTCTGAGAGACAGTGTCACAGACGGAACCGATGACAACCAGGACCGTATCCCGTTAAAGGAACATGATAAAATCGTCGGTCATGCCGTACGTTCCAATTATCTGTATGCCGGCGTGGCAGACCTGTGTGCGGAAACCGGTGACAGCCAGTATCTGGAAGTCTTGGAAAAAGTATGGCGCAACCTGATGGATCATAAAATCTATATTACCGGCGGCTGTGGTGCCCTATATAACGGTGCATCACCTTACGGCGATTTCTTTATTCACCAGCTGGTTCACCAGGCCTATGGTTATGAATATCAGCTGCCTAATGTAACGGCTTATAATGAAACCTGTGCGTCTTTAGGTCATGTTTTCTGGGCTTACCGCATGTTTATGCTAAACCCAAAAGCCGAATATTTTGATGCCATCGAGCGGTCCATGCTTAATACAAATCTGGCGGCGGTCAGCTTAAACGGCAAACGCTTTTTCTATGAAAATATGCTCCGCCGCACGAAAAAGCTGAAATACAAGCTGATCTGGCCGCTGACCCGCAGTGCATATATTTTAAGTTACTGCTGTCCGCCAAACCTGGCCAGAACCATTGCCGAAAGCAGTGAATATGCCTATGCAGTATCTGCGGATACCCTTTGGACAGGGCTTTACGGGGCCAGCACCGCCCATATAACCCTGGATAATGGTGCTGATTTTACCATTGTGCAGAAGACCGATTATCCTTATAACGGTAAAATTCTTCTTCATATTCAACGCCATAATGATACAGATTTTAACCTGAACATCCGTATTCCTGGCTGGGTTCGTTCCGGACACATTATCTGCAAAAACAACCATACGCTGCTTCATAGCAGTCATGCATCGACCTACAATACACTGAATCTGACCGGCCAGGACTTTGATGCCCAAGACGGGCATACCTGTACAGTGGAAATCATGCTGGATATGCCGGTTCGCTACACCGTTGCCCATAACATGGTCGAAGAAAATACCAATCAGGCCGCTGTAGAACGGGGGCCGCTTGTCTACTGTATGGAAACACCGGACACAGATGCAGCCACCCTGGATGATCTGATGCTGGATCTAAATGCAGCCTTCGAAACACAGGACATAGACATTCAGGGCCGTATAATCACAGCCATCAAAACTCAGGCATGGTGCCTGGATCGCAGTCATTTTGACCGGGATGCCCTTTATCAGGAACTGTCCTATACCGGAATGACGCACACCGATGTCCGCCTCATTCCCTACTTTGCCTGGGATAACCGGGAATTTGGAGAAATGCGGATCTGGTTTCCCATTGCCTACATCAACAAATATCTGAATAACAGAATGGAGTAAAAAGCAAATGTCTGAATTTACAGCATCAAATCAGCCGGAAAAGTTAAGCTGCGACATTTTAACATCATGGCCTCAACCGGATATAAACTCAGTGGACGCCCTGCTTCAGGAAGGTTTTCGTTCATTCCACAAAAAAGTCGTTGTTTTGGATGATGATCCCACAGGCACTCAAACCGTACATGATGTTCCGGTTTATACGAACTGGACGCCCCACACATTGAATGAAGCCATGCAAAATGAATGTTCCATGTTTTTTATTCTGACCAATTCCAGAAGCTTTTCAAGGGCACAAACCATTAAAGTGCATCGTGAAATCGCTGCAGCTCTGGCAAAATCAGCAAAGCAGTGCGGACGGGAATTTCTTTTGATTTCCCGTGGCGATTCCACCCTGCGCGGCCATTATCCCCTGGAAACCGAAGTTTTAAGGGAAACCCTGGCATCCACCGCCAACCTGATTTTTGACGGAGAAATTATCTGCCCCTTCTTCAAGGAAGGCGGCCGTTTTACGATTCATAATATTCACTATGTCCGTGAAGGCAATGAACTTATCCCTGCAGGACTGACCGAATTTGCCAGAGATAAAACTTTCGGCTATCATGCCTCCAATCTTTGTGAATATATCGAAGAAAAAAGCTGCGGTACCGTTTGTGCCGCAGACTGTATATGCATTACGCTGGACGAACTGCGAAACGCAGAATATGAAGCCATCACCCAAAAACTGATGGCTGCCCAAAATTTTGCCAAGATCATTGTCAATGCAATGGATGATATTGATATTAAAGTATTTATGATCTGCTGGCTCAGAGCCATGGCTGCCGGTAAAAACTATCTGGCCCGCAGTGCTGCCGGATTGACCAGGGTTGCCGGAAATATTTCTCCCATGGGGCTGTTGACCCGGTCACAACTGGTGACGCCTGACGCAGCGACAGGCGGTCTTGTTATTGTAGGTTCCCATGTGCAAAAGACAACGGATCAGCTGGACACACTGATGACCTCCAAAAAGGATCTGTTTTTTCTGGAATTTTGTGTAGAAAACTATTTCACCCGGGGGAGCCTGTCACAGGAAGCCGACCGGGTATTAGATATCGCCCAAAAGCATCTGGCCCACGGGCAAACAACCATCATCTACACATCCAGAAAGCTGATTGTTCCGGATACTGCTGACAAGGATAAAATTTTAAGTCTGTCGGTTGAGATTTCCGCAGCCCTGACAAACATTGTTCATCGTCTGACAGTAAAGCCTAAATTTATCATTGCCAAAGGCGGTATTACCTCCAGCGATGTGGCAACCAAAGGCCTTTCAATTCGCAAAGCCCGTGTGATGGGACAAATCAAAAAGGGCATTCCCGTATGGATGAGTGGACCTGAAAGTAAATTTCCCCAAATGCCTTATATTATTTTCCCAGGCAACGTGGGTGATCCAACAACGCTTAAAGAAATTGTTGAAGTGCTGGATTAAAGGAGGTTTATAATGAAACGTAAAATTGTTATTTCAGTTGCGCCGGTGGCAGCCGGCAGCCCGGTGGATGCCGATGCCCTGGCCAAAGATATGGAAAAATGTGCCCGTGCCGGAGCCTCTATGTGTCATCTCCACTGCCGCAGACCAGACGGTTCGCTGACTCCGGACACAGACTATATGTATGAATGTTTTGATAAAATTCTGGCCCGCACAGACCTTGTTGTACAGGTGTCTACCGGCGGTGTTTCGGAAATGGATATCCGGCAGCGCTGTCTGCCTCTGGATTATCCCAAAACCGAAACCGCATCTTTAAATGCAGGAACAACCAATTTGGGAGACGCTGTATATTTGAATACATTTGACGATATTGCTTACTGTGCCAAAGCCGTTTATCAGCGGGGGATTATTCCGGATGTGGAAGTCTTTGACATCGGCATGATCAACAATATCCAGCTGACCGCCGACCGCCTGCCCTTTCGCCGTCCCATCTTTTATAACCTTGTTTTCGGCCATAAAGGAGGCATGCAGCCAACCATTGACAGCCTGATCGCGTTTCGCTCCATGGTTCCCAAGGATGCCTGCTGGGGTGTGACACACTATGGCAGAGACAATTGGGATTTTCTGGCTGCAGCCATTGCCATGGGCGCAAAAACGGTTCGGATCGGCTTTGAAGACAGTAATTATATGGATGAAAATCAATATGCCGACCATAATTATCAGCTTGTAGAACGCCTAGTCACCTTAGTGAAGGCGATGGGCCTTTCCCCGGCCACACCGGATGAGACCAGAAAGATTATGGGAACGCTGCCGAAATAATTACGCTTAACATCTAAAAAGATCCGTTTCAGGCGTTCAACGCCCGAAGGGCCTTTTTAAACTGGAATGTAAACAGCACAACCGTAAAAATTACTGCCAGTACATCTGCAATAGGTTCTGCCATATAAATAGCCATTGTCTGGTTGTTTTTCATCAGATGAGGCATCAGATAGATTAACGGGATCAGGAGAATAAACTTTCTTGTCACCGCCACAGCGATGGAAGCCTTGGCATTTCCCAGAGATGTAAATGTCATCTGACAGGCCATCTGTATGCCAAATATAAACAATGCAGCCACATAAATTCTAAGGGCGGTCTGTGTAAAATCCAGCAACTGAGCATCTGTTGTAAACATTGATGCAAATAGCCGCGGGAAGAGCATAATCCCTGCCCACAACAGGAGGGCATAACTCATGCTGGCCTTTAAAAGCAGCTTAAATGCAGACTTTACACGGACAGCATTTTGGGAGCCATAATTATAGCTGATAATCGGCTGGGCTCCCTGCCCCAGTCCCTGAAGGGGTAGCATGGCAAACTGCATGACACTGGTGAGAATGGTCATGGCCCCTACCGCAATATCACCGCCATATTTCAGTAATGAGGAATTAAAGCAAATTGAAATAATACTTTCACTGGCCTGCATAATGAAAACCGAAAGGCCAAGAGCCAGGGACGGCAGTATAATTTTCTTTTCCAGTTTTGTATATTTGAATTTGATTTTCAGTGTTGTCTTTTTTCCAAACAGGAACCACAAAACCCATATACAGGAAACGGCCTGAGAAAGGATTGTAGCCAAAGCAGCACCTCTGACACCCATATTCAGAACAAAAATAAAAATCGGGTCCAGAATAATATTAATCACAGCACCAATTAAAACGGATAACATACCGGTTTTAGCAAAGCCCTGGGCCGTAATAAAGGCATTCATTCCCAGGGTCAGCTGCACAAAAATAGTTCCGATAGCATAAATATTCATATAAGCCGTAGCATAGCCAATCGTATTTTCACTGGCTCCAAATGCCAGAAGGAAGGTTCTGTTGCCCGCAAGCAGTATGACTGTCAGCACAACTGATATGATAATCTGGAAAATAAAACAGTTCCCCAGTGTTTTTTCTGCAGTTTCCCGCTCTCCTTTGCCCATAAAGATAGAAGCCCTGGGCGCTCCGCCATTGCCTACAAGTGCGGCAAAGGCTGTGACAATCATAATCAGTGGCATGCAAACGCCCACACCGGTCAGAGCCATCGCACCCACATCCGGAATATGACCGATATAAATACGGTCTACAATATTATAAAGCATATTAATCAGCTGAGCAGCAACGGTGGGAATTGCCAGACGAAACATCAGCTTTCCAACAGGTTCTGTTCCCAGAAAATTATTTTTCTGATCCATTGTAAATTCACCTCGTAAAATATTTTAAATTCGATTATTATTTTAAACCACGCTCAAAGTTAACAACATTTGCAAAAATTCTTGAGGACATATTGGCATAGATCCTGTACTCATCATCTGAAAAACCATCAAAAATCTTGGCCTGAAACGCATCTCTGGCCCGATCCATATCTGCAGCAATATCACTGCACTTTTCAGTAAGATGCAGACGAACAATCCTGCGATCCTGCGCATCTGTACGCCGATACATCAGTTTTTTCTGAATCAGCGCTTCCACAGCCTGAGAAACATTTCCCTTTTGCATCATTTTCAACTCCACAATGTCTCTGGCCGTATTTCTTTGAGGATTATAATAGATAAAGCTGATCACCTCCATCTCTGTCTTTGAAAGGCCATACTTCTCTCCTACAGTCTTCAGCATTCCGCTGTGCGCATGGGAAATTCCCCGAAGTGCCATCAAAAATTCTGTATTTTTAGTCATTCCTTCACCTCCCACGCCAAACCGGATACTGCACATAAAAATTGATCAAACCAAACAGCCGGAAACTGTCCGGTTTCAAATAGTTCTAATTAGAATAGTCCTATTTTAGAATGGTTCTATTTTAGAATAGTTCTATTAAGAACCTTTTCGCTATCATCATACCTCTGCCACGCCTTTTAGTCAATCCATTATCCGAAAAATTTTGTGAAACAATCATGGATTTTTATTCAAAACACCGTGTTTCTCCGAATCCCCCTCAAAACGCAAAAAACGCCCCTGTCCAAACCTGTAAAGAATGGGCAGGGGCGCCTTATATGGAAAAATACGAATTATTTATCAGCTTTCGCTTTTTTAATAGCTTCTGTAAGCTTTGGAACAATGACATTTAAGTCGCCAACAATACCGTAGTCAGCTACATCAAAGATCGGAGCTGTCTCGTCTTTGTTGATCGCGATGATCAAATCAGCTTCTTCCATACCTGCAACGTGCTGGATGGCACCGGAAATACCGATTGCAAAGTAAATCTGAGGACGAACTGTTTTACCTGTCTGACCAACCTGAAGATCCTTTGGTTCCCAGCCATTATCAACAACGGCACGAGAACAGGAAACTTCTCCGCCCAGAGCATCTGCAAGATCCTGAAGCATTTTGAAGTTTTCAGGGCAACCTACACCACGGCCACCAGATACAAGCACTTTTGCATCCATAATGTCAACTGTTTCCTGAACATTTTTAACAATGTCAAGGATTTCAACATATTTGTCATTTGGTGTAAATCCTGGATTGTATTCAACAACTTCGGCTTTCGCTCCAACGATGGGGTCAATTTTCTGCATAACACCAGGACGAACTGTAGCCATCTGAGGACGATGATTTGGGCAGGCGATTGTAGCGATTGTATTTCCGCCAAAAGCAGGACGTGTCATTAACAGCTGATTGTGCTTCTGTTCACGGCCAGGCATTGGGTTTAATGGGAAATCACCGATTTCAAGGACTGTACAGTCAGCTGTCAGACCTGTGGCAACTCTGGCTGAAACTCTGGGGCCCAGGTCACGGCCAATAGCTGTTGCACCTACTAACATGATTTCCGGTTTATATTCATTGATTACAGAAGCTAAAGCGTGTGTATAAGGCTCTGTTCTGTACGCTTTTAATTCAGGATCATCTACAACGATAACTCTGTCTGCACCATACTCTGCCAGTTTATCGCAAAGACCTTTAACATCAGAACCAACCAGGACTGCTGTCACATTTGTGTTCAGATCTTTTGCCAGATCTTTTGCCTTGCCGAGCAATTCAAATGAAATACCGCTTAATACGTTGTCTACCTGCTGAGCGTAGACAAATACGCCTTTATATTCTTCTAAATTCATGTTTTTCACCACTTTTCCTTTTTATTAAATGATATGTTTTTCTTCGAATTTACCCATAAGGTAAGCGACTGCTTCATCCGGATCAAGGGCAACCTTTTCACCGGCACCTTTTCTTACTTTATCGGATGCTTTTGCAATCTGAGTCGGTGAACCTTTAAGACCCAGGTTGGAATCTTCAACATCCTTCAGATCAGCTCTGCCCCATGTAATAATTTCTGCGTCATATGCATCAAAAATTCCGCCCGGTGTCATATAACGGGGCTCATTTAATTCGGAAAGGGCTGTTACCAGGCAAGGCATTTTAGCCTTTAACACATGGTATCTGTCTTCATACTGACGCTGAACGATGACAGAATCACCTTCAACTTTAATATCCTGAGCATAGGAAATTACAGGAATGCCAAGGTGTTCGGAAATCTGAGGACCAACCTGAGCTGTATCACCATCGATCGCCTGACGTCCTGTGATGATTAAATCATAATCAAGATTTCTGAGAGCACCTGCAAGTGTAGAGGATGTAGCCCATGTATCTGCACCGCCAAGAACTCTGTCTGTTACAAGGATTGCTTTGTCAGCGCCCATTGCAAGAGCTTCACGCAGCACATCTGCAGCCTTTGGAAGGCCCATTGTTATAACTGTAACCTCAGCACCATACTGATCTTTTAATCTTAATGCAGCTTCAAGACCTGCTTTGTCATCCGGATTCATGATTGCAAGCATTGCAGCTCTGTTAAGTGTACCATCTGGATTGAAAACAACTCCACCTTTTGTATCTGGTACCTGTTTTACACAAACAACGATTTTCACGATTTGTACCTCCTATTTCAATAAGCTTCCAGAAATAACCATACGCTGAACTTCAGATGTTCCCTCGTAAATTTCTGTAATCTTTGCATCTCTCATCATACGCTCTACATCGTATTCTCTGATGTAGCCGTAACCGCCATGTAACTGAACAGCCTTTGTTGTAACTTCCATAGCAACTTCTGCTGCGTATAATTTAGCCATTGCTGCTTCCACACTATAGGATTTCTGTGTAGCTTTAGCCATTGCTGCTTTATAAACAAGCAGTCTTGCTGCTTCTACCTTTGTTGCCATATCAGCTAACTGGAACTGTGTATTCTGGAACTGTGCAATAGAACGTCCAAACTGTTTTCTTTCTTTTACATATTCGATTGTTCTTTCAAGAGCGCCTTCTGCAAGACCAAGAGCCTGAGAAGCAATACCGATACGTCCGCCGTCCAGTGTATGCATGGCAATGTTAAAGCCCTTGCCTTTCTGTCCAAGAAGATTTTCTTTAGGAATACGGCAGTCTGTAAAGATCAGCTCATATGTAGAAGAACCGCGGATACCCATCTTCTTTTCCTTTGTTCCAAATGTGAATCCCGGTGTATCTTTTTCAACAATGAAAGAAGAAATTTCTTTAACTTTTCTGCCACGTTTTTCAATGATACCTGTGACAGCGATAATGATATAAACATTAGCTTCTTTACCATTTGTGATAAAGCACTTGGAACCGTTTAATACCCATTCATCACCATCTAAAACAGCCTTTGTCTGCTGACCCTGAGCATCTGTACCTGCACCCGGCTCTGTTAAGCCAAAGCCGCCCAGCCATTCACCGGAAGCTAACTTTGGAACATATTTCTGTTTCTGTTCTTCTGTTCCGTATGTCATAATCGGGTCAATACATAAAGATGTGTGTGCGGAAACAATAACACCTGTTGTGCCGCAAACTTTGGAAAGTTCTTCAACACACATGACATATGTTAAAGGATCACAGCCCTGGCCGCCATATTCCTTTGGAACAGGAATGCCAAGAAATCCGTATTTAGCCATCTTTTCAACTGTGCCTCTAGGGAAGACTTCTGTTTCGTCAACTTCCTGTGCAAGAGGTTTTACTTCGTTTTCGGCAAAATCTCTGAAGAGAGTTCTGGCCAGTTCATGTTTCTTATCTAATGCGAAATCCATTTATTCTTCCTCCATAAATTATATATTTATATGAAAGCTCCGGACACGGACATACCTTCAGTCAGCAATACGCCACACTGTGATCAGTCACAGTGTGGTGTATCTGTCAACCATGCCGCATAAACGTATGATGTCCGGGTCAGTTCATACGGACTGACTTATTTTGTATAATCGTAGAAACCTACGCCTGTCTTGCGTCCAAGCTTACCGCCGCGAACCATCTGACGGAGAAGCCGTGCTGCTCTGTATTTGGAATCACATGTTTCAGCATAGAATACATCCATGATATGTAAGCATGTGTCAAGGCCGATCAGGTCAGCTAAAGCAAGCGGTCCCATCGGATGATTGCAGCCTTCCTTCATCGCTGTATCGATATCTTCTACAGAAGCAAGACCTTCTTCATATACCATGATTGCTTCGTTGATCATCGGGATCAGGATTCTGTTAACAACAAATCCAGGACCTTCTTTGACTTCAACAGGATCTTTGCCGATTTCTTTGGAAAGATTATATACAGCGTCAAATGTTTCATCAGATGTATGAAGTCCACGGATAACTTCAACCAGTTTCATAACTGTAGCCGGGTTGAAGAAATGCATACCGATGAATTTGTCAGCTCTGTTTGTTGCTGCTGCAATCTGTGTGATGGAGATTGAAGAAGTATTTGTAGCAAAAATAGTTTCAGGTTTGCAGATACCATCTAATTCTTTGAAAAGGTTTTTCTTAATCTCAACGTTTTCAACGATTGCTTCAAGTACAAGGTCAGCATCTGCAGCTGGAGCAAGCTCTGTTGTTGTGGAGATTTTAGCCAGGATATCCGCTTTTTTAGCTTCGTCCATTTTTCCTTTTGCAACTAATTTGTCAAGGCCTTTATTTAATTTAGCCATAGACTTTGCAAGGATTTCCTCTGTCATATCTCTGAATACGACTTCGATACCAGCTTTTGCCATAACCTGTCCGATGTCCAGACCCATCTGTCCGGCGCCAACGATAAATACTTTTTTCATAATAGATTACCTCCTGATCTGTTTACACTCTATATAATTAAGGAATATGATGTAACAAATGATTATTTATTGATGAAGTTCTTCTCTTTACGTTTTTCCAGGAATGCACTCATGCCTTCAACCTGATCATGAGTTTCAAAGCAGTCACCAAAAAGTTTTTCTTCAATGACAATCGCCTGATCCATATCAACCTGAAGACCATCGTTAATAGCCTTCTTGCAGTTGCGTACAGCGATTGGTGCATTCATAGCAATCCCTTTAGCCATCTTTTCTGCGGCAGGCATTAACTCTTCCTGAGTATATACAGCATTCACAAGACCGATTCTGTATGCTTCGTCAGCTTTGATGTTGCGTGCTGTGTAGATTAACTGTTTAGCCATTCCCGGAGAAACAAGACGGGCCAGTCTCTGAGTACCGCCAAAGCCCGGTGTAATACCGAGACCTGTCTCAGGCTGTCCGAATACTGCATTATCTGAGCAGATGCGGATATCACAGCTCATTGCAATCTCACATCCACCGCCAAGAGCAAAACCGTTAACTGCTGCAATTACAGGAACAGGGAAAGTTTCGAGTTTTCTGAAAACATCGTTTCCTTTCTTACCGAAAGCTTCACCTTCAGCTTTTGTCAATGTGCTCATCTCACCGATATCGGCTCCGGCAACGAAAGACTTCTGTCCGGCTCCGGTAAGGATCAAGCAGCGGATGACGTCTAAATCCACAGCGTCCAGTGCTGCATCCAGGTCAGCCAGCACTTCAGAGTTTAATGCGTTTAATGCTTTTTCCCGGCTAATTGTCAGAATTCCAACATTGCCTTTGACTTCGTATAAAACATTTGACATTTTTTTAACTTCCTCTCTTTTTGTTTTTACTCTATTACCTATTTTACAATATTAACTTCCATAAGTAAATACAATTCAGGGAAAATAATTGATAGTTTTTTCATAAAATTTCATAAAAAAATGTTAAAAGTGTACGTTAAGCAATTGACAATCCCTTGTATTCCAGAAACAGGAAAAAGGTGATGCCCGGAATATATCCCGCATCACCTTTTTATATTCCGTCGGCCTATTTTTTGAAGCTACTCAACTTCTTCATATAAAAGGTCGTCGATGGTCCGTGCCCCTTCCTTCAGGAAATCTCCCATAGTTCCACAGTCCGGACAGTGTCCGAACGCATCTCCAAACTCCGCAATCAGATCCGTGGCATACTTGAAAAGTTTCCCGCAGTCCGGGCATTTGTAATAAAAATACAGTGCACCCCAGCTCATTTCAGGCCTCCATATTATTTAAGGCCAAGGATCTGACGGGCTTCGTCCGGTGTGGCAGCCTGTCTGCCAAACAGCTCAATGGCATTTTTAGCTCTTTCAACAAACTGAACATTACTTTCTGCCAGCTGACCTTTGGCAAACATAACGTTATCTTCCATACCTACACGGATATGACCGCCCATGGCGATGGCCGCATACATGATTTCCATAGCGCTGTGGCCGACACCAAAGCAGGACCATGTGGACCCCGGGCAAAGCTGATCCATGGTTTCCTTCATAAATACCAGGTTTTTAACAGAACCCGGGATACCGTTGGCACATCCCATGCAGAACTGGAAATGAAGGGGTGTTTTTAATACACCTTTCTTTACATAGTAAGCTGCATTGGCAATCATACCAGGATCAAAGGCTTCGATTTCAGGTTTTACATTGTATTCCTGCATTGTCGCACCCAGTTCTTCCAGGAAGGCCGGTGTATTCAGGAACAACCCGCTGTTTAACCAGTTCATGGAACCACAGTCATAGGAAGCCATTTCCGGTTTGATCTCTCTTAAATGAGCCTGACGGGTTTCATCTGTTGCATGAAGATCTCCGGATGTTGTCAGGTTAAGAACAATATCGCAGTCCTTATGGGCGCGGATTAATTCAACAGTTTTCTTGAATTTTTCCTTATCCATTGTTCCATTGCCTTCATCATCACGCATATGCAGATGTGCAACAGCAGCACCGGCCTTCCAGCATGCATAAACGTCTTCGGCGATTTCTTCCGGTGTCATAGGAACTGCAGGGTTGTTTTCCTTCTTTGGCCATGCACCTGTAGGTGCGATGGTAATAATTGTTTTATTCTTTAAAGCTTTATTTTCCATGATTGACATCTCTCCTAATCTGTAAAAAAGTGAAAAAAGATGATCGGACAAAAGGGTGCTGCAAAATACAGCACCTGGCACATCTGCAACACCCTTCCCGTCTTTATTTATTATGTATTCTTACTTATCTGTTCTGAACGCCTGTACCACAGTAAAGATATGTTCTGTCCGGAACATCATTTAAATCATCTTCGTCGATTTCTGCAACGCAACGGGCCATGGAGCCGTCTCCCATGTACCATCTTAATGGGAAGCAGTAGAATCTGAAACGTTTGCCTTTAACCTTTTCCAGGTCACCGCCAAGGTTTTCCACGCCTACAATGCCGTGTCCCAGCATTGTCTTATGACATGGTTCCCATGTTCCCCAGCATCCGATTGCTTCAAGAGCACCGAATTTCTTATCATAAGCTTCTTTGCCGTGAATTCGGATATATTCTTCTTTATCAAATTCAGCATAAGCTTCTTCGCCAAACTGTTCTTTATATTCTTCTGTGATTGGTCTGCCGGATGCACCAAGAAGATTCATTCTTGTCATACCGTTGTTGCCCATTGCTGTGTGCAGCGGATGGTCAAGCGCCTGCATATCCATAGCAACACATTTTACTTTGTGATCAACAAACCACTGTCCGGCTTCTACACCAGTACCGCAGGAATAATGATAATATTCTTTGGAATCGTCAAATTTAAGATGCATTCCTGTATCAAGACATACAACCATGCCTTCCAGTTCACCTGAATCCGGATCAATTCCGGCACGTCTGCAGGCATCATCCAGATGTTTGCCTGTGATCAGTCCCCAGCGTTCCACCTGAATGTCAAGGCAAACCGCATCGCCTGTATAAGCATCGATCGGCATTTCGTGTGTGTAACGCGCTCTCTTGCCGTCAAATTCTTTTTCCATCACATGGCGCGGAGCATCACAATGTGTACCTGTATGCATTGTGCAGCCGATATACTGTGTTAAAACGCCGCCTTTTGCCATTGTATGCTTACTGTCAATCACTGGTTTATCAAAATATGGCCAACGTGGAATTTCAGCACTGAAAGGATGTGTTAAATCAACAAATACTTTTTTACCCATTTTAAATGTCCTCCATTTTATATTTCAGTTAATTTTAGATACCAGGATCAAAAGGCCAACGGCCTTTTGACCTTAACATCAATTTTATATATTTACTGCAAATTATTTGCCGTAAAGCATTTTAATCAGATATTCATTAAGACCTGCATTAATTTCGGCAATTTCTTCATCCGTATACTTCATAAAGCCTTCATGAACACCGTCTTTTGCCTCTGCACGGAAGCCGTTTTTACCTTCATCCAGCATCTGTTTCAGCAGCGGTGAGGCATCGTGCCGATCTTCCAGATCTTTTAAAACATAGCTGTGAATATTATATGTAAGCTGTGTGCTGACCATATCTGAATTCACCAGCGGTGGCAAATACGGAAGTCTTAAGCCAAAGCTGTATTTACATGCATCATCCACTGTTTTTGCGTCTGCGATGCCGTTTTCAACAATGGAAATGGCTTCACGCCATAATGCATGCTGCATTCTGTTGGCAATAAATCCCGGAACATCTTTTTTACACAGAACCGGCTTTTTGCCAGCCTTTGTAAGAATATTCATGACTGTATCAGCCACTGCATCTGTTGTTGCCGGTGTTTTAACGACCTCAACAAGCGGAATAAGAAAAGCCGGGTTCCAGAAATGGGTACCGCACAGTCTTTCTTTATGTTTACATTTTGCGGAAATTTCCGTAGGACTCATGACAGAAGTATTTGTACAGAAAATTGTCTGCTCAGAAACAATTTCTTCAAGCTGGGCAAACAGGTTCTGTTTCATTTCCATATCTTCAAGCACACACTCAATAACAAGCTGAGCATTTTTTACGCCTTCACTGTGCATATCCTGTGTAAAGCTGATTTTAGATACGATTGAATCAACTTCCTGTTCTGTAACAATACCTTTTTCAACAAGCAGCTTCATATTGTTGCGGACTTTGGCTTCAATATCCACAGGGAATACATCGTATACTGTCACCTGAGCGCCGTCCATAGCCGCAAGGATTTGGGCAATTGCGCTGCCCATCATACCGCCGCCGCACACGAGAAATCTGTTAATTTCGCTCATTTTTATTCTCCTTAATCTTCTCTGGATTTTGGTAATCTTCTCCAGATTTTGACAAATATCTATCGTTCCTGGCAGATGCCGCAACAGATGGCAGGGACACATACCTTTTGTATCCAGCCCCGCCATCTGTATTTAATCATTGTGTTTTAGCAGGTCAGATAACCGCCGCTGCAGTCATAGTTTCCGCCAGTCATATATTTGGAAGCTTCAGAGGAAAGGAATAATGCGAATCCTACGAAATCATCCGGTTCAGCCAGACGGCCGATTGGTTCACGTTTAAGGAAGTTTTTGTAAACTTCTGATTCCGGATCAAACATCCACTCTGTCAGCTCGCTGCGGAATACAGTCGGGCAGATGGAGTTTACATTGATACCGTATTTTGCTGTAAGATCACAGGCCATGCTTGATACCATAAGGTCTGCACCGCCCTTGGATGTACAGTAGCCTGTGTAGCCGGCCATACCACGTTTGGAGCGCTGAGATGTAACAACAACCATCTTTCCGCCTTTGCCCTGAGCAACCATCTGCTGAGCAACATATTTGCACACAATGTAAACGGACTTACAGTCAGCATCCATAATGTACTGCCAGTCAGCAACAGACTGTTCAAGAATGTTCTGAGGTTTGTTGTAGCCATGGCAAACTGCCAGAATATTAATTTCCCCGTATTTTTCAACAGCAGCTTTAATCAGCGCATCCACATCTTCTTCTTTTGCAGGATCCGCTACAAAATAAGCACAGTCAATGCCTTCAGCCTTAAATTCATCTTCAAGTGCTTTAAGTTTGCCTTCACTGCGTCCTGTCATTACAACTTTGGCGCCTGCATAGCCATAAGCTTTTGCAAGAACCTTTCCCAGAGCACCTGTAGCACCTGTTACAAGTGCGACTTTTCCTTCTACAGAAAACATACGATTTACAAATTCTTTACTTACTGGAACCATTTTTAATAATCCTCCTTCAAGTACCAATCCTCAATGTGACAATTTATGTACAGATAATTTATACAAACGATCAGTCCGGATAGTTAATAATGACAAGCATTCTTGCAGGCAGATTGCTCTTGTTTTCAAGATAACGGCCTTCGTTTGGAGGGAAGGAAATGGATTCATCTTTATGAATCACATATTCGTTGCCGTCTTTATCTGTTACTGTCATCTCACCTTCAAGTACATAATATACTTTTTCCAGTGGGTTATCTTCGTAAGCGTAATCAGCGCCGCCGCCAGGTAAAAATTCACTCATACCGATCCAGAATTTGGAAGCGCCGGTCTCATCCTTTCCATGATAACGCATGCATGTGCATCCGTGATGTCCAACTGCATTGTACGTTGATAAATCCGCAAGTGTTCTCTTAACCATTGTAATTACCCCTTTTCTTTATTTAAGCAAATTTTATAATTATTCCATAGTTTATGCATGTTTTTAATGCATTTTATACATCAAGTATAGTTGTTATAAAAATAACATATACAATCAACGTGTTTTCATTATACAACGAACCCATATTTTATGCAATAATTACAATCCAGTTAGGTGGTTACCATTCAGTTACCCCGCAAAACCCCTGATAAACACTGACAAAAATCCGAATATAACAAATGTTTTCATTTTTATTTTACTTTTATTTTAGAGTTATTTATTATATAATGATGATACCAGAAATGATGATACCAGAGTCAGGAGAAATACCCGGGCGTACTGCCTGCTGAAATAAAATTGTGGAGGTTTTAACGGTGGAATATATTAATCCCTACTTATACGGAATGCGTTGTATATCCGGAAAATGGAAAACAACCATTCTTCATCATATTCATACTTATGGCTGTATTCGATTCAATGAGACAAAAAAAACACTGCCCATCAGCGAAAAAGTACTCAGCCAGCAGCTTAAAGAGCTGGAACGGGACGGACTGGTCCGCCGCATCCAGTACCAGGTCATGCCGTTAAAAGTCGAGTACGTCCTGACACCTATTGGCGAGGAACTGATTCCGGCACTGGATCTGATTTATATATGGAGTATTAAACGCATGCACGAACGCCATGTGCCTATTGATCCCGATGCATTTGTTGTCCATCAGGACAAACGCTATATGGACGAGCTGGGAGATATTATGGATGCCAACGGCTTTGTGCCCACAGATTTAAAAGATCGTAAAAAATAGCACAAAAATGCCTTTTTAAACCACCAACATTCATGTGGTCTAAAAAGGCATTCGATTTTTAACCAAAAATTTCCCGGCTGATCTTTTGAGCGGACGGTGTCGCTGCCAATCCCCCTTCTGCAGTTTCTTTAAGGGCCGAAGGCAGGGCTTTACCAACTCTGTACATAGCCTCAATAACCTCATCCGCAGGGATCAGGCAGGGTGCACCAGACAAAGCCACATCGGCGCTGGTCAGGGCATTCACAGTCTGAGAAGCATTGCGCATGGCACATGGCAGCTGTACAAGACCGGCCACCGGATCACACACAAGACCCATGGCATTCATCAGCGAAAATCCACAGGCATTGGCAATCATCTCGTTGGTTCCTCCACACATACATACCGCTGCTCCCGCAGCCATAGCCGCTGCCACACCACATTCTGCCTGACATCCCCCTTCTGCACCGGCAACCGTGGCATTTTTCATCACAACCGCACCAATCCCCGATGCAGTCAGCATGCCTTTATACACGGTTTTCGAATCCAGATCATATTTTTTCTTCACAGAAATCAGAACTGCAGGAAGAATACCGCAGGAACCCGCGGTCGGGGCAGCACAAATTTTCCCCATAGCTGCATTGATCTCACAGCAGGACAGAGCCAGTGCCATGGCTTCGTTCATAAAGGGGCCACAGATTCCCCCTTTTTCTACGGTATATTTATACTGTGTTGAGGCGCAACCCCGAATCAGATTACCGACGGTTTCATGCGGCTCACAAAGTGCCCTTTCAGCCGATGCCTCCATAACCTTTAATCTTGCTTCCAGCTGAGCATATATTTCTTCCTCTGTCTTCTCAAAATATTGCATTTCATTTTCCAGAACAATTTCCCAGATGCCAGTCTGCCGTTCATCAGCCTGTCTGCACAGGTCACTGACTGAATTATACATATTTATCTTCACCTCCCTGGCTCATTCCGGCCGGTCAACGGCCCGAACCTGGATGACACCCTGACAGCCGGCAATTTTTTCCACAACAGCCCTGTCAATCCTGTCATCTGTCTCAATCATACAAAAGGCCACATCACCTTTAGACCGTCTGCTCAGCTTCATAACCGCTATATTGACATCCGCTTCGGATAAAATTCCGGAAATCAGACTGATCATTCCCTTTCGATCATAATGACTGATCAAAAGCGTGCTGGCCTGAGCGCAAAACTCGGTTTCAAAATCATTAATCCGGCGAATCACAATCTGACCGCCGCCGATGGAGGAGCCGATCACCTGCTGAATTTGGCCGTCCAGGCAGTAAAAAGTAATCAAAACGGAATTTTCATGAACACCATCCAGCTCTTTTTCATAAAATTCCCATGCAATTCCCCGGCTTTTGGCAAGCTCAAAAGACTGGGAAAGCCGTTCATCATCCTCATGAATCCCAAGCACACCGGCCAGCAGCGTACGATCGGTTCCATGTCCCTTATAAGTACGGGCAAAAGAGCCATGAAGCCCAAAGGTCACACGCCCAAAAGGCTTATCGGCAATCTGAGCTGCGATCCGGGCCAGCCGGGCCGCGCCTGCGGTATGTGAACTGGACGGGCCGATCATGACCGGTCCAAGTACATCAAATATACTGATATCCATTCCTGAAATCTCCTTCATTTAAAAATACAGTGAGGCGGTAAAGACACCGAAAAAGGGCTTGATCTTTATCCTTAAAATCAAACGCATACGCCCTGAGTGTGCCCACAAAATTGGAACTGTCACCGTTTTCAGGCAACAGTTCCATCTCAATTTTCCCCGGTATAAACCTCTCTATACAGTGTTTCCCCGCAAATCTCACAGGTCATATGCTCATATCGAACCGAACCGTCTTCAGAATATCCGCTCACGATCCATATCCCCTGATGGCCGTAAGCCTCCGTAAGAACCTGACCGCACACAAGACAGTGCTGATCCTGAATACAATCCGGTTCATCCCCGGGAACATGGCTGGCTATTGGTGCAATCTGCGCCCCACACACCACACAGTACTGAGCACTGGTGCAGTCTGCGGCGGCCCCCGGAACATGGACGTGATTTTCTATACGATATCGAATCGTCAGCTCAATCTGGCCGTCATAAACGGCAACCGGCGATTGTTCATCAACACCATTGCCGGCAAACATGCAGATAAAATCTTTCAGAGCCGCTTCGTGGTCAGATAAATTACAGCCTTCGTAACCGCTGTCCCTATAAGCCACATCATCCACCAAAGATGTCCTGGGATACTCAACACTGGCATCCTCTGACACAGCAATCGCCTCACCGCCGTAAACACACGCCTGTTTCACAACGGGATAAGCCTCGATATCGATCATACCATCCCCATAGGCAGCCATCTTCAGACTGGCACTGTCACGGACATCGATTCCGCTGTTGCCGCTTCCGGCCAGCAGCCGACAGATACCGTTAATATTCAGCCGGACAGCCGAGGTCCCCGAAACAGACAGGGGACAGCAATCCTTGTAGGGTCTCTGATCCACAATTAAATTATCCAATATAATTGTGTGTTCACCGCCCAGTACATGAACACCGGCCGTACTTTTTGCTGACCCGGTAATTTTATAGACACCGTCATACAAAATCTCGGTTGTCTCATCGTCAGTGTAATAACCATTCTCTGTAATATAAATGCTTCCATCATCGATATCCCAGACCATCAGTTCCTTTCCCTCATCCAAAGAACCGTCCGCTTGCCCCTCCTGAGCAAAGCCCCCGTCAGAGGCTGCCCATACAGAGATTTTGGCAGATACAGATAATGAAATACAAAAAGTAATGGCGGTCACACACAAACCCTTTAAAAGCCTTCTCCCTGTAAGCTTCAAAGCAGCCACCTCCACAGACCTTTTCGCAATACAAAAATTTCAGATCTTCATATATCAAAATTTTTTCATCTATCAAAATCTTTAAATATGCTTAAATCTTTATATATATAATATTAAATTTTTCTTATAAAAGCAAGACTTAAAGCAGAACTTAAGGGGTTTTTTTATGCTTTATTTTCACTGTTTAATGTCCGTCCCAGCCTAAATCTGAGCGGACGCTGAGGGCATATTCCGTTGGTGTCATTCCCACCCTTTTTTTAAATATTTTAGCAAAATAAGCCTGAGAGTCATAACCGATTTCCCGGCTGATTTCCGAAATCGGCGCCGTGGATTCCTCAAGAAGCTTCTGAGCCATCAAAACACGGTAATACTGGATATATTCCATAAGCGAATATCCGGTTTGCTTTTTAAATTCACGATTTATATAATCCCTGTTCATATGTACAAGAGATTCTATATCATTACGGGTAACGATTTCATTATAATGCTTTTCCAGATATTCCCGGACCTGGTCTACCATGTTTTTCTCCTTCTCCACAGTTTCCCCTGTGCCCATGATCTTTTCTTTTTCTCCTAAAATTCTGTGGACAGCCCTTGTCAGTGTATTTTCCAGTTCTTCAAAAGCCACGGGTTTAAGTAAGTATTCATACACCCCCAAAGAAATCGCACTGCGGGCATAATTAAAATCCGGATACCCGGTCAAAATAATATTCACAATGTTGGGAAAAAGTCCCTGAATCCACTGAATCAGTTCAAGTCCGCTCTCCTGAGGCATTTCAATATCACACAAAACAAGATCTACCCGTTTGTTTGTCAGGATTTCCCTGGCTTCCCTGGCATTACTGGCTGTATAAACCGTATCAATTCCGGTTTTCGCCCAGCGGACAGCCGTCTGAAGTATCGAAAGCGTGGCTTTTTCATCATCTACCAATAAAATATGCATTTTTCCTCCCCCTTTGAATCCTATCTCACCTAACCGTTATGGCTGGCAGCGTAATCGTGATCTGTGTGTCTGACGGCATACTGGAAATCTCCATCCGAGCCTGATCTTTATAAAACATACAAAGACGTTCCCAGACATTTTGTATGCCAATCCGTTCTCCGTTTCGGCTAATATTTTCGTGTTTTTTCAGCTTGTCCAAAAGTTGAGCATTGATGCCCACACCATTATCACAAATTTTCATCATCAGCTTTTCATCCGATATCCGGATAGAAACCCATACCCTGAGTACGGGAACCATTGTAATATTATGTTTGACACAGTTGGCCACAAAAGTCTGCAGCACCATAGGCAGTACCGGCTGTCCCAGGGCCGATTCCTCAATGTCCAGGTCAAACACCAGGCTGTCATGATAACGCATTTTTTGAATCTCAATATAATTTTTCACACAGGCCACTTCCTCCCGCAACACGGCAAAAGTACTTTTATTTCCCAAAAGATAACGAAAATACCCTGCAGTATTGCTGGAAAGCTTCTGAATTGCCCCGTAGTCTTTCACCTGAGCCAGCCCGTAAATAAGATTAAGTATATTGGCATAAAAATGAGGCTGAATCTGAACTCTGAGAAAATCACTTTGTATTTTCTGCTTTTCCAGTTCTTTTTCATAAACCTCCACCTTAAGTCTGGAAATCTGAGTTACCATATCATTAAAAGTATTGTACAGTGTATATATTTCCGTACTGGAATAATCACAGGGCAACCTGACCTCAAGATTCCCTCCACTGAAGTCTTCCATGGCATCTTTCAGGCGTTTTAAGGGTCCTAAAACGACTCTTTTCTGAAATAAGAAATTACATATAAACAGTAAAATACATATCACCAGAATCATAAAAATCATGAACATAAAAATATTTTTCTGTCCCCCAAAAGTTTCCAATGTAACCGTAAGCTGAATCTGGTATTTAATATTAGACAAGGGAAGCACAAAATTTTCTCCGCCTGAAACCTGATCTCCAGATTTATAACGCACATGATATAGGACATTGCCTTTAGCATCCATAAGCGCCATCTGAGCCACCGCATCTGAACTCATTGTCGATTCGCTCAAAACACTTTCATTTTTGGCCATGCCATCCAGAATCTCGACACAGCGCAGTGCCGCGCCCACATAGCCTCTGCCGATTCTCATCACAAACACAAAATAAGATTCCCCCATAGATTCTATATAATCCCAGTCCGGACTGTTCATCGGTCCACGGGCTTCAATATAAGTGTGAATATCCTCCCGAAAGCGTTCTCCTGCGGTATAATCTGAAAATGCATTGGAAGAAAGCAAATCCAGCGCTCGATCCGGCACCCACGCAAAAGCCAGCATCATATGATTCTGAGACTGAGCGATCTCTGTCAGCCGACGCTGCATCATCACCTTACTGATCTCATAATCCAGCCCCTCTGCCTCACATATACCGTGATAATAGCCGCTGGCATCATTACTAAAATAAGCCAGGGAACTCCGTATACTTTCCATTCGATTGTCCCAGTAGGAACAGTACAGCTGCAGAGAATTTTCATAGTTGGCTCTTGTGTTTTTCTCGTACAGGCTCATATTATAAAAACTGATCAGTTCCATCACCACAAGCAATACGGAGCTGACAATGACCATAAATAAAATCACCATGGATGTCACAGATTTTTTTGTCGGCATTTTTTTGCGCTCCCTTCGACTACAATATAATATTATTATAATTCAGGTCTATTTAAAAACCAATGAATAGCCAGGAAAAATATATAATAAAACAAAGGACAGTCCACACACAAATCTCTGTGCATGAAGGACTGCCCTTCATCTGTTTACCGGCATACGGCCCAAAAGCTTCGATTTTTTCCATCAATCCATCCGTCTTCAGTCACACGAAACGCATCCGTCAGGCGAATATCTTCCGATGAGCGTCCAACTTCCACTTCAAAAACACCTTTTTCTATTTTCCATCGCATTTCCCGATCCAAAAATGCCATAACAGACGGTTCCAATTCAAAGGTCACCTTCCGTTTTTCCCCCGGCTTAAGCGTGATTCGGCAAAAGCCTGCCAATTCCTTCACCGGACGGGTTTTTGAGGCAAAACTGTCTCTGATGTACAGCTGTACAACTTCATCTCCTGACACGGTTCCTGTATTTGTCACATCAACACTGATATCCACTTGCTGGAAAGGCCCTACTTCCTTTGCCGACAACGTCAGACTGTCATAGGCAAAGGTTGTATAAGAAAGTCCATGTCCGAAAGCATATCGAGGCGTATGGGGCAAATCCACATAGTTCACAAAACCGATACTGGCGGCCTGATGCCATGCTGATCCATTGGGATGATTGTAATAAATGGGAATCTGTCCGGCATGATAGGCTACGGATACCGGCAGCTTTCCTCCCGGATTATAATTGCCCACAAGCACATCCGCCACGGCCTGCGCCCCACATTCTGAAGGATTCCAGGCTTCAATCAAAGCATTGAGATATTGATCCGCCACATCACTGGAAATTGGTCTTCCGTTAAAATGAATACCGACCATCGGTTTTTTGTAGCGTGCAGCCTGAATAATAAATGCATCCTGACATTCCGGAAGATTAATATCACTGGCATCCACGCCTTCGGCCATTGAAGCCAGAGAACAGGTGCCATGTTTGCCGCCCAGGGTCAGCAGCACAAGATCCGCTTTTTCTACAGCCTTTAGTGCTTCCGCAAATCCGGATGTATCATTTCCTGCAATCGGATATCCATATGCATAAAAGATTTGAGCATCCGGCAGACTTTCTCTGAGCTGTTCCAGTAAAGTCCGACATTCTGGCTTCTGACGTCTGAGAATTTCATCCAGCGCCTCCATATCATCAGACTGAATATTTGTTCCCGGCACAACAGCTACATCGATGTGATTCACATTGGGCATACCGGCAACGCCTGCCATGGAATTCGCCACTGCAAATGTAGATTCTGCCATACACAAATGCGTATATCCGCCAAAAAACTTTCTCGCACAATCGGCATGGGGACCGATCAGCGCAATTTTACGGATTTTATTTTGAATGGGCAGCGTCCCGTCGTTTTTCAAAAGAACCATAGACTCTCTGGCAGACTGGAGTGTCACTTCTCTTTCATCCGGATGTGTAAATATACGGTGCAGTTCTTCCCCTTCCAGCGCGTAAGGATGCTCAAACAGGCCCATGCGGAATTTCGCCTCCAAAACCCGCAGTACGGCCTGATCAAGGATATGCATATCTGCCCTTCCATCGGCGAATCGGTGTTTAAGCTCGTCGCAAAAACCGGCACAGGCAGGCATTTCCACATCCATCCCCGCATCCATACTCATCAGACCTGTATCAGCCATACTTTCTCCGATTTTCTGAACATCATGGGCATTACTGATACCGCTGTAATCGCTGACACAGACACCGTCAAAATTCATCTCATTCCGTAGAAGGTCTGTAAGTAAATATTTGGAAACCGAAACCGGCTCACCGTCGATGGAACAATAACAGGGCATGATTCCCCGAAGATGTGCCTCGGTTATCGCCGCCTGAAACGGTTTGGCATATATTTCCTGCAGAAGCCGTCCCGGTGTATCGCTGTGGGTGCCATGAATTCCGCCCTGAGAATTATGGAAAGCCACAAAATGTTTTGCGACACTCTCAGCCTTTCTCCCATCAACACTTGTCTGCTGAACACCTTTTGTATAAGCGGCCCCAAGGGCTGCAGCCAGGGTAGGATCCTCGCCATAGGTTTCTCCCTGACGTCCCATACGGGAATCTCTTGAAATATCCAATACCGGGGCAAGCACATGGGTAATCCCGCATGCAGCCTCCTGTCGGCTGACAATCTGTCCGATTTTTTCTTCCAATTCTGGATTCCATCCGGCACCGCGCCCGATTCCTGACGGAAAGCTTAACGCATCCTGAATAAAGGCACCGCAGAGTCCTTCCATATGGAAGATCGCAGGAATATGATGTGGACTGTTTTCCATGACAATCTTTTGAACCTTTCTCTGCCAGGCCGCCGCCGCATCCACAGATTCCAGCATACGCATGTCCAATGTACTGACTTCACCGATTCCCCATGCCGTTTCCCGTCCAATTTTTTCCATATCATAAAAACTGTTATAAATCGGAAAAATGCAGTTGACCTGCGCCATTTTTTCTTCCAGACACATCACCTTAAGCAGCAGCTCTGCCCGCAGTTTAGGCGATAAACTCTGATCCATATAATGCTGTTGCATCTTAAAACCCCTTCTTTCACGTTTTCTTTTTTATCTTCCCCTCTATTATACACGATAACAGGTGGACTGTATCTTCATTTCAAGTTTCAGCCTTTGACGGCCCCCAGTGAAATACCCTTGACAAAATATTTCTGAATAAACGGGAATACAATCAAAATCGGCAAAATACCAATCACGGCAATCGCCATACGTACTGTAGCCTCCGGAAGGGTGCCCGCCAGCGTAGTCGATTTGGCCACCGAGCTGGCATTTTTAGATAAATATTCTATGTTCTTGATCATATTATTTAAGATCTGCTGAATACTGTACAGCTTTGGATCTGTAATATAATACAAACCATTCATCCAGTCATTCCAGTAAGCAACCCCGATAAACATAGCCATCGTAGCAATAATCGGTTTACTCAAAGGTACAACCAGTTTTCCCAAAATCGTAAACTGGGAAGCCCCATCGATTTGTGCAGCCTCAATTAAAGCATTGGACACATTATTCTGGAAATAGCTTCGGATTAAAATAACATTAAAGGCACTCATCAGCAGCGTTGGAATCAAAAGTCCGAAAATGCTGTCTTTAATATGCAGATATCTTGTATAGAAAATATACGTCGGGACAAGCCCCCCGTTAAAGAGCATTGTAATCAGTATAAATACGGAAAAAAATCTTTTTCCCGGGAAATGAGGTCTGGAAAGCGCATAAGCATAAAGAACAGACATTGTCAAACCAACCATTGTTCCCACTGCAGTTACAAAGATTGTAATGAAATAAGCTCTGAAAATCTGTGCCCGTTCCTTCCAGATATAAGCATAAGCCTCCAGACTAAAATGTCTGGGAAAAAAAGAATATCCATATAACGTAATATCTTTGTTTTCAGTAAAGGATGCAATAAACAAAAGAATCAGGGGCAGGACAGTTATAACTGTCACGGTCCCCATAAACACATGGGCCACGACCTGAAATATTTTATCTTCACGGTACATTTTCATAAGAATTCAACCTCCCTCTATGGTTCTAAAACAGTGCATTCTCGCTGCTGAATTTCCGTGTCAGCCAGTTTGCGCCCAAAACAAGCACAAGACCAACCACAGACTGATAGAAGCAGGCGGCGGAAGACATTCCTATATCTCCCAATGTAATCAATCCCCGATAAACATAGGTGTCAATGGTATTGGTTGCATCCAGCAATGCCCCTGAATTCATAGGTACCTGATAAAAAAGACCGAAGTCAGAATAAAGGACACGTCCAATATTTAAAAGCAGCATTGTAATAATCGTAGGCCGGATCATCGGAATGGTAATATATCGGATTTGCTGAAATTTCGTAATTCCGTCCACTGCGGCTGCCTCGTAGTATTCGCTGTTAATACCCATAATTGATGCCAGATAAATGACGGTTCCATAGCCCACACCTTTCCAGCAGTTGACAATCACCAATATAAACGGCCAGTATTTAGGCTCTGTATACCACGAAATTTTTTCAAAACCCAGAGAGGTCAAAATACCATTGAGCAGACCGGAATCACCGGCCAAAAAAGCATATGCCAGATAACTGACAATCACAATAGAGATGGTAAAAGGCAGCAAAATAATGGTCTGGTACAGTTTTACCGCCATTTTTGAACGAATTTCTGCCAGGAAAATGGCAAACACAATGGCAACAGCCATGTTCACCACAATGAATGCCAAATTATATAAAATTGTATTTCTTGTAATCAAAAATGCATCCGGTGTCTTAAACAAATATTCAAAATTTTTAAAGCCAATCCAGTCACTTCTGAAAATACCTTTCCTGAAATCCACGTTTTTAAAGGCAATGACCACACCGGCCATGGGAATATAATTGTTAATAATCAGATAAATAAACCCTGGCAAAAGCATGATATAGTAAGGAAACGCCTTTTTAATATTTTTCAACGTACGGTTTTGATTTATATTTTTTTCTTTCATAAACATTACCTCGGTTTTGTGTTCTGAAATGACATGCGGGTCAAAAGGCCATATCTAAACATCACTGCATGTCAACATATGACTTTCTGACCCGCAAGGGTATCATCGATCACTGCTTCGCTGCTAACCATTCATCGATCTGAGCCTGAGCTTCGCTGATCACCTCAGACATTCCTGCGGCCTCCAGCTCTGACACCATGGAAGCAACAGCCTCCGCAGGGTCCGAATAACCGGAACAAATCACGGCTCTGTATTTTGAAACCACATTGGTCATAGCGGTAATCGCCGTCTTTACGTTGGAAGTATCAAAGGTAAATCCATACAGCGGTGAAAGTTTTGCAGACTCATTAAACGTCTTATAATCATCCCAGATCGTTTCAGGATCAGATTCCCATACATAGGCCAGAGACCCATTACCCGCAAGCCAGGTCTCGTTATTCCATCCCACGCTGGAGCTGTCCACACCGTCAGGATAGCCGACAATACCTTTTTCGCTGTCTTTAACTACATAATCCTTGCCTTCCAGGCCATAAGAAAGCAAATTGGAAATATCTTTGTTCGTAAGCATCAGGTCCAGAAGCTTCACAGCTTTTTCCGGTGTCGAACAGGCAGACGGCACCATGTATTGAGCAAAATTAACCTTATTCGTGGTCAGTGCCGTTGTGTTTACCGGAAGTGCGGTCACCTCTACACCGGCATTTTTAAGTTCCTGAGTTTCCGTGCCCGGATGAATCATTCCCACATACCCAAATGTGTTGCCCGCAGCCAAGAGCTCGGATCTTGTATTGGTAATTGTGGTGGCATCCTCCATCACATAGCCTTTCTGATTCCAGTCATAAGCTTTCTGCGCCAGTTCCATAAATTCCGGCGTATCATAATAATTGACAACCTGCGCTTTTTCATCGTCAATATAAACATTCACCCCAAGTGTATCGCACAGCTCGTCAAACACACCGGTATTATAATAAGCCAATATGCCGGATGTGGTTTCTACAGGACAGAGAATATTCATTTCCGGATATGCTTCCTTTGCTTTTGCCAGAATATTTTCAATATCATCCCAGGTCTTCACATCCTCAGGCTTCACACCCAGTTCGGTTAACAGATCGGTTCTGCACACAAGCCCTGCATTATTTGTATATTCATGAAAAGTAGGCAAACCGTAAAGTTTTCCGTCAATTTTGCAGGCATCTGCATAAATGCCGAATTCCTCAAGCGCATCCTTGGCATAGGTTTTACACAAATCTGTAATATCCAGAACCTGGTTGGAATTGGCAAAGTTTCTTGAGGAATTGGCCGTAAATACAAGTGCCACATCCTCGCCGGAGGATAAAATCAAATTCTGCTGATCATTAAACACGCCCCATTCCATGATTTTCAGATTAACAGTGGCATCCATATACGCACCTACAATTTCGTTGATCTGGGCTTCAACTTCATCCAGACTGGCCGGTGAAGATGTACCTCCCGGAAATACAACCGTCAGCTCTGTTTTGTTTCCATCCTTTAAAACATCTTCCGGTGCCGCATTCGCATTAGCACCTGCATCCCCACTGCTGCCGGAATCTGTGCCGCAGGCCGTAAGCCCCAGCATCGCTGCTGCCATTACCAGACATAAACCTTTTCTTTTGATCATACCTTCCATCTCCTCAATTAATTCACACATATTTGCCGTATCCACCGGCTATGCTGTTATTATAGATAAAAGGCAGCGCATATGCCATGTTAAATCAGACCGTATTTATAACAAAACCGACTTTTCATTTTATATTTTCACAATTAGGAATATCATCGAATCACAGATACAGAAATGATATTTTGAGTGAATCGATAATCAAAAAATCAAAAGAAGATCTACTTCTTTTCTCCCCATCTTTTTCCCATACTTTCCACATGTCCTCTGTGTCCATGAACCTCACAGGTGTTTAAAGCCGCTTCCAGCTGATGAAATTCTTCGGTGGTCAATTTCACATGGCAGGCCCCCAGGTTTTCAATAATCCGCTCCTGATTTTTAGAACCAGGAATAGGTACACAGTTGGGATACTTATGGAGCATCCATGCCAGAGAAAGCTGAGCACTGGTTGCATCTTTTTGATGTGCAAAGCGCTGAAGCACTTCGAGAATAGGCTGGTTGGCCGCGATATTTTCTTTTGTCAGCTGGGGCACCCATACACGGACATCATCCACTTTTTCATACTCTGTATCCACGGTCACTTTGCCGGACAAAAAGCCGCTGGCAATAGGCGAAAAAGGAACAACACCAATGTGATTTTCCAGACAATACGGAAAAATAGCTTTCTCACAGTCCCGCTCAACGATGGAATAAATATTCTGGACGGCTGTTACCGGTGTGATCTGGTGAGCACTTGCGAGTGTATCTACATCAACCTGAGACAGGCCCCAGCCTCTGATCAGACCTTCTTTAATTAAAGTTCCCATGACCTGAGCCACATCCTCCACAGGAATCTTTTCGTCTATTCTGTGAAGATAGTACAGATCCACATAATCGGTCTGCAGCCGTTTCATAGATGCCTCCAGATGACTGCGTATCACCTGGTCCAGCCGTTCTCCCTGCGCCAGTCTTTCGGTTGAGGGATGGATTTTTGTGGCCAGCACCACCTTGTTTCGAAACGGCCGGACAGCCTGTCCGACAATCTCCTCATTATGTCCCAGCCAGCGGGTCTGCATCCCATAAACTTCCGCTGTGTCAAAAAAAGTACAGCCCAAATCATAACCTTTTTGAATCGCCTGAATCGAATAATCAACCTCAGGAATTTTTCCGTAGCCGTGGGAAAAACCCATACAGCCCATGCCGATTTCAGATACCTCTAAATCACCGATATATCTTTTTTCCATACATTCTCCTCCTAAATATACAGCTCTCCCCTATACAACCATCCAAGGGAAGTGCAGCTGTCATGTATTTTCATCTGATTTTATACCTTTGAGTTCACTCTAAGTCAAGAAATTTTTATCAGACTTTGAAAAACCTTATCAAGTGTAAAATTTTCAAACAAAAAAACCGAAGCTCCAAACAACGTTGGAAACTCCGGTTTTTTGGTGCCGGGCAGCCCGGCACATGGGGGGATTTTTAAATATATTATTATTAAAAGGAGATTTTAATAACCTGACTTAAAAAGGGTATGTGCCCCACCCACTGCCTCAAGAAAGGCAGTTATTTGTTCTATAAAATATTTATCTGGAGGAATAAATCTTATAAAATACAGGCAGCGGATGAGCACTGTGTCTGGACAATATATGTCATCTACTATCTTGCATTATATATCTTGCAAGATTTGTATGATCTTATTATATCAGCTCTCTGCAAATTTGCAAGCCTAATTTATTATTTTCTCATTTTTTGAGAACATTCCACAAAAAAAACCGGGCAATTTTGATATTTTTGGCTAATGACCGAAAAGTAACTATAGATTATTGTCCCAAAACATGATATCATATATCTTGCATAATGCATATTGTTAAGGGAGTGTTTTTATGAAGCTAAAGCTTAATCGTTGGATCTATGCCGCAGTAGGTGTGATCGTCCTGCTGTTTGCAGGCCTTGTATACGCATGGAGCGTACTGGCATCCCCCATTGCTGCCGAATTTACTCAGTGGTCACAGGCTCAGCTGTCACTGACCTTTACCATCTGTATGACACTGTTTTGTCTCGGCGGTTTCGTAGGCGGCCTTTTATCCGGAAAAATCAACGTCAAAATCAATGTCTGGGCTGCTGCTGTTTTATTTTTCATCGGCTTTTTTGTGGCTTCCCGGGCAACATCACTGACTGGCCTTTATATCGGGTATGGCGTTTTCGCAGGCTTTGCCTCCGGACTGGCCTATAATGCCGTTATGAGTACCATGTCCAAATGGTTTCCTGACAAACAGGGACTGATTTCGGGTATTCTTCTTATGGGCTTTGGCCTGGGAAGCTTTATTATCGGTAAAGTCTATCAGGCTTACACCCCGGCCGAAATCGGCGGATGGCGGACATCCTTCTTTATTTTTGGTATCATTTTATTGATTGTCCTTGCCATCGGCGGATTCTTTTTCGTTAAACCGGGAAATGATTTTGTTCCTCCGGCTCCGTCTAAAATAAAAGAAAAGAAAAATACAGAGCAGGGAATTGATGTGAATGCGGCTGTCATGTTAAAACGCCCTTCTTTCTGGCTGTTTTTTATCTGGGCTATTTTATTAAGCGCAGCCGGCCTGGCACTCATCGCCCAGGCCACCGGTGTGGCAACCCAGGTCAGCAAAGGCAGCGTCGATGGCGGTACCATTGCCACAGTTGTTGGTCTGATTTCCGTATTCAACGGCCTTGGCCGTGTTCTTTTCGGCGGACTTTTCGATAGATTTGGACGCAAAATGACCATGATGCTGGTTAATGTGGCTTTCTTTATTTCCGTATGCATTGTTATTGCATCCATTTTACTGGAAAGCTTTCCAATCCTTGTGGTCGGTTTCATTTGCTGCGGACTTTCCTACGGCGGTATTACACCGACAAACTCCGCCTTTGTCAACAGCTTTTACGGTGCCACCCATTATCCGGTAAACTTCTCCATGGTCAACCTGAATCTGATTTTTGCCTCCTTTGGCGGCACAATCGCAGGGATGCTCTACGATGCCAGCGGTTCTTATCTGAGTACCTTTATCCTTTTACTGGTCGCAATTGCCGCCGGAACAGTATGTTCATGCCTGATTCGAAAACCATGAGTTTTATGCATAACAGGTGAAGGGCTGCGGGAAATTCCCCGCAGCCCTGTTTTTTAGTTATTCAATTTTCCTGTAGCCGCCTATTTTATACAAAACGACTGTCTATTTATATGGAAATGCCGGACAAAGCTGCTGTGTCTCATATAATTTTTGAATATCCGGCGCCATCATCTCAGGTACCTGATCACCCAGATGGAGGCAGAGCTGCTGTTTTTGTGTCACAGGCTCCCATTTTGGAAGGCCTGTGCCATTGGGATCTCCGTTTTTTACAAAATTAGAAACATACTGAATCATATTTTCGGAAATACGAAAATCCACTTCTTCAAAAGGCCGCCAGTTGCGCCCAAGAGTTCCAAACATATACCAAAGATCAGCGGCATGAAAGGCACCAAAACGATTTTCACCAGGCAGCTGCCGGTCAAAATAATACATATATACGGGCTGTCCGTTGGATTTACTCTGATTCACAGCATACGCCATTGCCGAAGTGTACAGGGTATGGGGCCACATATCCTCGCTTAGTATGCCAAAAATACATGGAACATCTGCAAGTTTTCCCTCTGTCTGCGCCGTTTTTACCGTTGACGGCAAAATATTACCGTCCACAACCGGATTTGCCGCGGTACTGGCATACTGAGGCAATTCACTTAAAACCATCTGCCAGGCAGCATACAAACTGGCAGCAGGAATATCCTTCAAATCCTGCAGATGATCTACACCTTTTCTTTCTTTAAGCAATTCCCATATGGGTTCTACTTTTTCCGGTGTCACCGGCGTTCCCAAAGTGGTCAGATCGCCACCGCCGCTCATCATAATGGCTCCGCAAAACAGACCTTCCGATAAAGGAGAAACAATGAGATTTTGCACACTGATAGCACCTGCACTTTCTCCCATAATCGTTATACGGTCAGGGTCTCCGCCAAAATCGGCGATATATTTTTTAATCCATGTCAATGCAGTTACCTGGTCTGTCAGGGCGTAATTTCCTGTATATCCGTCACCATAGGCTGTGGCAAAAGGCCCCATCCTGTAATTGATGGATACTAAAATCACTCCGTTTTGGGTATAAGCCGCACCGTCGATGAACGGCTCTCCGTTGCCGCCGGTCAAAAACGCCCCTCCATGTATAAATACAAGAACCGGCAGATTCTTTGCATCTTTAGGTGTCCATATGTTTAAATTAAGACAATCCTCACTGTATTCTGCGGGAATCGGCGCAATCGCTTCATCATAATAGAATTGATTAATACCACTATTTTCTGTTCCGTAAAACCCTCTGAACTGACATGCCCTGTCACCAAATCCGGTGGCATCATATGCATCATCCCAATGTTCTGTCAAAACAGCCCGCTCCCAACGCCTGGCAGTGGCATATGGGATGCCCAAATAAGTCTCATAATCTCCCATATCCAGACCGCAAACTGTACCACACCGGGTTTGCCTCTCTATTTTCTGTTCCATCTTTGGTTCCTCCTCTGTTATTTTCGTTCTTGGAATACTCCAGCTGCCGTGTTCCTTATCCTCATTTTGACCAGAACAGGCTGTAACAAACAGGAATAAGAGAAGCAAAAGCATCCATCGTCTTTTTTTATATCCCATTATGACTGTACTGCAGCCTTTTTAACATCTTTTTGTTTGGATGCAAAGTAACGCTGAAGCACTTCAAGTCCTACGGCAAAGAACAAAAGCGCACCTTTTAATACCATCTGCCAGTAATCACTGACACCCACGATCGTCAGACCATTAAACATAATATTAATAACAAGTACACCAAGAATTGCCTGATACATTTTACCACCGCCGCCGCTGATAAACACACCGCCCAGTACACAGGCAATCATACAGTCAAAGGAATAGGTACCATTCGCTGTAATAGCTCCGGCGGTCATTGTACGGGATAAAAGTAAAACTGCACCGATACCGATAAAAATTCCGGCAACTGCATGGGCTAAAATATTGGTTTTCACCACATTAATCCCCGCCAGATAGGCGGCCTCTCTATTACCGCCAAGGGCATAGAGATGTCTGCCGAAATATGTTTTTGACAAAGTAAAGCTTGCAATCAGGGCGCAAACAATAAATACAATAATAATACTTGGAACAGCACCAAAAACCGGGAACTGGGAGATGTTTTTAAAACTTTCAGGTAAGCCGTAAATCGTCGCAGCACCTACGGCTAAATAGCAGACGCCGGTCCAAATATAATTGATCGCCATGGTTACAATAAACATGGATGTTTTCAGCGCCTCGGCTAAAATAGCATTAAGAACACCGGATAATACGCTGAATAAAACAGCCACCAGTACTGCAATCCAGATTGGGCAGCCTTTGAGCATAAGCGTTGAGCATAAAATCGTACTTACGGCCATTCGGGAAGCTACCGATAAATCAATGGCGCCGGTGATCAGCATCAGCGTAACACCGCAGGAAAGCACACCTGTCACACTGGCCTGTTTAAGAATATTCAGTAATGTTGTGGTTGTAAAAAAGGTGTCTGGCGACAAAACAGAAAATATAACAATTAAAATAACCATCAGCGCCAACATACCAAATTTTTTCCAAAGTCTAAAAAAAGTATTCATAGTGTAACTTCTCCTCCCTGTCAATCACGTATTCCAGAGGCCAGTGTAAGGATACGTTCCTGACTGAAATCCCCTCGTTCCAAAATACCCATCTGTTGTCCTTCATATAAAACTACAATCCGGTCTGAAAGTCCCATGACTTCGCCCATTTCAGAAGAAATTAAAATAACAGATTTTCCTTCATCCACCATTTCCCGAATAAGGTTATACATCTCCTGTTTGGCACCTACATCGATCCCCCGTGTAGGTTCATCAAAAATTAATATTTCCGCATCTGTGGCCAAAACCTTGGCTACAACAACTTTCTGCTGATTGCCGCCGGATAAATTCATGACATACTGATCAACGCCCGGTGTTTTTGTATGCAGTTTTTTGACATATTCCTCGGCCAGAGCCCGCTCTTTTTTTGTATCCACGATCATACCAAATTTCATTAACTTCTTTTTCAGGCACCCAATACTTGTATTCCACATAATTGTCATATATAAAAAAGCACCGGTTCGCTTTCGATCCTCAGGTACAAGGCCAATGCCCCGCTTTACAGCATCACAGGTCGAACGAATTCTGGCTTCTTTTCCATCAAGGAAAATTTTTCCTCCCAGTCGCTTTTTTGCTCCATACAGTAACTCCATGGTCTCGGTACGACCGCAGCCTAATAGTCCGGCAAAGCCTAAAATTTCTCCCTTATGAAGGTTAAAATTAATATCAGAAACACCGTTTCCTGACAAATGTTCCACGCGAAGCACTTCTTCGCCCACAGGCTTTTTCCGCGGCGGAAACTCCTGAGTCAGTTCCCGGCCAACCATGTGCTGAATTAATTCACTAATCTGAGTTTTAGCCACATCAAGGGTTGTTATGTACTTTCCGTCCCGCATCACCGTCACCCGGTCAGCCATTTCAAAAATTTCCTCCATACGGTGAGAAATATAAATAATCGTGATTCCCTGAGCCTTCAGGGTATTCATAATTTTAAACAGCTGACGAACCTCATTGGCCGTTAATGGCGCTGTCGGTTCATCCATAATGAGCAGCTTAACATCCTTTACCAGAGATCTTAAAATTTCCACAATCTGCTGATGTCCCACAGTAAGTTCATAAACCATCTGCTGAGGCGGTATCTCTATGCCAACTTTTTTCATGGCTTCCACAGATTTTTCATTCATGGTTTTAAAATCCACGGTAAAACCATTGCCGGAATAATTTCCAAGAAAAATATTTTCCGCGACAGATAAGCCGGCCACCAGATTAAATTCCTGATATATAACACCAATTCCCACATCCAGAGCCGTTTTGGGCTCTAAATGGGTATATTCCTTTCCATCAAAACGAATCACACCGCCATCCGGCGTAATCGCACCTGTAATAGACTTAATCAGGGTGGATTTTCCTGCACCGTTTTCCCCCATAATCGCATGGATTTCTCCCCGGCGCACCTGTAAATTCATATGATCCAGGGCAACAACACCAGGATATACCTTTGTCAGCCCCTGAACCTCTAAAATATTTTCCGCCATCCCATACTTCCTTTCTCACGGCGGTCTATCGTCGGCCGCCGTGACAATTTATACCTTTAACTGTTATTCCGCCGGTGTGTAATAGTCATTTACATTTTCCGGCGTCACGGTTATATAATAATCCGCCAGAATTGTTCCCAGGAAATCTTTTTCCTCCTGAGTAAATTCAATAAGCTCACCCTGCTTGGCTGCACCGGATACAATCGGAAGAAATTCACATAAAGCTTCACCGGCCTGAACATGGTCGATAAAAGCAGATCCCTGAACAAAGCCATCCGGCCCGTCCTGAGCCATTAAAGAACATACCGCACCTGTGGCATCAAAGCCCCAGATACTTAAATAATCTGAACATTCATAGGAACCGCCGATAACGGTCTGATATGTACCTGTAACATCATTATCGATCTGGGTCAGAATAATTTCCACCTCAGGATGACTGGTAAGCAAAGTTTCTGTCGCTGTAAGGCAAACGGCTTCTCCATTGGCTTCATATTCATCAATCAGCGTAAATCTTCCGTCGGCCTCTAAAGTATCCAAAGCGCCTGTGATACGCTGGTACTGTTCACCGCCTGCGGCATTTTTATATACGGCGACCGGTATTGTATCTAAAGTATCAAAATACGCTTTATTTGCATCCACATAATCGATAATTGACTGGCCCATCACCTGACCTGCACTGTAATAAGATGTTCCCATATAATAATTTCCGCAGCCGGTTTCCGGACTAAATGCAAAAGCAACAATAGGAATATGATACTGTTCCCACAGCGGCTCCAGCAGCGGAGTAATTGCGGACGGCGTGATAGGGTAAAGTAAAATTACATCATATTTTCCGGAAGCAAGTGCTGACTCCAACGTGGAAATCAAGCTTTCATCACTGTAAGATGGCGGACCAACCAGTTCAATATTAATATTATGTTCTGCAAGCATTGGTTCCCACACTGCATGAGAGTTAGGGAAATACTCGGCCAGTGTTGTACAGACAAGATACAAAACATTAATTTCTCCATCCTGTTTGTACTGTGCATAATCTTTAAGGAACGGAATTTTTTCATAACTTACATCTGTTGCTGTGGCATCATCAGGCTTTGACTGTGCTTCGCCGCCGTCGTCGGCCGGTTCAGACGCCTGGGATTGTGATACCTTCGGCGGATCCGTCGATGGCGGTGTCCCGGAATCAGATGTACATGCTGTAAAAGTCATTGTCATTGTCACTGCAAGCGCAGCTGCCAGTAATGATTTAAATTTTTTCATATTTGTTGCACTCCTTTGTAAAAAATTCCTTTTCTTTACGTTCAAATTCAATTGTGTCATCGCCATTATTGATAACACTTATCTTTATGATTCAATCATTCAGATTCATCGGCAGGCATGGGCGGCATTACAAGTGCCTTCCCTTTCACGACACACTGCCCTTTCTGATTTGTACATATGGTTTCTAATTCTGCTCTGTTTTTCACAGGATCCAGTGTTTGGACGGTAACAACGGCCGTAATCGTGTCTCCAATGTATACAGGAGCCCTGAAAGATACATCCTGACTGAGATAAATCGTCCCCGGTCCAGGCAGCTGCATCCCGATCACGGCTGAAATCAATCCTGCTGAAAGCATTCCATGAGCAATTCGGCCTTGAAAACGGGTATTTCTGGCATAAATTTCATTAATATGTGCAGGATTTAAATCTCCGGTGACTCCGGCAAAAGTATAGACATCATGCTCGGTAATTGTTTTAGTAAAACAGGCATACTGACCTACACTAAGTTTTTCTATGGAATACCCCTGCATTTAAAACACCTTCCTTGTCAGGCCGTAAATTTGCCGTGCCTCATCCGGTGTAGCAGCTTCCAGGCCGCTGATTTCCAGCATCTTTTTCGCCCGTTCAACTAACTGAACATTGGATTTTGCCAAAACCCCATGGGACATATATAAATTATCCTCCAGACCGACTCTCAGATGACCGCCCATGGCAATCGTTGCCATCATCATCGGAATGTGACCGGATGAAATACCGCAAGCCGCCCATGTAGAACCTTCCGGTAAAATATTTTTCAGGTAAACAAGGTTTTCAACCGTACTTGCCATTCCCCCTGCACAGCCAAGAACAATTTGATAGTGACACGGTGTCTTTAAGACGCCTTTTTTAATATAATAAATGGTATTATAGACCATACCGGCATCAAAAATTTCTATTTCAGGTTTTATATTATTTTCCTGAAGCGCATAGCCCAATTTTTCAAGAAATGAAGGCGGATTCATAAAGACCGTACGGTGCTGCCAGTTCAGTGTTCCCGCATCATACGAAGCCAGTTCCGGCAGAAGTTGTGTAAGCGGATAAATTCTTTCTTCATCACCAAAATCTACAGATCCTGAACTGGTAATATTAATGCACACATCACAGTCTTTATGTGCCCGGATACGTTCCACTGTTTCCCGGTAAAGTTCAAAATCTGTGGAAGGGCTGCCGTCGGCATTACGTACATGAATATGGACAATCGCTGCGCCTGCCTGCCAGCACTCATAAGCATCTCTTGCAATCTCTTCCGGTGTATACGGAACAGCAGGATTCATATCCTTTGTGGGCCAGGACCCGCACAAAGCGGCGGTAATCACTCTTTTTTTCGTTAAATCAGACATAAACTTAACTCCCTTTCATCATATAGTTTTAAAGCACCAAACACTTTACTATAAAAAAGAGCAAATACCGTGCCAAATCTTCCGGTTTTTTCAAATAAATTTATAAAATATCCCAGGAAATCTTTTAACTGAAAAAACCGCGCAAAACAACAGGTTCCATTCCGGCAGAAATCACCATGCACCTGAAGTGTTATAAAATCTGCCAAAACAGAACCTTAGGCTACAACGAAAGCAAGTCAAAAATGGTTTATAAGTCAAAATCGGTTTATTTCAAATCGTTTTTGGTTTAACATACATCGATTACAGCGAATACTTCTTTTTCCGCCGCATCATTGAAGACTGACTGATCCCCAATGCAGATGCGGCACGGTAGGAACTTTGATATTTATGCAAGGCATAGTCCACATAACCTTTTTCATATTGTTCTATATATTTATCCAGGGAAATGCCGGATGCAATCATCTTTTCATATATATTTTCAGGTCCTTCGCACACACTGTCCCCGGTTTGCTCCGAAAGTCCGGAATACGACGGCGAGGTAAAAGACTCAATATTTGATGTTTCAATTTGTTTGCTCAAACTCATCACAACCGCCCGTTCTATAAAATTTTTCAATTCCCGTATATTGCCAGGCCAGTCATAATTTCTGATTGTATCTAACGTCCGTTGGGTAAATACTTTTTCTTTAGAATATTTTCGGCAAAAAGAATCTAAAAAGTACTGTGCCAATGGGATAATATCTGCCCTTCGATGACGCAGCGGCGGTATGTATATCGGAATAACCGAAAGACGATAATATAAGTCTGACCGGAAGCGTTTCTGATCCGCCAAAACCTTTAAATTCTCGTTTGAAGCCGCCAAAAGTCTGAAATTAATCTTTTTCTGACGTGTTGACCCCACTCTCTGGATTAACTTTGTTTCAATAGCCCGAAGCACCTTGCCCTGTAAATTTATGGGCATCGAATTAATCTCATCTAAAAATAACGTCCCGCCCTCTGCCTTTTCAAAAAGCCCTGCCTTGCCGGTGGCGGCAGCTCCCGTAAAAGCGCCTTTTTCATAGCCAAACAGCTCTGTCTCCAAAAGATTTTCCGGTAAAGATGCGCAATTTATAATAATCATCGGTTTTTCCCGTCTTGGCGAAGAATTATGAATAAAATGTGCAATAACTTCTTTTCCTGTCCCCGATTCACCTGTAATTAACACGGCAGAATCCACAGGTGCCACCGTAGCCGCAGCCTGCAGGGCTGACTTCATCTCCACACTTTCAGCAATCACCGTATGATCACCTTCCCCCTTCATGCAAGACCGGAAAGAAAAAGCTGAAACAGCTGAATTCTGACTGGCCTGATAATAAAGACTGTTTAATTTATCCAGGGAACGTGTAACGGCCAAAATATTGCGCACCTGCCCATGCCGGTCAAAAATCGGTGTGGAAATAACCATTTGTCTGATGGATTTACGACCATAGTTTTGGGTATCATAAACATCCTGAAACATGACAACCTGACGTTTTTCACGATATACAATATCCGAAATGCACACATCAATCTGACCGGTTTTCAAAAAATCATAAACATTATACTGAAGAAGAAGATCCTTGGGCATATTGAGCAACTGAACATAAGCACTATTCACAAAAATATAGTTCCCCTTATCATCTAAAACATAGATTCCATCCGTCAAATTATCCAGTATAGTTTCAAAAAAATAACTATCATTCATGCATATTCCCCCTATAGAACATTAATTTCATTCATAGTATAGCAGAAAATGCATAGATGTGCACCAGCATTTTTATATAGAAATATTGGCAATCTGGCACATAATTTGCTGTTATTATTAGCGAAAAAATAATAGGAGGTTTTACTTATGAAAGTAGCAATTTTAGGATGCGGCGCTATGGGAACAGTATTGGGAGCTTACATGACAATGGGCGGCTGCGATGTGGAACTTATTGACAATTATCAGGCTCACGTAGACAAAATGAATCAAAGCGGGGCTCATATCATCGGAACAGTGAATCTGAACGTTCCTGTACGTGCAATAACACCGGAACAAATGCATGGCATTTATGATATTGTTTTTCTCTTTACAAAACAAACAGCCAATGAAGCCGTGCTTCCCAATCTACTGCCTCATCTTGGCGCAGACAGTACGGTTTGTACATTACAAAATGGTGTTCCCGAACCTTTTGTAGCGCAATATGTGGGAGAAAACAGAACCGTGGGCGGAACTGTTCTTTGGGGCGCCACTTTTATTGAACCCGGTGTTTCTGAATTGACTCAGGATTTATCCAGAAATGATCATCTTTTTGAAATCGGTGAAATCGACGGCTCTGTAAGCCCAAGAATCGAAAAGGTCGCCCAGGTATTAAATTATATGGGGCCAACACTGATCTCCTCTCATTTAATGGCCTCACGCTGGGGAAAGCTGATCAATAATGCCTGTATGAGCGGTATGTCTGCGGCCTGTGGTGCCACTTTCGGAGAAGTTTTGGACAATGATACAGCCAGGGCCTGTTTAAGTTATCTTGGGCGGGAAGTCAAACAATGCTGTGAAGCCGCAGGTTACAAACTGCCCATCCTTTTACATGAACAGTCGCCTGTCACACTGGATATTAAAGATCAGGAAATGTTTAATGCCAATCAGGAAATGTTTCTTACCATGTACTCGGACATGCGTACAGCCAAAGCCAGCATGCTTCAGGATTTGGAAAAAGGCAGAGTTACAGAGGTTGGAATGATTAACGGTTATGTCTGCCAGACCGGCGATCAGTACGGTATTGATACCCCTTATAATGATAAGGTTGTTGAGATTGTAAGTAAAATTGAACAGGGAAAGCTTCCTCTGTCCATGGAAAATATAACACTGTTTGATCAGCTGGACAGGGAATATGAATTGTACCACATATAAATCATACCATTAGGAGAAAAATATGCTGCAACCATTAGAAAAATATCTCAATGAATTTTTAGATGAAGCGGTGCCCAGAGTTGGAACCTCCGGCATTGATTGTGTGATCTATCAGAATCACTGTCAGGTGTACCGGCATGCCTCAGGCTATATGGATGTTAAAAATCAGATTCCTGTGGCACCCAATGCCTTATATAACATTTATTCAGCAACAAAAATCATGACCAGTGTGGCCCTTATGCAGCTTCTGGAAAAAGGAAAGCTGCAGCTGCGGGAACCTTTAGAATTATATCTTCCTGAATTTTCAAATATGAAGGTCAAATACGGTACGTTTACCCTGCTCCCTGCAGCCAATAAAATCCGTATTATTGACCTGCTAAAAATGACATCCGGAATCAGCTATGATTCAGATTCCCCTTCCATACGCGAATTGCTTCAAACCCATCCCCGCGCATCGGTCACCAATGCGTTGTTTGTGAAAGCGATTTCCCGGGAACCCCTGCAGTTTGAACCGGGAACCCACTGGCAATACGGCTATAACTGTGAAATACTGGGCAGACTCATCGAAGTTATTTCCGGAGAAACGCTGGGGAATTATATGAAAAAAAATATTTTTGAGCCACTTGGCATGACAGATACAGGATTTTATGTTCCGGAAGAAAAAAAGAAACGTATTGCGCCACAGTATGTCTATGATCCGTCAACCCATGGGCTTTCTCAAATCAGCAGCGAAACCTGGAGTGTTCTTGGCGAAAGCGGCGGCGGCGGTATCATTACAACCGTGGATGACTATATCACATTTGCAGATGCCATCGCCTGTGGGGGCGTGGGAAAAACTAAAAACCGTATTCTATCTGAAAACAGTATAAAACTTATGGGAGAAAATCAATTGAATGAAACATGTTTGGAAGATTTCCATAAAGTCAAGCCCGACATGGGAATTGGATGGGGATTGGGTATGTCAGTTATCTTTGATCCGGCAGCCGCTCTTACACTGGCGCCGGCCCATTCACTGTCATGGGGTGGTCTGGGAGGCTGCATGAATCAGATTGATCCCGTCAATAAACTATCGCTTTTTGTTGCCATGCATGCCATTTCCGCCCCAAAAGATAAGTTTCTTCCGAATATTTTAAATATTCTTTATTCACACCTGTAAAGTCCGACAGGTTCACAGGAAAAGTAAGGCATATACCTTTCCTTACTTTTCCTGTACCTCTCCCAGCGCTTTAACAATCACCGGTGTTGCCCGTTTCTCGTTGCGTTCCAGAAGATCAATAATCCGCCGTGGATTGCCTTCCATAACGGCATCATAAATTTTTTCAAAATCTTCGCTGTTATCAGCCATAAAGGTACCGTTGGCGCTGGTCATTGCCTGACCGTAAATATTTCTCAAAATCAGCTGAAGTCCTTTGATAATTCCCATATTGGAATCCAGACGGGAATTTCCGCAATTAACATAAAAAGTTCCAATTATATTATGGACGCAAACGGTCCGCTCATCAAAGGTTTTTGCGGCTTTATATTTTTCAATCTCGCCGCGGATTGCCTCCGCCATCACCTCATGATCTCCCCGCTTCATCGCCAGCCGCACAGCAGCTGCATGGAGAGTCATCGCCAGCTCCTGAATCTCCACCACATCTTCTTCACTGATGGATACAACCCGGGCTCCAATATTATTCTCATATTCCACAAGCCCTTCCTTCTGAAGCCGGTTAATCGCCTCGCGGATCGGTGTACTGCTGACCCCGTATCTTTCCTGAAGCTCACTCACATTAAGGCGGCTCCCAAGAGGCATCTTAAGCGTAATGATTCCAAGGCGGATCTGGTCATAAATCTGATCGACCAGCGACTGTTTTTTTAAAACTGCCATATCACTCATCTCACTTCATATATCTTATATAATATTTTATGTCTGACCTCATCTTATCAGATTATGACTGTTTTCGCAAATGATTTCTGCTTTTTAATCGTACTGTTTTCTGCCGCCGGCATCCCGGATGTTTTCTGCTTCCCGGTATTTGGTCACGGTACGCCTTGAAATTGTAATTCCCATCTCACAAAGAGCCTCTGCGATCAGCCGGTCACTCAATGGCTTTTTCTTATCCTCGCGATCCACAATCTGGTGTATTTTCTGCTTGATTTCCTCCGGTGTGATCCCCTCCGCCCGCCGGGCAGCCGGCAAAGCTTTGGAAAAGAAATAATTCATAGGATAAATCCCCCACGAACACTGCAGGTATTTATCTTTAACGGCACGACTGACCGTAGACTCATGGATATTTAATTTTCGGGCAACATCTTCCAGCTTCAAAGGCTTAAGATTTCCCGGTCCCATAACAAAAAAGCGGGACTGCCAATCCACAATGGCCCGGGATACCTCCAATAAAGTACTGCTTCGCTGGGTAATACAATTCATCACCCACTGCGCCTGACGCACCTTTTCTTTGACATAGGTCTGCACTTCCCGGGAGTTATCCCTGTCCAACATTTTAATATAATATTCGTTGAGCTGAATTTTAGGATACATGTATTCATTTAAAAGGATTTCAAAATATCCGCCCAGACGGACAACGGTAACATCAGGGGTGATGTATTTAAGATTCTGTCTGGAGGCGAAATGGCTGCCTGGTTTTGGATTCAGGCTGCGGATCAAAGCAGCATCTTCCGCCACTTCTTCAGTGGAAAGCTTCATTTTCCGGGCAATCACATGAATCTGGTTCTTCCCCAGCAATTCCAGATGATTTTCTATAATCTCCCTGACAACAGCATTATTCATCTTCTTTCGTTCAAGCTGAAGCAAAAGACATTCCTTTAAATTCCGGGCACCTACACCGGCCGGCTCCAAAGACTGAAGGACGCCAAGGAGATGTTCTATATGGGATTGAGAAACGAAAAAATGTTGTCCCACCTCATGGAGCGCTTCTGTAAAGTAGCCTTTTTCGTCCAGACAAAGAACCATGTAATTTAAAATTTCCATGTCTTTTTCCTCAAATTTCCCGTCTACCAGCTGGGACATCAGATACTGAGCCAGATCCTCCCCTTCTTCAGCCTGAATATTCCAGGAATCCGTCAAAGAATCCCCTTCATCATATTCCTGAGCATAATAAACCCTGTTTTGTTCATCACTGGAACGCAGCCACTCCAGCTTTCTTTTCAGTTCGCCATCCTGTTCATCCTCCGATGAGCCCCGGGTAAAAGTCTCATCTAATTCAATGATGGGATTGTCCATCGCTGCATCCTTAATATACTGCTCCAGTTCAAGCGCACTCATCTGAAGAATTTCTACCGACTGTATCATTTTCTGAGACAATGCCACACCGGCAGATAATTCCATGTTAAGTTCCATCTTTTTTTCTCCCTTAAAAATTTTATAATTATTTTATCATATCATGGATACCCCCTGCAACAAGTTAAAATGCAGTTAAAATTCTAAAAAAACCAACCGTTCTTTTTACGCCATGCCGTGCATATCCATATACAAACCATTCCAGGTGAATGATCTATGAAATCTCTTAATTCCTTTCTTCGTACAGGGTGCCTTGTTGCAAGTATAATGCTTACCGGCCTTGCAGTATGGCACTTCGCCGCGCCATCGGCAATCACGGCTACAGCCGATGGCAGCCGGAAAATTCCTATTTACTGTGTCGATACAGATAAACCAAGGGTATCCATTTCTTTTGATGCCGCCTGGGGGAACGAAGATACCCAAACCCTTCTGGATATTCTGGCCAAATACAATGTACACACGACATTTTTCATGACCGGCGGATGGATCGAAAGCTATCCGGAGGATGTCAAAAAAATTGCCGCAGCCGGCCACGACCTTGGCAACCATTCCGAAAATCACAAACAAATGTCCCAGCTTTCTGTTTCCCAGTGTCAGGAAGAAATCCAGGCCGCCCATGACCGGGTCAGGGAACTGACCGGCAAGGATATGATTTTGTTCCGCCCACCTTATGGAGACTATAACAATCAGTTAATCGAAGTTGCCAACGGCATGGGCTATCATGTGATTCAGTGGAATATTGACAGTCTGGACTGGAAGGATTACGGCGCTGATGATATTGTTTCCAGAGTTGTGGACAGCGATAAGCTGTGCAATGGCTCCATTATTCTAATGCATAACGGCGCAAAATATACAAAAGATGCGCTGGAGAGGGTAATTGTAGGGCTCCAGGAAAAAGGCTATGAAATTGTCCCCATATCCCAATTAATCTATACCCAAAACTACACCACCGATCATACAGGCAAACAGATTCAAAATACCTCCGGCCAGCCTCAGTCATAAACCCTCAGTCATAAGCCATATCTCAGGAATAAGCCTTTAAAGTTGACTGCCCATATGCTATAATACCCTCAGTATAGAAGGTTACATACAACAGGGCAACGGGCAGTCATACATTTTGGAGGTTTCCCATGCATTTTATCGAAGAATTTACAAATATGATTTTCCTTGAAGATCAGCCGGAAAAATCAGATATTATTTTTATTCCCGGCTCCGGCCACGCAGCGCTGGCCCATACAGCCGCCAGACTCTATCACAGCGGTCTTGCACCCCTGATTTTGCCCTCAGGCAAATATAGTAAGCTGACCGGATATTTCCCCGGCCCCTCAGACCAGGATGAAGAAATTACACCCCCAAAAAGCAGCGGCGTCTGGGAAAGTGAATGGGACTTTCTCCATGATGTGCTGACCTTGGATCATGTTCCCGAATCCGCCATTTTAAAGGAAAATAAGGCAACCTTTACCTACGAAAATGCGGTTTATTCCAGAAAACTTACGGATCATTTAGGCCTGAAAATCCACAAGGCAATCATCTGCTGTCAGGCTTTTCATGCCCGCCGGGCCAAAATGTATTATGAAATTTTATATCCAAATACCCAATTTTTTATATGCCCTTCAGTCACCCAAAACATCAGCAGAGAAAACTGGTATCTGGATCCCGAAAAAATACAGACCGTGCTGGGAGAACTAAGCCGTATGGGAAGCCAGTTTAATGATCTCATTGTCCGCTATGGTACCCAATATGTACCCCAAAAAACAGATGGCAGTCAGCAAATGACTTTCAAATAACAACAAAATGGAGGAGGAACTATCATGACAACCATTACAAAAACACCCTTTGGAACACTTCCCAACGGCCGGGACGTTTTTTCCTATAAACTGGAAAACGCCCACGGCAACTATGTATCCGTCATTAACTACGGCGCCGCAATTACGGAAATTGTGATTCATCAAAATCAAACCCCCACAGATGTGGCTCTGGGATACAAAACCCTTGACGAATACCGGACAAACGGCTGCTACCTGGGCGCATGCATCGGCCGCGTGGGCAATAGAATCGGTCAGTCCCGATTTACCTTAAACGGCCATACCTATACGCTGGCGGCCAACGATGGCCCCAATCATCTCCACGGCGGTTATCAGGGGTTTGACAAACAATATTTTGATATTACGCCTGTGGAAAATGGTGTGCGCTGCAGCCGCCTTTCTTCAGATGGAGAAGAAAATTATCCCGGAAATCTGGAAGTTTCTGTAGATTATACCTTTGATGATACCAATACCCTGACGATATCCTATCATGCAAAGTCTGATGCAGATACACCGGTCAACCTGACCAATCATACATATTTTAATCTTTCCGGTGAAGGGGACGGCTCGATTTTGGATCATGTTCTTACCCTTAACGCATCTGCATTTACCGAAAATGACGGCGGCTGTCTGCCTACAGGAAAGATTCTTTCTGTGGAAAATACAGCCTTTGATTTCCGTGAGCCCAAAACCATTGGCCGTGATATTGATCAGGAAGATATCCAGCTTAAAAATGCCGGCGGCTATGACCATAATTTTATCCCTGACGGCAGCGGATTTCGCCGGATTGCCCATGTGACATCTCCCAAAACAGGCATCAGCATGTCTGTAGAAACCGATCAGCCTGGCGTTCAGTTCTACAGTGGCAATTTTCTGGAAAATCAGCCCGGAAAATCGGGTGCCCGTTATATTAAGCGTTCCGGATTCTGCCTGGAAACCCAGCATTTCCCCAACGCCCTTTCCTGTGAAAACTTCCCGTCCATTATTCTGAAAGCCGGAAATTCCTACGACACCACAACCAAATATTGTTTTACAACTTCAAAACCCTGATCCGGCTTTTGCACTCAGGAAAATACAAAGAAATCCATTGTAATTTAGGCTAAAAAAGTATAAAATAAGGATGGAAAGTTTATAAAAATGTGGTAAAACATTATACAAAAGGAGACATTCAATTATGTTTGGATTTGGACAGTTAATCGAAATTTTAAAAAAGAGTCCTAAGAAAATTGTATTTACGGAAGGAACAGATCCCCGTATCCTGGAAGCATCTTCCCGCCTTCTGGCCAGCAATTTCCTTCATCCGATTTTAGTAGGAAAACCAGATGAAGTTCTTGCCTGTGCTGAAGACAGTGGTTTTAATATCCGCGGCGCAGAAATTATTGATCCGGAAAACTTTGACCGTATGGATGAAATGGTTGAAATGTTCTGTGAGCTTCGCAAAAGCAAAGGTGTAACACCTGAAGAAGCTAAGAAAACACTGCTGCGTGCCAACTATTTTGGAACAATGCTTGTTAAAATGGGCATTGCAGATGCTCTGTTAGGCGGTGCCACATATTCCACAGCAGATACTGTACGTCCGGCACTTCAGCTGATTAAAACAAAACCGGGCAATACCATTGTATCTTCCTGCTTTATTATGGTTCGTCCGTCAGCGATCGGTGAAAACGAAGTTCTTGCCATGGGTGATTGTGCCATCAATATTAAGCCAACAGAAGATCAGCTTGTGGAAATCGCGCTTGAATGTGCAGATTGCGCAAAGCTTTTCGGTATTGACCCTAAAGTTGCCTTCTTAAGCTACTCCACTCTGGGATCAGGCAAAGGTGAAGACGTTGACAAGATGCGTAACGCTGCTGCAAAAGCAAAAGCAAAAGCACCTGAACTGCCTATCGAAGGAGAAATTCAGTTTGATGCTGCTGTTGATCCTCGTGTTGCCCGTACAAAATGTAAAGATTCCAAGGTTGGCGGCCATGCCAATACCTTTATCTTCCCGGATATCAATGCAGGTAACATCGGCTATAAGATTGCTCAGCGTCTTGGTAACTTTGATGCCTACGGCCCAATTCTTCTTGGCCTTAACGCACCGATCAATGACCTTTCCCGTGGCTGTAACGCTTTGGAGGTTTACTCCATGGCTATTATTACAGCAGCACTGGCACCTGAAAGAAACTAAAACGCTTTAAATATTAAAGTCTAAAATATAAAACCCCCCGGTATCACAAATCAATAAACGTTTGTGATACCGGGGGGATCCTTTTATTCCACAAGTCCTGAAAGCAGTGTTTCAGACATCAGATTTACTTCGGAAGAGCCTTCCATACAAACATAATAGTAACCGTCATCGGTCTGATGGCCTACATATAATGTGAGCACAGAAACTTCCCCGTATCCTGTTTCATTTTCCGTTTCCGATACAGTTTCCGTTTCACTTTGTGATACTGTATCTGTTTCTGATTCAGCATGATCTTGCGTGTACTCAATTGTTATCTTGTACTGGGGCTGATCAAGGCCATATCTTGCCGGATCCGTACAGTTGTAATCAACATGAGACGTATAATACAGGCCGGATGCAGCCGTAAATCTGGATGCAGCATCCTCACTATCCGATGAATATGTGGTAACTGTACCGTTATGATCAACTTTTACACTTGTCATCTGATCACTGGAAATATACGGGAATGATGCCATATCCACTACACTGTATAAATCAAAAGCCATAGAGGTACTGACAAAAGCCCCAACTGTATAAATGGTATTTTCCCCATTGACTCTGCAGTAATATTCATTATTCAGGTTGTTTTTATCTCCCACTTCCAGAATCGTCTCTTTGCCGTTGCGATCTGTCAGTGTTATCTTGTTGGACGGCTCATCCAGACCATATTCCGCCAGGGCATCATCCTGGGCTTCAAAAGATCTTGAAGCCGACATACTGCACACACTTGTGAGTTTGGAAGCCAGTGCAGACTGATCTACCGGAAAATTTCTATCTCCATCATAATACCATGTATCCGCCTCTTTCACAAAGGTTATTGTCTCACCTTCATAGATATAAGAAAACTTCTGAATATCCTCACTGTTCATGGGATTCACCGTAATCGTACCTTCATCGGCATCCTTATTGGCCGCAGTCATGCTCAAAGCCTTAACTGCAAAATAGGTACCGATCAAAGCAGCAAGAATAACCAGAGCCCCAACCATCTTTACCGCCTGTTTATTTTTCATCGTCTTTTCCTCCGAACCCAGACTATAATGCCTACAAGAAGTGTTGCCGCCGGAATCACACCGATCAGGATCACGCCCCACAGATTCACATCTGAAGCTGTGGTTACAAGGGGTGTATAAGCCAGCGATTTAGCTTCAACTGACACGGCTGCTGCCTCGCCGCCAAGCCAGCTTAGAGCACTTGTAATCAGATCATAATTTCCACCGGATGTGATACCGTCCATAGTGTCGTTAAGCAGGTTGCTGGTCGAAAAATAAATAAGCTTTGCTTCCTTGTCCGTTGCTGTGTCTGTTGATGCGTCCGCTGTACCCTCTGTCGATGTGTCCTCTGTCGATGTGTCCGCGGCTTCAATTTTTTCGGTCACTGCCACACCTAACGCAAATGGGCCGTCAATATCTCCGTCTTCTTTGGCAATCTGATCAGAATTCACATTCACCTTTGCATAAGCCGAATCACTGGTTGTTAAAAGCTCACTGACATTCACACCGTCTCTGGGTGCATCACCAACCGTAATTCCCTGGGCAAAAGGCATAAGAACAAGACGGTTTTCTGAAATCATGGTACTTGTTATTTCATTGCTTACAAACTGAGGAATCAAATACGTCGGTCTCTGAGGATAATAATGACTGCCGTCACTCTCCACCACAAGTCCCTGATTTCTTGTCAGGCCGTAATGCGTCAGGATACGGTCCAGATTTGGCATCTCGGTGCCTGTATAATCGGATGTTAAAAACACCTTACCGCCCTGATCAAGGTAATTGAGAATCTTTTCCGTTTCCTCATCTGAAAAATCATTCTGCGGACTGATAATCATTAAAATATCACAGTCAAGAGGAACCGTTTCCTCCGTCAGAAGACTCAGCTCCTGAGTCTCAATATTGGATTTTTCAATGCGCGCCTTCAGACTGTCAGAAAGGGTAACTTCATGATGTCCCTGAAGGACATACATCTTAGGAAGGTTATCCGAAGAAACATAATCAATGGCGCTGGTCACCTGTCCCTCGCCGTCATAGGCCGTTGTCTGCATGGAATAGGTTGTATAATCAACGCTTGTTTCATACATATCATTATAGGAAATGTATTTATATCGACTGCCGCACTCTACAATAACACTGTTGTTGGGCACGGTCTCATCGGTATAGGCCGTCGTAAAACTGGGATTAACAACCGGATCCTTCTGAACAACCTTAATTTTCGACGATAAGCCTTCATATTTTTCCAGCATACGCAAAATAGTATCATCTTCACTGCCATTTTCGCAAATATAGTACAGCGTCACATCCTTGTCAAGGCCCGAAACCAGTTCCTTCGTCTTTTCGCCAATGGTGTAAAGCTGATTGTCTGTCACATCGATCTGGGTATACTGTGTGGGCAGCTTTGCCACAATCATATTGATCATCACAACAATAGCCGTCACAATCATAATCATTGTGGTATTATAAGAGCCCATGCGAAGCTGTTTTGATTTAAACTGTTCTTTCATTACGTGCAATCCTCCTTAACACCAGCGTCTTTTTTCAACCGACTGAACCGTAAAAAATATAAACAGGAAACTGCCGGAAAGATAATAAACAATCCCCGGAATATCAATGATACCGGAAAGGAAGTTGCTGTAATGGGAAGTCAGTGACAGACTGGCCAGCACTTTTTCAAAAGCGCCTTCAAAAATGCTCTGATCCGCCACAAGCACAATCAACAAAACCAGAATACCTACGATGCCCAAAATCACACTGACCCACCAGTTTTTGGTCATCACATAGACAATCAGTGCACCTATAATCACACACACGCAAAAGCAGAGCCAGGATGCCACAGCAGAAGAAGGAATCAGCCCGCCAATAGCCTCAGCCATATACGATACAAACAAAATAAGGAAGGTGAGAACCGCAGCAATCACCTGGCTTTCCGTGATGGACGATACAAACAGTCCGATGGAAATGCTGAAAAATCCCACAAGAATAAATCCCAGAATCGATGTATAGGACATGCTGTAGGAAATCGTTCCATACTGAGCAAGCACAATGGGATAAAACATAAAAATAATGACCGGTATACAAAATATGGTGAGCATGGCCAAATATTTGCTCAGAACAATCTTCCATGTCCCTACCGGTGCCGTCAAAAGCATCTGGTCTGTCTTTTGTCTACGGTCCTCGGCAATACTTTTCATTGTCAGTATGGGAATTAAAATCATAAATAAAACAATCGTAGACGACAGGGCATAGCTGATATACGGATATCCGCTGCCCAAATTAATCGCTGTAAAATAAAGGCTGACAACACCAACCATAAAGGCGATAAACACACAGCCAATCATTGATGTAAAAAATGACCGAATCTCTTTTTTATAAATCGCTGTCATCGTCTTCATCCTCCTTATTTTCTATATCTGAGACATTCCCCCGGATTTTAAATCGTCTTCTGCTTTTTTTGCTGTTCACAGGCGTCTGTTCCCGGGTCAGTTCAAGGAAGATGTCTTCCAGAGATGCATGTTCAGGCTGAACCAGTATGGGATATCCGGCTTTGGCCAGAGTAAAAAAGAGTGGTTCCCGAAAATCCCCTGCATCACCCTTTTCAGTACAGGATTCAATCCTGAGCTCACAGACCTCAGGATCCGATGACACTGCAATATCTTTAATCTTCATACCCTCAACATTCCCCAGGGCTTCCCTGATGCCTGCCATGTCCCCTCTGACCAAAATATGATACATATTCTGTCCCATCATCAGTTTGGTCAGATTGTCGGTCGTATCTGCCGCAATCAGCTGGCCATGAGCAATAATCATCACATAATCACAAACCTCGCTGATCTCTGTAAGAATATGGGAGCTTAAAATAATGGTATGTTCTCTGGCTAAATTTTTAATCAGCTCACGAATCTCAATAATCTGTTTTGGATCCAGACCTACGGTAGGCTCATCTAAAATAATAATCGGCGGATAACCCATAATCGCATTGGCCAGACCCACCCTCTGACGATAACCTTTGGAAAGATTTTTAATCAGGCGGTTCCGAACATCCACAACTTTTGTCCGCTCCATAATCTCTCCAATATGCGCTGCTCTTTTTTCCTTTTTAATCCCTTTAAGCTCTGCCGAAAATTTCAGATATTCCTCCACGGTCATATCCGGATAAACCGGCGGAATCTCCGGCAGATATCCAATACATTTTTTGGCAGCTTCCGGTTCCTTTAAAATATCATGACCATCAATAATGACCGCGCCTTCCGTAGCGCCTATATAACCGGTCATGATGTTCATTGTAGTAGACTTTCCTGCGCCGTTTGGGCCAAGGAAACCGTAAATCTGTCCTTTTTCCACAGTAAAGGTTAAATGGTCCACCGCCAGGTGATCCCCATACTTCTTTACAAGATTTTTAACCTCTATCATTCTGTGCGTCCTCCTTCATTTTTCTTCATTACAATGATAAGCTCAAGTTGTGTTCAATTCATGGGAAGACTGTGAACTTTTTTCGATGAAACTGTGATTTATTTCTGTCCATTGTGTGAAAAAAGCGTGAAAAAAAGGAAGCGTTTTACCGCTTCCTGTACTCTTTGGGCGTCACGCCTACCATATCCTTAAATACCTTTGAAAAATAAGAAAAATTATCATAGCCCACCTTGATAGCTACTGTATTCACCGGATCATCGGTTTTTTCCAGGTATTCCTTAGCCTTCTCGATTCGACGGCGAACAAGAAAGGCCCCCAGAGACTCACCTACATCCTTTTTAAACACCCTGGCCAGATAATCCGGATTCAGAAAAACCATATCCGCAAGAGATTCTCTTGTAATGTCCTTTTCCAGATTATGTTCAATATAATCCTTGACCTGATCAACGACAGACATACTTTTTTTATTCTGCCGGATGGCCTCCATACTCTGATGAATCACATCTTTAAGATAATTTCTGGCATCGTCAAACGACTGAGTCGCCATCTCGATTTTCAGCACATCAAAGCAGTCATCCCCCACAGAATGTAATAGAATCTGACGCTGCTTAAGTTCCGATGAAAGCATCTGGATCAGATCCATCACAAAGGCATGAAGTACCTTTTTAGAAAGATGGCGTTCCTTTGAAAGCCTGTGCAGATATCCGCACACCGCATCTAAAAGAGCAGCTTCATCCCCTTCCTTTAAAAAGGTTTCCCACGGCCCGAAATTCGGGGGCTGATAGGTACCCTTTTGCAAATCCCGCTCATCGACCTCATAAATATCATTATGCCCCATAATATTTCGGTGGAAAACATTATCCATACTCCGATAATTATTCTGCATATCTTCAAGGCCAGTACATTTGCCCATAATACAGCTGAGGGAAGCCTTAAAATGCTTCTGAATTTTATCGATCAGTTCCCCTGTAAGACGGTAAATGGTATCCTTAATCCATCCGTCCGTCACCCGAATGACCACGAACCATTCCATGGATCCAATGGATATAAAGGCCTGCATACTGCTGTTTTCTGTCTTAAAAAGCTCTTCTGCAATATTTTTAAAAGTCCACTCCAGCATGCCCTTTCCCAGCTCATTAGCCACACTGTCATAGTCGCCCAATCGGCACAGCAGGGGAATAAACCGGTCAGCTTCACTGTAATGAAGCCCCAGTTTTACGGTCCCCTGCCAGGCTTCTTCACTGTTTAAAAAGGCCTCATTGACACAATAGCGCATCCAGAACAGATCTTTTCGGTTTTTCTCTGAATCGTTCCAGTACATATAAATCCGCTCATAATTGGCTGCAGCCAGAGCCGCTTCTTCGGCCTTCACGGCTCGGCTGACTTCGGCCGAAAGTTCATCATAGGCAATTGGCTTTAGCGTATAGGCAAAACTGCGCAGTTCAATGGCTTTTTTTGCATACTCAAATTCTGCATAGCTGGTAAGGAAAATATGCTGAATCACAAGGCGGCGCTCTCTGATCCACTCAAGAAGCTGAAAACCATTTTCCTTAGGCATTTCAATATCGCAGATCACAATATGGATCTGAACATCCTCTATAATCCGTTTGGCTCTTTTTACATTATAGGCAGTGTAAACATTTTCAATGCCCAAACTTTCCCAATCCATTTTTTGTGACAGCGCCTCAACCACATAAGCGTCATCATCTACAATCAGTAAATTCACCCTTACTCTCCTTTCTGTATCTTCTCATAGGGCAGACGGATATAAACGCCTGCACCATGAGGCATGCAATTATAAAAACGAATCACCGCACGGTCTTTGTACGCCAGTCTGAGACGACGCACGGCATTCATAATACCGATTCTGCGTTCACCCTGGGAAATATCTCCGCCATGCTGAAGTTTGTCAAGAATTTCCGCCTCAAATCCTTCTCCGGTATCTTCAATACGAACCTCGACATACATTTCTCCGTCATCGCCTCTGCAGATTCCCGCCTGAAGGTGAATCCTGATTTCTTCATCCCAGTCCACGGTATGTTTAATGGAATTTTCCACAAAAGTCTGAATAAAAAGGGGTGGCACAACAGCGCCAAGGACTTCGTCATCCACATCAATCTTCATGTCAAATCCGTTACGGTAACGGATTTTCTGAATTTCCAGATATTTCCTTATATGCCCCAGTTCATCCCCAAAACGCACCATATCATTATGATGCTTAAATATATATCTGAGATAGTCTGACACACACCGGGACAACGTCTGGATTTCCCTGTACTTTTCCAATTCCGCCAGGTTATAAATAATATTCAGGCAGTTCAGATAAAAATGGGGTTCAATCTGAAGAGACAAAAAGTCCATCTGAATCTTTTGTTCCTCCAGGGTTTTCTCATAAATATTAATTTTAAGCCCTTTAATTTTTCCCACCATATCTGCCAGAAGCTCACTGGCCTTTCCCAGCTCATTAATCTGATAATGGGTTGCCACCGCATAATTTTCATCCTGCTCCAGCTTTTCCAGATTATCCGAAAAAGTCTGAATAGGCTTAATCACAGTCTTACGGATATAAAACACAAGCCATATATACGCAAAGCCTGCAAGAAGCAGCAATACCCCGATGATCGTCTGTATACCCAGAACACTGATAATCGCCGGATATCCATCCACAATGATTCCAATAGAAAATTCTGCATTCAGCAGCTGCGCCTTTGCCACGATTCTTCCGTTAAACAGCTCAAGCTTACGCTGGTCGTATTCAATCTGGGAAAAATCAATGTTCTCCTTTTCCACAAAGGCCCTGTTATTGACTGGTTCCATATCCTGGTCCAGAAAAATGAAATATTCTTCAGAATCATTGCCATTTTCAAACAGATCACTGGATAAAAGACTTTCAACGGGTATATAGCTGGCCATGTAACGGCCTTCCATCCGGTAACAGTTGACAAGAAAATTTTCCCCTTCCATCTTTACAATTTTCCAGGGTCCTCCGGTTACATAAGGATCCGTCTTTGTCTGTTCGGTGATATAGGTCTTTAAATCATCTTCGATCTCATACCACTGGAGATAATCATCGGAAATACTGCAGCTTGTAATCGTTGTATCTGTATCCGGAATCCAGATCACATAGTGAAGCATAAAATCTCTCTGGTTTCTCCATGACTCCAAAATTTCTTTCAGCCGTGTAACAATGGAATAGGTTTCAAGATAATCCAGGTTCAAGGCACCGCCGGCCACGGAAAGCCTTGTGATGTCTGTATCATAACTCAGCTCACCGGCCAGTGCCTGCTCCGCAGTGGACAAAATCCGATTCAGTTCTTCCACACCTGAACGAATCATTTCATCCCCCGCATCTTTGGCCTGAGTGCTGACCATATAAATTCCCAGAAAGCTGGCCGCAAAATTCAGAAAAACAATCAGCACAAGAGAACCGACAATCCAACCAATCAACTTGGAAAACTCATATTTCCCAGATTTTATTTTCAATATTGATCGCTCCGTTTCGGTTAAAAATAAAAAAAATATAATATTTTAGGATTGTCCATAAAAAATGCGGCAATCCATAAAATTCGCTATACAAAAAAAGGCCTGTGACAGAAAAACATGTCACAGACCTTTCTGCTCGTATTCATTTTAACCTTTAACAGCTCCCAGTGCAATACCTTTTGCAAAGTATTTCTGCAGGAACGGGAACACGATCAGGATTGGGATAATACCCACAAAGGCAATGGCCATACGTACGGCTGTACTTGGGAACTTGGACATATCCACATTGGCTGCTGCCTGAGCATTGGAGGAAAGATACTGAATGTTTGTAATCATCTGGTTCAGTAAGCTCTGAATTCCCCAAAGTTCCTTTTTATCACTGATATAGTAAAGACCGTTTGTCCAGTCATTCCAGTAAGCCAGTCCGGCGAACAGACCCATGGAAACAAGAATCGGTTTACCAAGAGGAAGAACGATTGTGCGGTAAATCAGGAAATGACCGCCGCCATCGATCTTACATGCTTCATAAAGCGCTGTCGGAATACTTGTTTGGAAGAATGTACGCATCATGATTACGTTCATGGCGCTCATGAGGAATGTAGGCACAACCAGGGCAAAGAATGTATCTGTAATGTGGAAATAGGTTGTGTACATCAAATATGTCGGTACAAGACCGCCGTTAAACAGCATGGTAAAGAATACGATAAAGGAAAGCACCTTGCGGCCAGGCAGGTTTGATAAGGACAGACCATAGGCCAGCAGGGAAGAAATCAGTGTATTCACTAAAGTACCAACAATTGTAATGGCAAAGGTCATACCATAGGCACGGATAATCTTTCCGCCGCTGCTGATAATGTATTCATAGGCAGCAAGACTGAACTTTTCCGGAAAAAAGGAATAACCGTTCAGTACAAGTGTTGTTTCATCGGTAACAGAGCACAGAAACAGTAATACGAAAGGCATCACCATGAACAGTGCCATAAGAATCAGGACAATATGTATAATCACCTGGTAAACTTTCTGTTTTTTACTTATAACCATATCCGATGATCTCCTTTCTTAGAATAATGCATTGTCCGGACTGATTTTACGAACAATCAGGTTGGAACATAAAACAAGGATAAAACCACAGCAGGACTGATAGAAACCAGCTGCAGAGGACATACTGATATTACCCAGCTGAAGCAGACCTCTGTATACATAGGTATCGATGGTCTGTGTTGTACTGTAAATAGAACCGGAGTTCATCGGTACCTGATAGAACAAACTGAAATCAGAATAGAAGACACGTCCGATACTCAGCAGGGTCAGTGTAATAATGGATGGTGTCAATGCAGGCAGTGTCACATGGCGGATCTGCTGAATCTTTGAGGCACCGTCCAGGGAGGCAGCCTCAAACAGTGAAGGATCGATGCCGGCAATACCTGCGGTATAAATCAGAACACCGTAACCGATGCTCTTCCAGCACTGAACAAGAATAATGATAAACGGCCAGTATTTGGCTTCATTATACCACTGAATCGGTTCCATTCCCAGAGCAGGAAGGATAGACATATTCATCATACCTGTGTCACCGCTCAAGAATGCATAAACAATGTAAGATACGATAACATATGACATAAGATAAGGAAGAAGCACGGAACTCTGATACAGAGTTTTGGCTCTCTTACCACGGATTTCATTCAAAAGGATAGCAATTAAAACACCAAGAATAAGATTTAAGATAATAAATGTGAGATTATATAACAGGGTATTTCTTGTTATAACAAAAGCATCTGGTGTCTTAAACAAAAATTCGAAGTTTTGAAGTCCAACCCATGGACTTCCAAAAATACCAAGATTAAAATTAAGTTGCTTAAAAGCGATGACCAGACCGGCCATGGGCAGATAGTTGTTGATGATCAGGTATAAAAGACCAGGAAGCATCATAATGTAGACCGGTGCCCACTGTCTAAATACAGATTTTTTACTTTTCTTATTGAGCTGAATATCAGGAGCCTGATTTTTTTTCGATGCCATACGAAAAGTCTCCTTTCTTTGAATCTATAATGGGCTGCGGCAACACCGCAGCCCGCCAAATACTTTGTAAAATAATGAATTTATTCAGCTGCACTCTCCTGTACGGATTCGGTCTGAGCAGCTGTATCTTCTACAGCAGTTGTATCTTCTGTGCTTTCAGCAGCTGTATCGGACTGTGCATCAGCAGCGCCTGTTTCGGCAGCTTCTGTCTGAGCATCTGTCTCAGCGGCCTGAGATTCATCTGCTGCTTCTGTTTCAACAGCACCGGCGCCAGAAGCTTCAGCGTTGGCTTTAACAGCTTCCTGTCCGCCCTGAGCTTCTACCCAGGCATCAAACTGTTCCTGTTTTGTATCGATAACTGTCTGAAGACCAGCGGCATATAAGGCATCATTAAATTCTTTGATGGCTTTTTCCGGATCTCCGGCAGAACCTGTACCTAAAGTGTTATAGTACTGATTCTTTACGTTATTTAATGCTGTCAGCTGTGAAGAAACTGCTGTGGAGTCATAAGCAAAACCTAAAGCATAGGAGTTTCTGGATTTGTCGATTAATTCATGCTGATATACCCATTTTTCCGGTGTATCGCCTTCAAATACATAAGCGATTTCCTGGTTTGGAAGTTCCCAGCCAATATTTAACATCCATGTTGGGCTTGAAGGATCCTGACCTTCGGCATATTTGATGATCCCCTGTTCTTTGTCTACAAATTCATAATGTGTACCTTCGATACCCCAGTTGAGAAGGTTCATTACTTCAGGGCTGCCGTAAATGAAGTCTAAAACTTTCATTGTTCTTGCAGGGTTTTCACAGTTACGTCCAATACCCCATGTGTTAAAGTTTACAGAGTAAGATGTTGTATACGGATCGCCGTAAAGGGCAGCACCAGCCAGATCCATACCGGAACTTAATTCATCCTGAGTTACAGCACCGGCTTTCATCGGAGTCGTGTAAGCAAAGATCTTGCCGGCCTTCATCTGAGTCTGTAAGGAATCTGTTGTTGTAGCCGCATCCTTGGAGAACCAGCCATTCTGATTCCATTCATACATTCTTGTAACAAAATCTTTAAATTCATCGGTTTCGTAAATGTTTTCAACCTTAAAGCTCTGACCGAAATTCATCAGTCCGCCGAAACCGTCTGTCAGCATATCACTTGTTTCCCAGCGATGCAGCGGTGTTGTATTGGCAACACTGCCCATCATGATCATATCCGGATGTTTTTCATAAACCTTAGCCATTGCCTCTTCAAGATCATCCAGGCTTGTAATCTCATCACACATATCGGTTTCATCATTGACTGTATATCCAGCCTCTTCAAGAAGGTCTCTTCTCATAACAACACCTTCCCATGTGATCAGCTCTCTGGCTGATGTTACACCGTAAATGAAACCATCGATATTCGGGCTCTGGATATAGGCATCACTAAATGTCTTTTTAATGTTTGTGCCGTAATCTTCAATCAGCGTTGTCATATCAAGAACCTGGCCGTTAGCCACATACCCCTGAGCGTTTGTAACGATGATTGGAACAATATCCAGCTGAGTTGTACCGGAAAGGTCCAGCTGAATCTTCTGTGTGTAATCACCCCATGTATAACATCTAAGGTCCAGTTTGGCATTTAACTCGGGTTCCAGAATTTCATTGATGGCGTTTTCGATCATCTGCTCATCTGCTTTTTCCTGATCACCGATATATCCCATCACAATTGTACAGGCTTCGTCATTATCTTCATAATGCTGTTTTCCATCGGATGCAGAAGCGCTGGATTCCCCGGCTGCTGTTGTCTGGCCATCATTTGCAGGTGCCTTTGAGTCTGTGCTTGGCTTGTCACCGCCACCGCCGCAGGCAATCAGAGATGCACCCATAACGCCAACCATAACTGCTGCTAAACCTCTTTTGATCTTCATAATTTTTCCTCCTTTAAATGAAGCATTTTGCGATTCGTCCATCGCTTTAACGATGAACTTATTATAAACTATACAATATGACCAATTCTATAAAAAAACAGACTTTAAAATATTAAAATCCAGACTCTATTGTCTGTTTTGTATACCCGCAGTCGGCTCAACCGGAATTATTATTGTAAATATTTCTATCCAGTAAGCTAATTATACAAAATGCACCACAGTAAGATCTGAATTTTGTTATAAAATATCGGATTCTTGTTACTATCCCATGTTATTTTTCCCAAAGGTCTTTTCAGACTTTTTAATATAAATCCACATTTCTTCATTATTTTATTGAATTAATCATATAAATATTTTATTATATATTTAAGAAGACATTTATATTTCAGGGAGGTATTTATGAAGGTAAGCATTAAAAAAATCAGCGAAATCACCGGCTTTTCCCCAGCGACTATCTCCAATGCACTGAATAATAAAAAAGGGGTTAACAAGGATACTGCTGAAACCATTTTCAAAGTTGCACGCAAGTTGGGTTATTTTTCCGATACAAAAATGACGCATATTAAATTTGTAAGCATAAAAAAACATGGCAAGGTTGTAGGGGACACACCGTTTTTCCATTCTCTGATCGAAGGCGTGGAAAAGGAAAGCCGAATCGCCGGTCTGGACACGATTATATGTAATCTGAATGTGGGTGACAGTGATTATGATGACCGGCTGGGTGAAATTTTATCGGACAGCAGCTGCGGCATACTGCTTTTGGCTACCGAGTTGGACAACAAGGATATGGAGCGTTTCAAATCCGCTCTGGGCCCTCTGGTAATGATCGACAACTGGGCAGATTCCATGCATTTTAATTCCGTAATGATCAGTAACGCAGACTCCATGTCCAATGCAGTTTCCCTTCTTGTCCAAAAGGGGCATAAAAAAATCGGTTATCTCAAAGGCAGCGTACCCATTAAGAATTTTTATTATCGGTATCACGGATATCAAAGAGCCATGCAGGATTATCATCTCAGTGTTAATCCGGATTTTTGTGTTCCCCTGGAGCCCACCATGGAAGGTTCCTACAGGGATATGACTGCCTATCTGGCCGGATCACCCAAACTGCCCACCGCTTATCTGGCCGACAATGACATCATTGCCTTTGGCGCCATGAAAGCACTGAAAGAATATGGCAGCCACCTTCCCGATGATATTTCCATCATCGGCTTTGATGACCTGCCGTTTTGTGAAATCTCATCCCCAACACTGAGTACCATCAAAGTGCCAAAACAGCAGCTGGGCCGCACCGCGGTACGCCGCCTCATCGAAATCGCCTCGGATAAGCAAAGTATTCCGCTGAAAATCCAGGTAAGCACGGAAATGATCTGCAGGGAAAGTGTAAGAAACGTATAAAAAATGCGCCCCCGGGAAAACAAGTTTTTATGATTTCATTTGTTTTCCTCAAGAGGGCGCATTTCATTTTACTGCAATTTTACCTTACGAGAATTTTCCTTATGGCAATTTTTCCTTACAACAATTTCTCCACTGCGTTGACGATGTTGTGGTATCCTGTACAGCGGCACAGATTTCCGGCCATGTGTTTTTTAATGGCATCTCTGGAAAGTTTTTCTCCTTTTTCCATCAGTACAACAGCAGACATAATAAATCCCGGCGTACAAAAACCACACTGGATCGCCCCTTCATCGACAAAGGCCTGCTGAACTTTTGATAATTCCCCGTTTGGTCCTGTAAGGCCTTCCAGGGTTCGGATATGCTTTCCGTTGGCCCATACAGCCAGATAAATACAGGAGTCATAGGTCTCCCCGTCTATAATCACCGTGCAGGCACCGCATTCTCCCACTTCACAGCCTTTTTTTACAGAGGTCAGCCCAAGCCGGTTTCGAAGCATATCCAGCAGAGACTCCCTTACATCCACATATTCTTCAATTTCCTGTCCGTTGACCACACACCGGACAAGCTGCATATTTTTACTCACTTTTTAAGCCCCCTTTTCCCTTCTGACAATATGGCACATCGGTTCTCACACTGTCTGTTTTTGGGTTATATAGGCCGCTTCCACAGCAGTCTTTAATGCCCGACGGGCAATCTCTCCGCCGATCTGAAGCCGGAAAGCCCGGGAGGCTCTCCAGGAATCTCTTGGATTGATCTCCTGTCTCACCGAATTTTCAATAAGATCATATAGATGGGTATTCACAGGGCAGCCCTTCAGCTTTTTCTCTGTTTCCACACACCGGAAAGGTACCGGTGCCGCCACACCAAAAGTAATTCTCACATCTTCTACAAGACCAGCCTGTGGATTCACCTTAACAACCACACTGCATCCCAGTGTTGCAATATCCATCGCGTGACGCATGGAATATTTAATATAATGGCCTGTATAGCCTTCATAATTTTTATGAGGAATCACAATATGAGTGACCAGCTGTCCCTGAGACAAGCGGACCCGCCCCGGGCCGGCGTAAAAGTCTCTCACCGGAACCATATGAACGCCCTGACTGTCTGCAATGCGCAGCTGTGCATCCAGAGAAAAAACCGTGGGTGCGCTGTCAGCACTGACGGCACCATTACATATATTGCCCCCGATGGTTCCAATATTCCTCACCTGAGGTCCGCCAACCTGATCCACTGCATCGCCCAGAACCGGAATATATTTTTGTATGAGGGGATCATTGGTGATATGGCTGAAGGTTGTGGCCGCACCAATATAAATATCCCCGTTTTCCATCCGCGTCACACCAAAAAGCTCCGGAATATCTCTGATACAAACAAGATCACAGCCTGCCAGCTTGCCTTCCCTGATACGGATCAGTACATCACTGCCCCCGGCAATGATTTTAGCCCCCGGATGTTCATTAAGCAGCGCCACGGCCTCATCCACGGTACAGGCGTTATAATAATTCTCTATATCATACATTATAGGTATGCCCCCTCTCCATTGCGTTAAATCAGTCCGGCTGCGGCAAATGCCTCCACACAGCGCTGAGGTGAAAGCGGAATCTCATTAATGGCCACCCCCGTTGCATGAAGCACGGCATTACGGATTGCCGGTGCAGGCGGAATTGCCGGTGGCTCACCCAACGCCTTATTGCCAAAGGGTGCCGTAGGATCATCCAGTTCTACAAATTCAGCTTCCAGATCCGGTGCATCCATCATGGTGGGCAGTTTATAATCCAGAAGGGTACCGTTTAATACTCTGCCTGTTTTGGGATCAATAAGCATCTGTTCCGACAGCCCATAGCCAATCCCCATAGACATACCGCCATGAACCTGCATCTGAGCCAGCTTTGGATTAATCAGCCTGCCGCTGTCATGAACATTAATAATATCCACAACCTTAACCTTTCCCAGCTTTATATCCACTTCAACTTCTGCAAAACAGCAGCCAAAGGCGATGGTATTATTTTTAACCTGTCTGGAAATTTCAGCGGTAATCACCGATGAATGGGTCAGACTGTAATAGCATTCCAGCGCCAGCTGTGAAAGAGGCAGCACAGGTTCCCGGTTCAGCAAAACCTGTCCCCCGTAAAGATCCAGGGTTCCTTCCGGATTTCCCAAAAGTTCTTTGGCATATTCCAAAATTTTATTTTTCAAAAGAATGGCACATTCTTTTACCGCAGTGCCTGTCACATACGTCTGCCTGGATGCATAGGCTCCTGTATCAAACGGTGTCACATCCGTATCCTGCACAGTGTCAATATGCACCTGGGAAACATCAATCCCGAGAACACTGGCCGTCATCTGTGAAAATACAGTATCCGCACCCTGTCCGATTTCCGTAGCGCCAACCTGAAGCTGAATACTTCCGTCCTGATTCAGGCTCATTCTGGCTCCGGCAATTTCAAGTGAAATGGGCCACACACCGGTTTTATAGCTAAACAGCGCCATACCGACACCCCTGCGTATATCTCCGGTCTGATGCTTATAAAGGCAACGTTTTTCATCCCAGTGAATATATTCACGTCCCTTTTGGATACAGGCCTCAATCCCATTGGTATTGGCGGCAATCTCTTTCAAATAGGGATCCTTAAAATACCCCTGATAAATATTTTTCAGTCTGAATTCCAGAGGATCCATACCAATCATGGCCGCTGCATCATCCATCATGGCTTCCTGGGCAAAACAGCACTGAGGAATCCCATATCCTCTCATAGCCCCGCCCACCGGCGTATTTGTATAAACCGTATAGGCCTGAGCCCGAATATTTTCCACATGATATAAATGTCTGAAAGCCGTAGCCGCATTGGCCACAATAGAATGTCCGTGAGAGGCATAGGCCCCCTGGTTGGACACAGCCCGCATCTGCTTGGCAATCATCCGGCCTTCATGATCCACACCGCAGGAAATCTCAAAGTCAATCCGATGCCTTGTCCGTGTGCTGATAAAAGTTTCCTCCCTGGAAATGTCCAGCTTCACCGGACGACCGCCCACCTGAGTTGTTAAAAATGCATTCAGGGGCTCATATAAAACATCCTGCTTATTTCCAAAACCGCCGCCGATGTAAGGCTTAATAACTCTGATCTTTCCCCATGGAATGTTCAGCGCCTGACCGCACACCCGGCGTACAATATGAGGAATCTGTGTGGAGGTGACGATCACAATGCGATCCTTTTCCATATAAGCATACGATATAGGCGCCTCAATATGACAATGGGAAACCATAGGCGTTTTATAAGTGGCATGTAAAATCTTCTCGGCCTGAGCCATCCCTGCATCCACATCCCCAAGTTCATACTTGCTGGATGCCAGAATATTATCTTTATGAGCCTCATGAATAGGCAGACCGTTCTGCTTCATGGCCGCTTCAGGCTCAACAACCGGCGGATATTCCTCATATTCGATCTCAATGAGCCGTACTGCTCTGGCTGCACTCACCTCGTCCCTGGCAATGACCGCCGCAATATCATCTCCAAAATACCGTACACGATCCGTAAGAATTCTCCGATCCGCCACATCCTGGTGGGCAGCTTCCACAGACCATGGATGACCCGGCGTCGGAAACGCCACATCCGGAACATCCTTAAATGTGACAACCTTTACCACGCCTGGCACCTGCTCGGCTTTGGATGTATCGATATGTACAACCCGGCCGTTGGCAATCGTAGAATGGCACACCTTTGCCACAAGGCACCGGTCCAGAATATAATCATCCGTAAATTTAGCCCGGCCGGTCACCTTCTCATAGGCATCAACACGAGTTACATTTGTTCCAACTGACATAAACTCACGATCCTTTCCCCTTATTTTTCACCCTAAAGAAAAAACCTCCTGAAAGTATTCTCTGACCTTTAAATTATTCCATAAAAAAAGAATAATCTATAGTCAACTTTTAGGAAGTTGGTAGAAACATTCAAACCTTTATCTTTGAATTTATACAGATTAGAAGTATTAAATCAATATTCTTTTAGTCTATTTTATCACTGCTTACCAGGGATGTCAACGTGATTATCTGCAAGTTTGCACAAATCGCCGTTTACTTGCATTCTCATTCTGCAAAACCTTCTGTCACGCCTTTTTACATAAATAACGGGGATTTGCCTCTGACTACTTTAGTCAAAAACAAATCCCCAAAAATTCTGAAACATAATTTTAAAGCACCTTCATATTTCTTTTCAGACGCCTTGATATTGCCTGCGCTTAGCTGCTGTTGCCTTATGTAAAAGCTCCGACATTACAATCATCAGAACAAGGATCAGTGCAATGAAATACGGATAAAGACTGATATCAATATATTGGGCCACCACACCAAACAACGGTGGAATCAGGCAGGACCCCACATAGGCACAGGCCATCTGTATACCAATCATCGCCTGACTCAGCTCCGGCCCGAAATTCGCCGGTGTTTCATGAATAATCGACGGATAGATCGGCGCACAGCCGCAGCCAATCACAATCAGCCCTACCAGCAGCAGGGTATTGCCTAAAGGCAGCATAATCATCAGAGCACCCACGCCAATCAACACCTGACCTATACGGATCATATTCTGATCATTGATTTTCAAAGTAATAAAACCACAGATAAAACGTCCGACTGTAATGCCGATATAAAACAGACTGGCCCACTGAGCCGCCTGGGACGGGGTAATCCCCCGGTCAATGGTACAGTAGCTGGCCGCCCACATACCGGCCGTTGATTCAATGGCACAATAGCAGAAAAAGCAAAGAAGAACTTCCTTGACGCCGCTCAGTCGAAGCAGCTGCACAATGGTATAATGGGGTGCCGAAGTTTTATGGCTGTTTTCTGCATGAAGCCCGCCTTCGGCCTGGGACAAAACCGCCGAAGCCGCCCCCGACGGCTGACGGGATGTCAGAAATTTCCTCCACACAGGCAGTGTTACAAATAGCACCGCCGTAAGCGCCAGCTGTATAAAGGAAATCATCCGATAACCACCGTTCCACCGAAAACCACCTGTAATCGCCCAGCCCATGATGACCGGCCCCAGACTGGCGCCTACACCCCACATACAGTGAAGCCAGCTCATATGTCTGGCCGGATAATGGAGGGCCACAAAATTATTCAGCGCCGCATCCACACTGCCGGCCCCAAGACCGTAGGGAATCGCCCACAGGCACAGCATCCAAAACTGGCTGCTTACAGAAAAACCAAATAGAGCCACTGCCGTCATACATACGCTGATTGCCGTTACCCGTCCGGCGCCAAGGCGGCGTGTCATCCGGTCACTGGCCAGGCTGGAAATAATCGTTCCCGCAGAAATAATCATGGACACAATACCGGCCCAGGATACATCCACACCCATTTCCAGATGCATTGTCGGCCATGCGGAGCCTAAAAGGGAATCCGGAAGCCCAAGACTTATAAATGCAAGATAAATAATAATCAGTAATAATGATGTCATGTTTCTTACTCCTCGTACAAACTTTTTCAGTAATCCATTATATCAGAATCTGCGGGAGTATCCACATATTTTTTCAAATTTTTATTTCTACTGCTTCATTGGCACCAAGCACCATGGTCTGTCCGTTATAAACCAGAGTACCGCCGTCCCGATCCGCCTGTACGAAAAGCCTGCCTTGCGCACACTTCATGAAAACATTGCCGCTGCCCACAGGGAATGTGCACTCAAAGCTTCCAAAAATTCCGGTCTGAGGCTTCACTTCAAAAGTGTCATATCCTGCAGATGTGGGTCTTACCCCCATAAAATACCGGCCAATCAGATAAATCGGACTTGCGCCCCATGCATGGCAAAGGCTCTTGCCATACTTCTTGCCATACATATCATACTGCACCTCGACCGTATCATTGGGATTATATTCCTCCCAGAAGGTATCTGCACCGCGGTCCAGCATACCGCCCCAATAGTCTTTAATCCGCCGTACAACCTCCTCAAACTGTCCCAGCTTTGAAAGTGCCTCAAGCTCGTAAAATTTAAAATACGGTGTTGTGATCGCTTCAATATGATCATTTAAAAGCACATTCTGAAGAATGCTTTCCGTTTCCTCCTGTGTGGCAAAATCAAAAAGCACGGCAAAAATATTGCTGTGGCGGGTCACATTGCGGCGGCCGGACTCATATCCGTCAATAAAAGCACCCTTTTGGCTGTCCCAATAATATTTCCGGATATTTTCAAGCAAGGTTTTCTTTTTCTCCACATACATTGTGTCATCCAGACCCAGAAGTGAATGAACATCAATCATCGCCTGATAACACTGAGCCAGAAGCATCTGCTCACCGCTGATTGGCCCTTCTTTGTCCATGTTTGCCCAGTCAATAAATACCCAGTCACCGGGACGTCCGTAAATGAAGCCGTTTTCATCCGTCTGTGCCATACAGTATGCCATCATGGATTTCATTTTAGGATAAACCATTTCGATGAAATCATAATCCTTTGTCATTTCATAATAACTGCCAATGCTCATAATCCAGTACATCGAATAATCCATAATCGTATTCATATGCTGAGTAATCGGATCATTCCCCCGAAGCGCCAGGATGGTACGTTTACAAATATCCGCATCAAAAAACAGATAACGGTTAATGAGATAACTCTGATAAGCATCGCCTGACCAGATCCACCGGTCACGCTTTACACCGTCCAGAAAAAAGATACCGCTGGCCAGTCTGAAGGTTTTATCCCCAACAGCCCAGATCTCATTCATCCGCCGGTCATCACAGGTAAAGTGCCCCCGGTCGGGGAAATCCACGTATTTGTAATCTGCACTAAGCCGTATACCGCTGCCGTCACTGTCCGGAATGAATATGTATCTGAATCCCCTAAGTTTTGTCCGATAAACCCGCGCAGATTCCCATTTTCCGAAAATATCATCCTTCATGCTCCCGGACAGATGATGAATATAGTAACAATATTCTGTATCCAATGCCTCCGCTTTAGACTCACCATAACACAGGGTAAAGTTTTGATCACTTCCAGTAAATTCCACAATGGTTTCTGCCGTGACCTCACGCCCGAAATCATACAGCATCCCGCCGTTGACGGCTGCTTTGCAAACCGGTTCCAACCGCTGGGATGTATATTCAAATACCATTGGATTTTGCTCAGGCTTTGTATACATACAATTCCAGCCGGCCTTTACCGGTTCCCGGGAATATTCCGTAACCAGCCAGCTTCTGTCAGACTCAAGGTCGCCTTCCACATAAACGGCAGGCAGGCCCTCCAGATTTCCCACAATAATTTCCACAGAGATTTCCCTGGCCGGGCTGACGATTTCTCTGCCGAAAGGATATTTTTTCTCTTTATACATATACGGCAAAACATCCTGACCCTTAAATTCCTCAGGTTTCCAATGAATACATACATGGCCAATGCCCTGAGCATGAACACAAAAACGGGCATTGTCTTTGTCAAATTCCATATTTTTTATAAACTTTACATTATGCCGGCAGTCATCCACACGCCAGTAAGCCGGCCAGAAAAATTCCCGCTCCTCACGGTCAAAATTCTGACATTTGCCATGATAAATTTCAAAATCTCCGGGATACCAGATCCAATTTGCCATCTTCGTTCACTCCTGTTTTCTTTGATTTCTTTTTTCTGTTTATAATCCCCTTCATTATAAAAAACACGGCCGCTCCCATACAATGCCCATAGTATTTCACATTTTAAAAAATACGGCCCAAAATCAAGATATTGGAAATACCAGCCTTATTATAACAAAACAGTATAATAAATCATGATTATTGGTATTGGATTTTTCCCCCAAATACACTTATAATAAAGGTAATATTAAAGAAAGGAAGGTATATGCTATGGCAGACAAATTTTATGCCAAAGGACCAGGCAATAACGGTTATATTAAAAACCTGGAAGTCTGCTCCTTCAGCGATATGGACGGCAAATGCGGTATGTTCCAGATGGCACTTTATAAAACAGCCGAAGGTCGGTACTACCTTTACGGCGCGTGCTTTGGCGGTACACATACAGGTGTTATGATTAACGAAATCACGGATCCGTATAACCCCAGATTTGTTAAACATTTTCAGTTGGTTGACCCTGTGGAATATCCCACAACCACAACGCCTAAAATTCAGATTGCGGACGATCTTTTAATCTGTGCAATGTCGGCAGGTTCCGGCCCAAATGCCCTTGTTGAACAGAGTGAATTAAAAAACATGAAATGCGAGGTAGGTATTCGTATCTACTCCTTAAAGGAAGATCCTGAAAATCCAAAATTCCTGGGATACTGGGACTGCGGTGTACCGCACTCCATCGGTGTTCACCGTTTCATGTACAATGGCGGACGTTATGTATATCTTTCCTGCGAACACGAACGCTTCGAAGGTATGATTATGCGTATTATCGATATTCAGGATCCCACACATCCGGTCGAAGTGGGCAACTGGTGGTCTCCGGAACAGTTTGTAGACGGATATCCTGGCGGTACGGTTGATCATACTGCACCACATGTTCCTTCATTTATGGACAAAGGCTGGATGCACGGACCCCCATTTGTACGCGAAGACGGTCTGTGCTTCTGCGGTTACTGCGGCGATGGTTTATATATCCTGGATGTCAATGACCCTTCACGCCCGAAATGTGTGGGTAATTTAAGACTTCAGCCGGTATTCTCCAGCCATCTTGCAGGTGCCCGAACACATACAGCACTCCCCCTGCCCGGCCGTGACCTGGTTGTTGTCACAAATGAAGGCGAACGTTTCCAGTTCTTCCCGCCAGGATCCATCAAAGAGGCTCAGGCTTTAAATAACATCCATATGATTGATGTCCGTGATCCGTCCAAGCCAACGCTGATCGCAGAATTCCCATATCCGGAAGTTCCCGAAGACTTCCCATATCCAAACTTCAATATTATGAATCTGGAATGTCAGGGCCCCTTCGGACCACATAATCTTCACGAGCCAATGAGCGGCAAGCCATGGCTTGAACAGCGGGGTGATCGGGTATACTGCTGCTACTTTGCCGCAGGACTTCGTATTTACGATGTATCCGATCCTTATTACATTAAGGAAATCGCTTACTTCATCCCGCCAAACCCCAATAAGAAACCGGAAGAATCCTACTTCCCAGGTTTCCCTGGCCCAAGAAATGCCTGCACAGAAGATGTCATCGTTGATGACAGAGGTTATATCATCATCGATGCATTAGACGACGGCTTCTATATTTTAAAAAGAACCGGAGCTGCAGATAACTAAACAATATAATTTCAGATGATTCCATATTTGAAATTATCCAATAAAATTTAAAAACGCATTTTGGAATACTTAAAAATTTGTACTCCAAAATGCGTTTTTATGATTTTCTTTAATTATGATGCCTTTATGGCCCGCCTCAAAATGAGGATAAGTGCCCCTTACTTCCAATATTCCGAAAATGAATTTCTAAGTACTTTACTGCAGACGATTTCCCCTTCTCTGGCAAGCCGTTCTTCGTCCACGCCCATTAGCCGACCGTCTTGATAGACAACCTTGCCATTGACCATCGTCATCCATACAGGCCCTGTAAGGCCTCCCCGAGCCAAAATATTTTTGGGATCATGAAGTGCGCCGGTAAGCTCCAGCCCTCTCGTATCTACCATAAACAGATCCGCGCCTTTATTGACTTCCAGAGAGCCTAAATCCGGGCGTCCCAAGGTTTTTGCACCGTTAATTGTTGCAGCTTTCAGCAGATCATAGGCCGTTACACAGCCGCCCCTGGCCTTTGTATGCCAGGCCTGCATAAGATAAGCCATTCTCAATGTGTCAAGAAGATTGGAACTGTCATTGGTTGCAGATCCGTCACAGCCCAGACTGATACAGATTCCCATATCCATAAGCTGTTTAATATTAAGAATTGGAAAGCCGCCCAAGACAGCCGGTGCCGGGCAATGGGAAATTCCAGTTCCTGTATCTGCAATCATCTTATATTCTTCAGGTGTCAGTTCCCATGCATGCGCATAAAAAACATCGGGACCAATAAATCCTATATCCTGACACCATTCCAATGTCCGTTTTCCGTAGCGTTCTTTAATCCCTTCGCTTTCGCCTTCTCCCAGATGGGTATGAAGTCTTACGCCCATGTCTCTGGCCAGCTTTACAGATTCCACAAATGTATCTCTATAACAGTTAATAGGCTGGCATGGTGCAATAACAATCTGGCGCATCGAATAGGCTGAGCTGTCATGATAGGTTTCAATTAACCGCTGACAATCTTTAATAAATTCATCCGTTGACTCCACCATCGGCTGAGGAATCGAGCTTCCTTTTTCTCTGGGAAGGGTATTTCCCCCACGTCCGGCATGATAACGAATACCCAGAAGACGGGCAGCCTCCATCTGACGGTCCACAGGCCGCTTACCGGTAAACGTTGTGTAACAGTACTGATGATCAAAGGCGGTTGTACATCCATGCTTCAGCAAGTCCGCCATTGCTGTCAGTGAGGAATAAAAAATCACCTGGTCGTCAATTTTCTGAAAAATACGATATATTTGATCAATCCAGTCCATCACCGTCAAATTCGGATAATCAATGGTTGTTAAATTCCGGACAAAAGTCTGAAAAAAGTGATGATGTGTATTCACCAGGCCAGGATAGATAAACATGCCTGATGCATCAATCACCTTAGCCCCCAATATTCTTGGATCATCTGGTTCAATCACGGTTCCCACACTGATCAGTTTTGGCCCGTCAATCAACAGGTCACAATTGTAAAACACCTGATCCTGTGCATCGCAAGTCACAATCGCCTTTGCATTTTTTATGAATACCTTACCCATTTTTATTTCCTCCAATCATTTCATGCGTTTTTTTCAGCACACCCACGCTGACCTGTGTACCAATCACCCTCATTTACTTTTCTTTTTTCCGAAAATCATTCCCGATAAAATGCCCACGGCCGTAGGAATCAGCCAGCCAAAACCCAATTCATAACCTGGCACCATCCGGATCCACTCAGTAAGCCTCCACAGCCTGATCTCCTGCTGGCTCAAAACAATCAGCAGACTGCTGATCCCACAAAATGCACAGGACCATGGATAAACACCTGGGAAGTATACCAGCCATCGGTACGCCAAGGATAAAAAAATAAGCAGAATAGCCAGGGGATAAATACAGTTTAATACAGGTATAGAAAATTTTAAAATTGCATCCAATCCAATATTGGAAATAACCATAGATACAAAAGCAAAAATCAACACCCATTTTCTGTAGCTTATCTTCGGAAAAACACCGCTGAAATACTTTCCGCAGCAGCTGAACAGTCCGACACAGGTATTAAAACAGGCAATGAGAAAAATCAGAGCCAAAATAACTGTCCCGACCCTGCCGAACAAAAATTCCACGGTTCCTGTAAGAACCTGCGTACCATTAGCTGCCCCCGTAAAAATTTCTCCGGAAAACCGCCCTACAAAAGCCAGCATGGCATATACAGCCAACAATATAAATCCTGCAATCCACCCTGCCCAAATCGTCTCATAGATCACCCCTTTCTCCTGACGTATACCTTTGGCACGAATATTCATAGCAACAATCATACCAAAATTTAATGCAGCCAGCGTATCCATCGTCTGATATCCGTCTAAAAACCCCTGAATCGGCGGTAAATCACTGTAGGCTTTGACCGGTTCTGGGACCGGGCCTCCTGACTTGAATACAGCGCCGGCAAATACAACAACAATTAAAATCAACAGGACCGGTGTCAGCCTTTTCCCCAAATATTCGGTAAGCTTTTCCGGATGCATGGCAACCGTCGCGGCCAGTGCAAAAAACACCAGAGAATATAGAAGCCCAACCACAGCCTTTGGTGCCGAATCCGGCATAAAGGGGATCACCGCCATAGAAAAAGATGTACTGGCCGTTCTGGGAATTGCCAGACACGGCCCAATGGCCAGATATAAAATAAGAATATAAATAAATGAAAATCCGGGATGCACCCTGGACGCCAATTTTTCCAGTCCGCCAGAAAGGGTAACAGCCACAACCCCCAGCACCGGAAGCCCTACGGCGCTGATCGCAAAGCCTAAGAATGCCGGCCACATGCTGCTTCCGGCCTGAGCCCCCAAAAAAGGAGGAAAAATCAGATTTCCTGCTCCAAAAAACATAGAAAACAATGTCATACCGATCAGTATTTTATTTTTCGCATTAAATTTTTCCATAGATCACGACCTCAATGCCTCCATAAATTTTTTAACGTATTTTTGTCCTTTTACAGCTTGCAGAATTTTTTCTGGACATCCTCTGGCAGAAAAATATGTTGTTTTTTCAAATATTTATAATTGCACAAAAGCTTGGTTTTCGCAAATTTTTTTTCGGCGTCATCGGGCCAGCAGTCAAAAAACAACGTATACATATCGATCATCACATCCAGAAGTCGGATTGCAAAAGACGAATAATCACTGTTAATACTGTCATTAGACTTTAAATCATTTAAATTAATCTGTCCCGGCCACCACTCAATAACAGCAAATAAATATTGTGCGTAATACTGAGCATAGCTTTTTTCGGATTTACTGTAAGCCTTTTCAACTGCATCATAATTCCAGTCAAAGATATAGGTTAAAACTTTTTCAAAATAAATTGCAGAATCTGTGTCCGGTATGCTGCGTCTCCGGCGCTGGCGCATCCACAGTTCCATCCCAAATTTTACAAATTCAACATAAAATTTCAAATCATAAATCGTCTGGCCCGTTCGGCCTTTGTACGTATAATTCAGCAATTGTGTACATTTTTTACGAATCATGTCGATAAGCTGCTCATTTTTTGAAAACCACGGCGTGTACTGACGCATACAATCACAGGACACGGCTCCGGTGAACATATACATATCCTCGTAATTTTTAAATCGACCGGAAATATAGTTTCTCTGCTTCCAATACGACGCGGCCAAAGCATCCAGAGCCAGCTCGTTTCCAAAAAATGAGCGTCTGGAATTACTTTTAAAATACATGATCAAAGGTGTTTTTACGGAATAACGCGTATTAGATTCCGTATGTAATTTTTTAACTGTCGGCATATTCTCCTGCGCCAAAGTCCTGTCTGACAGTTCTTTCCCCCTTTGAGATGCTTTACATAGGAAAAGGCTGCATAATTTCTGAAAAGCTGCATCAAAATTATCATTCTGAATCATGATCCCATGATAGTACTGCAGACGCGCCAGTGACTGGGGCAGATTCTTTGGCCATACAAAGTCTCTTGTCATCACAGGAATAATATTTTTCCCGCAACGCACCGCCCACTCAATTTCCTGCCGGACCCAGTCATCTTCATTACAACACCGGTCCAGAGCATTGGCCGATAAAACAAGGATCACATCCGTTGCCTGTTTGATCGCCTCCATAATCTGTCTGTTAAACAGCCCCGCCCCCATATCTTCAATATCGTAAAAAACATTATACCCCCACTGCTCTAAACGATCATTTAAAAGTTTTCCCAGAAACTCTCCGCCTTGACGGCGATAACTAATAAAAATCTGATAATCGTCCATTGATTTTATCCCCTCTTTTACGCGTCCGCAATCACATCTGTGCATAGGTCAAAGGCTGTATGCTTCACAGACCATTTTTAGCACAAAGGTCACTGAGACAACACCGGTCACAATAGGGTTTTGTCCGTGCCGTGCAGATCTCTCTTCCGTGATACACAAGGCGGTGACAAAAATCACTGCCCTCCTGCGGCGGAATGATTTCCCACAGCGCCATCTCTACCTTTTTTGGTTCCTTGATCTGATCAACCAAGCCGATTCGGTTCACAAGGCGGATACAGTGGGTATCCGTCACAATGGCCGGTTCCCCGAAAACGTCACCCATAATCAGGTTGGCACTTTTACGGCCAACACCTGGAAGCTTCAAAAGCGCATTAAAATCTCTGGGAACCTTTCCATCATACGAATCTCTTAATATCCGCATACATGCACAGATGTCCCGTGCTTTGCTTTTTCCCAGGCCGCAGGGTCTTACAATTGCCTCAATCTGTTCCGGCGTCGCTTCTGCCAGAGCGTTGACATCCGGATATTTTTCATACAGTTTTTCCGTCACAACATTCACCCGGGCATCCGTACACTGTGCGGCCAGGCGTACACCAACCAAAAGTTTCCAGGCATCATCATAATCCAGCGTACAGCCGGCATCGGGATACGCCTGTTTTAATCGTTCAATCACTTCCAGTGCCAGTTCTTCCTTTGTCATTTTTAATCCTTTCTATAAGCGCTCACCTTTCATTTCCTGGATTTATTATACAGTCTTCATTTATCCAATGCAACCGCTAACCCACTCCCGCATAGCTGATTTTGAATCAATACCCACGCAGGCACAACAAAGATAGAAAAGAATCCCCTGCGCTCTTGCAAAGCACTCAATCACACGACTATATTTTTTTTGAAGTAAAATCGGGTTTGCATTCATACCAGTTCACGCCATTCCCTCCTGCGACTACTCGTTTCTTCAAAATATACTCTAAACATTCTATTTACCATTATAGCAGTTAGCTTTTCAAAGACAAATAGAAATATTTGTGTTTGAAAAGATTTATATGGCTTTTGCTCTTATTAAATTTTTATACGAGAGAAAACAATATACAATGGGACCTTGTGTTTTGCCTGCTAATGCTGAAGAATGCAAAGAAAATATATCTTTTATATTTCAAGATAAAATGTTTGAAAATTTTGAAGAATTTCAAATCTTTGTTTAATGTTTTTCCAAAGTGCAACTCTTGCCCTTTGAACCATATCCAAAGGGTCATCATCACATTATATCGTTTAAAGCGCCCTTCTATTTAAAAAAATCGGCATTTATAGTATAATAATTCTGTTGTCTCCTGTTTTTATAACAGGCACAGTATATAAGACGATCACAACAGAATTTGAAAGGACGTTGACAATGAATGTACATCAGAAATCTACCCTGACCTTATCCGGCCGCCTGGCCATTTACAGCATTGGATTAATTATCCTGGCATTGGGCATTACTCTAAACACTAAAACCGGATTAGGTGTGTCCCCGATTATCTCGATTCCTTATAATATCTCACAAATATGGCATCTAAATCTGGGAACCATGACCTTTATTTTCTATACAATACTGGTCATGATCCAGATTCTTCTGCTGAGAAAAGATTTTAAAATTTATCAGCTGCTCCAGATTGTCATGAGCCTTGTGACCAGTTTTTTTATTGATATTTTTGACCGCATGATCCCCGCTGTCACACCTGCCTTTGGACGCATACTTATCCTTTTTCTGGCCATTATACTCACCGGCATCGGTGCCGCACTCACCGTAGGCATGGAAATCATCCCCAATCCCGCAGACGGCCTGGCCAACGTTATCGGGCAAAAACTAAACAAAGGCTTTGGATTAGGAAAAAATATTTTCGATTTTTCATGTCTTGTCCTATCGGTCATCATCAGCCTGTGCTTTGCGGGGCACATCATCGGAATCGGTATAGGGACCATACTGTCCATGATTTTTACAGGACGCGTGGTGGCATTTTCCGGTCAATGGATCAGAAAGTTTTCCCATTTTAAATAATATTGTTTTCCTGCTTCCCCTTTTATTGCCACTCCGGAAATTCTATGATAAAATAAAGCGAAAACAGACTTTTGATGGTTGCAATAGACCAGCAAATATAACAAATCAAAGAAAAGGATGATCAGTCATGACAAACAGTGAAAAGGCTTTAATGCTCCACGAGGAATGGAACGGAAAGCTTGAAACAACACCAAAATGTTCCGTAAAAAGCCGCGAGGATCTGGCTCTGGCCTATACACCAGGTGTAGCCGAACCGTGTAAGGTCATCGCCCAGGATCCTGACACTGCTTATAAGTATACGATTAAATCCAGCACTGTTGCCGTTGTTTCCGACGGAAGTGCGGTTTTAGGTCTTGGCAATATCGGACCTTTGGCAGCCATGCCGGTAATGGAAGGAAAGGCTGTTCTTTTCAAGGAATTCGGCGGTGTCAATGCCTTCCCGATCTGCCTTGACACTCAGGACACAGAAGAAATCATTAAAACCGTGGTCAATATTGCCCCGGCCTTTGGCGGCATCAATCTTGAAGATATTTCCGCACCAAGATGTTTTGAAATCGAAGAACGTTTAAAAGAACTGCTGGATATTCCTGTTTTCCATGATGATCAGCACGGTACGGCCATTGTTGTCCTGGCCGGTGTGATCAATGCGCTGCGTGTCACTGGAAAGAAAAAGTCTGACTGCAAAATTGTAGTCAACGGCGCAGGTTCCGCAGGTATTGCCATTACAAAGCTTCTGCTTACCTATGGATTTGAACATATTACCATGTGCGACCGGTTCGGCATCATTTCCGAAGCCTACGAAGGCCTGAACTGGATGCAGAAAAAAATGTGTGAAGTAACAAATCTGGAAAAGAAAACAGGCACCCTGGCCGATGCTTTAAAGGGCGCTGATATTTTCATCGGTGTGTCGGCCCCCAACATTGTAACACCGGAAATGGTTGCTTCCATGAACAAAGACGCCATTATTTTTGCCATGGCCAATCCTGTACCTGAAATCATGCCGGATGTGGCCAAAGCCGCCGGTGCCAGGGTTGTCGGCACAGGACGCAGTGATTTTCCAAACCAGATCAATAATGTGGTGGCTTTTCCCGGAATTTTTAAAGGCGCGCTTGAAGGCAGAGCAAAACAGATTACAGAGGAGATGAAGCTGGCTGCTGCTACCGCTCTGGCCCAGCTTGTTTCCGATGATGCATTAAATGAAGATAATATCATGCCTTATGCTTTTGATCCCCGTGCTGTAGAAGCAGTAAGCCAGGCTGTCAAAGATCATATCCGATGACAGTCCCAAATACCGCTGCCCCTGTTTTTGCAGCCAGTCCTGCCCGCAAAAACAGGGCCCCGATTCCCCTTTCATGGAATGGTAAACCTTATCATTCCCTGGATTATCATATGAAATCTGTCTTTGGCCAGAAAGTTTACAAGCTGGCCATTGACGGCGGCTTCACCTGCCCCAACCGTGACGGTACCCTGGGACAGAGCGGCTGTATTTTCTGCAGCGCAGGCGGTTCAGGAGATTTTGCAGCCTCACGAACCAAACGCATTGCCGATCAGATCGAAGAAGGGAAGGCTCTGCTGAGAAACAAAAATACAGGTAACCGGTATGTTGCATATTTTCAGGCCTATACCAACACCTATGCGCCTGTGGATCATCTGAAACGGCTGTATATGGAAGCCTTAAACCATCCGGATATTGTAGGGATTTCCATTGCCACCCGCCCGGACTGTCTTAGCGAAGATGTCATTGGCCTGCTGGCTGATCTAAACAGGTCCAAGCCGGTATGGGTAGAGCTGGGTCTGCAGACCATCCATGAAAAAACGGCAGCATATATTCGCCGGGGCTATCCCCTCTCCTGTTTTGAGGCAGCCCTTGATCGTCTGAATGCTGCCGGACTGGATACCATTATCCACACAATTCTGGGCCTTCCCTCAGAAACGCCGGAAGATATGCTGGAAACCCATCGTTATCTGGCAGGCAAAAAGATTCAGGGCATCAAGCCTCAGCTGCTTCATGTGCTGAAAAATACCGACCTTGCCCTGGATTACCGGCAAAAACATTTTCACGTTTTAACACTGGAGGAATACACAGATATTCTCATCCACTGCATTGAAGTGCTGCCGCCTGAGGTCGTTGTCCACAGAATTACCGGTGATGGCCCTAAAAATCTTTTGATTGCGCCACAGTGGAGCGGTCATAAAAAATATGTGCTCAATTATATTCATCACGAATTCAAAGTACGGCACACCTGGCAGGGACGGCTGTTTACCGCTGCTGATCTGAACCATACCTATAAACTGTAATCGAAAGGAGTGCTTTTTGTGACGGACGCATTAACGACCTATAAGCTGATTGTTTTATATATGCTTGAAAAAGTTGATTTTCCCCTGACCAATTCCCAGATCTCCGAATTTATTCTGGATAAAGGGTATACCAATTATTTTACGCTGCAGCAGGTATTCTCCGAGCTTTCCGATGCAGAGTTTATCAGGGTTAAGCAGATTCGCAACAGCTCTCATTATACGATTACGCCAGCCGGCCAGGAAACTCTGGAATTTTTTGGTAAAAATATCCCGGAAGCCATCCGCACGGATATCGATATTTTTTTGAAAAACCATAAATATAAGCTTCGTTCTGAAAATGAAATCATTGCCGATTACTATCAGGAAAAACCGGATCTGTTCATGGTAAAGTGTGAAGTCCACGAAAAACACCAGGTTCTTTTGTCCCTTTCTCTGAGTGTAGCCACAAAGGATCAGGCCATTGCCATCTGTGATAACTGGCGAAAAAGAAATGCGGATGTGTATGCATGGCTGATTAATACACTGATGATGAAATAGAACCCAGCTTAAAAGCCCTGGCTCAGCAGCCTGAAAATCTGCTCCGTGGTATCCGCCATATTGGCACGGGCATTTTCAGGTGCCATGGCCTCTGTCAGTGTGCATACGCCTCGGATGATGGGGAAAAAGGCATCAATGCCTTTTTTGTTACAGTCTTTTGCATCCCGGGTTACACTCCCGGCTACCGCTAATACGGTTTTACCATATTTCTTAGCCAGCGCAGCGACCCCCACAGGGGCCTTGCCCATGGCTGTCTGACCATCCAGTCTGCCTTCTCCGGTTAAAACCAGATCTGCCTGACAAATCGCCTGTGCCATGCCAGTCTCTTCCATCACAATCTGTATGCCTGACTCCAAAACTGCATTAGTAAAAGCCAGAAAGGCAAAACCCAGGCCCCCGGCGGCGCCGGCACCCGGATCATTGGAATAATCCTGCCCGCAGCAGGTCCTGGCAAGCTTGGCATAGTCGGCCATCCAGGCATCCATATGCGCAATCATCTGCGCATCCGCCCCCTTTTGAGGGCCAAAAACAGCACTGCATCCCCGGGCTTTGCAAAGCGGATTTTTCACATCACAGGCAATTCGAAACGAACACTGGGCAAGCTGTGGAAGCACATTTTTGGTGTGGATGGCCCGCAAATCTTTAAGCCCTTTAGCCCCTCTGGAAATCTCACGGCCCTGGGCGTCCAAAAAATTAAACCCCAGCGCCTGAAGCATACCCACACCACCGTCATTGGTTGCACTTCCGCCAATACCCACAATAAAATTCCGACACCCTCTGTGAATGGCATCCCGAATCAGTTCGCCTACACCAAAGGTGGTTGTCTCCATGGGATTTAATTTTTCCGGCGGCACCAGTGTCATCCCCGCAGCCGCAGCCATCTCAATCACAGCCGTTGTCCCATTATGAATCATCCCATACTCGGCCATAACCGGCGCTCCCAGCGGTCCGGTAACAGACACACGCTGCAGCTGTCCGCCCATACCTTGTGTGAGTGCCAAAACGGTTCCCTCTCCCCCATCGGCCAGTGGACAGATCGTTACCTGCGCATCAGGAACTGCCCTTAAAATCCCCTCACGAGCCGCCAGACCGGCATCCATTGAAGAAAGACTTCCTTTAAAAGAGTCTATAGCCACAACCACCTTCATTTTATTCACCATCCTCCTTGATTTAGCCTGCCGTTTCCTCTTTGACAATTGTCTGACCGCTGGTCAGCCGAATCACGGCCCTGATCTTTTCGCCTTTTTTAATTCCCTGTACCGGCATTTGCAGCCAGTTAAATAAATAGTTTATGGAAAACGGAGCATCATAGGCCATGTCCATAAATTCACCATTTCTATACCAGGCCACGCTGGCCACATTTTCAGGATACATACAGGCCAGACGAAGCCACCGTCTGCCTTCCCATAACTCATCATCTAATCCCTGGATCTCAAAACACTGCACGAACGAGTACTGATTTTCTCTGATTCCCAGGCTTTCAGCCATTCGGGCTGCAAAGAACTGATCTTCTGCATTTTTAATCCCCCATATTGTGGGCGGCTCCTGCTTGGTCATATTATTATAATAGCCCCAGGACACACCACAATCTAAGGCCACCTGCATATTGCTTAACGCCTGTGAATCTTCATTGCACAGTATTGGCTTATCTGGCGCTGCGGCCCTCACCTGCCGAATCTGATTGTAAAATACCTGCCGTGACATATTATTTCCGTGAATCAGAATCACATCCGAAGCCATGGGAATTTCCGGTGAAAAATAGGCCCCCGTACTGCTGCATCCGATAAGCAGGCCGCCAGATTCCCGCCTGGCAATCTCAATCAACTGGGCAACTCCACGGTCATTGTAAAGAATAGGGTGGATTTTGTAAGGCTCTATGTCATGTTCATTGGCAATCTCCATCATCACATTGGTAAATTTCTGATCCCTCAGCCAGTTTGCCGTTGTTTTAACAGCCTCAATTACAGCCTGGTCATCCTTTAAAAAGCGGGTCTGCGGTCCATAAAAACAGCTGACAATCACAATCATTCCCATTCGATCTGCGGCCTCTATAATAGATTGCATCCGGCTCAGATACCCCGCATCGATACAACAGCCATCCGCACTGTAAGGATTATTATCGATGGTCTGGCTGTCGATGGTAAAACAAGGCCCGCCTCCCTGAAACCCAACAGTAATGCATCTTAATCCCCAGTCATACCACAAGGGCAGCGCCTCTATCAAATCCTTTGTATTCTGCCATGGATTAAAAATCCGTCCAAAACGGTTAAATCTGCGCACATCCAGGGCATCATCAAAAATGCCCTGAATAAATCTGGCATTCATCAAAAGGCCCCTGTAATTTTGGGGGCACTTCTCAATCTCACTGTAAGTCAGTTCTCCGTTAATTAAAAACTTTGTCCCTTTTACCGTTAAAACTGTATGCATCCTCTGACTTCCTCCCCAAATTCTCTTTTTAGACTAAAAATTATTGTTCTTCGCCAGCTTCTCCACCTTCATCGGTCAGTGCATACGTCTCAATCAGTTCCCAGATCTCATCCCGGCCCTGCTTGGTCAATGCAGAAAAAGGAACAATCGGTGTCCCTTCGGCCACATGAAGGCCGTTTTTTACCATTTTCACATGCTTTTGGATCTGGCTTCGGTTAAGCTTATCCATTTTGGTTGCCACAATGACCGGATAAAAACCATTTTCGACAATCCAGGAATACATGTGCTTATCATTTTCCGATGGTTCATGACGAATATCAATGAGCAGGAAAACAAGACGAAGGTTGGGAGATTTTCGCAGATAATTTTCAATCATCCGTCCCCATTTGGCCTTAATTTCAGTGGACACTTTAGCATACCCATAACCTGGCAGGTCCACAAAATAAACTTCATCGTTAATATTGTAAAAATTAATCGTCTGAGTTTTTCCCGGCTGCTGGGATGTCCGGGCATAGCTTTTCCGGTTCATAAGGGCATTAATCAGCGATGATTTGCCTACATTAGATTTTCCCGCAAAGGCCACCTCCGGATGAATATTTTCCGGGAGCTTGCTTGTAATCCCACAGACGGTTTCCAGATTCACGGATTTTATAACGTGCACAGCGCCACCTCCAGTACATCTTCCATTGTGCGGGCATATTTGATTTCAATGCCATTTGTAATTTCAGATTCCAGCTCCTCTATATCCTTTTGATTCTGCACCGGGACAATCACCGTTTTGATTTTTGCAATCTTGGCTGCCAGAACCTTTTCCTTCAGGCCGCCGATGGGAAGAACCCGGCCTCTTAAGGTAATTTCACCGGTCATGGCCACATCGGCGCGAACAGGCTGCTTAATAATCGCAGACAGCATGGCGGTTGCCATGGTAATTCCTGCAGACGGACCATCCTTTGGCACTGCACCTTCCGGAATATGAATATGAATATCATTTGTTTCAAAAAATGATTTATCGATACCGTATTCCGGGCTGACAGAACGAATATAGCTGATTCCGGCCCGTGCAGATTCTTTCATCACATCCCCCAGCTGTCCGGTCAGCTCAAATTTACCGCTGCCTGGCAATACATTTACCTCAATAGACAGTGTATCACCGCCAACGCTTGTCCATGCAAGGCCCCGGACAATACCGATCTCATCCTTTGTATTGGCCAGATCAAAAGTATACTGAGGCTTTCCAAGATACTTTTCCAGATTTCGTTCCGTAATCTTAATGCATTTTCCGGAAATATCCGTTCCGGTCAGTGTCTGGCCTGCCTTAGAACTTCCCTTTTTCTCTGTTTTCTTTTTCTCTGTTTTCTGAGTTTCCTCAAGAAGATATCTGGCACTTTTTCTGCAAATATCGCCAATACGCCGTTCCAGACTTCGTACGCCGGCTTCCCGGGTATAATTCATAATGACCTTTTCAAGGGCTTTGTCGCTGACGGAGATCTGACCCGCCTCAAGCCCATGGCGTTCCAGCTGCTTTGGAATCAGATGTTCCCTGGCAATATGCACCTTTTCATTTTCTGTATAGCTGCTCACCTCGATTAATTCCATACGATCCAGAAGCGGACGGGGAATGGTTGATACCGTGTTGGCTGTGGCAATAAAAAAGACATTGGAAAGGTCAATCGGAATTTCAATATAATTGTCCCTGAACTTATTGTTCTGTTCGCTGTCTAAAACTTCCAGCAGCGCCGCAAAAGGATCGCCTTTATAATCATTGCCGATCTTATCCACCTCATCCAGAAGCATCACCGGATTATTGACACCGGCCTGTCTCAACGCAGTCGCGATCCGTCCCGGCATGGCTCCCACATAAGTTTTCCTGTGCCCTCGAATTTCCGCCTCATCATGGACACCGCCCAGGCTGATTCGCACATATTCTTTATTTAGTGCCCTGGCCACCGATCTGGCAATAGACGTTTTTCCGGTTCCCGGTGGGCCCACAAGGCACAGAATCGGCGCATCCCCTTTCTTTGCCAGCAGACGTACCGCCAGATATTCTATAATACGTTCTTTTACCTTCTGCAAGCCATAATGATCTGCCTGAAGGACGGCAAAGGCAGCATCGATATCCTGATTATCCCTGCCCCCTTTATTCCATGGCATTTCCAGTAAGGTTTCAATATAGCTTCTCAGCACACCGTTTTCAGAAGGATTATTGCCTGTAGCCTTAAAGCGGTCAATCTCCTTCTGAATTTTTTCCTTAATTGACTTAGAAGCCTTTAATTTTTTCAGACCGTTCTCAAACTCCTCAGCCTCGGAAATAGTGTTATTTTCTCCCAGTTCCTCGCGGATCACTTTGAGCTGTTCTCTGAGAATATATTCTTTCTGACTTTTATCCACCTTTTCCTTGACTTTTGCCTGAATATCCCGGTTAATACGAATAATTTCTATTTCCTGAGATAAAAGCGTCACCAGAGTTTCAAAGCGCTGATCCATATCAAAAGCCTCCAGCAAACGCTGGCGATCCCTATACTCCATTGGAATATTGACACAAAGCTGATTAATCAATACCACAATATCAGACTCATTTTCCAGCTTACGGACAAGCTCTGCACTCAGCTGATTATTCATGGATGCATAAACACCCAGAAGATTTTTTAAATATCTTGACATGGAAGCCTCATGAATCTGATCAATCTCACAGTGATCCTCCACAATCGTTACTTCTGCAGACATATACGGCCGCTCCTGTATAAGATTATCCAGTTTAGCCCTGAATTTACCTTCAACAAGTACGCGAATCGTATCCTGAGGCATTTTTACAAGCTGCTTCACCTTTGCGACCGTGCCAACCTTATAAAGATCTGACAGTTTCGGGTCATCCACCTCCGGGTCCAGCTGTGTAAGAAGCAGTACATTTTGCTGATCCACCATGGCCGCCTCCAAAGCCTCAATGGATTTTTTCCGGTTCACATCAAAATGAATAATCATATCCGGCAATATGGTCATTCCTCTTAATGCAATAATGGGTAATGTATAATTAATTTCACTCATTTTTGCTCATCAATTCCTCTCGTATTGGCATCCGCGGCAGACAAAAGGCTGTGGACACAGTCTGCCACAGCCCTCATATCTGTTTTATGCGATTTCTCCGCTGTTCTTTTTGGAAATCTTCCTTGGAGCAGCCTTTTTAGGCAGCGCACGATCCCCATATGTAAGAATCGGTTCCCCTGATTTTTCCACAACATCCTTTGTAATCAGACAGCGCTCAACCTGTTCTTCAGATGGCAGCTTAAACATCATATCCATCATTGTATCTTCCATAATCGCCCGTAAACCTCTGGCGCCGGTTTTCCGTTCCAGGGCCTTCTTTGCGATTGCTGTAATTGCCTCATCTTCAAAATCAAGCTGAATACCATCCAGTTCAAATAAACGCTTATACTGTTTTGTAATTGCGCTTTTGGGCTCTGTAAGAATACGGATCAATGCATCTTCATCTAACTGATCAAGAGCTACACTGACCGGAACACGTCCGATAAATTCCGGAATCAATCCAAACTTCACGAAATCCTGAGGCAACGCCTGACGCAGCAGCTCACCCACATTGATTTTCTCCATATCCTGACGGATCTGAGCATTAAATCCAATAGATTTCTGACCGATTCTGGACTCGATAATCTTTTCAAGGCCATCAAAGGCACCGCCGCATATGAAAAGAATATTCGTTGTATCAATCTGAATAAATTCCTGATGGGGATGCTTACGTCCACCCTGAGGCGGAACAGATGCAACGGTTCCCTCAAGAATTTTAAGCAGCGCCTGCTGAACGCCTTCACCGGAAACATCTCTTGTGATAGAGACATTTTCCGATTTACGTGTAATCTTATCAATCTCATCAATATAAATAATACCGTACTGTGCACGCTCAATGTCGTAATCCGCTGCCTGAATCAGTTTCAGCAGGATATTTTCCACATCTTCGCCCACATATCCGGCCTCTGTCAGAGCTGTGGCGTCCGCAATAGCAAATGGCACATTGAGCATTTTTGCCAATGTCTGCGCCAGCAGTGTCTTACCTGAACCAGTCGGTCCTACCATGATAATGTTGCTCTTTTGAAGTTCCACATCCGGATCTTTGACAGCCGTGACTCTCTTGTAGTGATTATAAACAGCAACGGATAATACTTTCTTTGCCTCATCCTGTCCGATGACATACTGATCAAGGAAATTTTTGATTTCAATAGGCTTTAACAGATTAATCGCACCGTATTCAGCCTCCTCCTCAAACTCATCCTCAATAATCTCCGCACAGATATCTACACACTCGTCGCAGATATAGGCATTGGGACCGGCAATCAGCTTACGTACCTGATCCTGTGTTTTGTTACAGAAAGAGCATCTCGGCTGTTTGCCCTTTTCATCCATGCGTCCTGCCATATGGCTACCTCACACTCCCACCTATCATACTCTGTTTGCGACTACCTGGTCGATCAGCCCATATTCCATAGCTTCCTTGGCGCTCATGTAATTATCTCTTTCCGTATCGATTTCGATTTTGGAAAGCGGCTGTCCGGTATTCGCAGCAAGAATTTCATTTAACTGTTTCTTCGTCTGAATAATACGGTCTGCCACAATCTTAATATCTGTTGCCTGTCCCTGAGCACCGCCTGACGGCTGATGAATCATAATCGTGGAATTAGGCAGAGCAAAACGTTTGCCCTTTGTACCGCCAGCCAGTAAAAAAGCACCCATGCTGGCAGCCATACCCATACAGATTGTAGACACGTCGCATTTAATGTAATTCATTGTATCATAAATTGCAAGCCCTGCAGATACAGACCCGCCTGGACTGTTAATATACAGACTGATATCCTTTCCAGGATCCTCTGATTCCAAAAATAACAGCTGAGACACAATCAGGTTTGCGGACACATCCGTAACCTCTTCTCCGAGGAAAATGATACGGTCTTTTAAAAGTCTTGAATAAATATCGTAAGATCTTTCGCCTCTGCTGGTCTGTTCAACGACATAAGGTACTAAACTCATAAATATTCCTCCTGTCCGGATTTTTTTGCAAAACCCAGTCCCGATTGACATCACATGCCAATCGGGGCCGGGTTTATCATCTGTAATCCATCTGCCGCAGCGAGATTATTTCTCAACTGCTGCTTCTGTAACGAACTCAACTGCCTTCTGAGCAGCGATATCATTTTTGATATTTTCTTTTTCAGCATCGCCCAGTAATTCTTTAACCTTGTCAACTTCCATCTGGTACATGGATGCCATTTTTTCGATTTCAGCGTTTAATTCATCATCGCTGACTTCAATGTTTTCAGCCTTGATTACAGCTTCAAGCACAAGACGGCTCTGGATATTCTTCAGTGCCTGCGGCTTTAACTGTTCCTTCAATGTTTCAGCGTTTAAGCCTGTAAACTGGAAATACTGCTGAAGAGAAAGTCCCTGGTAGCTTAATCTCTGGCCATATTCATTGACCATGTTTTCAGCCTGAGTTTCAACCATTGCATCTGGAATTTCCATTGTGGCATTTTCAATGATCTGATCCATAACCTTCTGCTGTTTTGCATTCTTTGCTTCGTTTTCTTTTCTTGTTGTAATATTCTTTCTGATATCGTCTTTATACTCAGCCAGTGTATCAAATTCAGATACGTCCTGAGCAAACTCATCATCGATTTCAGGATATTCCTTTGTCTTTACTTCATGAACTGTGCAGGCAAATACAGCTTCCTTTCCAGCCAGTTCTTTTGCATGATATTCTTCAGGGAAAGTGACATGAACTTCCACATCAGAACCAGCTGCGGCACCGATTAACTGATCTTCAAAGCCCGGGATAAAGGAACCGGAGCCCAAAACAAGGGAATGTCCCTTAGCGCTGCCGCCGTCAAATGCGACACCGTCAATGGTTCCCGCATAGTCGATCACAACTGTGTCTCCGTTTTCAGCCGCACGTTCAACTGTGATCTCTCTGGAATTCTGTTCCTGAGCCTTCTTAACTTCAGCGTCAACTTCTTCGTCCGTAACTTCGATGACAGCCTTTTCAACTTCGATACCTTTATACTGTCCTAAAACAGCTTCCGGTTTCACAGCTACTGTCGCTGTAAAAATAAAATCCTTACCTTTTTCGATCTGTGTAACATCGATTTCCGGTCTGGAAACAATATCAAGCTTGGACTCATCGGCTGCTGCTGCATAAGCTTCAGGCATAACAATGTTTGCTGCTTCCTCATAAAATACAGCTGCACCGTACATCTTTTCGATCATCATCTGAGGCACTTTACCTCTTCTGAATCCTGGTACATTAAATCTGCCTTTGTTTTTATTATATGCTGTTGTAATTGCTTTTTCAAATTCTGCAGCCGGCACATCAATAGTGAGCTTGGCCATGTTCTTCTCCAACATTTCGATTTGTACACTCATTTGTAATAATCCTCCTTGTATAGTGTCGCCGCCTTAAGGCGGATTGTAGCTTCAAATACAGTCTGCCCGTATGTGGGATTATAGAACCGTATCCGTTTTCGCGCACTCTACACAGTATTATATTATAGGGATTCTCATATGTAAATACGTAAATTGCCTATATTTTAAGGTTTTCCAGGCTTTTTTTTAAATTTTTCACTTTAAATCATCTAAAATACTCTTTCCAATGGTATTTTCAGGCATTGGAACCGAAAAATTATCGGTAATCGTGGCTCCAATCACTGCAAATGTCCGGGCAACAGGCATCATCCCTGTCTCTTTCATGGATGGTGACCAACACAGAAGAGGGACCTGTTCTCTTGTATGATCTGTCCCTCTGTAGGTAGGGTCATTTCCATGATCAGCAGTAATCATTACCAGATCATCCCCTTTAAGCCCGCTAAGAAAAATGCCCAGCTTTTCATCAAACATTTCCAGTTCTCGGGCATAGCCTTCCGGATTTCTCCGATGCCCCCACAAGGCGTCAAAATCCACCAAATTGACAAAACACAGCCCAGAGAAATCTTCCTGTGTCAGCCCGATCGCCTGCGTCATCCCCTGAACACTGCTTTTAGATCGTAAAGATCGGGTAATTCCCTGGCCATTAAATATATCACCTATTTTTCCCACGCCAATCACATCAAAGCCCTGATCTGCCAGAGCATTAAGAGCTGTTGGACCACTGGGTGAAAGGGCATAATCATGGCGGTTTGAGGTTCGTTTAAATTGCCCTGGAACCATTCCCACAAACGGCCTTGCAATCACCCGTCCTACACGCCACTCAGGCTTTAATGTGAGCCGTCTGGCAATCTCACAGCACCGATACAGTTCCTCGAGACCAAAAGTTTCTTCGCTGGCAGCAATCTGCAGCACCGAATCCGCAGATGTATAGACAATCATAGCCCCTGTGCGGATATGTTCTTCACCCAGCACCTCCAGAATCTCGGTTCCGCTGGCTGCCCTGTTGCCGATAACCTTATGTCCGGTCTCCCTTTCCAGTGCATCGATCAGCGCCTCAGGAAATCCGTTTTCCGTAAATGTCTGAAAAGGTTTGGTCACATGCAGTCCCATCATTTCCCAGTGGCCGGTCATGGTGTCCTTGCCAACGCTGGCCTCCTGCAAAATTCCATAGTGCCCCCGCGTCTGAACAGCTTCGCCGCCCCGGAAAGGATGGAGCCGCCCCAGTCCCAGTCCAGCTAAATTGGGCAGATTCAGAGGCCCCGCGGCCTGATCAATATGTCCCAGTGTATCTGCTCCCGTATCTTCGAACCGATCAGCATCCGGCATAGCCCCAATGCCAAAGGAATCAACGACGATTGTAAAAATTCTCCTGTACTTCATAGTCATGCCCCTTTCTGAACCGTCCGGATTATAACCGAATGGCACTCTCCAATGCCACTTCCATCATCCGGTTAAAGGATGTCTGCCGCTCCATAGCCGTAGTTGCCTTATGAGATACAAACGAATCAGAAATGGTCAGCAGACAGGCCGCCCTTTTTCCCAGAATACAGGCATTATGAAACAGCGCAAAGCTTTCCATCTCCACACATGCACAGCCATGATCCCGATAATAATTCTCATAGCTTCCCACACTGTCCTCATGGTAAAAAACATCACTGGAATGAATCCGAGCCAAATGCACAGGGATATCCAGCTTTTGGGCAGTTTTTTGGATGACATCATTTAATATTTGAGACGGCTCCATCACATCTTTACTTACCCCTGCCTGCGCCTTCGCAAAAGATGACTCGCTCCACGCACTGTCTGCAAGTACCAGATCAAAAATATCCAGTGCCGGAGTATAAGCACCTGCGCTGCCGATTCTTATAATATTTTCCACATCATACATACTGTACAGCTCGTAAGAATAAATACCAATACTTGGCATTCCCATGCCAGATCCCATCACAGAGACGCGGTGCCCCTTATACGTTCCGGTATACCCCAACATTCCTCTGACCGTATTAAAACACGTTGCATCTTTAAGATAGGTCTGTGCAATATACTGTGCCCGCAGCGGATCCCCAGGCATTAAAACAGTTTTGGCAATATCTCCGCTGTGTGCTTCATTATGCGGTGTTGACATAAAAATTCCCCCTGTCCTGTCATATGATATAGTTTCACTATACGCTTAAATAACATAAATTTCAAACATTATTAAGCGAACAAATGTGAACATTTTATAAACGAAAAAACAGGACCGCTGCCCGGCTTCTCGCCAGGCGCGGTCCTGCATACCTTTAATGGATTACATACCGGAATTTGATCCGGACATCTGTTCTTCCTGTTTTTTGATCATACGGCGAACCATTTCACCGCCGATTGAACCTGTCTGTGCAGATGTTAAATCACCATTATAACCCTGCTTTAAGTTGACACCAAGCTCACTGGCAACTTCCATTTTAAATCTGTTCATTGCTTCCTTTGCTTCAGGTACTTCCATACGGCTTCCGTTGGAACCTGTTCCACTTGTATTGGACATTATTTCTTCCTCCATATAAAATGAATTTTTTCAGACATTCATGTCTGTACTCCTATTATGAACATTGATTCAAATTATATGCTGGAAAATTCTTCTAAAGCACAGACTGCATTCTTTAGATAACTGACCGTATATTTCATATAACAGACTGTATTTCCTCAATCACAAACCATATTCTCCAGGATCGGCTGTACTCATGTAACTGTTGTGGAACCTCGAGTCCCAGGTGACATCCTTTTCAAACCAGGTCGGCATCACAAACTGCTGGGCCTGCGCTACACTTTCAAATTCCACCTCTGCCACCACCAGCCCGCAAAAAGCGCCTTCAAAAATGTCCAGTTCTATCGTCAAATCATCCAGGGGAATACAATACCTTGTCTTTGTGATCAGGTTGCCGTCTGTCTTTGACCGCATATGCTCATAGGCTTCCCCAGTAAGAGGCAGATTATACTCCTCTCTGGCCATCATTCCACTGGATTTATAAGTCAGATAATAATCCTCATCCTGTCTGCGAATCCGTACCACCGGATTCACACTTAAATACCCCTGCTCAATTCGATGAAACGGATATTGTTTCAAATCTTTGGGCAGATCCCGTATTAAAAATTTTCTTTCAATCTCCATGTATTTGCCTTCCTGATTTTTTACCGCTGGGCAATAGGCACATAGGCTTCATGGCCTAACACAGCTTTATACGCCGGACGGATAATCTTATCCGTATTAATCAGTTCTTCCAGACGATGCGCGCTCCAGCCTACAATACGGGCCGTGGCAAAAATCGGTGTAAACAGTTTCAGCGGCAGGTCCAGCATACTGTAAACAAAGCCACTGTAAAAGTCCACATTGGCACTGACGCCCTTATATATTTTACGTTCTTCGGCAATGACTTCCGGTCCCAGACGTTCAACTAAGGAATACAGTTCAAAGTCTTCCTGACGCCCCTTTTCCTTTGCCAGACGTTCAACAAAACCCTTAAATATTTTGGCTCTGGGGTCAGAAATTGAATAAACAGCGTGTCCCATTCCGTAAATAAGCCCCTTACGGTCAAAGGCTTCCTTGTGGAGCAGTTTTTTCAAATAAGTTTTAACCTCTTGTTCATCCTTCCAGTCTTTTAAGTTTGCCTTCATGTCATTAAACATTTCAACAACCTTAATATTGGCACCGCCATGCTTTGGGCCTTTAAGTGAACCTAACGCAGCCGCCACAACAGAATATGTATCCGTTCCGGAAGATGTTACAACATGGGTTGTAAATGTAGAGTTATTACCGCCGCCGTGATCCATATGAAGCACAAGCGCAAGATCAAGAACAAGCGCCTCCGTTGGTGAATAGCTCATATTCGGACGCAGCATTCTTAAAATATTTTCCGCAGTGGATAATTCAGGTAATGGGTTATGAATATAGAAACTGTCTCCGCAAATATAGTGATTATATGCCTGATAACCATAGACTGCAAGCATTGGAAAAACACTGATTAACATAAGCGATTGCCTGAGAACATTGGGGATGGATGTATCATCTGCTTTATCGTCATAGGCATATAGAGTAAGAACACTTCGTGACAGGGTATTCATCATATCGCTGCTTGGTGCTTTCATAATAACGTCCCTGACAAAATTCGTAGGTAATGTCTGATAGGAGGATAGCAGCCCCTTAAATTCCTTCAGCTGCTGGGCCGTTGGAAGTTGACCGAATAAAATCAAATACGTAATTTCTTCAAATCCAAACCTTTTTTCCCGAACAAATCCGGAAACAAGACTTTCTATAGAAATTCCACGGTAATACAGTTCACCTTCACATGGAATGGACTGTCCATCAACAGTTTTTGATGAAATAATATCCGATATATGGGTAAGTCCCGCAACAACACCTTTACCGTTGACATCACGTAATCCCCGCTTTACGTCATACTGCGTATAAAGCTGCGGATCAATCGTACTGCTTTCCTGGCACATCTGAGCAAGATTTAAGATTTCAGGGGTGATTTCAAAAATATCTCTTTCTGCCATAAGCCATCGCCTCCTCTTTTCAGTTATAATTATTCAATCTAAATGCATAGAAATTCTATGCAAATTGCTTAATTTCTATTATAGAGGAAATATCCGCAAAATGTCAACCTTTTCGCAAAATTTCACATTTTCTTAATAAATATATTGATTATTTATTTTTATTTAAGGTTGTAAAGAAAAATTCATTTTTTTCACACACAATTTCGCATTATTTTCAGAATATTTAGTCATGTATACAATAATTATCGTATATATATCGCCGTAAAAATATCCCCCATATAGAAAAATTATTTTTCCATATGGGAGAAATGTTTCGCAGACAGAATAAACTTTGATGAACTTTTAGAAAATCTGACGCCCCTGCACATATTTTGCCTGAATATGTCTGTCATCCGACAAATAAATGATGCGTTCAAAACGCTGGGCTATACTTAATGGCTGGGGATGAGGGATCTGAGAATCATCAATAACAATTGCATCCATCTCATAACCGTCTTCAAAGCTTCCCACTTTTCCAAAAAAGCTTCCGCCCCCCTTTGATGCCAGATAAAAAGCTTCACTGACAGAAAGAGGCTTTTTGGAATTATCCACAAGACGCCAGTATATCTTGGACATTTGAATCGTGTCAGCCACAGCTCTTAAAATGGATAAACAATGACCGCCGGCGACATCCGAACCCAGCCCAATATTCATTCCCTGATCCAGGTAAGCCCGAACCGGCGCAATTCCCGAAGACAAATTTGTATTTGACTGAGGACAGTGTGCGATGAAAACGCCACGTTTTTTAATCAGTTCCACCTCTTCGGGCGGACAATGAACACAATGCGCCATAATCGTCGGTGCATCACCGCCAAACAGCCCAAAACGGTCATAAGCTTCTCCATAAAAATGTGTTTCAGGGCATAAGCTTGCCACCCAGGAAATTTCTCCCAGATTTTCGGACAGATGAGACTGAACAGGCAGCTTATACTGTCTGCGAATATCCGAAAGCATCCGCATCAGATCATCCGAACAGGTGGGCACAAACCTGGGAGTAATCATCGGTTTTACATGGTGATATCGTCCTGCACAATCCCTCAGCCAGTCAAGCGTGGCCAAAGCCGAGGCTTTGGCATCTTTTTCCCTTAAAAAATCCGGACAGTTGCGATCCATATTCACCTTTCCCACAAAGGCAGTCAGTCCTGTATCCTCAATCTGATCCATTAAAAGCTCTGTTGCAGGAACATGCATGGTTGCAAAAATACAGGCTCTTGTTGTTGCACTGTATTTCAGCGCTTCTGTAAAAATCCCATAAGCTTTTTTTGCATAGTCAAGCGCTTCATACCTGGACTCCTCAGGAAATGTATGAGTGTCCAGCCAATCCAGCAGTTCCAGATCCATCCCCAGTGCCCGAAATGAATACTGAGGCGCATGAATATGCAAATCCGTCAATCCTGGAATAATCAGGCAATCCCCGTAATCACGAACCGTAATGCCCTGATATTTTTCCGGAAGACGGTCAAAAATTCCTGCACAGACCCCATCCTCACACACCAGCCATCCATTTTCTTTAAATACCATTTGATCCGGTGTAAGACTGTAGCAAAGGTTTCCCTTAACTGCAAATACATTTTCCATAGTCAGTTCCCCTTTCCATGATTTTGAGCCATGCCTGGCAACGCACCAACGTACAACACTTAAAAATAAAAAAACCGTCATACCTGTCCGTGCCATAACTGCATACTGCAAAAACGGCTTATAGACAACTATTACGGTAGTTGGTAGAAACGTTCACCCAATTATGAACCTATATAAGCATTAATAAATTTCACTTACAGTATAACCGCTGTATTTTCTGATGTCAATATGGATATAATAAATCAGAACAAACGGTCTGTGCCGGTGAATTTACCGCCAGATCCGACTGGAGGTTTATTATGGAAATACTTCACACCATCATTGTTTCTGCCGGTTCTATTATCGCCCTTTTTATCCTGACCAAGCTGATGGGATACCGTCAAATGTCACAGCTTAGTATGTTTGATTATATTAACGGCATAACCATTGGCTCCATTGCCGCAGAGATGGCAACTTCCCTGGAGAACGACTTTATGCAGCCCCTGCTAGCAATGATTATTTATGCCGGCACGGCTATTTTACTTTCCAGACTTTCTGAGATATCTGTTCCCCTGCGTCGCATTATTGTAGGGAAGCCGGCATTATTGATGAATAAAGGGAAGTTATATGAGAAAAATATGAAAAAAGCCCGACTGGATCTGGGCGAATTTCTCACCCAGTGTCGGATTGCAGGGTATTTCGATCTGTCAGAACTGCAAAGTGTTATTATGGAACCCAATGGCCATATGAGCTTTCTTCCAAAAGCAGACAATCGTCCTCTGCAGCCGGCCGATCTGGCCATCCATCCTGCACAAGACACCCTTTTTGCCACCGTAATTATGGACGGGGAAATTATGTATGAAAATCTGCGGCATACAGGGAACAACGAAAAATGGCTGACCCATCAGCTGAAAGGCCACGGAATCACCAATATCCGAAATGTTTTCCTGGCCACCTGTGACGAAGCCAATACCCTGAATATTTATGTTAAAATTCAGGACAAACCCAAGGATATCCTTCTTTAGCGCTATTCTGATTTTTAAAATCTTAAAATAAGAATCCCTCACAGCAATCCATATTTTTTACCCATGGATACGCTTTGAGGGACACTTATTTGTCTTCTGTATTTCCAGCAAAAAAACAATCAAATCAGTATTCCAAAGTACACCCCCTTCAAAGTCTGGATAATAAGGCATTTAACCTTGTATCATCCCCTCGGTTATACTGTTCCAGTGCAGGATACATGTAAATAAATACCGGATAGCAACGCGTCATAGCATAACCTTCCTTAAACATACTTTGGCTGACGATAATCCCTTGATTATGTAATTCTTTCAAATACACCATCGCTTCTTCCTGCGTAAAATAATCGACCAGATCTATATAAAACGGCGCATATCGTCCAAAGCCCCAGTCAATAATCACAGGCTGACCTTTAAAGCAGCGCACATGGTCACCATCCATCTTCTGTAAATCCCCATGGGTTACCGTAAGACTTGTTCCATCCCTGGCAAGCTGTGTCATATTCCGGACAAACCGTTGGGCCTGCTTACGAAGTTTGGGCAGTTCCCGGCCATACTGCCTTGCAAAAAGATTATCCTGAACACATTTTCGTTCAAAATGATCCACGGAAATCTGTGTTGTGATCCATTTCCAGTAGGCCTCATCTGCATAAGGTATTTGTGGTATTTTATTTGTATTTACAAAATTATCTACATGAATGTCTGCCAGCGCCGATGCGACCTGTTTTTTCCACAAATCATGGTTATAGGGAATCCTTTCCCCTGAGCGAATATCCTGCATAATTAACCATGAATTTTCATCAGTTTGATTCAAATCTGAATATGAATATGGTGAATATCCCCTTTTTTGATCGGTAAGAACCTGCATAATTTTTCTCTCACACAAACTGGCCGATTTACAGACAAAGCTTCCGGTCATTCCATCGATAAAGGTGCATTTTAACCGTATGAGCCTGGATCCTGAATACCCCTGCTCATCGGAATCCATAGATATAGGCTCAACAGAACGTACTTGTTTCAGTCCAGCCTGTTTGCACAGCTGATTTGCCAATTTTAAAAAATAATCCTTCACACGATCTCTCCTTCCCTTCATTGGAACATCACAAACAGCGGCCCGATGCGAGCTTAATTGCCCGCCGGACCGCTGCGATTGTGTCGTCCCTGATCAACTGTATAAAAAACAGTTGTCCTGTAGCCGTTTTATTTAATTTTAAAGGTCTCGCAGCGAGTTTCATGACATTCACATGCATGAGGACCGCAAATACATACATGTTCTGCTTCGCAATGACACTGATCATTGTAAATACAGTTCTGGGCCTTACAGTGAATATCCACTACGGGATTTTTCTCCTCGCATCCACATGCACTGTTGGAAACAGCTTCTTTTTTTTCTCTGAAGTCTGCACAACAGGTTTCGGCATCGCGCATCGCCTGTTTGCCATCCACGCAAATGCTGGAAATGCAGCAGAAATGTTCTTTGTTGTGGACACAATTTCTGGCATCACATTGTAATCTTGCCATAAGTCATTCCTCCTTTACCTCATTTAGAATGACCATTTCACGGCTATTTTATGCAGTCCGACGTACATTTTTTGAAAATACAATAAACAATACCGCAGAAATACACATAATCATCGGATAATACAAATACGGCATAATCTCAAAAGGTGATAATCCGGTTGACGATGCCGCCAAAAGCAGTTGCGCCCCATATGGAATCAACCCCTGAGTCGCTGACGCAAAAATATCCAGCAGCGAAGCAACCCGCTTAGGCTCCACCTGGTACTGATCCCCAATCTCTTTAGCAATGGGACCGGCAATCACTATAGCCACTGTATTGTTTGCTGTCGCCATGTCCACAAGCACAGACAAAAGGGCAATTCCCAGCTGCGCCCCTTTTTTTCCGCGAATTTTATGATGTATGAATTTTAAAATAAATGCGATTCCTCCATGATGACGTACCAGTGCCACAATCCCTGCAACAATCATAGAGATAACCGTAATATCATACATTCCAGTCACGCCGCTGCCAATCGCTGAAAAAATACCGGACCATGCCATTTCTCCTGTGGCAACACCCACAATAACAGAAACCACCGTTCCGCCCAAAAGGACAATAAATACATTAATTCCCACAAGTGCGCCGGCCAAAACAAGAACGTAAGGCAAAATCTGCCATAAATTGTAATCATAAACCATATTCTTTGGCATTTCGGCGCCGCCGCTGGCCACCAGCACAAATATAATAACAGCCGCAATGGCCGCCGGAAGAACGATCAGGAAATTGGCTTTAAATTTATCCTTCATCTCGCATCCCTGCGTTCTGACCGCCGCAATGGTTGTATCCGAAATCATGGACAGATTATCTCCAAACATGGCCCCACATACAACAGCACCAATACATAACGCCAATCCATATCCGGTTTTTTCACTGATCCTTACGGCAATCGGTGCCAGGGCGGCAATGGTTCCCATACTTGTTCCCATGGACAGAGAAATAAAGCAGCCAATGACCATCAGGCCAACGACAATAACACTGCCCGGCATAATAGATAACCCAAACGCCACCGTACTGTCTGCACCTCCAGCCGCTGTCACTGCGCCTGAAAAGGCTCCTGCTGCCAGAAAAATCAGGCACATGGTAATAATATTATCATCTCCAATGCCTTTTGAAACAATAGCCAGCTTTTCTTCAAATTTTGTTTTTGGAAACTGTATAAATGCCACAACCAGAGCAATTAAAAACGCTACAATGGCCGGCATACTTGAAAAATTCCGGGTCACGATGCCCATGCCTAAAAACAGGACAAGGAACACGAAAATCGGCAGCAATGCCCATATATTACTCTTTTCTTTTTCCATAATATCTCCCTTTTTATTCTAATTTTTTCTCTGTAAAGACCTGTTTGCAAACCGCTGCGCCAATGCCTGTACAATCAAACTGCAAATCAGTCCCACACAAACCCCGGCCAGAACATCTGTGGGATAGTGCACCCCTAAATACAGCCGTGAAAGCGCTATCGCTGATGCCAAAATTAAAAGCCCAATCCCCACCCTTTTATCCACATAATGGAACAAAACTCCGGCCGCAGCAAAAGCACTGGCCGAATGTCCTGACGGAAATGAAAAATCTCCGGGATGAGCGATCAGTAAAAGAATATCCTCATATCGGTGATAAGGCCGCATTCGTGCAACAATATTTTTCAATGCAACATTGGTAACCAAAAAACATAGCAGCAGGGAGAGCAGGGATAAAACCCCTGCCTTACGTGTCTTCTTAAAACATAAGAATCCTACAGACAGCAAAATCCAGAAAAACCCTGCATTTCCCAGGCTGGAAATAAACTTTACAAATGGTGTCAGCCAATCAAGTCTTAGATATTCCTGAATAAATAACAGTATTCCATGATCAATTTCTGTAATCCACTCAAACATTTGACCCTCCGTTCTTATTTACAGTAAGTATATTGGTGATAAGTTTTCACATTAAATTTATATGCGTCACACAACTGACATTTAATTTTAATTGCCCGCAAAGTATACAGTGTACTATGTATCATAGCATATGTCCAATTGGGAAACAAGAGCCGTGTCAAAAACAATCCCTGACTGCCAGAAAAGCCGTCCACAAAACATCATCTATTCGTTTCATGGACGGCCCTTTTCAGGAATTATTTACTTTAACCTAGGACTAACTAATGTTACTTATCATTCTTTGTCTGTTTACGGCGAACAACCAGTATAATCACAATAGCTGCCACTGAAACTACCGCAATCCCTGCAATAAGGAGTACCGGTGTCTGATCTCCGGTTTTGGGCGCATCAATATTACTTATAAACGAGGCAGAAATTGTATGGTTTCCTCTAACATTCGCAAATGTATATTTATTCCCTGGATTTTTAACAGCAACACCATCTACGATGAGTTTTTCCAAACGATAACCTGGATCCGCAGTAATCTTAAACTGCATATCTGAACCTTCTTCAACGCTTACATCACCAGACGGACTAATCTTTCCGTGTTTACCTGCAGAAGCATTAATCTTATATACCTTATTAATGGCTTTGAAGGATATACTGTTTTTTTCTGTCTGTCCTGTAGCCTTCCAGCCCTCAGACGTATAGACTTCCAGTTCAAAATTAACTGTCAGTTTGTAAGTTCCCACTTTATCCATTGTAAAGCTTACAGAATATGGTGCTGCTGACCATGACTGATTATTCACACCATCCCAATCCCATGACCGTGGAATCCATCTGGAATCTCCTATAGAAGGCGTTTTATTATCCATACCGGTGCCATACACCGAAACCGTGAGCCGTGTATTTTTATCAAATACAGCGCCTTCGGTGACACCTTCAAAGGTTCCCGCAAAAGCCACATAGGTTTTAAATTCCGAAGGTTTACTTATCTGACTTTCCATTGCATTTTCCGGATCAAACTTCACCCTTGCTGCAAAATAATACTTCGTTCCAGGCTTTAGACCGCCAAATTTAGAATGATCCTGCCAGACCCAGGAACTTCCGTCTAAAGAATAACCATATTCAAGATCATCCGCTGACTTCAAAGTAATATAATCCGTCCCGCACTCAGTCATTTGAGGTGCTGCAGGTGCCGGCGCAGCAGAAAGCTTTGTGGAGATCTTCAGTGGGATACTGACCTTTCCTGCAGGGACTTCGTCTTTAGCCTTTACTCGAGTAACAAAACTGTATACCTTTCCCGGCTCAAGATTTTCAAAAATACCGCTGTCCTGCCATGCATAAGCCTGACCTTCCATCACCCGTGCATACTCCTGTCCCTCCACAGTTTTAAACTTAATCCTTGTGTCTGTACGTTCCTGTAATTCCGGCGCTGCTGGAGCTTCAGGCTGCTCCGTTTCTTCCACAGTTTCACTTTCTTTGGTTTCTTCTACTGTTTCACTCTCTTTGGTTTCTTCTATCGTTTCGCTTTCTTTGGTTTCTTCTACTGTTTCACTCTCTTTGGTTTCTTCTATCGTTTCACTCTCTTTGGTTTCTTCTATCGTTTCGCTCTCTTTGGTTTCTTCTATCGTTTCGCTCTCTTTGGTTTCTTCTACAGTCTCACTCTCTTTGGTTTCTTCTATCGTCTCACTCTCTTTGGTTTCTTCTATCGTTTCGCTCTCTTTGGTTTCTTCTATCGTTTCGCTCTCCGGTATAGTTTCCATAGAATCTGTTTGTTCGGTCATTTCTGTGGACTGAGTTTCCTCTCCAGTTTCCTCGGCTTCACTGCTGTTGGGTCCCAGAGTTTTAATTAAGCTGGTCTCTACTTTTGCATCCTGCACGTTCTTGCTCCGTCCGGCAAATTTGTATTCTGTCTCTGATTCAAGTTTTTCAAAAATAACTGTGCCTTCTGTTAAATCATACTGAGAATCTTCTGCCCATTTCCATATTTTCTCACCGGTCTCATCATCTTCAATTTCCACAGCATATTCCATATCATCTTCAACTTTTAACGTAATACTTGTTTCAGTTCGTTTAAACAGTTGTGGACCTTCTGGCTTTTGATCATCCGCAGCAAAAACATGCAAGGCCGAAAATCCTGCAGAAGTCCCGATAAGCATAAATGCTAAAAATAAGGCCAATAATCTTTTTACCCTTAGCTTCATATAATTCACCTCTTCCTTTATACAGTGTCTGATCAGACATCGTATGTTGCTAACCTGTTTTTTCACTATTATTATACCAAGTATTTGCAGTAAATAATAGTAGATATAGTAAATTGTAAGAATCTTTAAGATCTCCGCTGCTTTTTTGTCAGGTATTTACTTTTTCTAACAAAATAATGGTTTTAAATTCCACTAAAATTTAGTAAAAATTTAAAAATAATACTTGCAATCCAAGCAAAAATACATTATACTTTAATACAGTTGTGTGATAATAATGCATAGGGGAATCATACAGCGGCAGTATGACGGTCTCCAAAACCGTTCACGGGGGTTCGAATCCCTCTTCCCCTGTTTTTAAGGAGCAGCTTTCGTTGCTCCTTATTTTTTATATCATCTTATACTTTATGAAAATATTAAATTTAAAACATTAATTTTAATAAAAAAAACAGCTGCCATATGCATGACAACTGGTGTTTATTCATATTCA
>CAJKGK010000006.1 GCA_905199445.1 uncultured Lachnospiraceae bacterium | reverse complement strand
AACAGCAAGAACAACAAGAACAACAATAAATACAATAACTCCAACCATAATGGCTTTGTTTGTATCCCTGGATTCTTTTAATCCATCTCCATGGACCAGATCCGCAGCCTTTTTCACTTGTTTTTTGAAGACATCTTTATCCCGAGATTTTGCCTGAGCCATTTTAGGCAGCTTAAATGGGGCTGGAATCGAATCCTGTATATCATCCGCTTCCGACGCTTCATATAACACCTCTGTATCATTGGTTTTCGGCGCTTCATAGAATCCCTGTGCTTCCTTTGCCCCTGGTGTCTGAGTATTTAAATGAATATCCATCTTTTCGGCATTCCATACAAAACTGTGACACACATCACACCAGTGCGCTTTCTTCATCTCAGAATCACAATATGGGCACAAACGAACTTTCATATGCATCCCCCCTGATCATTTTCTCGATGTTTTACCATCAGCATTAGCTACGATCATTATAGCATTATTTAAAAAGAAAAAGCAATGACTTCGGAAAAATCACCGAAATCATTGCTTTTGTCAACAGGGACACGCAATGATCCCTGTTATTTTTCTTCCTGTGCTGTCTCCACAGCATCTTTAATACTGAAGCTTACACGGCCCATCTTGTCCTTACCCATGCATTTGGCTTTGACAACCTGACCCATAGTTAAAACATCTTCAACTTTATTTACGCGGTGATTGGCAATCTTGGAAATATGCACCATTCCGTCTTTACCTGGCGCGAATTCAATAAACGCCCCGAAATCCTTGATGCTGACAACCTTGCCCTCATAAATTCTGCCCTCTTCAAATTCATCCACAATCATTCGGATAATAGCCACGGCCCGCTCAATATTTTCTTTATTTACACCGCAGATAGATACAGCACCGTCATCTGTAATATCAATCTTCACATTGGTTTCATCGATAATCTGATTAATAACCTTCCCCTTCTGACCGACAACATCGCCGATCTTTGCAGGATCAATCTGGATCTGAACAATCTTAGGTGCATATTTGCCCACCTCGGCTCTTGGCTCGGCAATTACCGGTGTCAGCACATTATTAAGAATATATTCTCTTGCTTCTTTAGTCCGTGCAATGGCTTCCTCGATAATGGCCCGTGTCAGTCCATGAATCTTAATATCCATCTGAATAGCAGTGATACCGTCATGGGTACCAGCCACTTTAAAGTCCATATCGCCAAAGAAATCCTCAAGGCCCTGAATATCTGTAAGCACAAGATAATCATCGTCTGTTTCTCCTGTAACAAGACCACAGGAAATACCGGCCACCTGCTTTTTAATAGGTACACCTGCAGCCATCAGGGACAGTGTGGATGCACAGATACTTGCCTGAGAAGTTGAACCATTGGATTCAAAGGTTTCAGAAACCGTACGGATTGCATACGGAAACTCTTCCGCACTGGGGAGGACAGGGACAAGCGCACGCTCTGCAAGGGCACCATGGCCGATTTCACGTCTTCCCGGACCTCTGGATGGCTTTGTCTCTCCCACAGAATAGGATGGGAAGTTGTAATGATGCATATATCTCTTGGATGTCTCTGCCTCATCCAGACCATCCAGCCTTTGAGCCTCGGACAAAGGTGCCAGCGTGGTTACAGTACAGATCTGAGTCTGACCACGGGTAAACATACCTGAACCATGGGTTCTTGGAAGGATATCAATTTCAGCGGACAACGGACGAATTTCATTGATCGCACGGCCATCCGGACGTTTATGATCTTTAAGAATCATTTTACGAACCGTCTTTTTCTGATACTGATAAACAGCTTCATCGATCAGTGCCAGCCACTCTTCATTATCTGCAAATTTTTCTGCAAGCATATCCTTAATATTACGGATATTTTCTTCGCGAACCTGCTTTTCATCTGTAAACACAGCATCTTCCATGGCCTGTGCAGGAACAAGTTCCTTAATGGCAGCAAAAAGTTCTTCAGGAATGGCGCAGCTTGTATAGCTGTGTTTTGGTTTTCCACACTCAGCTACAATAGTATCAATAAAGGCGATTACCTGCTGATTCACCTCATGAGCCGCAAAAATAGCATCAATCATCTGAGCTTCCGGAACTTCATTGGCACCGGCTTCAATCATAATTACCTTGTCTCTTGTGGAAGCAACGGTCAGCGCCAGATCTGAAACTGCTTTCTGAGCAGCTGTAGGATTAAAAACAAAAGCACCATCGACAAGGCCAACCTGAGTTGTGGCACATGGACCGTCAAACGGAATATCAGAAATCGCCGTCGCAATTGCCGATCCCAACATGGCCGTCAGCTCCGGTGAGCAATCCTGATCCACACTCATAACAAGGTTATTTAATGTCACGTCATTTCTGTAGTCCTTAGGAAACAGCGGACGCATTGGGCGGTCAATGACACGGGATGTAAGGATGGCATTTTCAGAGGCCTTTCCTTCACGCTTGTTAAAACCACCGGGAATCTTTCCCACTGCATATAGTTTTTCTTCATATTCAACGCTTAACGGGAAGAAATCAATTCCCTCTCTCGGTTTTTCGCTGGCTGTGGCTGTAGATAAAACAACGGTATCACCGTAATGCATAAATGCAGCGCCGTTGGCCTGAGCAGCCACTCTTCCGACTTCAACCGTCAGCTTTCTTCCGGCCAGGTCCATGGAAAAAGTTTTAAATTCTTTATTTCTGATTGTACCTGTTGTCATAAATCATCCTCCTTAACTATTTTTTTAAGGAACAGTCCGAAACTACTGAAAAAAACACCGCATCTGAAAAGTCCTGCACCTGCGATGTGCTTTTCAGTGGTCCCGGCATTAACATCCCTTAAAAATATTCATTTACAACAACAGGGTGGATTCCTCCACCCTGTCTAAAGCCTGAATTACTTTCTTAATCCAAGTTTATCAATGATGCTTCTGTATCTTTCGATGTCAGTTCTCTTTAAGTAGTCCAGTAAACCACGTCTCTGACCTACCATTTTTAAAAGACCGCGTCTGGAATGATGGTCTTTTTTGTGTACTTTCAGGTGCTCTGTCAGCTCTGTAATTCTTGCAGACAAGAGAGCGATCTGAACTTCCGGTGAACCAGTATCCTCTGGTGTTTTACCGTATTTTGCGATGATTTCTTTTTTCATTTCTGTTGTAATCATTATTTTTTCCTCCTGAAATTTTTAAAAATGCCTCGTATTAAGATAAGGTTGGAGAATCCTCTATCTGAATACAGGTTAAATACTCATGCCTGATTATTATAGCACATGGTCCATATATTGTAAACCAGATTTTCTATGAAAAATTACCATGAATTTCATAAGAATTTTATTGCAAATTGCACCGGAACACGTTAATATAGTAAATACTTAAAAACAACACGTTAATCCATTAAATAATATTAAAACTGGCAGTCATCGCGTTGTTAAATACGTAAACTCATTTATATTGTAAGAAAGAAGGAATTTCCATGAAACTCTGGGGCGGACGCTTCACTAAAGAAACCAATCAGCTAGTCCACAATTTTAACGCATCCCTCTCTTTTGACCAGAAATTTTTCCGGCAGGATATTGACGGCAGTATTGCCCACGTAACCATGCTTGTGCAGGCAGGTATCCTTACAGAGCAGGAAAAGGATACCATCGTCCAGGAATTAAATCATATAAAAAATGAAATTACTGATGGGACACTTGAAATTTCACCGGAATATGAAGATATCCACAGCTTTGTGGAAGCCACTTTGATTGAACGGATTGGCGATACAGGAAAAAAACTGCATACCGGCCGCAGCCGTAATGATCAGGTTGCTCTGGATATGAAACTGTATACAAGAGATGAAATCGATGAAATCGACGGCCTTTTATATGATCTGCTTGCAACAATTTTAAAGGTTATGAAAGAACATCTGCATACCTATATGCCAGGCTTTACCCATCTTCAAAAAGCACAGCCGCTGACACTGGCCCATCATTTCGGCGCCTATTTTGAAATGTTCAAGCGTGACCGCTCCCGGCTGTCAGATCTCCGCCGCCGTATGAATCTGTGCCCCCTTGGTGCAGGTGCCCTGGCCGGAACAACCTATCCGCTGGACCGGAATCTGACGGCCGCTCTTTTAAATTTTGACGGTCCCACATTCAACAGCATGGATTCCGTATCTGACCGCGACTATCTTATTGAGCTGCTTTGTGCCCTTTCCACAACCATGATGCATTTGAGCCGCTTCAGCGAAGAAATTATTATATGGAACACCAATGAATATCAGTTTATTGAACTGGATGACGCCTATTCCACTGGCAGCTCCATCATGCCCCAGAAAAAAAATCCGGATATTGCCGAACTTGTCCGCGGCAAAACCGGACGGGTTTACGGTGCGCTTATATCCCTGCTCACCACAATGAAAGGGCTTCCTCTGGCTTATAATAAGGATATGCAGGAAGACAAGGAGCTGACCTTTGATGCCATTGACACGGTTAAGGGCTGTATCAAACTGTTTGAAGGTATGATTGCAACCATGAAAATTAATAAAAATAAAATGGAACACAGCGCTAAATGCGGCTTCACCAATGCCACCGATGCGGCAGATTACCTGGTCAATCACGGTGTTGCCTTCCGTGACGCTCACAGTATTATCGGACAGATTGTTTTATATTGCATCGAAAAAAATATCGCCATTGATGACATGAGCCTTAGCGAACTTAAGGCCATCTGCCCTGTTTTTGAAGATGATATTTATGATGCCATTTCTCTGAAAACCTGTGTCAATACCCGCAATACCATCGGTGGTCCCGGAGTACAGGCCATGAATCAGGTTATTAACACCTACAATACTTATATGGAAAAACAGGTACCATTACGCAGGGGGAATTCTTTTGAATAAAAACACATTTATTTAACTTCAAAATCATATCAAAAAATGAAAGAGGAGCTGAATATGGCACAAAACCATATCAGCTCCCTTTATTGTTCCAACATACCTTTCATGTAGCTGAGAACCTTAACCTTTTGCAGTTTGTCCAGACAATTCCAGTAAGCCAGAAGCTGCTTCTGTTCTACTGTGATTGCGATGTTTTCATCTTCCGTATTAAAGAACTGAGCAAGAGAAAGTCCGAATGCGCCGGCAATCTTTTCCAGCGTATAGACTGACGGGTTATTTCCCCGGCTTGACAGATTAGATTAGACAATGTCGACTGGGAGATCCCTGCTTCCTTAGCCAGCCTGTACTCAGACCACTGCCGTTCCTCTCTCAATTGTAAAATCCGTTTTGCAACCTCCATCAGCATTCCTCCCATCTCATTTTACAACATTTTGTAAGAGAATGAGGAGTATGAAGAAGTAAAGCATCTAATTCATAATTGAGCTATATCCACAGTGCACAAACACATGCTTCACAAAAAGTATTTACAATATCAATACAAAATATTCATTTTTCCACAAGGTGAACATCCAGCTGATCAAATGGAATAGAAATGTGATGGGCATCAAATGTCTTTTTAATCCGTTCCTGAATGTACCATTTAGCCTCCCAGTACTGTTCTGTTTTCACCCAGAAACGCAGCCCCACGGAAACCGAGCTGGGATCAAAGCTGTTGACAAAAACACTGCAGTCTCTGTCCTTTAAAACATAGGGATTATCCAAGCCAACCTTCATCAGCACATCTTTTACCCGGTCAATATCCTCCGCATAATCAATGGAAACCATAAAATCCAGACGCCTGAACTGTTCCCTTGTTACGTTAATTAAAGTAGAATTGGAAAGCGCGCCGTTGGGAATGGTAATGGCCCGATTATCTGCGGTCAGCAACTTTGTATAAATTACATCAATGGATGTCACTGTGCCTTCATTGCCGATACTGTCCGCAATAATATAATCACCCACCTTAAAAGGTTTTAAAACAAGAATCAAAACACCGCCGGCAAAGTTGGTCAGGCACCCCTGCAAAGCCAGACCAATGGCTAATCCTGCAGAGCCAACCAATGCCACAATAGAGGACATAGGGATTCCCAAAAAACCAATCACTGTCAGCGCCAAAATAATCTTCATGCTCATGTGTATCACAGAAGCCAGAAAACCTGCAATTCCGTCATCCAGCCTGGATTTATTCAGGGCTGCCCTGATCCATTTGGCCAGGAACTTAACAATATACCAGCCTATAATTGCGGCCAGCCCGGCCTTCAGAATATGAAGTCCCAAATCCATAAGACCATTGAGTATGCCCTCCAGCCACAGGGGATAGGCGACCTGGCTGACACCGCTTTTTCCCTGATCTAAAACATCTGCAACATCCAATCCCGTGGCCGCAACTGTCTCCTGGGCAAAACTCATGATATCCATCAATAATCTGCTCATTTTTTACCCCCGCTGTTTTTTCCTGACTTTGGCACCGGCTTTTCAGCAGCCGTCTTAACAGTTTCAGCCACCTGCACGGCTTTTTCGGAAACTTTTTCAGAGATCTTTGCTGCGGCATTTTTTAATTTGGCCACTTTTTCTTTCGGCTGTTTTTCTGTTTTAGCCCTGTGCCCTGCCCTTTTTTCAGATTTTGTATTTTTATCTTCGTTTTTTGCTGCCTTTCCGGACTTTTTGGGTGCGGTCACAGGTGTACAGGAGAACACACTCATGCCCATAGGCGGTACAGTGATAGTGATGGAATTTTCACGCTCATCGGCCTCTTCCGCTTTGGACTGCTTCATCCGCGGATTCACATGCCCCTGACCGCCGTAGATAATGGCATCACTGTTAAAAATTTCTTTATATTTTCCCGTAAAAGGAACACCGATTCTATATTTTTCATGAACAACCGGCGTAAAATTGCATACAAACAAAAGGGTTTCATCCGCTTTTTTTGTTTTTCTCACAAAAACAACCATCGTGTCATCTGCATTGATACAATTAATCCACTCAAAACCGTCAGGGCTTGTATCCAGCTTATAAAAGGCGGGATGTTGTGTATACAGATGATTTAAGTCTCTTACATAGTTTTGCATCTGTCTGTGCTGTTCAAAATCCAGCATGAACCACTCAAGACTTTTGCCTTCATTAAATTCTGTAAACTGTCCATAATCCTGACCCATAAACAGCAATTTTTTCCCTGGATGTCCGGCCATAAAGCCATAGGCAACTCTCAGGTTGTCAAACTTCGCACTGCCTTCTCCAGGCATTTTGCCGATCATGGAACCTTTGCCGTGAACAACCTCATCATGAGAAAGCACAAGCACAAAATCCTCGCTGTATGCATAAACCATACTGAATAAAAGCTCACCATAATGATATTTTCTAAACAGAGGATCCTGCTTCATAAAGCCTGTAAAATCATTCATCCATCCCATATTCCATTTATAGTCAAATCCAAGGCCGTCATCCTCTACAGGATAAGTAATCTTTGGCCATGCCGTAGATTCCTCGGCAATCATAATAGCTCCTGGATTTCTTTTTTTCATCATGGAATTCAGATGCTTTAAAAACTCCATGGCTTCCAGATTTTCATTGCCCCCGTACATGTTGGCCACCCATTCGCCATCCTTTTTGCCATAATCCAGATACAGCATAGAGGCTACTGCATCCATACGTATTCCGTCGGCATGAAATTTTTCCACCCAGTAAAGTGCATTGGCAATCAGAAAATTACTCACCTGCGGCCGTCCGTAATTATAAATCAGGGTGCCCCAGTGCGGATGTGCCCCCTGTCTGGGATCGGCATGTTCATACAGATGGCTGCCATCAAACACAGCAAGTCCGAACATGTCTCTGGGAAAATGGGCAGGAACCCAATCCAGAATCACACCAATACCGTTTTGGTGCATATAATCCATAAAATACATAAAATCTTCCGGCGTACCATATCTGGATGTAGGTGCATAATAACCGGTCACCTGATATCCCCAGGACTCATCCAGAGGATGCTCCATCACCGGCATTACCTCAATATGAGTATACCCCATATCTTTTATATAATCGGCAATCATCGGTGCCAGCTCACGATAATTGTAAAAGTACCGCCCGTCCGCTTCATCCGGTTTTTTAAAGCCGCCAAGATGAAGCTCGTAGATAAGCATGGGTTCTTCCTTCGTCCTGCAGCCCTTTCTCTGCTTCATCCAGTCCTTATCGTTCCATTTATATTTACTGATATCATAAACAATGGATGCCGTATCCGGACGAACTTCACTGTAAGTTCCATAAGGATCTGCCTTTAAAATAATGCCGCCGCCTTTGACTTTGATTTCATATTTATATTTTTCTCCGGCACGAAGACCAGGAATAAACAGCTCATGAATGCCTGAATCCCCCAGGCGCTGCATGGGATACCGCCGTCCGTCCCAGTTGCAGAAATCCCCCACAACGCTGACCCGCACCGCCATTGGTGCCCACACCGCAAAATGGACGCCCCTAATGCCGTTAATTTTCTTTACATGCGCCCCGAGGACATTATAAATCTCATAATGTATACCAGCCTCAAACTTTTTTATATCATCCGGCGTGATCATGGATTCAAACGCATAAGGATCACCCATCTGGGCAATATTGTTCTCCCCGAAATCCACAATATATGTGTAGGAGATTTCTTCTGTTTTCTCCGGCAGCAGCACTGCGAAATAGCCGCCTTCATCAACCTGCACCATCGGATAGAGCTGTCCTGACTTTATGTCTTTGACAGTCACCGCTTTAGCATCCCCGATAAAGGCCGCAATCAGCAATCCGTCCGGCGTCAGATGCTGCCCCAGTATCTGCTTTGGCCGGTCATGCTCAGAATAAACAAGGGCCTCTATCTCCGGCCACTGCATTTTAGAATATAGTTTTTCATCCATAAAGGTACCTCCTGTATGTTCAGAATCATACTAAATTAAGTGTTTTTATTATAGCACTTTATTCAGATAATTTCCACAATTCTTTGGAAGTTATGGGATATATTCTGAAATTTCATCTTAAGATGCCACCATATGAGAAAATAATACATTTTTCGATCTCAATTCCATCTTATTCATCTATTTCATCTTCAATCAAACGGAGTCCGGCTACATTAGTTACAGGTAATGAAAATACAATCGCCTTCTCTTTACTGCTCAAGCCTGCCTGCGCCATAATCGCTTTCATAATTTTACGCTTTTCAGACGCCTTACTGACAATAAGGATCACTTCTTTTTCCTCAGCCAGGGAAACCCCCAGAAATTTCTGGGCTTTTTCCATCCCCGTCCCTTTTGCGTGAATAACCGTCCCGCCGCCGGCATTGGCACTGCGTGCCGCCTCCATCACAGAATCAATGTACCCCTGATTGGAAATTGCAATAATTAGTTCAAACTCTGTGCCTTTCAATAGCGTTTCCTCCTCTTTTTTAAATGACTGATCCTGGATCAGAAAGTGAAGCACATTCTTACCGCCCACACTTCCTAGCGGTATAATAAATGCAATGCCTGTTCCGGGAACATCAATTTTCATCTCTACAATCAGTCCTCGTCTCAACTTTTTCCAGTTTTCTCCGGTAACAATAGAAAAGTAAATTATCTTTTCGGTTTTTTCCAGTCCAAAGTAATCCAAAACCGCACTGCTGGCCGTTCCCCGTCCCAGCATGGCAAAAGCCACCGTCTGACCGTTGCGCTCGTAAAAATCTCTGAATCTGTCTTTCATATCCCGATTTATAACAGATACCATCATATACAACCTGCTCATCTTGATCTCCTTTATAATTCAATAATATCATCCACCGCCAGGTCATCCCACGCCACCTGCAAAACGGGTTCCGCTGATGCCGTCTTTTCTTTCCGCCTATCCTTAATTTTATAAATAACCCCCAGAACCTGAATTGTAATTAGCGGAGTCATCGCAACCATGGCAACAACACCAAAGGCATCTGTAACAATGTTGCCGCCGACAGCTTCACACGCGCCCATAGCAAGCGGCAGTAAAAATGTGGCCGTCATCGGGCCTGATGCAACACCACCGGAGTCAAAGGCAATTGCAGTAAAAATCTTTGGCACAAAAAAAGACAAAATCAGGGCTATCGCATAGCCGGGAATCAAAAACCAGAAGACAGAAATCCCTGTCAACACACGAATCATGGCAAACCCCACGGACAATGAAACCCCCAGCGAAAGACTCAGACCCATAGCATGTCCGGGAATTGCACCGGAAGTCAGCTCCTCTACTTGTTCCTTGAGAACATATACTGCCGGCTCGGCTTTTACAATAAAATAGCCAATCACCATACCTACAGGAACAATAATCCAGGGATGGGACAGCCCTGCCAGCAGCTGTCCCAGATAATTTCCTGCAGGCATAAATCCCACATTCACCCCTGTCAGGAAAAGAAACAGACCAACATAAGTATAAATAATACCGATTGCAATTTTTTTAAGACTTCTCTTTCCCAAATGAAGGAAAAAAATCTGAAACATCATAAAAAACACAACAATAGGCAAAAGGGCAATCAGTATTTCCTTCATATAGTGAGGAATCCCCTGAGCAAACATTTGCCACAGTTCAACAGAAGTCTGTGCGTCCGGCGTTATCGTTTGAGTATACGCACCTTCTCCCGGACGATAAATAAGTCCCAAAATCAATACAGCCATAATCGGTCCAATGGAGCATAAAGATACAAGACCAAAGCTGTCATTTTCCGCATACTTGTCACTTCGCACCGCTGAAACACCCACACCAAAAGCCATGATAAAGGGCACTGTCATAGGTCCTGTGGTAACTCCCCCTGAATCAAAAGCAACTGCGTTAAAATCCGCTGGTCCCAGAAAGGCCAATAAAAAAACAACCGGATAGAAAGCAAGCAGCATCGTAGATAAAGGGATGGAAAATAGCATTCGTAAAACGGCAATAACAAGAAAAATTCCAACGCCAACCGCAACCGAAATAATCAGCGTATAATTAGGAATCGATGGAACCTGCTGAGCCAGCACCTGCAGATCCGGCTCTGAAATGGTAATAATCAGCCCCAAAATAAAACTCAAACTAATAATCATCACAATATTTTTAGACTGAGTCAGTTTTGTGCCAACCCGCTCTCCCATGGGCGTCATCGCCAGCTCAGCCCCCAACGTAAAAAACATCATCCCCACAATCAATAGAATGGCTCCAATGATAAAGGCCATTAAGATACTGTTTGGCATGGGGGCAATCGTAAAACACAAAAGCAGCATGATTCCCATAATCGGCAGCACCGCCCCCAATGCCTCTCTTAACTTTTCCCCCAGCTTTTTCTTCGAATTTTCCAGCAATGTCATTCTTCTCAGTTTCAATATACAGTCCTCCCTTTGCATAAAAATATTTAGTTATAACCCAGACCGATTCTTATAAAGCTTACAGCCTTGATTGGATTTTTAAAGATATGAAAAAAGAATACAAAGAATATATCGTTTGATTTGTTATTATTGCAGAACTATGATGTTCATTATACCATGATTGCTCCACAATCACGGTGCCTCCGGCAGATGTGCAGCGATTTCTGCGGTTCCGCAGAAATCGCCTATGCACAATGGTATAATTCGCACGTTGTGCTCATTATACCATAAAAATGTTTTAAATAAAACCAAATAAACGATAGATTCCGCATATTTTTTTATCTTTACACTGGAATGCCAAACATTTTTCGTCAGCTTTGCTGCGTTGACATACTAAATTAATTCTGATAGAATAACTGAGAATATACAATAAGGAAGGAAGGAACTTTAATGCCTAAATTAAATGAAAATTACTTAAATCTCAAAGAGAGCTATTTATTTTCAGAAATCGCCCACAGAGTTAACGATTATACAGCAAAAAATCCGGATAAAAAGGTCATTCGTCTGGGCATCGGTGATGTGACCCGTCCGTTAAGTGCCTCCGTTATTCACGCACTTCATCAGGGCGTGGATGATATGGCCAGTGCAGAAACCTTTAAAGGTTATGGTCCGGAACAAGGTTACGAATTTTTACGCAATGCCATCACAAAATATTATGAAAGCCACGGTATTGTCATTGATCCTTCGGCCATCTTTATCTCTGACGGCGCCAAAAGTGATACCGGAAATATTACAGATATTTTCGGCAGCGACAATGTCATTTTGATTCCGGATCCAGTATACCCGGTTTATGTGGATTCCAACATTATGTGCGGCCGCAAAATCACATACATTTCAGGTACTGCCGAAAACGGCTTTCTGCCTATGCCGGACAGAAGCATCCATGCAGATCTGATTTATATCTGTTCTCCAAATAACCCTACCGGTGCTGTCTATAATTATGAGCAGTTAAAGGAATGGGTTGATTATGCCCTTGAAAACGAAGCAGTCATTTTATTTGACTCTGCCTATGAAGCGTTTATTTCCGATCCGGCTCTGCCCAGAAGTATTTTTGCCGTGGAAGGCGCAAAAAAATGTGCCATCGAGTTTTGTTCACTCTCCAAAACTGCCGGCTTTACAGGGACACGCTGCGGCTATACCATTGTTCCAAAAGAACTGGTTTTTAAAGCCTCCAATGGCCAGGACGTTTCTCTCAATGCTTTATGGAACCGTCGCCAGACAACTAAATTTAACGGAACTTCCTACATTATTCAAAACGGCGCCTGCGCAGTTTTTACCGAGGAAGGCATGGCCGAATGTATGGCTAATATTAAATATTATCAGGAAAATGCCAAAATCATCAGCGCTGTTTTTTCTAAAAAAGGCATTCGCTATTTTGGTGGTGAACATTCGCCATATATTTGGTTTGAATGTCCAGACGGCATGGATTCCTGGGAATTTTTCGATTACCTGTTAAACAATGCTCAGGTTGTAGGAACGCCCGGCGCCGGCTTTGGAGAAAACGGTAAAAACTTCTTCCGTCTCACAGCATTCGGCACAAAAGAAAGCACAATGGAAGCCATGGAAAGAATCGAAAAACTGTTATAAGAAAATGCCCAAATTTTATTTCGGAGGTGCTTATCGATGACAATTGCCCAGGTCAGCAAAAAGTATAATATTACAGCGGACACCCTAAGATACTATGAGCGAATCGGTTTAATTCCGCCGGTGCCAAGAAGCAAAAGCGGAATCCGTGATTATGACGAGACATCCTGTGGATGGATTGAAATGATGAAGTGTCTGCGTAAAGCAGGTGTTCAGATCGAGGCCTTAATCGAATATGTAGCTCTGTTTAAACAGGGGGATGCGACCGTGGAAGCCCGTAAAAACATTCTTATGGAACAACGCGAACAGTTAATCGCCCGTATGGAAGATATGCAGGCCTCTCTGGATCGTCTCAATCATAAAATAGACTTATATGAACAGGGTCTGATGTACAGTGACAAAGAAGCTTTGACCAAAGCCCTTCTGTCTCAGGAAAACGGATTTTAAATCAAATAGCTTCAGCCTCTCAAAATTAACATAAACCTTCAAACGAATGTCCATCTTTGGGATATCCTAAAAATGTACTGGTTTGAAGGTTTATGTTTTAATGGCTCATATTAAATTCCCACAAAATCCATATAAGGAGACACTTCTTCGATCTCTCTAAGAAGATTTGAATGACCGCTGCCAAAAAGCAGGCCCTGATTGTATTTATAGTAAGCCTCACTGCCGTTTTCACGGATAAACCACATGGCATGGCTGTTCATGTTCAGCTCTGTGACAAAAATTACCATTTCCTGACTTTCACCAAAAACCTTTTCCATGAAATCAAAGGCAGCACGAAGCAGAGCTTCTGTTTTTTCAAGACTTTGGCTTCTGTTTTGTGTCTCTTTGGCAAACTGTTCCTTAATTGCAGAAAAATCGCCGCCGGCTGCGGCTGTTCTTGCGTAACGCTCCAGTGTTTTTACCAGCCTGGCATCCGCTTTTCCATCCAGTTTACATATGCTTTTTTCAAAAAAATCCGCCAGCACACCACATGCCTGCACTTCCCCGGCGCACAGATCTTTAGCAGAAACAAGAAAATCATATAATTTTTCCACAAATATATCTGTTTCATGACTTTCTTTAAAGCTTTCGTTCAACCGTCCCAGCAAAAGTCCTATAAGGCTAAGCTTTTCATCAAATCTGGCTGCCTTCAGACGTTTAACTGTATTTTCTCTGATTTGCCCGGCTAAAATCTCATCCACATGATAATCATCCCTGTACTGATTATACAAATCATAATAATTGGCAAAATCTTTAGCCAGTTTAGGGTGCTGGATATACTGACCAACCATTTCTTCGGTTACCGGAATATTTAAAAGTTCGTCTGCATAAATCATATAGGACAAATCCTCCCAGCCTCTGGCTGTCACAAAGCGCTGTCCGGTCGCGGTTGTTTCAATACTGTAAAAATTCTCTTTTTTAATTTCCAGGTACGTGATCACAGACGGATGCACCCCACGCTGATAAGCATAGCGCTTCCATACGCCAAAATCCTGGGTAATCTCGATTTTACGCACCCGGTCAAGCGTAACAATATCAAAAGGACGCACCGATTTATTATATTCTGGCGGATTTCCTGCAGCCACAATGATCCATCCATCGGGAATGGAATGACTGCCAAACATTTTTTTCTGCAAAAACTGAAGCATCGTCGGCGCCAGTGTCTCGGAAACGCAGTTAATCTCATCCAGAAATAAAATACCCTCAGTCTTGCCGCTGCGTTTCATTTCATCATATACAGAGCCAACAATTTCACTCATTGTATATTCCGTTGCGCTGTATGTTTTTCCGCCGTATTCTTTTTTCTCAATCATGGGAAGTCCAATGGCACTCTGCCTTGTATGGTGAGTAATTGTATAGGCAACCAGCCCAATCCCACATTCGGCGGCCACCTGCTCCATAACTGCGGTTTTTCCGATTCCCGGCGGTCCAATCATTAAAATGGGGCGCTGGGCCTGTACGGGTATTTTATACTGACCATTGTCATCCTTCATCAGATAGGCGGCAATGGAACGTTTAATTTCTTCTTTTGCCTGTGCAATATTCATTTGAAATCTCCTTGTATCATAAATTTGTCGTAAGATCCTTCTGAAAATCTTCGGGTTCCAAAATCAGTTTCATCGCCCATGGCGGAACATCCCTGTCGCAATACTGCTCTGTCATAAACACAAAGGCAGTCTCAAAATCTGGTTTTTGCTTTGGAAACGCTCCATAGCCGTCAGTAAAATAAATCAGCCCCCTAAGATTTCTGAAGGTGCCTTCTTCAATCAGTTTTCGTGTATAATCAAATACCGGATTAAAATCCGTCCCTCCAAAACCGGAAACCTGAAAGTTCTCCATATATGCCTTAAAATCCTCAGATTTTGTAATTACAATATCTGACTGGATCCCAGCATCACACTGAAGAATATGGACATTAATCTGCTTAAAAAAGCTTTCCCGTTCTGACAAAATCTCATAAGTCTGTCCAAGAAATTTTTTTATAATTTCCGGCGGACAGGACTGAGACGTATCAATGGCAATCACAAATTCATCGATTTTTTTCACAGCCTTATATTCCAGCGGTTCAATCAACGGCATATTGCCATAATGATCCATGCCATACGTATAAAAAGCGTAATCAAAACTGTCATCATCAATTTTGATTTCCTCTCCCCAGGCCGCAAAGCGTTGGAGAAATTCCCGGTAATCATAGTGTTCCCTGTGTTCTATTTTCAAATATTCCAAAAGCGCTCCGGCTGCTTCTCCATAATCTTTGGACAGTGTCTGCATATTGGTCTGCATTTTCTCACTGATTTTCTGCCATGTATCCATATGCTGCTGGGACACCTCCTGCTCCTGATCCGAGTCCTCGCTGTTCCAGAACCGGTGATCATCAATCGTAAAGGCCTGCTGCAGACGGGAAAATTCCCGGTCGCTGATAAAAGTATCCCTTAAATAATGATAAATAGCCTCAGCCGTCAAAACATGCATCTGCTTTTTCAGTCGTGCATAAATGTATTCTCTGTAATCAGAAACAACAACCTTCACCGCCTGAGCATCCATACTGTCCACCAGAGACTCTGCCGCAATATCACAGGCCAGATTCCAGTACGCTTCATTTTTATTTTTTCCATGAAACTCATGGCCAAAAAGATTATGGACAAGCATATGCATATACACACGATTCACAAAAACCCGGTCATCGCTGTAGGTTTCCATAAGGAATCTTGGATTAAATAAAATAGACACCCCATCTGTGCCAATCGTTTTTGTTGATAAATTCATCTCCGGCTTTAGCTGAGCCAGGGCAATATCCAGAAAACGCATGGAAATATACAGCTCATTTCTGGATATGGCCAATATATGAAGACCGGTGTTTCTTAGCTTTTCTTTGAGTTCATTCATTGTTTATTTCTCCCGTCAGTCGGCTTTAACTGCTAAAGGTCAAACGTTTTATGGATGCCTTCAGTCTTTGCCGGATATCTGCGTTTCTGATAATCCATCAGAAGTGCCGTCAGCTGGGGGCGCCTGGCTGCCTGTGCCTTTTTTTGTGCCAGATCCAGCGCATTTTTATCCATCAATTCATGATCAATCATATAATCCATCAGCTTTTGATATGTCCCCGAAATGATGACATCAAGGACCTGGGGCATATGCCCTTTGATCCAGTTTTCATAACGGCTTCTGGCATGATCACTAAGCCGATAGGGATATAAAAGACGTCCGGCTGCGATTTTAAGCACCGTCATCTCATCATCCTCAATAACGGCCACCGGAAATACCGAATCATATTTATCATAATCAATATCATGATCCCGGACACTGACCCGGTAAGAATCTCCGGAGCCATAAGTTTCCCAGTTAAACTGCCGGGCTTCAATCTCCGGCACGTACTCATACTGGTACTCTGTAAACACAAGACTTGCGGTATCCAAAAGCCTGCCGTCACTGTTCAAATACTTTAGTGTAAGATCAATCTCCTGAAAAGCATCCTGTAAAATAGCATTCAGACAATTTTTCTTTCCATACGCCAATTCCAGGTTCACCGACCCCAACTCCAGACAATTTTTGAAGGCACCGTACCCGATAGACCCCATAGCCGCTCCAAAGGAAACTGCCTTTAAATTCATACAATTATAAAAACAATAATCCCCTACCGATTTCAGCTTTGAAGGAAAATTCATCTTTAAAAGTCCGCGGCACTCGGCAAAGGCATAACTGCCGATCTGCTCCACCGAATCCGGCAAAATCACCTGGCAAAGCGCTCTGTGCCCGTAAAAGGTTCGTTCCCCTACAGAAGTAACCACGGCTCCGGCAATACGTTCCGGCACAATGTAAATATGACTATGTCCGTCATAATCCTGCTCAAAAAGCGCTGCGTTAAATTCACATGTACTCATTCTTTTTCCTGACTTTCCTGTTTGATCATCAAATATCATACAAAAACTAAACGGAAATTTCAAGAGTATGAAAAAAAATAAGACAGTCCGAACAAAACCTGGTTTTCTTTCCAAAACCAGGTTTTGCTATGGAACTGTCTCGTTTGACCTATTTTTTACAGGTTTGTTCGTACAGCTGACAAAAGATCACAATATGGCGTTCTTCGTCACAGATGATTCGTTTAAGCATTTCCACAATATAAGGGTCCTTAATCCACCGGGTCTGCTGATAATATTGTTCAATCGCCGCATTTTCTCCGGCAATGGCGTTTTTTAGCAGCCCTGGCAGATCTTTGGTATAAGGAATACATCCGGCATTCCAGTAATTCATCCGCCGATGACAGCGGCTCCACAGCCTGGGATCTGCGCCAAGCATTAAAGACAGCTGCCCAAAAATCTCCAGATGATGCATTTCCACCAGGCTGATCTGATGAAAGCACTTGGAAATTTCGCTGAAATTTTCCTGAGTTATCAGGCTGTTATACACATATTGGGCCACAGCCGACATTTCCGAGTTACAGCTGCCCATATTGGTCAGCATGGCTGACGCATACATGGCGTTGGGAGCGCACACTTTAACCGGCGGATAGGCCGCCTGATCTGAAAACTGCTGAATATGATCCATACAAAAAACCTTCAAATAAGCTTTAATTCAGTATATGAAAATTCTGCCCCTGTTATAACCTTGTAAACAGTCCTAAATTATAGTCCGAATACTTTTTTTCCGTTAATATAAACTGCTGCGGCCTCCCCTGAGACATCAAACGGACTGCCTTTGAAAAGGGAAAAGTCTGCATCTTTTCCCACCTCTACGGAACCTACCCGATCTCCGATCTGGGCATGCTTTGCGGCATTAATGGTAATCGCCTGCAGTGCTGCAAACGGATCCATCCCGGATTTTACAGCCAGCCCGGCACACAGAGGCAAATACTGCTGAGGAATCACCGGTGCATCTGTAATAATCGATACCTGGCAGCCGGCCTGGGCCAAAATTCCAGGGGTGGTAAAACTTTTATTTCTTAGTTCAAATTTGGACGCATTAGTCAATGACGGCCCCACGGCCATGGGTACATCCCTTTCACAAGCCAGTTTTTCTGCAATCAGATGACCTTCGGTCACATGCTCCAGAGTCAGTTTCACATTAAATTCCCTGGCAATACGCAATGCCGTAAAAATATCATCGCTGGCATGAGCATGGGCTTTTAAGGGCATTTCACCTTTAAGAACCGGGATCAGTGCCTCCATCTTCATATCAAAAGCCGGATATTTGGATACATCATGACCAGCAGCCTCTTTGCGATTCATATAATCTCTGGCCTTAAACAGCATTTCCCTTAACTTTGCGGCTGTGGACATACGGCTGGAATTTCCTTTATCCTTATATACCCGTTTGGGATTTTCTCCAAAAGCACATTTCATGGCAACCTGAGGACGAATAATCATGTCTTCCACGCATTTTCCCACAGTCTTAATGGTGGTAAAGGTCCCCCCAAGAACATTGGCGCTGCCCGGGCCTGTACAAACGCTGGTAACCCCGGCCTGTACTGCCATCTCAAATGCAGGATCCATGGCTTTAACCCCGTCCAGGCCCCGAAGCTGTGGGCAGGCAATATCATTCATCTCATTATAGTCCATTCCTTCATATCCAATGCCATAACCGTCCAGACCAATATGGCTGTGGGCATCTACGAAGCCCGGATAAAGGTCAAGACCGCCGGCATCAATCCATTCTACCGACGGATCCTGGGCATTGTTTCCATTCGCATCTTCATCTTTACTGATTTTGACAAACTTTCCTCCGTCAATCCATACGTTTCCCATAAACGGCTCACGATGAATGCCGTCATGGATTTTTGCATTTATTACACATTTCATTTGTATCAATCTCCCATCGTACAGACAGCGGCTGCCCGGCATCTCTACGGATGAACGGACAGCCGCTGCCGGATTTTTTATTTTATAATACGTACCTTCACAATACCTTCAATTTTATCAATATCCCTGACGATTTTTTCTGTTGCCGGCGCAGCCAGATCAATCATCGTATACGCCCATGCGCCCTTGGATTTATTAATCATATCCGTAATGTTAATGCCGTCCGCCGCACATACCGCAGTCAGCTGAGCAATCATATTCGGAATATTTTGGTGATTTACCGCAATACGTCCGGCACTTGTACAAATACCCATATGGCAGTCAGGATAATTGACGGAATTGGTAATATTTCCGTTTTCCATATAATCTCTCAGCTGTTTGACAGCCATCACGGCGCAGTTATCCTCTGACTCTTCCGTAGACGCCCCAAGATGAGGAATCGCAATCACATTCTCCATGGCAGCCGTTTTTTCATTGGGAAAATCTGTCACATATTTTCTGATTTTACCGGATTTAAGCGCAGCTTCCAGTGCCTGCTCATCAACCAGCAAGTCCCTGGCAAAGTTTAACAGCACCGCGCCGTCCTTCATTTTTTCCATGGCTGCGCCATTGATCATCTTTTTTGTAGCATCCATCAGCGGAACATGAATAGTCACATAATCACAGATCGGATAAAGATCTTCAATATGACTGATATGGTGAATATCCCTTGAAAGATTCCACGCCGCTTCCACGGAAATAAAGGGATCATAGCCATAAACTTCCATTCCCAGACGGTTGCAGGCATTGGCCACAAGAACGCCGATCGCCCCAAGACCAATGACACCGATTTTTTTGCCCTTAATCTCGCTTCCTGAAAACTGTTTTTTCCCTTTTTCCACCAGTTTAGCCACATCCGGCGCATTGGCTACGGATTTCACCCAGGCAATACCGCCGGTAATATCTCTGGCTGCCAGCAAAAGTCCGGCAATCACAGCCTCTTTTACACCATTGGCGTTGGCGCCCGGTGTATTGAAAACAACAATGCCTTTTTGGGCGCACACATCCAGTGGAATATTATTCACGCCGGCGCCGGCTCTGGCCACTGCCTCAAGGCAGCCAGGCAGTTCCAATTCATGCATGGAAGCACTGCGTACCAGCACCGCATCCGCAGTGGCCAAATCCTGCGTCAATGTATATTCATCGGTAAACAGATCCATACCTACAGCAGAAATCGGATTCAGACAATTAATTTTATACATAACCCACGCCCCCTATTTGTTTTCTGCTTCAAATTTCTTCATGAACTCAACTAATGCCCTAACCCCTTCCACAGGCATGGCATTATAAATGCTGGCACGCATACCGCCAACGGTTCTGTGGCCTTTAAGGTTTTCAAACCCTGCGGCCTTTGATTCTTTGATAAACTTGGCATCCAAAGCCTCGTCTCCGGTAATAAACGGGACATTCATTAATGACCGGCTTTTTGGTTCTACAGTACCTTTAAACATACGGCTTTCATCCAGAAAATCATACAGAATTTTTGCCTTGTATTCATTAATTTCTTTCCGTTTTTCCAGACCGCCGTTTTTAAGAAGCCATTTAAACACCTTACCGCATATATAAATGCCATAAGCCGGCGGGGTATTATACATGGAACCGTTTTTAGCATGGATTTGATAGCGGAGCATTGTGGGTGTCCCTGGAAGAACATCATCTGTGATCAAATCCTCACGGATAATACAGATAGTCACACCGGCAGGGCCTACATTTTTCTGAGCGCCCGCATATAACATGGCATATTTGGTCACGTCAACAGGTTCGGAGAGGAAACAGGATGAGACATCGGCAATCAGGTCCTTGCCTTTTGTATCTGGAAGCTGCCAAAATTTTGTACCATAGATTGTATTATTCTCACAGATATAAACATAATCCATGTCATCGGTCACAGGCAGGTCTGAACAGTCTGGAATATATGAAAATGTTTTGTCGGCCGATGACGCCAGTTCAACAGCCTCGCCAAATAAGCCGGCTTCCGAAAAAGCCTTTTTGGCCCACTGGCCGGTTAAAATATAACCAGCCTTTCTGTTTTTCATAAAATTCATGGGAATCATGGCAAACTGTGTAGACGCTCCGCCCTGCAAAAACAGAACCTTATAATTATCAGGAATATTTAAAAGCGTCCGAAGATCTGCCTCTGCCTCTTTAATAATCTGATCATAGGCTTTTGAGCGGTGGCTCATTTCCATGACGGACATCCCTGTCCCCCTGTAATCCAACATTTCATCTGCTGCTTCCTGTAAGACTTCAACGGGCAATACCGCCGGCCCCGCCGAAAAGTTATAAACTCTGCTCATCGTTCCTCTCTCCTTTAACTAAAACTTATTTGCCGCCCTGAAGATCCTCCTGCGCAAAAGCTTCGGAAATAGATGCTCCCGGCGCCACCATAGGCCAAACCTTGTCATCGGAATCAATCACACATTCCAAAACAACCGGTTTTTTAAGGTCAATCGCCTTTTGGATTGCCGGCTCCAGTTCTTCAAGTGTTGTCACACGAATGCCTACAGCACCCATTGCCTCAGCCAGCTTCACAAAATCAACCTTATCATTTAGTATTGTATTTGAATAACGCTGTCCGTAGAACAGGGTCTGCCACTGACGCACCATACCAAGAACATGATTATTGAGAACAACCTCAATAATAGGAATATCATATCTTGTGGCTGTGGCAATTTCATTCATGTTCATCCGGAAGCAGCCGTCACCTGCAATGTTAAACACCAGTTTATCCGGACAGCCTAGCTTAGCTCCAATGGAGGCACCAAGACCATAACCCATGGTACCCAAACCGCCGGAAGTAATCAGTCTGCGGGGTTTGTCATATTTGAAAAACTGTGCTGCCCACATCTGATTTTGTCCAACTTCCGTACAGATTAAAGCATCGCCGCCGGTAATCTTATAAATCGCTTCCACAACACCAGGACCAGTCAGTGTATTGTGATCATAGTTCAACGGATACCAGCGTTTAAGTTCATAAATATGATTCATCCATTCTGTATGATCCAACTGCTCGATTCTGGCATTCAGCTTCCTTAAAACAATCTTTGCATCCCCAATAATGCTGCAATGACTCTGAATATTCTTATTAATCTCCGCCGCATCCACATCAATATGAATAATCTTGGCATTTTTAGCAAAGGTTTTTGCATTCCCCATAACACGATCCGAAAAACGGGCGCCGATCACAATCAAAAGATCACATTCGGTGACGCCGAAATTAGAGGTTTTCGTTCCGTGCATACCGATCATGCCTGTATAATTTTTATCATTGCCGTCAAAGGCTCCTTTGCCCATCAAAGAATCAGCCACAGGGGCCTGAATCTTATATACAAATTTCCGAAGTTCGTCTGAAGCATCGGAAAGCACCGCACCGCCTCCTACAAAAATAAAAGGCTTTTTGCTGTGAGCAATCAGTTTAACCGCCTCATCCAGATCTTCCTCACGAATCTGATCTGTGTAACGTCTGATTTCCTCAGGCTTTTTATATTCATATTCAGCCTTATTGGAAGTGACATCCTTCGGGATATCAATATGTACCGGACCGGGCCGTCCGGACTGGGCAATGGTAAATGCCCGGCGAATCGTGTCTGCCAGCATATTGACATCCTTTACAATATAATTGTGCTTCGTAATTGGCATTGTAATCCCTTTGATATCAACCTCCTGGAAACTGTCCTTTCCCAGAAGACTCACCCCCACATTACAGGTGATGGCAATCATTGGAATAGAATCCATGTAAGCGGTGGCAATCCCTGTTACAATATTGGTTGCACCGGGGCCACTGGTTGCCATACAAACACCAACCTTACCTGTTGCTCTTGCATACCCGTCCGCAGCGTGTGAAGCACCCTGTTCATGAGAGGTCAATATATGGCGAATTTCATCACTATGTTTATACAACTCGTCGTAAATATTTAAAATCGTACCGCCTGGATAACCAAAGACCGTATCCACACCCTGCTCTTTCAAACATTCAATAACGATTTGTGCACCGGTTAATTCCATATCTTTCGCCTGCCTTTCTATGTTTATGCTCTGTATTCATTGATGGCAACGCCGCATCTGATACGGCATTGCCCTTCATCTCAGCTGTTAACTTCATTTCAGCTGCTATTTTTTGATTTCCAGGATTGCACCCCTGTTGCCACTTGTGACCATGGACGCATAGCGAGCCAGATAGCCTGTCGTCACCCTGGGCTCCCTGGGCTGCCATTTAGCCCGTCTTTTTGCCATCTCTTCATCAGAAACAGCCACATTTAAAGACAGCTGAGGAATATTGATCTGAATCAGATCCCCTTCTTCAATAAGTGCAATCGGTCCGCCCACAGCCGCTTCCGGTGAAACATGACCGATAGATGCACCACGGGAGGCACCTGAAAAACGTCCGTCCGTGATCAGGGCAACCGAAGATCCCAGTCCCATACCGGCAATGGCGGATGTAGGATTTAACATCTCTCTCATACCAGGTCCGCCCTTGGGACCTTCATATCGGATCACCACCACATCTCCCGCAACAATTTTTCCGCCCTTAATGGCGGCAATGGCATCTTCCTCACAGTCAAAAACTCTGGCCGGACCTTCATGAACCATCATTTCAGAAGCCACCGCTGAGCGCTTAACCACACTGCCGTCCGGAGCCAGATTACCAGTAAGTACAGCCAGCCCGCCGGTCTCACTGTAGGGATGATCAATTGGGCGAATCACTTCCGGATCCCGATTCATACAGTTTTTAATATTCTCACCGACTGTTTTTCCGGTTACAGTCATACAGTCCAGATGAAGCAGATCTTTTTTGGCAAGCTCATTCATTACAGCATACACGCCGCCGGCTTCATTCAGGTCCTCCATATATGTAGGGCCTGCCGGTGCCAGATGGCACAGATTCGGTGTTTTAGCGCTGACTTCATTGGCAAATGTAATATCAAAATCCCAGCCGATTTCATGGGCAATCGCCGGCAGGTGAAGCATACTGTTTGTAGAACATCCCAAAGCCATATCCACAGTCAGGGCATTCATAATGGCATCCTTTGTCATAATATCCCTGGGCCGAATATTTTTTCTGTACATTTCCATAACCTGCATACCTGCATGTTTGGCCAGCTTAATACGTTCAGAATAAACCGCAGGAATCGTCCCGTTGCCTTTAAGCCCCATCCCCAGAACCTCTGTAAGACAGTTCATGGAATTGGCTGTATACATCCCTGAACAGGAACCGCATGTCGGACAAACCTTATTTTCAAACTCTTCCACGTCTTCGGCACTCATGGTGCCTGCGGCGTAAGAACCGACAGCCTCAAACATGCTGGAAAGACTTCTTTTCTGCCCATGAACATGACCGGCAAGCATTGGTCCGCCTGATACGAACACTGTAGGTACATTAATACGCGCTGCGGCCATCAAAAGCCCAGGAACATTTTTGTCACAGTTTGGCACCATCACCAGCGCATCAAACTGATGAGCCAGAGCCATGGCTTCTGTGGAATCAGCGATAAGGTCTCTTGTGACAAGAGAATATTTCATACCAATATGGCCCATGGCAATACCATCACACACGGCGATCGCCGGAAAAACAATAGGGTTCCCGCCAGCCATGGCAACACCCAACTTCACGGCTTCCACAATCTTATCCAGGTTCATATGTCCCGGAACAATCTCATTATATGAACTGACAATACCAACCAGCGGTTTTTCCAGTTCTTCCTTCGTCATCCCCAGTGCATTAAACAATGAGCGGTGGGGTGCCTGCTGCATACCTTTTGTAACTGCATCACTTTTCATATTTTTTACCGTCCTTATGTATTCTCACCCCAATATGTACAAGCCGCACGCCTTGACTGTGCAGCCAATACCAGGAGTATGCAATCGAAAAAGCCACTGTCGGTCAGATCCCGCAGACAATCCGCCAGGGCCTGTCGTTACATTATTTTATTATATCAGAAATATATGTATATGCAATAATCGTTTCATCTGCCAGACGACTATATCCGATGCGCAATAGCGCTGCCCATCTGGCTGCAGCTCATCTGCATCATGCCTTCGGACATAATATCCACGGTACGGCAGCCATCTGCCAGAGCGGCGGCCACAGCCTCTTCTACAGCGTCTGCCTCCCTGTCAAGATCAAAGGAGTACCGAAGCATCATAGCAGCAGAAAGAATTGTTGCAATAGGGTTCGCCTGATTAAGTCCTGCAATATCCGGAGCCGATCCGTGACTGGGTTCATAAAGCCCCAGCTTTGTACTGCTTAAGCTGGCCGATGACAGCATTCCAATGGAACCGGTAATCTCACTGGCCTCATCGGATAAAATATCACCAAACATATTTTCTGTGAGCACCACGTCAAACTGACGGGGATTTTTCACAAGCTGCATGGCACAGTTATCGACCAGCATATGATTGTAGGTCACTTCCGGATAGTCTGTGGCCACCTGATCCACAACCTTTCTCCACAACCTGGAAGAATCCAGTACATTAGCCTTATCCACACTGGTCACAATCTTACGTCGTTTCATGGCCATATCAAAGGCTTTAATGGCAATACGGCGAATTTCGTTTTCGTCATAAGTCAGAGAATCATAAGCCTTAAGCACCCCGTTTTCTTCCACAGTTTTACGTTCTCCAAAATAAAGGCCGCCGGTAAGCTCCCGCATAATAACCAGATCAAAACCGTCTCCAACAATCTCTTCCTTTAGGGGGCAGGCATCCTTTAGCTCTTTATATAAATAGGCAGGGCGAACATTGGCGAAAAGGCCCAGCGCCTTACGAATGGAAAGCAGACCAGCCTCCGGTCGAAGGTTCGGCGGCAGCTTATACCACGGGGATGTGGTTGTATCGCCTCCGATGGACCCCATCAGCACCGCATCGCTGGCTTTGCAAGTTTGAATAGCTGCTTCCGTCAGAGGAACGCCTGTGGCGTCAATCGATGCGCCGCCTAAAAGTACATTTGTATAATTAAACGTATGTCCATATTTTTCAGCAATCCGATCAAGAACCTTTAAGGCCTCATTCACAATTTCAGGGCCGATTCCGTCCCCTTTAATGACTGCAATATTGAAATTCATCTGACTCATCCTCTCATTTTCTTTGAGTTTCTCTATATGATAACAAATTTCTTTAACTTTTTCAAGAGAAATCTCTGCAAATTTTTATCATAGTACAGTGGCGAATTAATAGAAATAAAAACCCGAATACAGACAAAGGTCTTTATCCGGGTTTTTAGCCGCATATTTTCAGCCGTTGATGACCTCACAAACATGCACAACAGCCTATTTCTGAGCATTCATATAAGGAATCAGCCCTCCGGCGGCAATCAGTTCCTGCATAAATGGCGGAAAGGCCTGGCCCTTGTAGCTTTTTCCTGTTGTTTTATTAAAAATCATTCCGCTGTCAAAATCGATTTCCACCTGGTCACCAGCCTTAATATCCTGGCTGGCTTCCTTACATTCAATAATAGGCAAACCGATATTAATAGCATTCCGATAAAAAATCCGGGCAAAGGTCTCGGCAATCACACAGCTGATACCGGATGCTTTAATGGCAATGGGCGCATGCTCCCTTGAAGAACCGCAGCCAAAGTTTTTCTCTGCCACAATAATATCTCCCGGCTGAACCTTTTTCACAAATTCCCCGTCAATATCTTCCATACAGTGCAGGGCCAGACCCTTAGGATCGGTAATCGCAAGATGTCTCGCCGGAATAATCACATCCGTGTCTACATTATCTCCATATTTAAAAACACTTCCGCAAGCTTTCATAGAAATGTGCCTCCTTAAATATCCCTTCTTATATCTGTCCTCTGTTTTTCACATTCAACACTTTTTTACAATCCCAGCGCCTCAGGCCCGGAAATTTTCCCTGTAACAGCGCTGGCTGCAGCCACTGCAGGGCTGGCCAGATAAATTTCACTGGTCACATGGCCCATGCGGCCCACAAAATTCCGGTTTGTCGTGGACACACAACGTTCATGCTCCGCAAGAATACCCATATAACCGCCAAGACAGGGACCACAGGTAGGTGTGCTCACAATGGCACCGGCTTCAATAAATGTTTTTAAGTACCCTGCTTCCATGGCATCCATATAAATCTTTTGTGTGGCAGGAATCACAATCACCCGAAGACCAGGCGCAACCTTTCTGCCTTTTAAGACTTTTGCCGCAATTTCCAGATCCTCCAGACGGCCATTCGTACAGGAACCGATCACAACCTGATCAATTTGAATATCTCCAACCGCATCAATGGTGTGGGTATTTTCCGGCAGATGCGGGAAGGCCACCGTCGGCTTTAATGTACTCAGATCAATCACATACGTCTCATCATACGACGCATCCCCATCGGCTTCAAAAATCTTATAAGGGGGCACACCTGTTTTTTCGTATTCCTCCCGCATCCGGTCACTCATATGGCTTTCAATATATTCAATGGTTTTTTCATCCACCGGAAAAATACCATTCTTTCCGCCAGCCTCAATAGCCATATTGGCAATGGTGAATCGATCATCCATCGATAAATACTTTATGCCATCTCCAGTAAACTCCATAGACCGATAAAGGGCGCCGTCCACACCGATCATACCGATAATATGTAAAATTATATCCTTGCCGGAAATCCAGGGGGCCGGTTTTCCGGTTAATTCAAACTTAATGGCTGAAGGTACCTTAAACCATGCCTTTCCGTAGGCCATGCCTACGGCTGCATCCGTACTTCCTACACCGGTAGAAAAGGCTCCCATAGCACCGTAAGTACAGGTATGGGAATCCGCACCAATGACTGTATCACCGGCTGTCACAATGCCTTTTTCAGGAAGCAGGGCATGCTCAATTCCCATCTGACCGACTTCATAAAAATGCGTAATATGATTGGCATGGGCAAATTCTCTCATACATTTACAGTTCTGGGCAGACTTTATATCCTTGTTGGGGGAAAAATGATCCGGAACAAGGGCAATTTTATCCTTGTCAAAAACGCCTTTTCTCTCAAATTTATCCATTTCATGAATAGATACAGGACCTGTAATATCATTGGCAAGCACCATATCCAGATTAGCCATAATCAAATCGCCGGCCGCAACCTGTGAAAGTCCGGCCGCATGTGCCAGAATCTTCTGGCTCATTGTCATACCCATGACGATTCCTCCCTTACTGCTGCTTATTCTCATTTGGTGTTGATATCATATCATATTATCAGGTATAATTGAAATATATATTTTGAATATTTGATATAACCTGGAGGAATATTAATGGATGATCATCTGAATCTATACTATATCTTCTACACAGTCGCCAATACTGAAAATATATCCCGAGCGGCCAGAAAACTTTTTATCACCCAGCCTTCAATCAGCAAATCCATCAACCGACTGGAAAATGAGCTTAACACACAGCTTTTTATACGCACTTCCAGGGGTGTACGGCTCACCGATGAAGGACGGGTACTCTATGAACATGTAAGCAAAGCATTTGATGTTTTACAAAAAGGAGAACAGCAGCTTCTGCATCTGAAAGAACAGGGAATTTCCCAGCTGCGTATCGGCGTCAGTACAACACTGTGCAAATATATGCTGCTGCCCTATCTGAAATATTTTATGAAGCTGTACCCCAATGTTCACATATCGATTGAGTGTCAGCCATCCAATAAAACTCTGGAGCTGCTGGAACAAAACAAAATCGATATCGGCCTTGTGGGGCTTCCGGAAGGACAGAAAAAATATAGCTTTTATGAATTAATGGAAATCCAGGATGTTTTTGTAGCTTCGAAAAGCTATATGGAACAAATACCTTATGTTTTTTCGCCTGAGCTTATAGATTCCAACGAACTGCTGCTGGAACAAAATCGGCAACTTTTCTCTCAGGCTACGATCATGCTTTTGGATCATCACAACATGACCCGTAAATATATTGATAATTACCTTGAAAAAAATAGTATGATTGCTCAAAATCTGTTCGTTGTCACCACAATGGATCTTCTGATTGAATTTTGCAAAATCGGTCTCGGCATTGGCTGTGTGATACGGGAATTTGTTCAGAAAGAGCTGGACACAGGCCTTCTTATAGAAATTCCTTTAGGAATTCCGATCCACAAGCGAAAAATCGGCTTCGTCACCGCTAAACAGTCTTATATCTCACCCATTGTTCATGACTTTATTACACAGTGGAAACCGTTGTGAATAATAAAAAAATTCAGTGTACAGAGAATCATTTTCTTGTTCTCTGTACACTGAAAATAATCTTCAAATATTGCTGTATTTATAAAATCAGCAACGAACCGCACCCTTGATAAAACCATTTTTGTGGTTCATCATATCATACTGTGCCTCATCAAAATCCTCAAGATCATATATATGTCTGGTGACACCCGTAAACTTCCATAGTCCTGAAGACAACAATTCCATACATCGTTTGCATAACTGTGCTTCATATTCAATTCTGCGTTCATGACAATTAATAGTTGTCAAGGCTTTAAAATTCCAAAGCTGATAATCGATATTTCTCGACCCGTCATTATGGTATCCTCCGATACCCAAACGTCCATGGGCACTAGCCATTTCTCCTGCCAATGCAAGCCCGTCCTGTGTTCCCGTAAATTCCATGACATTTTTAAATCCAATGTTAAAAATATCCGTTTTATGACCATCCCGTGTTAAATCCGGTTCTTTTATATTATCCCAGTCCAGTCGATATAAAGACGGAAGTTCGTCTGGATGGAAAACTTGTGTAGCTCCGTATTTCAAAGCATTTTCCCTGGCTTCCTCACGATAATCCACTGCAACAATATTTCCATAACCCATGGCTTTAAACAATGAAATCATTCCAAGTCCCATATAACCCGCACCGACAACAGCAATGGAATCTCCTAACAATTCAATATTCATCTTCTGGCCCGCACTCAGCAAGCATGCCAGCGGTTCGGCAATGGCATCTTCATCCTTTAAGTGATCAGGAACATGGCACGTTTTATCCTGTTCCATCACGATATATTCTTTATATCCGCCGCCTCCAAGACCTGTAACGCGATCCCCGATTTTAAAGTTCTGAACATTTCTCCCTTTATCCGCAACAACACCAATAGCTTCATGGCCCAGTACGGTTCCTTTTTTTGCATGAAGCCACGGATACAGCTCTGAATGACACATTCCGGTATATGTAACTTTAACCAAAAGCTGATTATCACCAATTGACGGAATGTCTACATTTATAATTTTACTTTTCGCCGGCCCATCCATAATTAGTTTTTTCATCCATGCCCACCACCTTATAAATTATTTTAAAATATATGCCTCTCCATCGACGCTGGTCATATCGATCAGCGCCTTCATATATTTTCCATATTTTGTTTCAAGTTCTTCATGCGCCTGATCAAAGCCGTTCATTGGATAAATCTTCACAGGAATATTTTTAAAATTCCATTTTCCGCTGCTTAATAATTCGACTGCATTTCTTGCACCAGCAAATGAAAGTTCCGTCTGTCTGGGATGGACACTCAGACAGTCAATCGCCTTCATGTTAAGCATCTGCACATCTACAAGTCTTTTTCCGCCGGTATGATATGCACCTATACACAGCTGTCCGCACATTGCGGTAAGATTTATCGCCAAATCCAGAGATGCCTCTGTTTCTCCCCACTCCATGACTGTAGGGAAACCTTTAAAAGTACCATCGGGATAAGCATTCTTTACAAATTTTTCAATGGCCTCCTGGTCTGTATAGATCTCATCTGCACCATAGCGTCTGGCATCTTCAAGACATTCCGGACGAATATCAATTGCAATGACATAAGCGCCTCTGAGCTTTAACAGGCTGATTGCACCGCAGCCCATATAGCCACAGCCAACCACAGCCACCGTATTACCAACCACATCAATTTTTGTTTTGCTTACCGCACTGATCAGACATGCCAGTGGCTCTAAAACAGCATCTTCATCCCGTATATTATCAGGGATTTTAACAACACATGCATCCGGAGCCGAAGGATTCACAACCGCATACTCAACCATACCGCCTGCGCCCGGCAGTGTGCTTCCCCAGAGGCCGCTGACTCTGTCCCCTACTTTAAAATCCTTAATATTTTTTCCTACTTCTGCAATAACGCCCATGGGTTCATGTCCAAAAGCACTTTTATCCGTTGCGACCGACCAGTCATAATGCTCAGACATACATACACCGACATATTTTAGCTTTATTTTTATTTCATCGTCTCCAACTGCAACATCCGGTATCTCAATAATTTTACTTTTTTTAGGTCCTTCCATAACAATATGTTTCATATAAACCCACCCTTTCTAAAAAAATTCATGCGATTATAATCGTTCTTTAATTTCGCTCTGTTTTCATTTTAAGTATTATTTTTGTACTTCTGTTTCCATGATCACCCCATAATTACATGGCAATTTAAGCCGCACAGTAATACTTTCTTCGTCCTCTCCAACCTTTTCAGGTACATCCACACTACCGGTAAACGTATCCCAGATCAACGGCACGTCTTTTTGCATTACCCGCACATCGATCGTTTCTTCTTCGTGACTGAAATTTACAAAATAAATATTTCTTTTTCCATCTTTAATATATCTTGTATACGCTACCCCACAAAGGTCTTCTCCTGTATGCATATAGGGGTCCACAAGACCATTATCATAACATGGATGATGATTTATATTGCAGCAGCAGCCATTCACGATTTCAAAATCTAACGGCAGGCTGTTTCTAACGGCCTGTGCAATGGCCTGTTTATTTTCAATCGCCATAAACTGTGCATTTTGTTTAAGCACCTTTGTCACAGCTGCCAGTTCCTGATCACAGCCTGCAGGCATTGCATACTGTGGGAATGAATCCAGCACAATAACCTTCCCCCCAGCATTTGCAAAAGCCTCTGCAATACGGGCAATCTCAATCGGAAGGACATCGCACATGGGCAAGATTAATACTTTGTATATCGAACCATTGCACTGATTCCGTATCACCTGTCCCTGCACCTTAAAATTTTCAGCTGCATCTTTATGCAGCACATCAAAATCTATATTTTCCTGAAGCAGACCATTCATCAGCAGCTGACATTGCTGATCAATAAATGCCGCCCGCTGATTTTTAACAAGAGGGCCATATGAATAGCCATGTGTAAAGTTTTCATCTGGCATATAATGGAACCAGAAGCTTTCTATCGGATTGTAGACCAGCACCTCTGAATCCGGGCAGCCTCCCGTGAAGGCATAAGTCAAACGTCTGGTCATCGCATTGGCTTCCTTCATTCTATCCCAGCCCTGCCACTGGAAAAACTGTGAAGGCGGCCAGTCATTTTTTCGGTTTCCTCTAATAGAATAAAAGAACCCGTGATTGCTGATGCCCTGAACGCCCTGATAATAAAGCCATGAGATCATGCGTATATATTCTTCAAAAGTCAGCCCCCAGCCACAGCCGGCAAATGCTTCCACTGTCAGATTTTCATGTCCATAGCTTCTGGCAGCACTTGCGCCATATTTTATATTCAGACTTCCAATGCCCTTTCCAAGATGATCAAGTCCTGGCATCGTCATATGCCGGTACTGCCGCATCAGATCCCCATTATAGCGGGCCTGGGATGCAATTGTTTCCTCGCCAAGCAAATGTGCAAAAAAGCGAATTCCATGATCTGTACACCAGCCGCTGAGTTTTCCGAAATAATTCTGCTGATAAAGGGATGCAACGACATCAAAATAATCACATCTGATTCTTCCGGCTTCAGCATCTGTCCCGATCAGGGAAAAAATATGTTCAAGAATATCATAACCTTTACGGTTTTTAAATTCTTCTGCAAAATCTTTGCTCCAAGGCCATGCATGAGCCATACGGGTCTCGTCATTAAAAAATGCTTTAATTGTCGGACCAAAGTAATCTGCAAAATGCTCGTAATATTGATCATAGGTTGATTCGATAAATTCTTCCGTTGCATGTGCATCCATATAATTGACCTGAAGGGAACCGCCCTGATCATAGGGATCACAGCCAATACTTACCCTATAGGCAATTGCATCTGCAGGCGCCTTGAAGATAACCGAGGGCATCATACTTCCTTTTATATACTTGATTACATCATAAGGTTTTCCTGTTTCGGCATCCATAATGGATACGTCCAACGCATACTTTTTACTGTTTTTTTCTTTTTCTTCCTGTTTGCCACTTTCATCTTTATTATTAAACAGCGTATTTATCTGGTCATCCTCAACCACAATAAAGTTCTTGTTTAAATCTTTCACCTGAATACGGAATTCTTCTCCTGCTTTAATTTCATAACGCCTAAAAGTCAGATAGCGTTCTCTGTTGCTTTCCTTTAAAGTCACGGTTCGTTCACAGGTTCCTGCCGGCCAGTCAACCTCGTCATAAATCCACATCGGCTCATTCACAGACTTTTTATATTCAAGAACCGTCTTCATCTTATCAAACCAGTCTTCATCTAAATATCCGCCAATATAACCTTCCCCAAAATTCCTTCTTGCATGAGGAATTGTACATCGCACCCCTGCATCAGTCTGCATTTTCAACTGGCGCACAAGTTCCTCATTTTCCAATTTGTCGTTCCAAAACCATAACGGAGTTTGGCTCTGATCCAAACTTTTTTCTCCAATCGGATCCTCCCATATCTTTCTATCCATTTTATCTCCTCCTGATATAACGAACATTTTTATATTTTGTAATTTTATCAAACGAAACCTTAAGAAATGTTTAGCTTCATCGCAGGCCGGACATCGTAAAAATTTTTTCAGGAACTTTCCCTTTCTGTTAAATACACAGGCAGCTGTATCAGTTCGGCCTTTTGAGGTGCACCTTGAAGCATGGCAACCATTAATTCGGCAGCCACTGCCGCCATTTTGTCAACCGGCTGATGAACACTGCTCAGCTTTGGACTATACATTGCAGCCATCGGTATATCATCGTATCCGATAATCCTAATTTCCTCCGGAATTTTGATGCCATGCTCACGAACAGCTATCACAGCCCCCAAAGCTAAATCATCTGTGTTGCAGACCAGGCCGTCAAATTGCAGGCCATTATCCAAAGCCTTGTGAACCGTTTCACGGGCTAACGCCATTGAAACACACGGAATATTCAAATTTAGTTCAGCCCTGTTTTCCAGACCGTAAGCCAATAAGGCACGAAGGTATCCTTCATATCTGGCCGTTTGGTTATAATCCACACCTAAAGCCCGTAAAATAGCAATTCTTCTGCAGCCCTTTCGGATTAAAGACTCCGTAGCAATATATCCGCCCTGAACATTGTCTGATTCAACAACAACCATTTGAGCATTTTCATTATAATCGCCCGGGCGGCGGTCTACATAAATGACCGGAATATCATGATCCATTTTATAACTTCTGCTTCCAGAAATAAATATAATTCCGCCAACCTGCTGAGCCGCTAAAATTTCAATGTGCTGTCTTTCCATCGCAGGCGATTCATCGGTATTGCAAATCATTGTGGAAAATCCCCGTTTAAATAATTCTTTTTCAATCTCACGAACCAGTGCCGCAAAATGTGTATTCACAATATCCGGAACAATCACGCCGATCACCTTCGTCTGGCTTGTTCTCAACCCTTTGGCTACAATATTGGGAATATAATGATAATCTTCAATAATTTTCTTTACCCGTGCCTCCGTTTCTGCCGAAAAACGACCATTCTGATTAATAACTCTTGAAACAGTGGCCACCGAAACACCGGCCAGCTCAGCAATTTTCTTAATATTCACCTTTGATTCCATAAAACCTGTCCTTAAATTTGATAAATTCATTATATGTTTATACATATTTCGTGTCAATGGCCTTCATCAAATCCCTGGCTTGGCTACATTTCTATTCACCCGTAATTGTTCCTGTTTCCTCTATACTTTTTATCTGCTTCACCCGCCTTTCATGCCTTCCGCCTTCATATACACCAGACAACCACTGATCCACAATCATCAGCGCCAGATCCGGACCAACCACCCTGCTTCCCAGACTCAGCATATTTGTATTATTATGCTGCCTTGAAAGCAAAGCAGAATACGGTTCACTACAATTTACGCAGCGAATGCCCCGAACCTTATTTGCAGCAATCGATATGCCAACGCCGGTGCCGCAAAAAATAATACCTTTTTCACAGGTTCCATCGGCGACTGCATTGGCCGCCTTTAATGCATAAACCGGATAATCACAGCGTTCCTGCGAATAAGTCCCGTAATCCTTATATTCAATTTTTCTTTCATCTAAATACTTCATAATAACTCGCTTTAATTCAATACCAACATGATCACTTGCTAAAGCTATCATTTTTCTTACTCCTTCCTGTTACCATATCCATACGCTCCTGTATCTGATAGGTAAACGTTTACTCATCTATTCTTAAATGAGCAAATATTTCCTTATAACTATCCTTTTTACCGAATAAAGCACTTGTCCCAAGTACAAATCCATGAACGCCCAAACGGGACAATTTCTGAATTTTTTCCGGTGAGCAGGCACCATCCAGCATAATTTTATAGTGATACAGATCTTCAAGCTGCAACAGCTGCTCTATTTTTTCGTCCACACTTTCAATATATTTCTGACCTGCAAATCCCGGATTTACACTCATCACCATGACATAGTCAACAATCGGCAAAAGCGGACGGATCATTTCCACAGAAGTTCCAGGATTAAAGGCAATACCGGCCTGAACGCCTCTATCTTTAATTTTCTGTAATGTACGCATAGAGTGACAGTCAGCCTCCGGATGAATATATATAATGCTGACCCCCAGATCTGCAAACTTATCTATATATTCACCAGGATGTTCAATCATCAAATGCGCATCCACAGGAATTTTAGAATTTCTGCATATAAATTCTATGTCCTGCAGTCCCATGCCAAAATTGGGGACAAACTGCCCATCCATCACATCAATATGGAAAATATCCGCTCCGGCTTCCGTTAATTCCAAAACTTCATTTTCAAGATTCCCATAATTGGCACACATCATTGATGGACACAATAGTATTTTCATTCCGCTTCCTCCCGACTGATTTCATTTAATTTTTTTCTGGCATATAAGGCTGCACCTGCAACACCTTTTTCCATATCATCTTCAGCCCATAATAAATGAAGCGTTTTTTCCGGATATGGCTTTCGAGTATGCTGGCGAATACGCTGCTCCAGCAATTGTTTTGGAAAATGATGCATAGATAATACACCGCCGCCCAGAACCACCGTATCCGGATTCAAAATATTAATTTCTGTCGCAACAGCAACTGAAACTGCATCAATATAAGCTTGAATTTCATCCGTTTCCGCCTTTTCGGAAAAAATATCGGAAACCTGGGTATCCTTAAAAACATCTCTGCATAACCGATTCAGCGCTTTGCCCCCTGCAATATTTTCCAGACATCCTTCATTTCCGCACCCGCATTTCTCCCGGTTTCCCAAAATCGGAATATGTCCCAGTTCACAGGCAGCCCCGTCTTTACCGGTCAGCACTTCTCCATGAATACAAATAGCATTACCGATTCCTGTTCCTATATAGCAGGCAACGGTTATTCCATCCAACGACAGATGATATTTGCAGGCATCATAAAACAAAGCCATACACACATCTTTTTCTATAAAAACAGGCAAATTAAAATATTTTTCTAAAGGTTCTACAATTTCAGTATGATCGATGCCTGAAATATTAGGTGCCTGAACCACTTTTGTTCTGTTTTTATCCAAGGTTGCCGGAAAACCAATCGCTATAGCCTGAACATCCCGAACATCCTCTGTTGATGTCATAAAAGTATCTAAAAACCGGATCAACTGCTCAATTACATTCTCACCGTTAAATATTTGGTTTTGTTTAACTTTTTTCATCGCAATAACATTACCGTTTTTGCTTACAGCTCCAATCCTCGCATAGGTTCCGCCAATATCTACCCCTATAATGCAGGACATAAAAAACCTCCTTTTCTCCTATGAGTAAACGTTTACTCATTTAAAAACAAACAAAATAAATAAATTTATGAATTAATTGTAATACCATCGTCGGCAATTGTCAAGCCCCAATATTCATTTACCCAAATCAGTCTGAAATACAAAACAAATACCAAGATCAAAACACTTTAAATAAACTTAATTTACAAAGGGTTTTGATCTTGGCATACAATGACTGCAAGAATCCTACAGCCTCAGTCCGGCATTTTTTTTATCTTCCCACAGTTTTCAATATGAGAATTTCGTTTCAATTCATCCAGATACGCCTGTTCTTTTTTTGTCAGTTCAGCACGTTCAATCAATTCCGGCCGTCTCAGCCATGTTCTTTCCAGAGATTTTTCCCTCCGCCATTTTTCAATATTGGCGTGATGGCCGGAAAGGAGTACGGTTGGCACCCGCTTACCATGAAATTCTTCTGGCCTGGTGTACTGGGGATACTCAAGCAGGCCATCCTGAAAGGATTCATACTGCGCTGAATCATCATTGTTTAAAACCCCTGGAACAAGGCGGGAAATGGAATCAATCATTACCATGGCCGGCAGTTCCCCACCGGTAAGCACATAATCCCCGATAGACAGCTCATCTGTCACAATCTCCTCAAGAATACGCTCATCCACACCTTCATAATGGCCGCACAAAAAAATTAAATTTTCTTCTTTGGATAACTCCTGGGCAATGGCCTGGGAAAACACCCGCCCCTGAGGTGTCATATAAATCACCCGAGGCCGCCCTTTCTTTCCTGAGTCATCAGATAACCCGGAAATCTCATTCATAATATCCATATAGCAGTCATAAATCGGTCCTGGCTGCATCACCATCCCTGCACCGCCGCCATATGGATAATCATCCACATGCCTGTATTTATCCGTAGAATAATCTCTGATATCCACAGCCTTTACCTGTATATACCCTCTGTCCATGGCCCGGCCTGTAATACTTGTCCCCAGTCCCTGCCGGATCATTTCGGGAAATAAAGTCATGACATAGAAATTCATAAGTCCAAAAGTCCTTTCATGATGTGTACCCGCACATACCCCTCGGGGATATTCACCTGAAGAATACACTGTTTAATGGACGGAAAAAGGTATTCTTTTCCGTCATTGCCATCAATCACATAAACATCATTGGCTGCCGTAGCCATAATATCCTTCACTGTACCAAAATCCTGGCCTTCATCGGTAATCACCTTCAGCCCAATGAGATCTGCCACAAAATTTTCATCTTCCTCCAGGGCTACCGCCTGATCTCTTGTCACCAGTAAATCTCTGCCTCTGTATTTTTCAATATCATTGATATTATCATAGCCTTTAAATTTCAAAATAGCAAACTGCTTAAAAAACTTTACACCTTCCACTTCCAGAGGGAGTTTTTCACGGCCTGTATCAAGAATGCAATGTTTTAACGTTTTAAAACGGTTCGTATCATCTGTTGTAGGGAAAACCTTAACTTCTCCCCGAATACCATGGGTAGAGGCAATGGTTCCTACTCTCAGTAATTCCTGTCTCATAAAACTAAATGCTCCTTTATATGAAAACAACCCTGAAAAGTCATGGACCTTCAGGGTTAATTCGATTTAATGGAAATCTTTACTGCAAAATCTCCACAATAACTTTTTTATCATCTTTGGATGCAGCGGATTTGACAACAGTGCGCAGCGCCTTTGCAATTCGTCCCTGTTTGCCAATCACCTTACCCATATCGTCCTGAGCCACTTTCAGCTCAAGTACAATAGATTTTGCGTTCTCAGTCTCTGTAACGACAACTTCATCCGGATGATCCACCAACGCTTTGGCGATGACTTCAACCAATTCTTTCATTGAGAACACCTCCACAGGTGATTATTTTGTAATACCTGCATGTTTGAATATTTTGGCTACAGTATCTGTAGGCTGAGCACCATTGGTAAGCCACTTCTGAGCCAGTTCAGCATCAACCTTAATTGCGCTTGGTTCTACGGTCGGATCGTATGTTCCGATTTCCTCGATGAAACGTCCATCTCTTGGGGATCTGGAATCAGCCACAATAATTCTATAGAAAGGAGCCTTTTTCTGTCCCATTCTCTTTAATCTGATTTTTACTGCCATGTAAATTCACCTCCGTGTAAAATTGTTTGACGTCTTTGGTCCCTCTTAAGGACATTTGACCGTCTGTTTATCAAAAAGGAAGTCTAAATCTCCCTCTTTTGGCTGCTTTGCCTGACATTTGACCAAACTGCTTCATCATCTTCTTCATCTGATCAAACATCTTAACGAGTTTGTTGACATCACTGATATCCACCCCGGCTCCGGCGGCAATACGCTTTTTGCGGGAGGGACTCATCAGATCCGGATTTGCCCGTTCCTCAGGTGTCATGGATAAAATAATCGCCTCTGTGCGTTTCATCTGAGCCTCACTGTCATCCAGTGAAACATTTTTAAGCTGGGCACTGTTCATCCCCGGAATCATCCCAATCAGATCGGAAATATTTCCCATATTTTTAATCTGATTCATGGAATCCAGGAAATCATCATAACCAAACTCGGCTTTTTTAAGTTTGCGGTTCAGCTCTCTTGCTTTTTCTTCATCAATCTGAGCCTCAGCCTTCTCGATCAGAGTGAGCACATCACCCATGCCGAGAATTCTTGAAGCCATGCGATCCGGATAAAACTGTTCCAGATCTGAAAGCTTCTCACCCATACCGACATAAAGAATAGGCTTCCCTGTCACCGCTTTGATAGAAAGTGCCGCACCACCACGGGTGTCACCATCCATCTTAGTCAAAATCACACCGTCGATTTCAATGCGTTCATTGAAAGACTTGGCAACATTGACCGCATCCTGGCCTGTCATGGCATCAACAACAAGAATTGTCTGATCAACATCCACGGCCTCTTTTATATTTTCAAGTTCCTGCATCATATCCTCATCAACATGAAGACGTCCTGCAGTATCCAGGATTACAACATTAAAATCATTAATCTTGGCATGCTCCACCGCAGCCTTTGCAATATTCACCGGATTGTTCCGGTCTCCCATGGAAAATACCGGTACCCCCTGCTTTTCGCCGTTGATTTCCAACTGCTTAATCGCTGCCGGACGATAAACGTCACAGGCTACAAGCAAAGGCTTTCTGCCTTTTTGTTTCAGCTTTCCGGCAATCTTGGCCGTAGTGGTCGTTTTACCGGCCCCCTGAAGGCCTGCCATTAAAATAATGGTAATTTCATTGCCTGGTTTCAGGGCAATTTCTTTTGTCTCGCTTCCCATAAGGGAAACCATCTCTTCATTAACAATCTTTATGACCATCTGTCCCGGCGTAAGGCTTGTCATCACATCCTGACCGATTGCCCGCTGGGTCACAGAATTAATAAACTGTTTAACAACCTTGAAGTTAACATCCGCTTCCAGAAGCGCCATCTTAACTTCCTTCAAAGCAGCCTTGACATCGGCTTCTGTCAGTCTGCCCTTACTGCGCAGATTTTTAAATACATTTTGAAGCTTATCAGATAAACTTTCAAATGCCATCCGGCTACCTCCCAGAATCATACTTGTGTTCCTTTACGGATTCGGACTGCTACAGTTCATCCAGAATCTGTATGGATATGCTTTCAATTTTCCGGACACACTCCATGGTTCTGCGTTCATCTCCCCGGCTGCCTAAAATAGCTTCTGCCTGCTGATGAATCTCCTGAATCTTCTGTTTTGTGTCCATAAACTTCTCAACAAGGTGCAGCTTTTGTTCATAGCCCTCCAGCTGCTTGTTGCAGCGGCGTACAATATCATAGACACCCTGACGGCTGATCTGGCGTTCCTGGGCGATCTCCCCCAGAGACAAATCATTAAGTACAAAATCTTCATATATCGCCTTCTGATGACTGGTCAGCAATTCACCATAAAAATCAAACAGTAGAGACTGCTCCAGAATCTTTTCCATCTAAGCACCGCCTGTCAAGTAGTTTTACTTTACAGACCGTATTGTACCTTATTATCCTATGGCTTGTCAACTGTTTTTTTAATAAATTTCAAAAAAATATCCGAAAAGCATAAAACACTTTTCGGATATTTTAAATACAGGTACGGTTAAGACGCCGCTCCTGCAATTATGCGATACATTTAAGGAAATTTTCAACCACATCGGCCGCAGCCACGGCATCATCACCCTCTGTCTCAATATGTAAAACCATATCTTTTGATGGATTCAGTGCCATGATTCCCATAATACTCTTTGCATTGAACTGCCGGTTATTGTTTTCAAGCAGAACTCTGCACTTAAACTGACATGCAATACGCACCAGTTCAGCAATAGGGTTATCATATTTTCTGCTTAGATCGGCTACAACCACTTCTCTTTCGCTCATACGGCTATCTCCTTTATTATCGATAGAAAACTATCGCACTGCAATCATTCAAAATCAAATCATTGCGTCACTCTTAACACGTCTAGTATATATCAGCAAAAATGATATTTCAAGGTAAATTTTTACATCTCAGTACAGCTTTTTAAAAAATAGCCTTTGGCGCCTTTAAAATCGGGCGATAGCCTTTATCTTTTAAAGCTTTAAGAATCCGCTCCTTATGCTCATGGCCGAAAGCTTCCATGGTAATTACCAGTTCCACGGCTGCACTACGGTTAACGCTGACAAACTGATTGTGTTCCAGTTTAATGACATTCCCCTGAAGCGCTGCAATCACCGAGGCCACATTCACCAGCTCACCGGGCTTGTCCGGAAGCAGTACGGAAACCGTAAATACCCGTCCACGCTGAATCAGTCCGTTTTGTACAACAGAAGCTATGGTGATCACATCCATATTACCGCCGCTTAAAATAGAGACAATCTTTTTATTGTTCACATTCAGATGCTTTAAGGCCGCCACCGTAAGCAGACCTGAATTTTCCACGATCATCTTATGATTTTCCATCATATCCAGAAAAGTTCCGATCAGCTCATCGTCTTCCACTGTAATGATTTCATCAATGTTCTTCTGAATATAAGGGAATACCACATCCCCTGGTGTTTTTACCGCGGTACCATCGGCAATCGTCGTGACAGAAGGTAAAGATACAACCTTTCCGGCTTCCAGGGATTTTTGCATACAATTAGCCCCCGCCGGTTCCACACCGATCACCTTGATATTGGGATTAAGAAGCTTGGCCAGTGTAGATACGCCACAGGCCAGGCCACCGCCGCCGATAGGGACAAGAATATAATCAACTGTAGGCAGTTCCTTGAAAATCTCCATGGCAATGGTTCCCTGACCGGCTGCCACATCCTCATCGTTAAAAGGGTGAATAAATGTATAGCCGTTTTCCTCGGCAAGTTTCATGGCATGGGCACAGGCATCATCATAAACATCACCGTAAAGCACTACCTGGGCGCCATAACCTTTTGTACGATTCACCTTAATCAGGGGCGTTGTGGTAGGCATTACAATCACAGCTTTGGCTCCCACCAGCGAAGCCGCATAAGCAACTCCCTGAGCATGGTTTCCGGCAGACGCCGTAATCAGCCCTCTGGCCTTTTCCTCATCACTGAGCGTACTGATTTTATAAGAAGCACCACGAATTTTATAGGCACCGGTAAATTGCATATTCTCAGGTTTAAAATAAATTTTATTGCCTGTAGCTGCGGAAAAATAATCGCTGTAGATGAGTTTGGTGGGATTAATAATCTTCTCCACACACTCACAGGCCTCTTCAAACTTTTCTAAAGTCAGCATGTTTGTTCAGACTCCTTACCTAATGTTTTTCATATATTACTACATTAACGTAAAAATGTAAACCCTTTTATTTTTATTCCGTCTCCGAAACTTTAAAGAGTGCGTCCACAAAGTCATCGGGATCAAACTTCTGAAGATCCTCAATCTTTTCGCCAATACCGATGTATTTCACAGGTACACCCAGCTCGGACTGAATCGCAATGGCAATGCCGCCCTTGGCGGTTCCGTCCAGCTTTGTAAGAATAATGCCTGTGATATCCGCAACTTCTTTAAACTGTCTGGCCTGAGCCAGAGCATTTTGGCCGGTGGTTCCATCCAATACAATTAAAGTTTCCCTGTGCGCCTGAGGATATTCCTTGTCAATAATTCGATTAATCTTGCGCAGTTCCTCCATCAGGTTCTTTTTATTATGCAGACGCCCCGCCGTATCACACAGCAGCAGATCTGTTTTTCTGGCTTTGGCTGCGGCAATGGCATCAAATACAACCGCTGCCGGATCCGAGCCCTCCTGACCTGCAATAATATCCACACCAGCACGATTAGACCACTCCGTCAGCTGTTCTATCGCCGCGGCACGGAATGTATCCGCAGCAGCCATTAACACCTTTTTACCGGCTTTTTTATACTGCCCGGCCAGTTTACCCACAGAAGTGGTCTTTCCCACACCATTGACACCAATGATCAGGACAACACTCGTCTCATTTTCAAAATCATATGCATCCGGGCTGACCTGCATCTGTTCTTTGATTGTGGACACAAGTAATTCTTTACACTGGGAAGGTTCCTTGATATGATCTTCCTTCACCTTCAGCTTCAGATTCTCAATGATCTTCTCGGTTGTATGCACACCCAAATCAGCCATCACAAGAACTTCCTCCAGCTCCTCATAAAAATCATCATCAATTTTAGAGAAGCCACTGAAAATATAATCAAATCCTGCAGCAATACTTTTTCTTGTCTTTGTAAGTCCTTCTACAAGGCGCCCGAAAAAACCTTTTTTTCCTTCAGCCATCGATCATAACTCCTTTTTACTCTAACATATTTTATAAATTAATCGTTCCCTCGAACAGATAAAACGAGAATCTGCTAATTTTCCAGATTTTCATCAATCAGACTGACAGATACCAGTGTGGATACGCCCTTTTCCTGCATGGTAATCCCATATAAAACATCTGCCGCATTCATGGTTCCCCGACGATGGGTAATAATGATAAACTGGGTATCATCTGTCAGATGATTTAAATACTGGGCATATCGCTTGACATTTGCGTCATCCAGGGCCGCCTCGATTTCATCCAAAAGACAAAACGGGGATGGCTTAAGGCTTTGAATAGCAAATAGCAGGGCAATCGCTGTCAGTGCCTTTTCTCCGCCGGACAGCTGCATCATATTCTGGAGCTTTTTCCCTGGCGGTGAAGCGATAATACGGATTCCGGCATATAAAATATCTTCATCCTCCATCAACTCCAGAGTTCCCCGACCGCCACCGAATAATTCCTTAAAAACCCGATCAAAATTTTGAGATATTTCCTTGAATTTTTCCGTAAACTGGCGGCGCATCGCCTGATCCAGAGATTCAATAATCCCCGACAGCTTTTCTTCAGCTTCCACAAGATCATCATGCTGGCTTTTGAGCAGTTCATAGCGCTCACTGACGGCTTTATATTCCTCAATCGCGTTCACATTGACTGTCCCAAGCGCCTTCATGGCACCTTTTTGGTCTGCTACTGCTTTTTTAAGACCAGCGGTGCCAAGACCGACCAGCTCATCATCTTTAAACGCACAGGCGCCGGAAAAGGTCAGCTCATATTCCTGCCACATATAATCACTTTGAACACTTTTTTGTTCATCCAGTTTTTCTTTTTGCTGATTCAGCCTAAACTGCTCTTTATCCAGTCCATTGATTCTGTCAGCCAAAGCCTCCCTACGGGTAAAAAATTCCTTATGCCCCTGGCCGATCTGTGCTCTGCGCTCATTAAGTAATCTCAATTCTTCCTGTGCCTGGGCTGCCTGGACCTCCACCTGTTCCATCTGTGTTTTGTATTCTTCGGATGCCTGACGGCGCTGAGACAATTGATCCTCGCTGTGCGTCATATCCTGCCGGATTCCGGCAATTTCCTCATTATAAGCATCAATGTCTTTATGGACTCGACGGATATTTTCCTGAGAAAACGCCTTTTTCTGGTTCAGCTCCGAATATTTAAGACGAATTCCCGAATTTTCTTCACTAAACCGGCGTTCCTCATCCGATAACTGTTCCAGCTGACGGTTCAATTCTCCGATCAGATTTTGGGTTTTCTGGCGTTTTTCTTCGATTTGTTTAAGCTGAATATCCAACCGGCCTTTGCTTTCGTCAATATCTTTAATCTGCTGCATCAGCTGAGCATTTTCGACAGACAATTCCTCATAGGCCTGGGCACTGGCTGTTTTGGCAGCTCTGGCCTGATTCAGCGTCATACGGACAGTATTTTCATTAAGAGATAATTCCTGCCCAACTCTGGTTCCTTCTTCCAGCCGTCGGCGGATGTCCGTCCGTTCATCCTGAAGACGGGTCTGGAGCTCATTTAACCGGTCTATCTCTTTGCGCAGGGACTGGATTTTATGGGAAAGTTCTTCCAGCTCCCGGCCTCTTCCCAGAAGATTACTGGCATTTTTATAGGCACCACCAGACAAAGAACCCCCGGGATTTAGAGATTCACCATCCAGAGTAACAATCCTTAGACTATATTTATATTTCCTGGCCAGCGCCAGCGCCTGATCAATCTGCTCAACCACCACAATACGTCCCAGCAAATAAGTCATCAGCTGATGATATCTGGACTCTGTATGGACAAGGGTACTGGCCAGGCCGATAACCCCCGGTTCACGCAAAACCCCGGCACCAATAGGGGTGCCCTTTGCCGTAATACTTGTCAGGGGCAAAAAAGTAGCTCGCCCAAATCGGTTCTGTTTCAAATAAGCAATCATTTGCTTTGCCGTCTGCTCATCCTCTGTCACCACATTTTGTATACTCGCGCCTAATGCAATCTCCACCGCAGTCTCATAATTTTTTTCGACTTTAATAATATCGGCCACCACGCCCACAATACCGGGACAATGTTTTTTTTGCTCCATGATCCGTCGGATACTGCTGCCATAGCCTTCATAACGTTCGCTTATATTTTTAAGTGCACTGTATCTGGAATTCACCCCGTGATATTCCTGCTGGTGAACACCAACCATCTGGCGAATTTCATTAAGCTTTGACGAAACGGTTTCATTTCTGGCATTATTAGCCTTCATTGTTTCATTATGCTGCTGCAGCTTTTCCAGAACCTGTTTAAGTTCTGTCTCGTACGCGCTCACTGTTTCTGCATTGGATGCTTCTTCGCTTTGAAGCACAATCAACCGCTGATTCAGCTCTACCTTACGGATATTGATCTGTTCAAGCATGGTATCATACCGGCTGATTTTCTGTCGGACGCCTGCGGCTTCGTTTAAGTATTCAATAATATCACCGTTTCGCCCGTCAATCTCATCCTTTAATTTGCGGATAGCGTCAGTCATCGCATCCAGTCTGCCGCCCACACTGTTTTGCTGGACATCCAGAGCATGAATTTCCCGTTGGATTGCTTCCAGATTTTTCTCGTACGCACGACATTCATCGGCTTTGGCTCCGATCGACAGCTTTATATCCTCTATACGTTTCTCACTGTTTTCCACGCTCTGACAGATGGTATTGATCTGCTCAGTCACCAGCCGGAGTTCACCCTCCAGCTTTTCCCGGCGCAGGTTGGTCTCACTGCACAGCTGATGTTTGGCACCGATTTGCCGGTCACATGCCTCAATCTGCTGTTCAAGCTGCTCATATTCGTTTTTTGTCTGTTCAAAAGCTTCCTTTGTCTGACTTAAATCTCCGTTGACAATAGCCAGTTTTTCATCCAGTTCCTTTTGCATCTCTTTAATCCGACCAAATTCGGTAAGAAAAAGATTAACCTCCAAAACCTTCTGTTCTTCCCGCATTTTCAGATAAGCCCTTGCCGTATCGGCCTGATTTTTAAGCGGACCGACCTGTTTTTCCAGTTCAGCCAAAATATCATTTACTCTGGACAGATTCTGTTTTTCAATTTCCAGGTTTTTCTCTGCCGTCTGTTTACGTTTTTTAAACTTTACAATACCTGCAGCTTCATCAAAAAGCTCCCGCCTCTCCTCCGGTTTTCCGCTTAAAATCTTATCAATCTGTCCCTGTCCGATAATGGAATATCCTTCTTTTCCAATACCTGTATCAAAAAACAATTCCTGAACATCCTTTAGCCTGCAGATACTGCCATTGATCAGATATTCACTTTCCCCGGACCGGTAAACCCGACGGGCCACAGTCACCTCGTCATAGTCAATGGCCAGTTTGTGGTCGGAATTATCCAGCGTGATTGCCACATAAGCAAACCCCAATGGTTTTCTGCTCTCGGTACCGGAAAAAATAACGTCCTCCATTTTAGCGCCGCGCAGCTGCTTGGCACTTTGTTCACCCAGAACCCATCGCACCGCATCCGCAACGTTACTCTTTCCGCTGCCGTTAGGCCCTACAATTCCGGTAATTCCCTTATGAAACTGTAATGTCATTTTATTGGCAAATGATTTAAATCCCTGGACCTCAATACTTTTTAAATACATCGCTATTTTCCTTTAACTGCATAATGGACTTATAAGCTGCCTCCTGTCCTGCAGCCTGTTTGGTCCTTCCGCTGCCAATGCCCAGACGCTCATCCCCTAAAATTGCCTGGACAACAAATTGACGATTATGCTCCGGTCCCTGAACCGCTATAACCTCATAGGTGACCGTTTCTTTTGTAACACTCTGAACCATCTCCTGCAGGGCTGTTTTGCTGTCATGAAACAGCTCCTTATGCTCCATATCATTGAGAACAAAAGACATCACAAACGCCTTGGCTGATTCCAGGCCGCCGTCCAGATAAATGGCACCAATCACAGCCTCCAGGGCATCCGATAAAATAGAATCCCGCTCTCGTCCGCCGGTAGCGTCTTCCCCCTTTCCCAACCGCAGAAATGTGCCCAGACCAATCTGACGGGCACAAAAGGCAAGGGTCGGCTCACAGACAAGGCTGGCTCTTTTTTTGCTCAGCTGCCCCTCCTGCATTTTGGGAAAGTGATGAAACAAAAAATCACTGCTGATAATTTCCAGCACCGCATCGCCCAAAAATTCCAGCCGTTCATTATTATACAGCTTATCCATCTTATGCTCATTTGCATAAGAGCTGTGTGTCACAGCCTGAAGGAGCAGCTGTTTCTGTTTAAAAGTGTAATGAATATGTTTTTGAAAATTTTCCATAAATTGATTATTCGCCTCTGCTTATTCCTGATCTAATTTTGTTTTTCACTTTTTCTCTGGGCTTTTTTTAATTCCAGATCTTTTGAAAGGTTTTCACGGATTTTTCCTGTGATATCCTGATGTGTAAAAGTCACACACTGAATAATGGAGTTTTTGATTTCCACAGCTTTGGAACTTCCATGGCTTTTCACTACAAGACCGTTTAAGCCCAGCATCGGAGCCCCGCCGTATCTGGAAGAATCAAAGGTTTTCAGCGTATTTTTCAAAGCGCCTTTAATTAAAAGGGCTCCCATCTTTGTTTTCAGACTGCTCATCAGGCTTTCTTTTACCTTGGACATTAAGGCGCCGGCCACCCCTTCATACATTTTAAGAATTACGTTTCCTGTAAATGCCTCACAGACAATCACATCAGCCCAGCCGTTAGGAATCTCTCTGGCTTCCACACTGCCGATAAAATTAATATCCTTACATTCCTTGAGCAGAGGAAATGTTTCCTTGACCAGCTGATTGCCCTTTTCCTCCTCAAGCCCCACATTGACAATGGCCACCTTGGGATTTTTGATGCCCATCACATTTTCCATATAAATGGAGCCCATCTTTGCAAACTGCACAAGATGTGAAGCTCTGGCATCCACATTGGCACCGCAGTCAATGAGCAGTGAAAACCCTTTAGTGGTAGGAATCAGCGGCGCCAGCGGTGCCCGCTCAACCCCCTTAATCCGGCCCACAATAAACTGACCGCCCACCAAAACGGCACCTGTACTTCCAGCGGACACAAAGCCATCGGCCCGTCCCTCGCGCACAAGTCTCTGAGCAACCACAACCGAAGAATCTTTTTTGCTGCGCACAGCCGCCACCGGTGCCTCATCATTGGTGATCACCTGGGAAGCATGAATCACTTCCAGCTGTTCCTTATTATATTTATAAGAAGCCAGTTCACGGTTAATTATATTTTCATCACCTACAAGAAGGACTTTAATTTCACTTCGTTCATTAATGGCTTCCACGGCGCCTTTAATGATCTCAAAAGGTGCATTGTCACCACCCATGGCATCCACAGCAACAGTAACTATCTTTTCCATAATGTGCCTCCTAAAAAATGTTCTATTATTTAATATACTAGATTATAGGGATTTAATCAATGTATTTGCGCAAAAAAACTGCCCTGTAAAGTGCAAATTCAATACTTTACAGGGCAGCTCTCGTGTATAGCACGCTGCCGTAAGGCGATGAGTGCAAAATTATGCCCCAACCTTGCCGCGGCCCATTTCCTGGCCAATATTTAAAATATGGTCGCCAATGCGTTCAAAATCGGTAAGCATTTCCGAATAAAGTACACAGGCCTCATCCGAACACAGGCCTTTTTGCATACGAATCATCTGATTGCGCCGGTAAGATTCTGCCATGTTGTCAATTTCTTCTTCCAGAAGCTCAATATCATGAATATCCATTTCTGAATTCTGAGCAAGCATTTCCAAAGCCCCTAACGCTTTAAGGCTGACATTTTTCATTTCTTTGATCTCTGAAAGTTCTTCTTTTGAAAATGCAATATCTTTTTCTCCGATCATCCGTGTATATTCACATATATTCATGGCATGGTCTCCGATACGTTCCAGATTACCGCACACCTTAAACAGGGCGCTGATATATTTGGCATCCTTAACATTGCTTTCATTGACAAGAATCTTGGAAATATATTTAGAAATTTCTTTATTAAGGAAATCAATGTATTCTTCTCTTTCCTCAACTTTTTCCAGATTTTGAGGCTGCTTTTCACAGATGGCATCAAAACTGTCATTGACATTTTCCTTAGTCATCACAGTCATTCGATGAAGTTCTTTCTTAATATCGTTCATGACAATCGCTGAAAGACCGATATGACTCTCGCCCTTCATCTCAATCGGGTGAAGGAATTCCAAATGCATCACATCCAGCTTTTCCTCTTTCTTTTCCGGAAGAATCTTTTCCGCAGCCTTGGCCAAATAATTGCCAAAAGGCAGCAAAAGCAAGGTTGTAACAACATTAAACAGCGTATGCATATTGGCAATCTGCGCGGATGCATTCATCGGGGTCAGACTTTCCACGAAGGATGTCAGCGGTGAAACAATACAGATCAGGGTAAAAAGTACTGTACCGATCAGGTTGAACATTAAATGAATAATCGTTGTACGCTTTGCGCTGCGGCTTGTACCGATGGAAGCCAAAACAGCAGTGACGCAGGTTCCGATATTCTGTCCGAAAAGTACATAAACTGCGTTTGAAAGACCAATCACGCCAGTCGAAGCCAATGCCTGAAGAATACCAACCGATGCCGATGATGACTGAATAATTGCTGTAAATACCGCACCGGCCAGAATACCAAGCACAGGATTGGAAAACTTCGTCATCAGAGAAACAAAAGCTTCCGATTCACGCAAAGGCATCATGGAACCACTCATCATCTCCATACCGATAAACAAAATACCCAGACCGGCAACAATTAACCCATAGTTGTGAACCTTTTGCTTTTTAATAAAGACAATCAGTGCCACACCCACAAACGCGATCAGCGGTGCCAGTGCACCAATATCCAGAGCAATCAGCTGTCCTGTAATTGTTGTACCGATATTGGCACCCATAATAATCCACACAGCCTGTCTCAGCGTCATCATTCCTGAGTTTACAAAGCCAACAACCATAACGGTTGTCGCTGATGATGACTGAATAACCGCTGTAATTCCTGCGCCGACCAATACACCAAGAAAACGATTGGCTGTCAGACGCTCCAGAATTTTTTTCATCTTGTTTCCTGCCGCTGCCTCAAGTCCGCCGCTCATCATCTGCATTCCGTACAGGAACAGAGCCAGACCGCCAAGGAGCCCAAAAAAATCTGTAATTTTCATATCTTCCTCCATAAGCTATCTTTGTAATATGCTTTACTTTATTTTTACCAAATATTTTCACATTTTTCAATACACTATACAAAGATTTTACTGAGTTTTACAAAGATTTTACATTAGCTTATTATAATTTACACATTGAAAAAAAACAGAAAAAAGGACTCTCAAACTTTGAGAGTCCCTGTGTTTACTGAATCAGTCAACGTTAATGATTTCTTTTTTATTGTAGGAGCCGCAATTTTTGCAAACTCTGTGAGGCATCATTAACTCACCGCATTTGCTGCATTTTACTAATGCTGGAGCTGTCATTTTCCAGTTTGCTCTGCGGCTGTCACGTCTTGCTTTAGAAGATTTATTTTTTGGACAGATAGACATATGGCTTACACCTCCTTAAAATTCTTGAAAATATCTCGGATTGCCGACATTCTTGGGTCAAGAGACTCCCGGTCACATCCGCATTCGCCGTGATTTAAGTTTTGTCCGCATTTTAAGCAGATACCCTTACAATCTTCCCGGCATAATGTTTTCATAGGGAAATGAATCAGGATCTCATTTGAAACCAGACGTTCAACATCCAGACTGCTATGTTCAATATAGCATGTCTCATCTAATTCATTGATTCGATCCTCATCGGATTCCTTAAAATCGATCGTTTTATCCAAATCGATGGAAAACGGTGTAGGAACGTCTTCAAGACACCGATCACATGGAATATTAAGAACAACTTCCACATGGCCCGTGATGGAAACCTCACGATTGCCAATGTTTGAAATCGTCAGCTGTACAGGTTCACTGCGGACAATCGAATATTTCTGTCCATTGAGGACAAAAAATGTCATCTCCAACGGAATACTGTAGCATTCACTTTTTCTGGCTGTTGATAATATCTCAGAAATATTAAGTATCATAGACATCTCCCAATTTTCATACGTCTGTAATTATACATAGGCTGCCGCTTTTTGTCAATAGACATTTTAATTTAATGTCAAGTATTTTTACTTTACAAGTGCGACTGTCTCACGGCAGATTGCCAGTTCCTCATTTGTAGGAATTACAAGAACCTTAACCTTGGAATCCGGAGTGGAAATCACCACATCCTCGCCCCGCTTTGCATTCATTTCCTGATCCAGCTTAATGCCTAAGAATTCCAGGTATGCACAGATATCTGTACGGACATACTTATTATTTTCGCCCAGGCCTGCTGTAAATGCAATGGCATCCACACCATTCATGGCTGCAGCATAAGCACCGATATATTTTGCTACTCTGTAAGCGAATACTTTCATTGTCAGGAGTGCTTCCGGTTTGCCGGCAAGGCTGTCCACTTCCAGATCCATGAAATCGCTTGTATAACCGGATACACCAAGCACACCGGATTTTTTATTTAAAATATTCATAATTTCAGGAATATCAAGGTTTTCCTTTTTGGCGATAAATTCGATGATCGCAGGATCAATATCACCGGAACGTGTCCCCATGATCAGACCTTCCAGCGGTGTAAGACCCATGGATGTATCTACAGATTTACCGTTTTTAACGGCACAGCAGCTTGCACCATTACCAAGATGGCATACAATGGTCTTTAATTCCTCATATGGTTTTCCCAGAATTTCAGCAACTTTTTTGGATACATAGCTGTGACTTGTTCCATGGAAACCATATCTTCTGATCTTATATTTTTCGTAGTATTCCCTTGGCAGTCCATACAGATAAGCTTCCTCCGGCATTGTCTGATGGAAAGCAGTATCAAACACACCAACCATCGGGGTATCCGGCATCAGCTTCTGGCAGGCCTCGATACCGATCAGGTTCGCCGGATTATGCAGCGGTGCCAGCTCGGAACATTCCTCAATTGCCTTTAAAACCTCTTCCGTCAGCAGTGTAGAAGCGGCAAATTTTTCTCCGCCATGCACAAGTCTGTGACCGACAGCATCGATTTCTTTCATATCTTTAATCACACCGATTTCAGGATCTGTCAGCGCGTTAAGAACCATGGCAATCGCTTCTGTATGGGTCGGCATAGGTGCTTCCTTACGAATCTTGTCATGGCCGGCCGGCTGATAGACAAGACGGCTTCCGTCAATGGCAATTCTTTCACAAAGACCTTTCGCCAAAACAGCTTCTGTGTCTGAATTGATTAACTGGAATTTTAAAGATGAGCTTCCGCAGTTGATTACTAATACATTCATTGTTTATGTTCTCCTTTTTACTTTATTGGCATCATATAACCGCCGTATGGTATCTAGCCAGTATTCTACCTTTATCCCCGGCAGGGACTTCCCGGTCCCGTCTGCCCCAGTGAAATTGTTTATACGGTCAGATATTATCCAAAGTTATTATATAATAATCGAGTTTTGTATACAAGTAATTTTGTGCTATAATTTAACAGATTTTTAGGTTATAATAAAAATACTTGAAAAATATTTATCAGATTGGAGAATTTTATGAAAATAGCCGGTATTGTTGCCGAATTTAATCCTTTCCATAACGGTCATTATTATCTGATCCAGCAGGCCAAAAAGTATTATGGCTGCGATTATGTGGTTGTTATTATGAGCGGAAATTTTACCCAGCGCGGCGAAGCCGCTATTTATGATAAGTTTCACAGAGCCCGCTGGGCCCTTTTATGCGGCGCTGACCTTGTCATCGAGCTTCCGGTACTCGCATCCACCGCCAGTGCCCGGGGATTCGCCGACAGCGCTGTGGGCCATCTGACCCAAAGCGGTATAATCACCCACCTTGTCTTTGGATGCGAAAACGACAGCCTTGACACGCTTCTATGGCTGGCCCGGATACTGGAAGAAGAACCCGCCCCCTATAAAGCGGCCCTGAAGGCCGCCCTGAAAGCAGGCTATGCCTATCCTACAGCCCGCACCCAGGCTTTATGCACCTGTCATAAAGACAAACAATCCCAGCTTGCGGCTTTTATGGCTCAGCCCAATAATATTTTGGCTCTGGAATACCTGATGGCACTGCACCGGCGCAAAAGCACCATCATTCCATTACCGGTACGCCGAATTCATTCAGGCTATCACGATCTGGCGCTTAACACACCGGCGGCCTCGGCTTCGGCCCTTCGCCGTGCCATCTTCTCCGGAAATGAGTTCCAGAGTTTTGCTTCCCAGTTTCCACAGCCCGCCCGACAGGATATATGCCAGTGTATCCAGCATGAGCCTGCACTGTGCAACCGTGACTTTTCCTGGCCCCTCGCCTGCGCTCTGTTAAAAGCCCATGACCTGTCTCATATCAGTGACATCGATCAGGCACTGTCCCGCAGAATTTTAAAACTCAAAAATGAATTTACGGATTTTAATGACTTTACCTTAAAATTAAAGCATAAATCTTATACGCACACACGCCTGTCCAGGGCACTGATCCATACGGCTCTTAATATTACCGATAAAGCTGTCCATGAATTTGCCAGTATCGGCAGCTGCGGTTATCTGCGGATTCTCGGTTTCAGGCATACAGCCCGCCCCCTGCTGACCATGCTGGATAAACAGTCAAATCTTCCGTTAATTACAAGGCCCGCACAGGCCGCCCTGTCCCCCGGCTCCCCGGCCCACATGGCCTTTCAATATGATCTTGAAGCCGGAAATTTATACAGAATAGCCCAAAATCTTCACACAGGCAGGGCTTATCCCCATGAGTTCTGTAAAAAAATAATCATTATATGAACTGCTCCGGCATAACCTTAAACAGATGAAGGTTTGCCGGAGAAATTTCATGAAAAAATCCCTGTTTTTGGCAATTGGTCTGCTTTGCCTGCTTTTCATATGTCCTGCACAGTGCGTTGACGGCGCCCGCAGCGGTCTGCTTCTATGGTTTAATACAATTATTCCCACACTTTTCCCGTTTATACTGGCCACAAATCTAATCCGTGAAATGAACGGAATCCCATATCTTGAACGGCTATTTCATCCCATTTTAAGCCGTCTGCCAGGCCTTTCTCCCGGGGGGAGTTATCCGGTTGTGATCGGCCTTTTATGCGGTTATCCCATGGGTGCCAAAGCCGTATGCGACAGTTATATGTCTCATCGGATCAACCGCCAGGAAGCCAACTACCTTCTCACCTTCTGCAATAATCCCAGCCCGATTTATATGCTCAGCTATGTCGCCCTTTACAGTCTGGACAGCACTGCATACAGGCTTCCCGTACTGTTGATTACCTATTTTTCCATAATAGCCACCGCTGTATTTATGCACTTGGCCATGCACGGTTTCCGTCACCCGCAGCATGGAAATCTTCCAGTACGTATTCAGGAAACACCTGAGCCTCAACCAGGCAGTTTTTTTGACCGCTGTATGATGACAGCCTTTGAGCTTCTCGTCAAGGTCGGCGGGTATATGATTCTTTTTTCTATGCTTTCACAATGCCTGAGACAGCTCCCCTTTATTCCTTCACCTGTCCTGTGTATTACAGCAGGGCTGATGGAACAGACAACCGGTCTGAAGCTGTTAAAAGAACTTTCTTTTTCAACAGATATCAAATTTATTCTGGCACTGTTATTCATCAACTTCGGCGGTTTTTCCATTACAGCCCAGACCTACAGTGTGATTCGTTCTCAGGGTTTATCTGTTAAAATATATGTGGCAGGAAAAATCCTGTGTGCCGCCATCGCACTTGCCGCCGCTATTTTCTTCGTTCTGTGTCATGCCAGATTCTGTATATAGGCAAAAAGATACCCAGACGGCCTGATCCTGCTGTCCGGGTATCTTTTTATTTTCAGTCTATATCATCATAATCAAATTCGTCATCTTCCTCATCAGCCACAGGTGTTTCCTTATATTCAGGAACTTCAGCCTGCTGGGCAGGTTCTTCATAAACCGGCGCCTGTACAGACGGAGACGGCTGGGAAACAACCGGAGCTTCCACGCCCGGCATCGGTGCATGCAGCTGGGAATCCAAAGCCTCTTTATTGCTGACAAGAATTTCATGATTATAGGCAAGTCCATCAATCAGTGCACGGGAATTCTCACGGGCGCCTTCCAAGGTACGGCTGATAATGGCTTCCAGATTTACAACCAGTTCTTCTGTATATTCCAACGCACTGCGGCGAATACCTTCGGCATCCTCGTTGGCTGCAGCGATGGTTGCCTCAGCCTGTGCATTTGCATTGTTCATCACTTCTTCAGCCTTGGCATAGGCCTTAATCATAATCTCATGTTCTTCCACAAGAGCATTGGTGTAGGCGGTTGTTTCTTCCAGCATCTTTTCTGCCTGAGCCTGAGCATCACTGATAATTTTATCTTTATTGGCAATAATTTTCTGATATCTCTTAATTTCGTCCGGGGTTTTAAGTCTCAATTCTGTCAGTAATTCGTATAACTCATCCTTTGGCACAATCACCTTGGACTGAGAAAATGGCTGCGGCTTACAGCTTTCAATAAATTCTTCAATTTCATCAATTAACTGTTCGATTCTGCTCATGCTTACTTCTCCTCTTTATTATTTGAAAATTTTTCCACCAGTTTTTGCGCCACGGACTCAGGAACAAAGGCCCTGATATCCCCCATGTGAGAGGCATATTCCCGTACAACGCTGGAACTTAAATAGGAATATTGTACATTCGTCACTAAAAACATGGTATCCATCTGGGGATATACAATACGGTTGGACTGAGCCCACTGAAGCTCATATTCAAAATCCGTCACTGCCCTTAATCCACGGACAACAATCGTCGCCTGATTTGCTCTGACAAAATCCACCAGAAGGCCCTCAAAATACTGAACCTCCACATTAGGCAGTTCCTGTGATACTTCTTTTAACATATTAACACGTTCCTGAACAGAAAACAACGGCGACTTTGTACTGTTGTTTAAAACACCGATAATCAACCGGTCAACCATAGCCGAGGCTCTTTTTATAATATCAATATGTCCGTTTGTCACCGGATCAAAGCTTCCTGGGTATACTGCAATACGCATGCCTGTTATTCCTCATCTTCCTGTATTTTTTCAATGAATATGTGCTTATTGGTTTTATACCGTTTTTCCTTATAAATATGTAAACGGCTGCCTTCCAGATAGCTAAAATCCGTCTCCAGACTGGCTTCCACCACAATAATGGTATATTGATCGGCCAATACCGAATTTTCCAAATATTCAAGCACACTTTTTTCAAGTAAGTGATGATATGGCGGGTCCATGAAAATAATATCAAAAGGCCGAGCTTCACGCTCCAAAATGTGCAACGCAGACAATACATCCCTCCGATAAATTCTTCCGTCCTCTGCCAGATGTGTCACTTTAAGATTTTCTTCAATACAATCAGCAGCCTTTGGCGACTGTTCCACAAAACACGAAAGGGCTGCCCCTCTGCTGAGCGCCTCAATTCCAATAGCTCCGCTTCCCGCAAACAGATCCAAAAAACGGCAGTCTCCAATATCGTCAGACAGCATGTTAAACAAAGTCTCCTTGATTCTGTCCGTTGTGGGTCTGGTATCCATCCCGTCCACTGTTTTTAACTGTAATCTTCGCGCTTTTCCTGCAATAACTCTCATTGAATCACCTTTTTTTAAAAACTGCTATTTCTATTTTAGTATACTTTTACAATTTGTCAATGCGTTATTTTCCATCCATCTATTAATTTTTTGTGAAAATTTTTTAAAAACAGCACCACAAAAAACCGCATCCCCGCCTTTTCCTTTTGCAGACTCTAATAGTATCTGCTTTTAGATTGGACTGGGGATGCGGTATAACATTTAGGCCTTACCGGACATCTGTTCTTCCTGGCGTTTGATCATCCGACGAACCATCTCACCGCCAACGGAACCATTCTGATAAGATGTCAGATTTCCATTGTAGCCCTGCTTTAAAGGTACACCGATTTCACTGGCAACTTCATATTTGAATTTGTCCAGTGCAGCTTTTGCTTCAGGTACTTCAGGTGTGTTTGAAGATCTGTTGTTCATTGCCATAACCTCCATTTAAAAATGTTGTTGTCTGGTGACACTATTATTATGACCATAATCACCTGCAATACACTGGCAAGTTTTTCAAAAATATGACAAAACCAAAAAGCCAATTACAAAACCAGGCCATCCCCTGTACGGCTCATATAGCGATTCAGCCGATGCTTCAATTCCCGATGCGCTTCTTTTTCCAGAAATGCATCCTGCAAAAACAGCTGCCCTGCACATACGGTTGCCTCCTTAAGTATATCCATATCATTAAAGACATCCCCGATTTTAAACTCCATAATTCCACTTTGCTTTAATCCAAAAAGGTCTCCCGGCCCCCGCAGTTTCAAATCCTCTCCGGCAATATAAAAACCATCATTGGATTTTACCAGCACATTTAATCGTTCCTGAGCCGTCTTTTTGTCGGATGTATTGACAAAGATACAGTAAGATTGTGCATCGCCCCGCCCAACCCGGCCTCGCAGCTGATGGAGCTGAGCCAAACCAAAACGTTCTGAATTTTCAATCATCATCACCGTTGCATTGGGAACATTAACCCCCACTTCTACAACTGTCGTTGACACAAGCACCTGAATCTCATTGTTTCCAAAACGCTCCATAATGGCATTTTTTTCTTTAGGTTTCTGCTTTCCATGTAAATACGCCACGGTAATATCCTCAGGAAGCGCCGCCCTAATCCGTTTTGTATAATCAATCACATTTTCCGCCTCCATCATCTCGCTCTCCTCCACCATAGGGCAGATGACATAGGCCTGATGGCCGGCTCTCACCTGCTTTTCGATGAATGCATAAGCCTTTGGCCGATAGCTGGTATTGACCACACAGTTTTTAATAGGCAAACGCCTGGCCGGCAGCTCATCAATCACGGATATGTCCAGATCTCCATAAAGTATAATGGCCAATGTTCTTGGAATCGGCGTAGCGCTCATGACAAGCACATGCGGTGTTTCACCTTTTCCTGCCAGAAATTCCCGCTGTCTTACACCAAAACGATGCTGCTCATCCGTAACAACCAGCACCAGGCGGTCATAGGCAACCTTGTCCTGAATCAATGCATGAGTACCCACAATAATATCCGCTTCGTGAGCCTTAATTCGCTCGCAGGCCTGACGCTTTTGAAGGGCCGTCATTGATCCTGTCAAAAGTTCCATGCGAACCCCCAAAGGCGTCAGCAATTTTTCAAAGGCATCAAAATGCTGACGAGCTAAGACTTCCGTAGGCGCCATAATACAGCCCTGACCACCGGAAAGCGCCGCTGATAAAAGGGCCAGAGCTGCCACTATGGTTTTTCCTGAGCCAACATCACCCTGCACCAGACGATTCATTACTTTTGCAGATGCCATATCTTTTTGAATATCTTCCCAGGCGTTCAGCTGTCCACCGGTAAGCGCATACGGGAGGGATCGGATCAGCTTTTCACATGCCGGAGGAGTCTTAATTCTGTAAGCATTAGGCGTCTCAGCGGTATGTTCTTTTACAAATTTTAGGGCCAGCGCAAAAATATAAAATTCGTCAAACACAAGGCGCCTTCTGGCCTGAAGCATATGCTCCCAGTCCTTCGGGAAATGAATCTGGGTCAGTGCAAAATTATATTCGGATAAATGGTATTTTTCCCTGATTCCTTCAGGCAAAAATTCTCTTGACAAATCTACAGATTCAAGAACCTGACCAATCAGTTTAATTAAAAGCTTATTGGTAACCCCCTCTGTCAGCGGATAAACAGGCTGCATAGAATTTAGTTTTAAACCATACGCCTCCGGTGTAAATATTTCCGGCTGTTCCATCGTCAGACCACCTCTTTTTAAAATGGCAGTTCCCCTGAAAATAAAGGTTTCACCACTCTTAAGGGTATTTTTCAGATAAGGCATATTATACCATGTCATATAAAGCATCCGTCCCGGACCTTTCATTTTCAGAGTCGTGACCGGAAAGCGACCGGCTCTGACCACGGCCGGCGGTTCAAAAACTGTACATGTGACAGCCATTACCTTTCCCTCAACCACATCCTCCGGAAATACAGGCGCTTCAAAAATATCATAATTTCGGGGATAGTATTCCAGCAGATCCTGAACCGTAAAAATCCCCAGTTTATTCAGCGCTTTTTCTGTTTTTTCTCCCACACCTTTAAGCATACTGACTCTGCTTTGTCCATCCACAGTTTCTTCCTGCCATTCAAAATGTGATTCGATATATTCGCATCACCTTGAGCTTTTGTTTTTCTATATTTGCTCTTTGAGTGGGCTCTCCTTTCTTTATATTTTTGTACATACGGGAAAGTTATCTCTGTTCCCGAATCATTTCCCATAAAGCAAAAACTGCTCAGACTGCCAACGTATATGCAGCCTGAGCAGCTTTTGCTTATTCTACAGAAACAATATAATAATAAATCGGCTGTCCACCGCGCTGCAGTTCCACATCGCAATCCGGGTATTTTTCCTCTACCGCATCACTGAGCTGGGCGGCTGTGTCCTCATCGATTTCCTGACCGTAATAGATACTGATCAGTTCAGAATCCTCATCAATCATAGCATCCAAAAGACTGAGGGTTGTCTGTGCAACGTCCTCACCGACAGCGAGAATCGCACTGTCACCAATACCCATAATATTGCCTTCTTTAATCTGCTTATCATCAATAATTGTATCTCTGACAGCATAGGTCACCTGGCCGGATTTAACATTTTTCATTTCATCGGTCATACGCCGTGCATTTTCAGAGGCAGGCTGACCCTGAACATAGTTAATAATGGCTGTAATTCCCTGAGGCACAGTCTTAGAAGGAATGACTACAATCTCCTTATCTTCAGTCAGATTTTTTGCCTGTTCTGCTGCCAGGATAATATTTTTGTTGTTGGGAAGAATATAAATGGTATCTGCATTTACCTGATCAATGGCATTAAGCATATCCTCTGTGCTTGGATTCATGGTCTGGCCGCCTTCAATAATATAATCCACACCAAGTCCTTTAAAAATCTCATTCAGCCCTTCTCCCACAGAAACCGCAATAAATCCGGCTTCTTTTCTGGGTATTTCCTTTTTAAGCTCCGCTTTGGCCTTTTCTTCTTCCAGCTGCTTTTCGGCAACCTTCTGGGCATCTTTAATCACCTTTTCATGGTGTTCTTCCCGCATATTATCAATCTTCATGCTTGTCAGGGAACCATAGCTTAAACCTTTTTGGATCGCCAGCCCGGGATCATTGGTATGTACATGAACCTTAACGATATCATCCAGCCACACACATACAATGGAATCACCGATGGAAGAAAGAAACTGTTTAAATTCATGCTCCGTGTCTTCTGTAAATTCCTTTTCCAGCATCACAATAAATTCAGTACAATAACCGAATTTAATGTCTGCAGTGTCAATCTCACCGGCAGGAACACCTGTACCCGCCAATGAATCTTTGGACACCTGAATCTCAATATCCGTCTCCTTGCCAATCAGACAGTCATAGGCACCTTTAAGCACTTCCATCAAGCCCTGTCCACCGGAATCCACAACACCGGCCTGTTTTAATACAGGAAGCAGCTCCGGTGTCTGACTGAGCACGTAATCACCGTGCTCAAGCACCTGCTTTAAACCTTCCTCCAGATCATCACAGTCAATGGCCACTTCTTCAATCTTTTCAGCCATTCCCCGGGCAACGGTAAGAATCGTCCCCTCCTTTGGCTTCATGACGGCTTTATAGGCCGTCTCCGTGGCTCTTGCAAAGGCATCAGCCATGATGGACATATTGATTTCATCGTACTCCTTGATCTCTTTGGTAAATCCCCGAAAAAGCTGGGATAAGATCACACCTGAATTTCCTCTTGCGCCTCTTAAAGCGCCCATGGAAATGGCCTTAGCCAGATTTTCCATCGTAGGCTCTGCAATCTGTCCAACTTCCTTTGCAGCTGCCATGATGGTCAATGACATATTTGTACCTGTATCTCCATCCGGTACAGGGAAAACGTTCAGTTCGTTAATCCACTCCTTTTTTCCCTCGATTCTTTTTGCCCCTGAAAGGAACATCTTCTGAAGCATACCGGCGTCGATTGCATTTATAGCCACTTTATAATTCCTCCTTAAAACTGTAATTAATCAATCACGCGCACACCTTCAACAAAAACGTTGACCGTGCCAACCTTAATACCGGTGAATTCCTCCACCTTGTACTTAACATTACTCATTAAGTTATCGGCTACAGTGGCAATGCTGACACCGTAAGCAACGATCACATGGAAATTTATATGAAGCACATTGTCCTCAATGGTGACATCCACACCTTTGGCAAGGCTTTCACGCTTTAACAGCTTTGTCAGGCCGTCTTTCATGCTGACCATGGCCATACCGACAATGCCAAAGCACTCAATTGCTGTCAAACCTGCATATTTTGCAATGACGTCCATATCTACATTTATCTGACCAATATCCGTAGTAACTCGACCCTTCATAGATATACCTCCAATTTAATATGATTGAATTTCTATATGTATTATACCCGCTTTTTAGCAAAAAGCAAACGGTTAATTTCGATTATTTTACAAAAAACAAAATTTTTTCAAAAATATTGCCGATTTCCACTTGCATTTAAGAATCCTTTCTGTTAAAATGGGTTTGTTGTAAGCCTGCGAAGGTTAATTCACTCAAGGAGGTGTTTATTTATGGCTAAATGTGCAATTTGTGACAAAGGTGCTCATTTCGGAATTCAGGTGTCTCATTCACATAGAAGAAATAACAAAATGTGGAAATCCAACATCAAAAAAGTTAAAGTAAACGTCAACGGTGCTGCAAAGAAAATGTACGTTTGTACTTCCTGCTTAAAGTCCGGTTTAGTTGAAAGAGCTTAATTGAAATTATAAAAAAGTGTGCTTCCAGATTCTGTTTACGAATCCGGAGGCACACTTTTTTTCTTTCATCATCTTCCCTGTCTTACATGATCTGTATGACCCGCTCCGGTCCCCCCATGTTTATAAAACACCTGGTACCGGGGTCGGCCTTGCAGAGTCAAAAACCTCATTCACATCAAACAAATCAGTAAACCACTCCCGTTCCGGATGTACAATGGCATCATACATTCTGTACCCATCCACATTTCTCCGGCCGGTTCTTACATAATTACTCTGGATCTGAACAAAATATTTGGCTCCATCTACATTACAGAAATAATTAAAACCATGTTCCTTAAAATAATTCAATTTGGCATTATCCGACGCATATACATGCCAGTCACCAATATCGGCACCGTGGGGAAAAATCATCAAATCTGTGGCTCCGATAATGGGAACCACATTATCTTCCCAGCGCTGTGTATCATTTTGAATTCGTTCCAGAGACGCTTCTGTCAAATTAATATGTCCCCATGTATGGCTGGCAAATTCCCAGCCGTCATCCTTCAGTGCCTGCGCTACAATTTTAGCCTGCTCCACCTCCTGCTCCCAGTTAAACTCAGGGTGTGCTGCCAAAAAAGCTCTCTGATCATCTACAAGATGCTCCGAATTGGGATCCTTATATGCCGGGTCGGTCCGATATCCTAAAACGCCGTCATACCCTGTGAGCGCCAGTATACCTTTTCTTCCCCGATAGGAAAAATCCGGATGTTTCTCGATAAAGGCATTAAGCAGCGGAACCAATTCATAATCACCGGTAACAACAGTTCCGTCATCCTGAACATATTCGCAGGTCGGCTTTCCGTTTTCATCCAGTACAATCTTTGTCGCAAACCCGTCACCATCCATATAGTGGTAAAAACACACATCATCCTGAGACAAAATAAACGGTTTTTTATCCGGCGGCAGCATAAGCCCGTCATTGGGCACAAAAACGGTATTGCCGTTTTCGTCGGTCTGAGTCTTTACCAGGTCATGAAGACTGATCAGAACATACCCCCGCGCATACATGGACTCCATGATTTGATTAAATTCATCAACGGTCGTCATATATGCATTATAACCGTCAACCTCTGAGCTTGGCGGTCCGTTAAACGCTTTTTGAGTATCATAAATCAGAGAATGAAAAAAAATGTGAGTCACCTGAGTCATATCCGCCCAAGGCACAAGCTGGGACTTTTTCTGTGCATAATCTGCTGTCAGGTTCTGAAGCTGTTGATCGGCATCATAGCCTTCAATCCCCTTAAGCATATCAATCGCCCGATCATAATCATACATAGCCGCCGTACGCTCTGCAAGACGAATCGCCTCCTGGCGGGCAGCATTTGCAGCCGATGTCTCGCTTTCAACACCCGATTCTGACGGTTTCTCAGAAATCAAAACATTGTCTTTGCCACTGTCCGGTTTTTTTGTGCCGGCCAGGTTCATCATCACCGCACCCGCAGCGCCTACAATGATCACAACCGACAAAACGATAATTGCAATTTTCTTTCGCCTTTCCCTGCGGATTCTCTCGAGCTGCCGTCTCTGCCTGTGTTTTGAGTTTTCTTCCATAATCAATCCCCTCTTTTCTTTTGTAACGCTCCGCTTTTTTGGAAGGAAAAAAAGCAGAGCTTCGTGTATCTTTATTATACACAGGAATGCTCTGCTTTTGTCTGAAAATTATCGGACTAATTGTTTAAATTTCTGTAAGAAATATTAAGGCCTAATCCATGTAATATGTAAATTCATCATTTGCAAAATCAATACGTACACCGCTGATCAAAAGATAATTTTTGCCCGGTTCCAGCTGCTCTCCATTAAGGTAAGTAGCATTTGTGGAATAATTGTCACATACATAATAGGCGCCGTCGATTCTGTGGATAATGGCATGCATACGACTCACCGCAGGATTATCGCTCAGAAGATAATCTGCCATTCCCGGAATTTTTCCAATTTTAAATTCATCTTTGTCGATCACAACCTTTTCTCCGTTTTTCATCCGGATCATATACGGTCTTGCTGTGTGGAGATGATGAGCGTCCTCGCTGATCACCTCTGAAGCCACGGACTGTATCGGTGTTTCATAATGAATTTCCTTTGGTGCCTCCGCCGATGTATCCATGCTTTTAAAGACTTCAGCAAGGTCATCTGCACCTTTGTCCTCCTGCCGCGAATGATGAGCCACATCCATCGCTTCGGCCTCGATATTCTTTAAGACGCTCTCTATATCCACCTCATTTTCCTGAACATTTTCCTGGGGCCTTTCGTCCCATCCATCGGACTGAGGCGGCAAGGACACAGCCTCTTTAACATCCTCTGCCGTTTTTACAGGATGCTCCAGAGCTGCTGCGGCTTTTTTATACCCCGGAGCAGACGCTGTCGGCTGTACCTGAGGAATCACAGCCTCATCGCCTTTAATATAAGCGGCCTGGCGATCCAAAAGGCCTTCCAGAAACTCAATAAATGCTTCTGGATCCAATTTTTTGTTTCGATTCAAATAATTGATGATCTTCCCAATATATTCCAGATTTTCCATTTCATCATACTGCATATTAACAACCAGCTCTTTAATATAGGCCCTCAGCGGCTTATTCTGCAGTCCGCCGTCTAACGTGGGAACGCAGATTAACCGTATAGCCCCGCTGGCTTCGGAGACAAAAACAAGATCTGAATCCAGAATCACATATTTAGGGTGAACGGCATTTTCCTGGGCATATAAAATGGCATCTGCCACAGAAATAAATAAATTCACAGCCTCCTCACAGGACAGCGGATGCCCCAGCGTCTGACGCAGAGGAACCCTGCCTGTAATATCATAATAAATATTATTTTTATCAAACTCTCCGTAAATTAACGGACTGTTCCATTCCCCCAGCGCAGCCGCCGCAGACTGATCCAGGGCCGGTGACGCCAGCCGAAAGGTCAGCGTCTTTTCAAAAGGCTGTGTATCTATTGTAAATTTATCAATATTCATCGTTTTCCTCCTGTGTTGCAATTCTATCGACAGTTAAACATGTTATATCCTAAAACGAGAAAGAATATAAGCACGCACAAGCTTAAAAGGCTGAACTTCATCAGCAGCATGATCATCATACCAACAGCGATCCAAAATAAGGCAAAACCAATCAGTCGTTTCATGGACATAACCTGATCATCTCTTAGTTATAAACATTATATGCCCCTTCTGCCGGTTTGTTGCGCCTTATATTTCAGATTCTTTATGAACAGCCTCGTTAACGGCTTTTTCAACTTCCGGATCCACATCATCATTTTTGCTCCCCGGCATAAAATGGTTGACTACATCCGGCACCAAATCAATAATTCTTGTCACCGCATCCTGAGGCTGATTGACAGGAACCATCTTTGTCGTTCCGTTTGAAATTACAAGTACCGCCGCCGGCTTAACCTTGCCGCCCATACCGCCGCCGGCACTGTTTTTATCTGTCTTTTCCCAGGCTCCGGCCGCAACGCCAAAAGAAACGTCCACCAGCGGTACAATAATTGTATCATTAACAGTAACCACATCACCCACAACGGTCTTTGCCGAAATAAAGCTGTCCATTCCTTTAAAAAGCGATTCTACCGTTGTTGTAAATTTACTTTCCTTTTCTGCCATTGAAATACCTCCCGGATAATTAATAAATTTTATATGCGTTTAAATGACTGAAGCACTCTGCGGACACCCTTATCCAAAGCCAGCGTCAGAAATGTCTTCACAAAAATAAAGCTGCGGATCCGTCCTTTGATAAAGGTTTCGCCTTTAAATATCTGATGTTCAAAATCCGGATACAGACAAATATGATCTGTATACAAAGGATACAAAAGACTAAGCAGCCCCAGACAAGTGCCGGTTGATGCCGGATCCTCAAATCCAAAATGAAGTGTCAGTTCAAAGTGAGTTGGCAGCAAATACAAAAGCAGCTTTTTTACACTGTTTTTCAGCTTCAAAAAAACCGGCTGATTGTTTGGATCTGTAAGTATATTCATTATGGCATCTTTTTTATGCCGCAGTCTTTGAACCTTTTGAGAAATCCTGTGTTTCAGATCTGTCGCACGCTTAAATTTAGATTTAAGCTTTTCAAACAAATTCATTTTTAAGCCGTCGGATGCCTGCTGTTTTTCCTCTTCCTGTTCAGGTTTTTCCTGATCCAAGGTTTCTATGGTTTTATTATGTTCAGTCTGCTTTGTTTCATACACCTGTTCCTGCTTTTGCGGCAATGGGTCTTTGGGCGTACCATGATCTTCGTCTTTATTCCCGGTCTGCGCTTTGGCCTTCCGGCTGTCTGCAAACCGATATCCTAAAATACGGACACTGTACTGCATGTTCCCGTCCCCATCGTTTTGGGCAGTGTCAAAAGTCACACGAAGACTGATCAGTCTCAGAAACCAGGAAAGACGAAGACTGGCCTGAAGCTGTTGGTCATATTTTACCCAGACACGATATCTGAGAGGTACAAAAAGAATGCTCAAAGCTGCAAAAAGAATAAGTCCCAGCAGTACCAGCAATAAGATACCGATAATTTTTAAAATAACCAGCAACATATGTAGCATGCCAGCCTTGCCTCCTTCCGGGATTTTGCAGTGATCTTTTTATAGCCCAAGATACTGTCTCACGTTGAATGTTCCTGTATGCTGATAAGTATCGTCAATAATTTTGGCCATCAGTTCCAGGGATTCCTGTTTATAGCCTGCCACACCAATCACTGTAAATTCTTGCTTTTTATAATAATCCTGCTTCAGACATACGGCCTGAATGATTTCCGGAAGGTCAGCGCCGGCCGGAACTATCATATAATAATACAAGCCCGGAAATTTTTTGAATTTCAGCCTGTATCGGATGACGGCAGCCCGCTCATGCACAGACGCCCCCAGATATAACGGTTTCCGCCATCGAATCATGCTTGTCACTCCTTCATCTGAGCAATCAGCTGGCTGCATGCCACTCGCTCATAAAGCTCGCTGCAGCTTTCAAAACTGCTGCGAATATATTCACAGACAGCATCTATACTGTCAAAAGGCACGGGAATTCTGTCAAAGGTTTTACTGATCACAGCTCTTCGGATCGGCTGAGAAACCATCTTAAAGGTTTCTTTATATGCAGATTCCAAATCAGCAATTCCAGCTTCGATATCTGACCGTCCCACAACGTAGTAGGCACCTTTTTTCTTCAGATCTGCCCCAGGATCGGCTCCGCCAAGACGTTCGGCAGTCTGAAGCACACCAAAAATACCGTTAAGCATCATAGCCTCAATATCCGTACTGTAAATCTGGCACACCTGCGGCAGCACATCCTCCAGCAGCATCGCCTCACCAACATACAGCTGCTGATTTTCAACAATTTTGGACAATCCGCCTAAAAGGTCTTCATCGATATCCAAAATGTTTCCGCCGTCAACAGATTTTAAATATGCAGCAAAAAGCTTTTTAATCTGATTGATTTCAGGAAGCGGGGATATGGTATATGGTGTTGTAATCAAAACAATATACAGCGGATTGATCAAATCCAGTAAATCCAGAGTATTACTCAGATATTCGGCAAGAAGACGACCGCATCCTGTAATTTTTTCTGACAATTTCCGGCACAGCGACTGATCCACAGCTGACAGATCAAGCGCTTCCAGCTCAGCACACACCGAGTACAGCTCGCTCCAGGAAGGATCCAGCTCCTTAAGGGCCGGCATATGGGCACAGCGTTTCATGCTTTCAAAAAATTTATCCGCCATATCGCTGCGTGTGCCTTCATAACACAGACAGCTCTGGTGTAACAGATCCAAAAACTTTGTAGTTGTCAGCCGTACCGGAAGCTCTGAAAGCACGTCCTGGATATTCGAGTTGACCGCCTGCGCATCCTGAGGCCTGGAAATATAGTTTACCGCATCCTGAATCATCATTTCAACGGATGGAATATCGGCCGGAAGTTCAAACTTATATTCCAGGCGATTAAAAATATGTTCATAAACTTCCAGGAAATGAACATAGGTTTCCAGCACACGCATTCTTGCAATCATCTGATTTCTGCAATCGTCCAGGCTGCGCACCGCCTTCTCAAAATCCATATCGCCACCGCATAATGTACGCAGCAGTCCGGTTATGGTTTTAAGCCCATCGGCTACAGGTCCTTCCTCCGCTTTTGTCAGCATATCATAATTTTCCGTATATGAAAGCAACAGCTTGCCATAAGCCAGTCTCTGCTGCTCAGCCAGCAAAAGCTGGCTGTAACTGCTCAGGTTCTTTTCTGGATTATTGCCTTTTTTCAGTTCTTTAATCAGGCGATTGATATTCACATTGATTCCCTCCTGTAAAAGTCTAGTCTATTTAACATGCGTATGGGTAAACAGATGATCCTGACAATATTCATAATTACCGTTACATTTGGAGCAATAGCGGAATTCCAGCGTCTCATCATCCAGTTCTGTCCGTCCACATACCGCACAGCGATGTCTGGCCTGAGTCTGAGTTCCTCCCGGCCGGGCCCCCGACGGCCCAGGACCTGCTGACTTCATTCCCTGATTCACCGCTTTATGATAGACATATTTACGGTGCATCTGTTTGGGTGAAAATCTCCGGTGCATAAATGAAAAGAAATATACAAAAAAGTTCAGCAGTGCGACGACAATGGACACCTTTGTAGACAGACCGCCCTGGAAAAATGATATAGCCAGAAACACACCATCAAGTATAGCCAGCCACTTCATCTTTACCGGAATAATAAACATAAACAAAAGCTGCATATCCGGAATCAGTGTGGCAAAGGCCAGAAACAGCGACATATTGATGTAATAGGTATCCATATAAAACCAGACACCGGAAAGTCCTGTAATAAAATAACCAATGATCGCCGCAAGAACGGTTCCAAAAACACCGGTAAAATAGTAAAGGTTAAAGCGGAATGCCCCCCAGGCATTTTCCAGTGTACTTCCCAAAATATAATACAGGTACAGCGAAAAAATCACAAAAATAGGATTATTGTTGGGGGAGTTCATAAGAAACGTAAAGATTCTCCAAACCTGTCCATGTAAAATCGCTTTGGCGTCCAGACAAAAATACGTGTAGTAAACTTCTGGCATGGCAATCGCCAGGAAAAAACCGATGGCGTACAGAACGATAATATACCTCATCAGGTTCTTAATGGCATATCGGCCAAATTTTCGTTCCAGCTTGTCCAACATAGCTTGCTAAGTCCTCTCTTTCATTTTATAATGTTGTTTTAAACTGACATGCGCCTGTCGGCGGCATCACGATGAATGGTGAAAACGGGAGGTGTCACTGCCTCCCGCTCTTCACATGCAAAACTATTTTAATTATAGTAAACCGCCTTCATATTGTCAACCTTTATCCAGCATAAGAATCGGCCTTACACCGGGGATTTCTCACGTTTCTTTAAAGCTTAATCCCTGTCATTAACATAAATTTTCCGGCCTTCAGGCAAAATCATCTGGATGAGTTCCGGATTATATTTAATAAAATTTTCATAATCCATATTGAATTTTTTTAAAATATCACCAATGGATTCTCCATGGGCAACAATATATTCCCTGCCCATCTGTCGCTGAGACATCATCTGCCCGCCAGACCGTGGCGTCATATCCTGCATGCCTCCGGTGCCGCCTCCGACATAAGAATTCCCAGGACCGGGCATTTCCCCTGCCGCAGCCGCCATTGGAACACAGATCATGCTCCCCACCGGAAGATTATATACATTGACATCCGGATTGGCATCCATCACCTGCTCCAGACTTACGCCATACATACGGCTGATTCTGTACAGTGTATCCCCCTTTCTCACGGTATGCATAATGCCTGGACAACGGTTATTGCCATCAAAGGTCATCCCCCGAACATTCCCTGACTGATAATAATTCATAACCTCACCAATAAAATTCTTTGTATCCAATATATGCAGATGATGACCTTTGGTACCCGGAAATTCAGCTTTTATTTTGCTTTTTACCCATTGACATGTATCCAGTTATTACCTATTATAATGGCGATTTTTATCATTTTTTACAAATTGTTTATTGTTTTTTGGAAAACCATATCGTATAATAGATTCGGCTTAATCAAATATCCCGTTGCTCGCGGGAATTAAAAAGTTAGGAGGGCACTGCGGAGAATTTTATCCCCGCATTCATATTAATGTTATGAATCAAAAGATTAGTTTAGGTATTGACATTGGCTCCACCACTGTCAAAGTTGCTTTTTTAGATGAACAAAATCATATCCTTTTTTCAGATTATGAAAGACATTTTGCCAATATTCGTGAAACCCTGCTGGCTCTGGTTCAAAAAGCCCATCAACGCCTGGGACAGATGGAAATCTATCCAATGATTACAGGTTCTGGCGGTATGTCCCTTTCCAAAGCCATTCAGGTTCCCTTTGTTCAGGAAGTCATTTCCGTATCCACAGCGCTGCAGACTATTGCTCCACAAACGGATGTTGCCATTGAACTGGGTGGCGAGGACGCAAAGATTATTTATTTTTCCGGCGGTAATATCGAGCAACGTATGAACGGCATATGTGCCGGCGGTACAGGCTCATTTATCGACCAAATGGCCTCTCTTTTACAGACGGATGCCCCCGGTCTTAATGAATATGCCAAAAATTACAAGGCTGTTTATCCCATCGCGGCCCGCTGCGGTGTTTTTGCCAAATCCGATATTCAGCCGCTGATTAACGAAGGTGCCACAAAAGAAGACCTTTCTGTTTCTATCTTTCAGGCCGTTGTCAACCAGACAATCAGCGGTTTGGCCTGCGGTAAACCGATTCGAGGCAATGTGGCATTTCTGGGCGGCCCCCTTCACTTTCTTTCAGAACTTCGGGCATGCTTTATCCGTACATTAAAACTGACACCGGAACATATTATTGCACCGGACAACTCCCATCTTTTTGCTGCTATGGGTGCAGCCATGAACTATAAAGCGGATACCCATACATCTGTTGAAGACCTGATTCGACTTTTATCGTCGGATATAAAGATCGAGGCCGAAACAACAAGAATGCAGCCTCTGTTTGAAAATCAGGCTGAATACGATGAATTCACAAAACGCCATCAGGTTCATACCGTGCAAAAAGGATCCTTAAAGGACTATGAAGGTGACTGTTTTCTGGGAATCGACGCCGGCTCCACAACAACCAAGGCTGCTGTTATCGGAGAAGACGGATCACTCCTTTATTCCTTCTACAGCAGCAATAACGGTAATCCGCTAAAGACAACCATCCGTGCAATTACAGAAATCACCAAGACACTTCCGGACAGTGCCCGCATTGTCCGTTCCTGTTCCACCGGTTATGGGGAAGCCCTGATTAAAGCTGCACTGATGCTGGATGAAGGCGAAGTCGAAACCGTTGCTCACTACTATGCAGCTGCATTTTTTGAACCGGATGTGGACTGTATCCTGGATATTGGCGGTCAGGATATGAAATGTATCAAAATCCGCAATCATACCGTGGACAGTGTGCTGCTCAATGAAGCCTGCTCCGCCGGCTGCGGTTCTTTCATCGAAACATTTGCCCGGTCGCTGAACTATGAAATCAGTGATTTTGCAAAAATCGCCTTATTTGCAGAAAATCCCGTGGATTTAGGTTCCAGATGTACGGTATTTATGAATTCCAATGTCAAACAGGCCCAGAAGGAAGGTGCCCAGGTCGGCGATATTTCTGCAGGTCTGGCTTATTCAGTTATAAAAAATGCGCTGTATAAGGTAATCAAACTCACCGATCCGAAGGATCTGGGCAAAAAAGTCGTTGTTCAGGGCGGAACCTTTTATAATGATGCTGTACTGCGCAGTTTTGAGAGAATATCCGGCCGCCAAGCCGTACGTCCGGATATTGCAGGCATCATGGGTGCTTTCGGAGCCGCCTTAATTGCCCGTGAACGCTACGACGGCACCCAGACGACCATGCTTCCTCTGGATAAAATTATCTCACTTCAGTACACAACCAGCATGGCCCGCTGTAAAGGATGTACAAACAACTGTCACCTGACCATTAACCGTTTTTCCGGCGGCCGTCAGTTTATCACAGGCAACCGTTGCGAAGTCGGCCTGGGTCGTGAAAAGAAAAAAAGTGATGTTCCCAACCTTTTCGCTTATAAGTTAAAACGTCTTTTTAGCTATGAACCTTTAACTGCCGATAAAGCTTATCGGGGTACGGTAGGTATTCCAAGGGTACTGAACCAGTATGAAAACTATCCTTTCTGGTTTACATTTTTCAATGAGCTGGGCTTCCGTGTGATTCTTTCACCGCCCTCCTCCCCGAAAATTTATGCCCTGGGCATTGAGTCCATTCCCAGCGAATCCGTATGTTACCCGGCGAAACTGGTTCACGGCCACATTACATGGCTGATTAAACAAGGCATTAAGTTTATCTTCTATCCGTCCATCCCTTACGAACGGAATGAAGTGTCTGAAGCAAATAACCATTATAACTGCCCGATTGTCACATCCTATTCGGAAAATATAAAAAATAATGTAGAAGAGATCAGAGATGAGCATATTCATTTTATGAATCCATTTCTTGCACTGGACAATCCGGAACACATTAAAGACCGCCTGAACGAAGAAATCGGCCGGGCCTTCAGTATTCCATCCGAGGAAATCCGCCAGGCTGCCGATAAGGCATGGAAAGAGCTGGCAGCGGTTCGTCAGGATATGCGGGACAAAGGTGAAGAAACACTGGCCTACCTTCGTGAACATCATATGAAAGGGATTGTTCTGGCTGGCCGTCCATACCATACAGACGGTGAAATCAATCACGGCATCCCTGAACTGATTACCTCATATGGTATTGCAGTACTCACCGAAGACTCGATTTCCCACCTGGGTACACCGGAACGGCCTTTAATTGTATCGGACCAGTGGATGTATCACTCCAGACTGTATGCTGCCGCTCAGTTTGTAAAAACTCAAAATAACCTGGAATTAATTCAGCTTAATTCCTTTGGCTGCGGCCTGGATGCGGTTACAACCGATCAGGTCAAAGATATTTTAAATGGTTCCGGCCGGATTTACACCTGCCTGAAAATTGATGAAGTAAGTAACCTGGGGGCTGCCCGGATCCGAATTCGCTCCCTGATTGCCGCTGTGCGCATGCGTGAACAGAAAAATATAAAAGGACATATCCAGTCCAGTGCCCACAAACGCGTGATTTTCACGGAACAAATGCGGAAAAATTATACCATTCTTGCCCCTAATATGTCGCCGATTCATTTTGAGCTTCTGGTACCTGCGCTGAGTGCGAACGGACTGAATGTCCAACTGCTTCCAGACTGCGACCGGGAAGCCATTGATATCGGTCTTAAATATGTAAATAACGATGCCTGTTACCCTTCCATTTGCGTTGTCGGGCAGATTATGAAGGCATTGCTTTCCGGAAACTATGACCTAAACAGAGTGGCCATCGCCATGTCCCAGACCGGCGGCGGCTGTCGTGCCACCAATTATGTAGGCTTTATCCGCCGTGCACTGGCCAATGCAGGAATGTCTCAGATCCCTGTGATCTCCCTCAGCGCTCAGGGCATTGAAAAAAATCCTGGTTTTAAATATACACTGCCTATGCTTAAGGCTGCCATGGAAGCCATTGTTTACGGCGACGTATTCATGCGTGTCCTTTACCGTATGCGTCCTTATGAGAAAAAACCCGGAAGTGCCAACGCGCTCCATGAAAAATGGAAAAAACGCTGTATTGCATCCCTGACCGGCCGTTCAAAAAGCAGCTTTAAAAAGAACATCCAGGGAATTATCCGTGATTTTGACCGTCTGCCTATTCATGAAAAGATGGAAAAACCCAGGGTTGGTATTGTCGGCGAAATTCTTGTAAAGTTTTCACCTTCAGCCAATAATTACCTGGTCGATCTTCTTGAGGCCGAAGGCGCAGAAGCGGTTATGCCGGATTTGCTGGATTTCTTCCTGTACTGTTTCTTTAATACGAATTTCAAAAGAGACTACCTGGGTAAATCTAAAAAGTCTGCCCTTCTTGGCAACCTGGGAATAAAATTTTTGGAAACGATTCGAAAAACAGCACGAAAAGAACTGCGGGCCAGCCGGCATTTTTCCGAACAGGCCTATATCCAGGATCTGGCAGACTATGCATCCCCTATTGTCTCTTTGGGCAATCAAACCGGTGAAGGATGGTTTTTAACCGGAGAAATGATTGAGCTGATCCATCAGGGCGCGCCAAACATTGTCTGCACCCAGCCTTTTGGCTGCCTTCCAAACCACATTGTAGGCAAAGGCGTTATCAAAGAGCTGCGCCGGCAACACCCGGAGGCCAACATTGTTGCTATTGACTATGATCCCGGTGCAAGCGAGGTCAATCAGGTCAACAGAATTAAACTGATGCTGGCTACAGCAAACAAAAATCTGGAAAAGAAAAATCAGAGCAATAACCCCCCTGAAGACCAGTAAATCATTTGATTTATTGATCTGATTACAGACTAAAATCGCATCAAAAAAACTCGTCAAGGATTTACTAAAAAATACTTGACGAGTTTTTTTGTTCTGGTGTTCGTTAAACGAATTTCATTTCATTAGTCTCCGCATTACGCTAACATGTTGAGAACAAATGCCACGCCGTCTTCTTCATTGGTCTTTGTCACAAAATCAGCGGCAGCCTTAATTTTCTCAGTGGCATTGCCCATAGCCACCGAATATCCGGCCTCATGAATCATTGCATAATCATTGCCGGAATCTCCACAGGCCATAATGGACGTTCTTGGAATCCCCAGATATTGCCCCAGGGCCAAAAGTCCGCTGCCTTTATTGGCCGTGGGCGCATTAATTTCCATATTAAAGCTGGTCGCCTCGGTAATTGTCAGCTGAGGATATCGCCCTCTCAATCTTTCAAATGCAGCTTCCCGCACTTTCGGATCATCAAACATCATATGCAGCTTTTCCACCCTATATTGCGAATGACTTAAAAATCCCTGGATATCCGCCACAGGATTCCTTGTTTTTCTCATATATTCTTTCAGAGCGTCCGGAATAGCGGCAAAGTTAAGTGCCCGCCGGAAATTCTTTTCGTCTGTGTAACACAGGCCATCGACATAGACCTCGGCAAGACCATCAAATTCCAGCATCGTTCCTACAATTTTAGCAGCCCACCCGGAATCAATACAGTCCTCATGAACACGGCGGCCAGTTTTTAAATCCACCACAGCGGCCCCATTGCTTGTCAGTGCATAACGTACACCAGGAATTGATATAAACGCCTCTGGCAGGCCGCTGACAGGACGGCCGGTGGCCGGTATAACCGTAATGCCTCTTTCAATGGCTTTTTTAATAGCTTCCCGGACAGCCGGTGTAATTTCTTTTGCTTCATTAAAAACCGTTCCATCCAAATCCAGACCCACAAGACGGATATTTTTAATTGTCATGTCTGATCACCTTCTATATATTATCGATTTGCCAGTCTATAGGCTGCACACCATGGGATTTTAGAAAATTATTGGTTTGGCTAAAAGGCCTGCTGCCGAAAAAGCCTCTGAACGCAGACAATGGGCTGGGATGGGGTGCCTTTAAAATCAAATGATTCGGATTGGTCAGCATCCGCTCCTTGGCCTGAGCCGGTCTTCCCCATAGGATAAACACAATAGGACGGTCCTGAGCATTCACAGCTTCAATAACAGCATCTGTAAACTGTTCCCATCCCTGTCCCTGATGTGAGTTGGCCTGATGGGCACGCACAGTTAAAACCGTATTCAAAAGAAGAACGCCCTGGCGTGCCCATTTTTCCAGACAGCCATGATTGGGAATAAAACACCCCAGATCCTCATGAAGCTCCTGATAAATATTAACCAACGATGGAGGAAGTGTTCTGACCTCAGGTTTAACCGAAAAACTCAGTCCATGGGCCTGATTTACATTATGATACGGATCCTGCCCCAGGATCACAACCTTTACCTGACTTAACGGCGTCAGATGAAAGGCATTAAAAATCTCGTCCGCCGGCGGATAAACGATGTGTGTTGTGTACTCCTGTCTGATAAACTTATATAACCGGGCATAATAAGGTTTTTTAAATTCCTCACGGATTGCATCCAGCCAGTCATTTTGAATCATACTCATATTTTTTCTCCTATCCGTTTTTTCTCATCTTACCGGCGCATATGAAGTCCCCGTCTGGCAAGTTCGTCTTTAAGTCTGCCGATTTCCAGCTCCTTGTAATGAAACAGGGAGGCAGCTAGGGCGGCATCGGCACCGCCTTGTGTCAGGGCCTTGTAAAAGTGATCCACAGTTCCCGCCCCTCCGGATGCAATCACCGGAATATCCACACACTGGGAGATGGTTCTGGTCAGCTCAATATCATAACCGGCTTTTGTTCCGTCACAATCCATGCTTGTCAGCAAAATTTCCCCGGCACCAAGAGCACACACTTTTTTTGCCCACATCACAGCATCCAAACCTGTATCAATTCTTCCGCCATTTTTATAAACATTCCAGCCACCATCTTCCCGGCGCTTGGCATCAATGGCCACAACAACGCACTGACTTCCAAACTTTCCGGCGGCATCCTTAATCAATTCCGGTGTATTAATGGCCGAAGAATTAATGGATATTTTATCCGCCCCTTCCCGAAGCAGCATTTTAAAATCTTCAACCGTACGGATACCTCCGCCCACCGTAAAGGGAATAAATACTTTACTGGCCACACGTCGAACAAGATCAACTACCGTGGCCCGTTGGTCGCTGGAAGCCGTAATATCCAAAAAAACCAGTTCATCGGCTCCGGCTTTATCATAAGCAGCCCCAATCTCCACCGGATCTCCTGCATCCTTTAGATCTACAAAATTAACGCCTTTAACAACCCGTCCATTATGAACATCCAGGCATGGAATAATTCTTTTCGTAAACAATGCTCTCTTTTCCTTTCTTGTATTTTCATATTTTCCTAATAAGCACAAGACTTCTATAGTTGGGCAAAGTTTCTTAATATAGACAAGCCTGTGTCACTGCTCTTTTCCGGATGAAACTGACATGCAAACAAATTACCCGTCTCTACAGCTGCATGGATATTCGTACCATAATTGGTTGTCGCCGCCACGACTGACGGATCTTTGGCACTGAGATAATAGGAATGAACAAAATAAACATAAGCGTTATTAATGCCTGCAAACAATCGGCTGTCCGGACGGATTTCCAGAGAATTCCATCCCATATGGGGAATTTTGAGGCCCTGGTGTCCCGGAATCTTCTTAATTTTACCTTGAAGCAGCCCCAGCCCGGAAACACCGGGACTTTCCTCACTGTCCTCAAACATCAGCTGAAGCCCCAGACATATGCCCAAAAAAGGCTTTCCCAGATCCACTGCATCCCCGATGGTCTGAACGAGTCTGTAATTCTTTAAATGGGTCATCGCCTCTCCAAAGGCACCTACCCCCGGCAGGACCACCTTGTCCGCGGCTAAAATTTCATCACGATCTCTTGTTATATGTACATCTTCACCCAGGAAATTAAATGCCTTTTCGACACTTCTTAAATTTCCGGCATCATAATCAATGATTGCTATCATTTTACCAGCTTCCTTTCTATGTCTTATTTTAATGGATAATCCTGTTTTTTTACAGTAGAATTTATAAATTAATAAAGCCTTTCCGCTTTTTTCTATAAATATATGATTTTCATACCATTTCCCCTGAAAAATTATTGAAAATTCACAATATTTTTAGAGACATCCGCGTCCTCCTGCTCCCAAATTCTTTTAAAAACAGAATCTTTTATTTCTTTTTTTAGTAAACTTTTTAAATGTATCCCGCCCACAAGCGGGCTTCCCATTTGCAAAGATTACGGATTTATAATAATATTATAAAAAGTGTTATTGACCGCATTATACAAAAGTTTTAATGAATGGTCTATAGTTTTTAAGGAGGACATTATGAAAACAGCATTATTTGTTGAATATGGCGGAAAACAGGTTGAAGATAAAGAACTTGTTGCAAAAGTCAAGGAAGCCTGGGTGGCTCAGGGCCATAAAATCAAAGACATTAAAACATTGAATCTTTATGTAAAACCGGAAGAAAGCATGGTTTATTATGTGATTAATGACGATCTTTCCGGAAAGTTTGGAATCTGATTTCGGTTTAAAAGACTGCGCTGTTACTGAATCAATGACTAATCCTAAATACATACAAAGGCCAGGGAACTTTTTACACTGCTGAATGTATTAAAAAGTCCCCTGGCCTTTTATGATTTTCATCTACTGTCTGGAAGCATCCAGCTCAAACCAGAATTCTACACCATCCTTATGGTTTAGAACACCGTATTTCTGTCCCAGCAGCCCCATGGTCGCCTTTACAATAGACAGACCGACACCACTGCCGCCGTATTCTCTTGTACGCGCCTTATCCACTTTGTAAAATTTACCCCAAATTTTATCCAGATCATCCTCAGGGATTGGCTGGCCTGTATTAAACACACTGATATGCACTGTATCCGCCTGCTTTTTTACACCAACACTGATGCGATTTTCGTTGCACACATGATTCAGAGCATTGGAAATATAATTTCCAAACACTTCTTCCACCAGATAAACATCGGCCCACACGAAACATTCCGTCTCTCCCTGATAGGTTACTTCTACCTGCTTTTGCTTAAAAAGAATATCCGAACTGGACAGCATATTTTTAATCACACCTACAACATCAAAATGCTCCATATTAATGTTGGGATCGCCAAATTCCAGCTGATTTAAATCCAGAAGCTTTTTCACAATATTATTCATCTTCTTGGCCTCGTCCATAATAACCTCACAGTAAAACTCCCGGCTCTCCGCATCATCATTAATATTTTCCACCAGACCCTCCGCATACCCCTGAATCAGCGCAATCGGCGTCTTAAGTTCATGGGAAACATTGGATAAAAACTCGGTTCTCATGGCATCCATCTGTATCTTTTTTTCCAGATCTTTTTGAAGCTTGGCATTGGCCAGCTTCAGTTCCGCAAGTGTACTTTCCAGCGTCTGAGAAAGATAATTCATACTGTTGCCTAAAACACCGATTTCATCCTGGCGCACCCCCGTGTACTTTGTTTCAAAATCCAGCTCTGACATCCGCCGGGCAATATGGGACAGATTCAAGATGGGCTGAGTAAAGTTCCTTGAAATAAAATACACGATAAACATTCCCGCAATAAGCATGATCAGTGAAATATACATATAAAACCGAACCGTTGTATTTACACTGAGTTCAATATTATCAAGCGATGTTCGAATCAAAATATTGTCGCCATTATCCAGCTGTGCGGACAGATACAAATATTCACTTCCAAGACGCTGAATATACATCTTCTGAATCATATAATTGGGCTTTTGCTGAAGCACATCCGCCTGAGCCTGCCCTTTTTGATAGTCATTAAACATACCTTCATTTTCATTCACCTCTGTATCCCCTACAGATGAATAAATCAGGTAGGCTGTCGGTGTAGGGAGGGAAGGAATCAGCGGATTATCCGAATAAAAATAACCGTTTCTGAAAATCAGAACAGAGACATTGCGTCCCTCACTCATCTTTTCCAGACTGTTCTCAAAATCTTCCCCAAGATAGCGCTGAAGGGCAGAGGTGATCTGATCACTATTTTCATAATTTTCCAAAATACGGCTGCTTACGGCATCGTTAAAGGTATAGATCCGGTTTACATCCTTATAGGTTTCCACAAGGGTTTTCTGCTTTCCATAAAGATAGTAATCCCCAAGAAAAACGCCGCTTAACAGTGTACTGAATATGACAATGCTCAGCACAATAACCGCAAGAATGAATGTCATCTTGACCCGAAGGGATTTTTTCATCATTTACCAACCTCGAATTTGTAGCCCATGCCCCAGATTGTTTTAATATACTCTCCTTTATCTTTCAGCTTGCTGCGAAGCTTTTTGACATGCGTATCAATTGTCCGGGCATCTCCAAAATAATCATAGTTCCATACATTATTTAATATACGCTCTCTGGACAAAGCTACCCCCTGATTAGTCACAAAATAGGTAAGCAGCTCAAATTCCTTAAAGCTTAACTCTACCGGCCGGCCGTCAATCGTCACCTCATGCGCTGCCTTGTTCAGCCGGATTCCGCCAACTTCGATCATATCCTCCGGCCCGATCACATTACTCCGGCGCAGGATCGCCTCAATACGGGCGACAAGAATTTTGGGACTGAAGGGCTTTGTAATATATTCATCAACACCCAGCTCAAAACCTAAAAGTTCATCTTTTTCATCACTTTTGGCAGTGAGCATAATAATAGGAACCTGGGACATCTTACGAATCTCCCGGCAAACTTCCCAGCCGTCCATCTTTGGCATCATCACATCCAGCACAATCAATGCAATATCCTTTGTCTCAAAAAAACGGTCTACAGCTTCCTCACCGTTTTCAGCTTCTATCACATCAAAACCTTTTTTCACAAGAAAGTCCTTAACCAGCTTACGCATACGGCTTTCATCGTCAACAACCATCACTTTTAAATTGTCCATAACCATACCTCGCTTCAATCAAATGAAAACAGCGCCAAATCGACTGTTTTATAGTTATAGTATACAAAATAAATATGTACGGTCTGTGAAAATACGAATAAAAATTTGTTACAGTCCTTAATATTTCCCTTTTATTCGACATTATTTTATGCTATACTTAGAGGAAACAACAATTTGAGGTGAGTTTTTTGAAATTATTAGAAGATAAAATTCTGGCTGAGGGACAGGCCCTGAATTCAACGGTTTTAAAGGTAGACAGTTTCATCAACCACCAGGTTGATCCTGTTCTTATGAATGAAATCGGAAAAGATTTTGCCGACCATTTTAAGACTTACGGAATTACAAAGGTACTGACCATTGAAAGTTCCGGGATTGCTCCGGCTGTATATGCAGCCATGCACCTGAATGTCCCCATGATTATTCTAAAAAAACAGACATCCAAGATTTTAAAAGGTGATGTCATCCAGACCAATATTACATCCTTTACAAAAGGAACAAGCTATGAGCTCACATTATCCAAAAACTATGTGGGCAAGGATGATACTGTTCTTATTATTGACGATTTCTTAGCCAACGGTGAAGCTGCCAGCGGTGCTGTCCGTCTGTCTGAAATGGCCGGTGCAAAAATCGCAGGTATTGGTATTCTGATTGAAAAGTCCTTCCAAAAAGGCCGTCAGAGACTGATTGATTCCGGTCTGGAAGTATATTCTCTGGCCAGAGTTGCCCGTCTCGATGAGGGAACTATTGAATTTGTAAAAGAATAAAATGCGCTTAAGGCTCGACATTTGTAAAACACGACAAAGGCGATTCTGACCAGTCTATTTCCCGGTCAAAATCGCCTTTTCTTTAAGCTTTTATAATCCTTGTTGCCTCCTGCTGACGCTGTACAATCACATACATATTCGTCACACTGCCCACAGCCAGATCATCTGTCTTTCCATAATAGTTCAGACACGTTCCGCAGGAAAGAATCTCAACACCTGCAGCCTCAAGACTTTTAAGATCCTCAAGACACGGCGAATCTTTACATGTCAGATGAACACCCCCATTATAAAAAATAACCGTATCCGGAAGCTTTTCGGCCTCTGTCAGTGTATAAATAAAACTTTTCATAAGGGCTGTTCCCAGCTCATCGCTGCCCGCTCCCATAACATTTGAACTGCATACGACAATATAGCTGTCATCAGGCCGTCCAACCGTCTGCTGCGCCTGCGGTGCATTGGAAGCTTCATCCTGCGCCTGTCCATTTTTTTTCATCACAATACTGTATACATTACCCTCCTGAAAAGTCTCATAGTCCAGCCCCATCACAAGCGCCATTTTTTCAAGATTCTCTCTGGATGTGGGATTATCCACCTTAACCTTGATTTCGTCATATGCTTTTAATGCTTTTTTTGCCATAATGACCGGTTTAGGGCATACCAGTCCCAAAGCGTCTACAATATACATCTTTCACCACTCCGATTCATTTTATATCACTGTAACATCTTTTTGCATTTTTTCCGTAACCTGACCCACAATGGCTGCCCATGGATGATCTACTCTGATTTTTTCCAGAAGGCGGCCGGCACTGGCCGCATCACAGGCAATCAGCAGACCGCCGCTTGTCTGAGGATCATAAAGCAGTTCCTCAAAAGCATAGTCGCTGTCCACAAATTCCACCTTCCCCTCCACATGGCGCCGGTTTCTCTGTGCCGCACAGGTAATAATAAATTCTTTTGCATACGCATATGCAGCCTCAAATACAGGAATCTGCTCTTTATAAGCAAGGGCACTGACACCGGAAGCTGCCATCATTTCACATAAATGGCCGAGAAATCCAAAGCCTGTCACATCCGTACACGCATGAACATTACAGCCGTCCATGGCTTCACAGGCATATTTATTTAAAAGCGTCATGGAAGATACGGCCGCCTCAAAGGCATTTTCCCGGTCAAGATCAACCTTTGAAGCTGCGGTTATGATACCCACCCCCAGCTTTTTTGTAAGAATCAAAAGATCCCCGGGCTTTGCCCCCTGATTGGATAAAATCCGGTCAGGATGAATCGTCCCTGTCACCGATAAACCATATTTGGGTTCATTATCCTTAATCGAATGTCCGCCGCATAAAACACCGCCGGCCTCCTTCACTTTTTCAGCACCGCCCCGAAGAATCTCCCCAAGAATCTCATCATCCAGAAATTCCGGAAAGCCTACAATATTCATGGCTGTCCGCACAGTACCACCCATGGCATAAACGTCGCTGAGCGCATTGGTGGCCGCAATCTGTCCGTAAGTATACGGGTCATCGACAATCGGCGGAAAAAAATCCAGTGTCTGTATAATGGCCAGATCATCAGTAAGGCGATAAACCCCTGCATCATCCGCATAATCAAAGCCAACCAGTAAATTTTCATCCTTTTTAACAGGCAGTGCAGCCACCACATCCGCCAACTTTCCTGCCGGTATTTTTGCGCCGCATCCCCCTGTCGCACACAGCCGGGTCAGATAAATCTTTCCGTCTCCCGGCAAAACCTGTTTCAGCAAAGCAGAAATGTCTGTAAATCCCTCTGCCATCCATATCCTCCCCTTTCAGCGGTCTATATTGCCATACATTAAAATCGCCTGCAGCACACCGCCGCCAATGGTCCTGGCCTTATCAGAAATGGTCACACAGTTTTCCTTTTCCGACAACCTAGGATCAATATCCGCAATCTTAAAGCCTTTGGTCACATAAAGTCCATCTCTTAAAAGTCCCCTTAAAACACCGTCAATCGTGGCATAAACCGGCACATGATCAATCATGGCAATAACCTGCCCCTGACTGACAATATCCCCGATAGCGGCTTTATTAATCATCGTTCCCGCTGACGGCGCATGGATGACCCTCTGGGAACTGTAGCCTGCAATCACCCCGGGAATACCTGTGTTCTCCAGAGCCGCTCCTTGAGTAATCACACGTCCGAGGCGATGCCCCCGCATGGTTTCAATGACCACATGTACATCCTTTCCGGCATAAAAGCCTGGTCCCAGACCTATAACCAAAGGTGCCATATCCATCCGGGTACCCAGGTTTCTTTTTGCAATAATCCCATCCACAACAATATCCGGTTTATATTTTTCAATCCATATTCCTTTTTCATCTTTCACAACCGGAATCTGACCGGCCCTGATACAGTCCATGGCTGCCTCCCAGGATGCCACCCGGACAGCCTGAAGGCCTTCCACTTCCATATGGCCCAGATAGACAGCTTCGCAAAATGCCGCCATTCGTCGAATTGCCGTGGGCTGCTCACATTCCAGTACAATAACTTTAAAACCGCACTGATGCAGCATGGCAATCGTTCCGGTAGCCAGATCACCGCCGCCGCGGACCATAACCCAACATTCACTGATTTTCATAAAACGCTTAGGCACAAAAAGCCCTGCCTGCATTAAAGGCAGCAGAAAGTGTGCCCGCCTCCCTTCACTCGTTATTCTCCCAGTCCTTGAATTTTTCTGTACAAAGGCTGACGCCTTCCTTCAAATCCAGTGGTGAATCCACGTCCATTCCCCACCGGGCCTGCTCAAAAGGAAGGGAAACCATAAGATCCGGGTGTGCATATATCACCGTGCGCCCCCCCTGATCCCCGGTAATCTTAAGCAGTTCATCTTTAAGCCCTCCCGTAAAAAGTACCGGTGCCCCTGGTCTTCCGCCATAGGTTGGCCGGATAATCCGATCTGGCTGCCTGAGGAATCTGTCCACAAGACTATTCATAACTTCAGGATTCAGCCACGGCATATCCCCGGGAACATACATCAGGCCATCCGCCGGTTGTGCTGCCGCTGTCCCCAACACAACCGACCGGCTCTGACCGGCCTCAGGTTCTGGATTAGAAACAACCTGGAAACCATGCGTTCTGGCCATTTCAGCGACCGGTTCAAAGGCTGTGACCACAATAACCCTTGTAATTTCCCTGCGGCTTTTAGCGGCCTGGGCAACAGCATCCATTACCCTGGAAACCATGGGCCGGCCCTCAATATCCATAAGCAGTTTATTGGTGCCCATTCTGCTGGAAAAGCCAGAAGCCATGATAATCACAGCAATCGAAACAGCCCTGGACGGCATATCCACACATCCAATCATAATTTTTTTAATATGATTAAAATTCCCGGCTTTGACAATCGCCCGGGCCGTTTCGGCTGCAGCGTTGTCATAGACCTGACTAAAAAATAATACCTTTTGTCCTTTGGCCTTTGCAAAAAGTCCGTCATCACTTTCAATGAGCCTGGTCATGTGCGCGATGGTCAGGCGGTCACCGGGACGCGCCCCTGTTATTTGGGTGAACAAAGGAAAACGATGAACCAGTGTCTCATCCAAAATCTGTCCTACCGGCCATACAGGGATCACTCCAATGGTCAGCGTCGTTTGAGGGATCACCACCGGCTCATAGGCTGCCCATCCTTTCAGCGGCAATCTTTTGGAACCGTCTGCCTCAATAAGAATCACATCCGTATGTGCCAGTGCCCAATTCACCATGGGCGAAGAAAAACCGTGGAGCTTTTTTCCTTCCACAATTTCATCGGCTGCATAGTAAATTCCCGGCTGATCCACAGGTTCTTCAAGATACGGACTGCCTGGAAAAAACATACAGCTGTAAGTTCCCGACCGGGGAACACCCATCTTCGTCGATGTGGCTATACATACCCTGTACTTACCCTTCAGCACCTCTGCCAGTCCTTCAACTAAAGTTGTCTTTCCCCCGGAACCGATCACAGACACAACACTGCCTTTGCCGATTTGAAGTTCATTTATCAAATGGTCAAGATTCAGCTTCATTTAAATATGCTCCTCATCCTGTAAAATACTGTAAAGCGACAGCCTTCTCCCATGGAAAAAGCTGCCGCTGCCAGTCATTTATTCACACACCCATGAATTCTTTTTTTCCATCCCCAAAGCTTCAATCGCATCCAGAACCTTTTCCGGTGTCATGGGCAGACTGCGCATATGAATGCCGCATGCATTTCTAAGCGCATCTGCAATGGCCGGGGCCGGTGTATTGACAACAATCTCACCGATGGATTTGGCCCCGTAAGGGCCGCTGGGTTCATAACTGGACTCAAACTCCACACGAATATTGCCGACATCCACACGAGACGGAATCTTATACTGCATAAAGGAGTCTGTCATCATCTTTCCCTTGGCGCTGTACTGAACATCCTCATACATGGCAAAGCCAATTCCCTGGGAAAGGCCGCCCTCTGTCTGAACTCTGGCCAGGTTTGTATTGACAACTGTACCACAGTCTACAACACCTACATAATCAATAACCTCATATTTACCGGTTTCCTTATCCAGTTCGATCTCGGCAAAACCGGCCATCAGCGGCGGCGGCGAGGTAGGGCTTGAATAAAATCCGGTTCCGTTAAGGTAATTTCCCGTATAGTTGCCCGCATTATGAATGGCAATATCATGAATAGAAACCGTTCGTTCCGTTTCCACTTCAATGACGTTTGTACCGTCAAAGTAGAATTTCTTTGGATTAAACTTTTCCAGAGCCATGTCGTATTTTTCCGGATCCAGTATTTTGGCACCTGCATAGATAATCTTCGTTTTCAGATCAACAGCCGCATTGTAAACTGCCATACCCGTCACATAAGTGGTACTGGAGGCGTAAGACCCCGGATCAAACGGCGATATATCCGTATCAACCTGAGCAATAATAAACTGATCCATTTCAGCCAGCAGGGTTTCTGCGGCAATCTGGGTCAAAATCGTATCACAGCCTGTCCCCATATCGGTGGCACCAATTTTTAAGGTATAATAACCGTCATCATTAAGCTTGATTTCGGCCCCCGCCGTATCCACTTTGGATATACCGGAGCCCTGCATAGCGATGGCCATACCTACAGCACGAACCTTTGTATCACTGATTTCCACTCTCGGATACTTTTTATCCCAGCCGATCATTTGCTTGCCTCGGTGAATACACCGATCCAGAGCCGAGCTGGTCAGTGGTTCATTATAATAAGCGGGCATAAGCTCTCCAAAACGAACCATATTTTTCTCACGAAGTAATGTGGGATCCATTCCCAGTTTTAAAGCCAGCTCATTTACCGCAGATTCCAGGGCAAATAAACCCTGCGTCGCACCATAGCCTCTGAATGCGGCTGCCGGCATTGTATTGGTATAAACACCGGTATATTTAAACCGGAATGCCTTCGCCTGATTATATAAAGGAATCGATTTATGTCCAGAAAGTCCAATGGTTGTTGTTCCGTGTTCACCGTAAGCCCCCTGATTGGACAGTGTACACAGCTCGATTGCCCGAATTGTTCCATCCAAATCTGCACCAATCTTAGCCCGGATACACATCTGATGGCGGCTGTTAGATGCTGTAAATGCCTCTTTTCGGGTATAAATCATTTTGGCCGCACGACCGGTTTTTAAAGTCACAATGGCCGGATAAAATTCCGATACAACCGTCTGTTTGGCCCCAAAACCGCCGCCGATTCTAGGCTTAATAACCCGGATTTTGGTCTGGGGAATCTGAAGGGCTCTGGATAAAATTCTCCTGACATGGAAAGGAACCTGAGTAGAAGAAACCACACAAAGCCGACCGTTATGATCCAGGTATGTATATGTACGGAAAGTTTCCATCATACACTGCTCCTGAGCCGGAGTCTCGTATTCATGTTCAACAATCATATCGCTGCGTTCAAATTCACCGTCCACATCGCCGTGTTCTTCCATACCATCCACAACAATATTTCGCTTATTATTCTCCCCCTGGAAATCATAGTGATTAAAATAATCATCATAATTGTGAACAATGATCTCATTGTCAATGGCTTTTTTATAGTCCAGAAGCGGTTCCAGAACCTCATAATCCACTTTAATCATTTTCAGTGCCTGTCTGGCCGCTTTTTCATTGACAGCTGCCACCAAAGCCACCTCATCACCTACATAACGGACATATTCATCCAGAATCAGGCGATCATAGGAAGACATTTCCGGATAAGTCTGACCTGCATTTGTAAAACGCACCTTCGGTACATCCTTATAGGTAAGCACGCAGGCTACACCTTTGACCATCTGAGCTTTTGTCACATCAATATCCCGGATTCTGGCGTAGGCATAGGGGCTGCGCAGAGCCATCACAATCAGACATTCCTTTGGCGCCAGATCATTGGTATATAAGGGCTTTCCTGTAACCAGGGACATTCCATCCACTTTTCGTACGGGTCTGCTTACGTATCTCATTAATCTTCTACCCCCATGTATTTTTTAACAGCACGCAGCTGGCTCATATAGCCTGTGCACCGGCACAGGTTTCCGGCCAGATAATGTTTGATGTCTTCCTCGGTGGGATTGACAAGTTCTCTTTTCATGGCAATAATATTCATAATCAGCCCAGGACTGCAAAAACCGCACTGATCTGCGCCTTCATCCACAAGCAAACTGCCAATGATCCGGGCTTCATCCTGAACACCTTCCAGAGTTGTCACATTTTTATTATTCATTCGGGCAGCAGGAATCGAACAGGCCAGCATAGGAACACCTTCCACAAGCACTGTGCAAAGCCCGCAGTTTGTTGTATCACAGCCGCACTTCACACTTTTAAAACCGTCATCTCTAAGAACATCCATAAGCATGGCATCCGGCGCACAATGGATCTTTCTTTTCTCACCATTGACATTTATATGAATCAGCATGCTCCCACCTCCTTTATGGCACGTTTAAGTAAGACTTTTGCTATTTTTTCACGATATTGGGCACTGGCTCTCATATTCTTGCCAAAGGTAATCTCCGAAACTAAAATTTCCTGAGCCCTATTTATCGTTTCCTGCGGATCTGTAAAATCTGCTGTGGATAAAAATGCCGCCGTTTCAGGAGCCAGCACGGCTCTCTGCGGCCGTGCACCCACAGCGACTTTAAATGTACCGTCGCTGCAGCTTACCGCCAGATTGACAATCGGAAAATCCGATTCTGCATTTCTAAACATCTGATAGCTGGCCTTGCCTGCTTGTTTTTTAATCATAATCTTTTCAAGAATATCCTTTTTATAAGGCATTTCCATGAATTCCTCCAGGGAAACAATTCCCTGCTTATAAAGTTTCACCTTTGTATCCAGCGCAAGCAAAGGGGTAAGAAAATCAGAGAAGCCAAATCTGGCATAAACGGAACCACCCACGGTTACATTATTACGGAACTGCACACCGATAATGGGTGCCACCGCCTTGCTTAAAATTCCCTGGAAATTATCTTTTAAAATGCTGCTGGTCTCAACACTGCGGTAGCTGGTCATGGCACCGATTTCAATCGTTTCTCCGTTATCCCGAATAAAATCAAGGCCCACTTCGGATAAATCCACGGCTGTATTGATTCTTTTATTTCCCATACGCAGCCAGGCACAACCGGCCACAATATGATTTGTATTTCTGGCGGTCAATACCTTATAGGCTTCATCAAGCGTCTGCGGCATCGCATAATCTTTTGCAGTAAACATGATTTACCTCCAATTCAGATGTCTTTCAGTGTGGTTTCAATATAATCGATCAGGCCATTCATATATTCATGTGAAAAATCTTCGATGCGGCCCTCATCACAGAGTTTTGCAATCTCCGGCTCAATAGGCAGCTCGGCATAAGCAGGAATATTTAAAGATTTTGCCAGCGCCTGGCCATCGTTTTGGCCATAGATGAAAATTTTCTTTCCACAGTCCGGGCAGAGCAGATAGCTCATATTCTGAACAAGGCCTACCACCGGAATATTCATCTGCTTAGCCATGTTATAAGCCTTTTTAACAATCATTTCAACAAGCTCCTGAGGCGATGTCACAATGACAATTCCGGAAACCGGCAGAGACTGGAATACAGTTAACGGCACATCTCCGGTTCCCGGAGGCATATCCACAAGCAGATAATCCAATTCGCCCCAGATCACTTCATTCCAGAACTGCTTAACTACACCGGCAATCACCGGACCACGCCAGATCACCGGTGTTTCTTCATCATCCAGCATCATATTAATGGAAATAATCTTAATGCCTTCTTTTGTCTCGGCCGGAATAATTCCGTCATCATTGCCCAGAGCCTGCTCGTGAATCCCAAACATTTTTGGAATAGACGGCCCTGTAATGTCTGCATCCAAAATACCAACTTTGTAGCCCTTTCGTGCCAGCAATACAGCTGTCTCACTTGTGACAAGGGATTTTCCCACGCCGCCTTTGCCGCTGACAACACCAATCACATTTTTTACACTGCTGAATTTGTTGGCCTCAACTTTAAAACTTTCTTTTCTTGATGCACAGTCTGACTGTGAACATGATCCGCAATTATTATTACATTCGCTCATGATCTTCTCTCCTATCTTTTTTCATAATTCTGTTTATATAATATCGTGTCATACGTTTATAGTGCCAAAAACGAACGGAGCATCACCAGCCGGTTCTCACTCGCCGCAGTCCGTCCCTCAAAGGTTGTCACTTCACCGGTTACAAGGTCATGAAGTGCCGTGAATTCGTGATATTCATATTCTTTCACAAATACAACATCATAATACGTTGTCACCAGCAATTCACCTTCATAAAGCTTTGAAAACATACCATATTTCCCGTCATAAGCGACGGGAGCCATTGGTTTGGTCAAGCAGCGGACCTGCTTTGTATCCCTGTCTGCATCCTGGGTGTAGGCATAAACAGCAGCCTGTGAAAAATCCGGGGATACGTCATAGGCAAGTTCCATATCATCCGGCACCTCATAAACAGCGCCTGGCGTAAGGCAATGACCATCCCAGGAAAAAATCTGCTCCGTCTTTTCGGGAACCAGACGCTGCCTTAAAATCACCCGGCCGTTTCCAGCACCAATAAGACGTACAAAGCTGTCTTCTCCCGCAGCCAGCACAGGTATAAGCTGGGCCCGACCGCAGCCTTTAATATCTTCAATCAGCCGATCCACAGCTATATAAAACAAAGCACTGCCGCCAAAATCCCGAACTTCCTCCTGATCATAATATCCGCAGATCCACACCGGACCGTCATCTGACCGGATCACCGGCCAGTCTTCGCTTCTGGAATAAAATCTTGGGTCTGTCACCGGATATTTTTTTGCAGTGCTGATCTCATAAAGATAAACCACATTCACATAACGGTGTCCCTCATCTGCAAGACCAAAACGGTTCATAACCGCATCCGAAGACTTCACCTCGTCGGTCATCAGCATGTAATCTTTATTCAGCGGATAAATATTAAGAATTTCACCCTCAGGACAGATCACAAAGTCAGTCTCAATCTCCCAAGTTATTTTACTGATTTTACGCAGCCGCACTCTGTAATCAGCCAGAACATTCACCGCATAAAAAAAGTCCGGCATCTGACCATATGTCCGGAACGATTCCCATAGCCTTGTGTAATCCAGAGATAAAAGCCGTTCAATCCTGTGATCCGCAAAATAAATACGTTCCAGAGAACATATGTCCTTCAGCTCATTTTTCTGGTCCAGTGCATAAATCATATACTCATCTGTCAGCTCCAGAACTTCAATCTCTTTTCTGAAGTCAGACAGCAAATCCACACGTTCCATTATACACGCTCCTTATACAAGTTTTGCATACATATTTATTATATAATAAAATTCATTTTATTTCAGCATATTTCTTGAAATTTTTTATTTTTTCATTCAGCCTGCCAAAGAAACATTTTAGAAACATTAGTTAAACATGTTTGATACAAACGGTCTGTATCATACAGTCAAGAGGTGATACCAATGAAAACTGTTCCGGACAAACACTGTGAATCTGCAAAAAACAAATGGCTTCGTCTTGTCGTCATTATGATGACAACCGCTCTGGCGACTGTGATATGGTGTATGGTCAATCACGCACTTGGACCCAAGCTTTCCCTGACCCAATCTCTTGCCCAACCGTCTGAGATCGATGAAAACACCTTGTCTGCCCCAGATTCCCGCATAGCTTCATCCCCGGAAACACCGGACTGGGTCATTAAAGACTATCTTACCCCCAATGAATATTCCCGCCCCCAAACCCCACTGACCAAAGTCAATGGTGTAGTTGTCCATTATACAGGCAATCCGGGAACTACGGCCTTGCAAAATCGAAGCTATTTTGAAAACCTGGGGCTAACCGGTGAAACCAGCGCCAGCAGTCATTTTATTATCGATATTGACGGTACCGTCATTCAATGTATTCCCCTAAACGAAATCGCCTACTGTTCCAATCAGCGAAACAACGATACCATTGCTATCGAGTGCTGCCATCCCGATGAGACCGGGCAGTTTACCGACGAAACCTACAATTCCCTTATTCGCTTACTGGACTGGCTGGTAGAAAATTATGAACTCAACCCGCAAACGGATGTGATCCGCCACTATGATGTGACCCAAAAAATATGTCCCAAATATTATGTAGAAAACCCTGATGCCTGGGAACAGCTATTGGCCGATTTACAGTAAAAACAATTAAAAACACCAAAAAAACAGCGTTTCAGGACATATGATTTTCCTGAAACGCTGTTTTTAATTCTGTCAGAAATACTTCTTATTGCCCCACAGATTGCACTTTTTAAGTTCAAGATACTCATTGTAGGCCTTTTCCAGAATTTGTTTTTCGTTTGTAAATTTCAGCAGATGATAAGCCTCATGATACTTATAATAACCGGAATCTACAAAATACTCTTCACGTTGTGGTTTGCTGAAATAGCTGTCTGCCATCATAAGATACCAGTGAACATCCTTGACAATCAAATCGCTTGCCGTATTAAATGTATACTGACTTTTGCCGACGTATTTTATAATATTCGCGTCGACGCCTGTTTCTTCCTTGACTTCCCGAAGTGCTGTCTGCTTGTATTCTTCGCCTTCTTCAACAGTCCCTTTTGGTAACACCCATCCTTCATATTTATTCTTGTAATTTTTGTATAATAGAAGGATCTTACCTCTGAATATAACCACACCGCCACAGCTCGTTGCCTCTATCATTGCAATTCCTCCTGTTTTATAAGGTGTGTCTCTTATATAAACAGTATACACTCTTTTTTTTATATTTACAATAGCTCACCGCAAATTGTAACGAATTTTCTATACAATTCAACATGATGTTATTTTGTATACATTGTCCTAACGGCCGACGTAAGCCGAAAATAACTGCGACGCAATAGGAACCGCTGCATAAGAACTGCTGGAGGAGGCATTTTCCACCAGAACACATACAGCAATCTCCGGATCATCGGCAGGGGCAAACCCCACAAACCAGGCATTATTGCCGTAATTATCCACTTCGGCTGTACCGGTTTTCCCGGCAATGGCATAACCCATCCCGCTTAGCGAGGTCGCTGTTCCACTGGTGACCACATCCTCCATCATATCGGTCAAAATTTCAGCCTCAGATGAACTCATGATGCTTCCGTATGTCTTCGGCATATATTTTTCCACTGTATTGCCGCTGTAATTCTGGATACGGTCTACCAGATAAGGTTCCATCACAACCCCGTCATTGGCTATGGCACTGACAATGATCGCAGCATGCAACGGTGTCATCGTTGTATTTCCCTGACCAATTGCCGTAGCACCCACCATCCAGTCTGAATCATCACTGTTTAGATGAAAACTGCTCTGATAATGGGGAATCGAGGTGGGAAGCTTCTGGTTAAACAGCATCTGGTCACAAAGCTGATTAAAGCTTGTACGATTCAAAAGGGTTCCCATATGCGCAAAGGACGCATTACAGGAATTGGCAAAAGAAGCGGCAAGATCCTGAGTCCCATGCACCGTCTGATGATAGCAGGCCAGCATCTGCGTCACGCCGCTGCCGCCATCCAGATAAATACTCCCATTACAAATATAGCTGTATGCCGAGTAATCCGGATGCTCTCTCATATATTCCAGTGTTGTAAAAATCTTGAAAATGGAACCAGGTGTAAATAGCCCCAGAGTTGCCTGATTTAAAAGACATTTATTGTTTTCATCAGAAATAATGTCATTATAATTTTCGGCCAGTGTATTGGGATCATAATCCGGTTTGGAAACCATAGCCAGAATCTTTCCTGTGGACGGTTCAATGGCCAACACTACACCCTGATTGTTTCCCAGTGCATTATAAGCTACCTGCTGCAGGGATAAATCCAGGGTTGTTACCACATCATCCCCTTTGTTTTTTTCATTTTTCAGATCATTCACAATTTTCCTGAGAGGATTGTCATTGGATAAAAGCATCTGTGACTCATAGGATGCCTCAAGTCCGGATTTATTAATTTTAGACGTTCCCACCACATGAGCAAAAGCATTGCCATAAGGATAAACCCTTGTTTCCTTTCCGTCGGCACCTACATCTGTTCTGGCCAGTTCAGAACCGTCAGACGCCAGAATACGGCCCCGAAGCGTATGATCCTGCAGTTTTGCAATATGGATATTGCCCGGATGAGTAATGATATCCTTACTTTGCACAGCATCGAAATATACAAAATATCCGATCGTTGCCAGAAAAAGAAATATAAAGGAATACATTACAACAAGAATTTCCTTATTTCTATTTTTTTTCTCAGAACGCCTTCCGCCTCCGGATTCAGACTTTACACGCTCCTGATCCTTCATGCCAAGGCGCTTTTTCTCCTTACGGCTTAGTTTTCCCCCTTTGGGCGCTACCTTTGATTCACCACTTTGTCTGTGTCCACGCATTCTGTCCTCATAAAAGCCATCATCATAGCCGTCATTGTCGTAGTCCTCATATTCATAGCTGTCATAATGATCGCCGTTCACCTCATCATAACCGCCATCCTGAGGATCATAAGCCTCATCCAGAGGAAAGCTCATATGCAAATCACCCATGCCATCCTGAGGATCCTCATGATTCGGGAAGGAAAATCTGTCCCCGTGTGTCCGGGAGGAAAAATTATCTGTATTCTTCCTGTTCCTGCGCATACATCATAGCCTCACTTTCCTTCTGTTTTAATAAATACAAGCCCTGTATCACACCAAAAATAATAATGGTTGATAAAATCGAACTTCCGCCATAGCTGACCAGCGGAAGTGTTACACCTGTATGGGGGATAAATTTAATAACCCCGCCCAGTGTAAGGAAAAGCTGAAAACCATAGGAGACACTGAGGCCAATGGCAAGCAGCTTATAAAACGGCCGTGTCAGCTGAAGAGAAATATTAATAAACATAATAAAACAGCTGATGAATACAAGAATCAGACATATCCCGAATAATCCGCCCAACTCCTCACAGATTGCTGAAAAAATAAAGTCTGATTCCCTGACCGGAATGTCTCTGGGCGCTCCGCCATAAAGCCCCAGCCCAAACCAGCCGCCGGTACCGATGGCAAACAAAGACTGAGCAATCTGATAACCTGTATTTTCATAGTCCTTCCACGGATTCAGCCATACCTGAACACGGACACGGACATGGTAAAAAAGCTTATACCCAATGACCGAAGCGCCAGCCATGGCCCCCATCCCCAGAGCCAGATACCTCGCCTTCTCCGTAGCCACGTAAACCATGACAAGATAAACCATAAAGAAAATCACAGCAGCCCCCAGGTCCTTTTCCACGACAAGCATCAGCACATGAATCGCTGCCACGGCTGAAATTGCCACAAGATATTTAAAATCCGTACGCAAACTAAGCATGGCTGCCACAAAAAATACGAAAACAACCTTTGCCAGTTCCGAAGGCTGAAGGGAAACAGGCCCGATCTTAATCCAGTTCGTGGCACCATTGGCACTGCGCCCGATGACAAATACCGAGGCAATCATTAAAATACTGATCACCCCATACAAAATCCCCAGCTTTTCCAAATATTTGAATTTTTCAATAATCACAGGAATCGCCAGTGCCACAAACACACCGGCCACAGCAATAAAAAACTGCCGCACAGCCAGCCCGAACTCAATTCTGGCCAGCATGACAAAACCTACCATCATCAAAAAACACATATTATTCACTAATAGCCTGGATGCATGCCTGTAAATCGTTGTATTTAAAGCCAGCGTTATTATAAAAAATGCGACCTGCATCCCGTAAAAAACCAGGAACTTAAAGTCCTTTTCATTGATAAAAATCAGCATATAACACACAAAATGAATCAGAAACATCAAAACATTCTGAGTCATATACACCGATCCCCGGTCCCAGGCATGTTTGGGACGGAAGACGGTAAAACATTTAATTGTATATACCGCAGCCAGAATAATAATAATAAACCTTGAACACTGTGTCAGTATATTAACCATAACTCACCTACTTTACTCTACACCCCGGTTAAAATGTCCCCGAGTTAAACTATCCGGTTTTTCTCCGGACAAAACAGCCAAAGCTTCATTAGGCGTTTCCGTTGTAAATATATAACGCCAGCCTCCGGCCTTTAAAGCATCCAGTTCTTTGCAAAGATCATAAAGAACCAATGGCTGACTGTTATAAATCAAATTGTAACACTCACTGCACACTTGACGTACACCAAAGGCTTTCCCTTTTCGATCGGTCATTGTAAGTATCCCCGGACACTTTTTACACCCATAAACTGTTTTTACAACACACTGAGCAGATACCATCAGCGGCAAATAGCCATACACTACCAGCTCCTCGCCCGCACAGCCCCTGCTTTTAAGCTCCCGGTAATTAAGCTCCACCGGTACAGTGGTGTTTTCAATCCCTGACTGACGGTAATAAGCCAGGGCACTGCGATTCATTGTGTACATGGTATAATCGGCAATGACCGGCTTTTGAGCCAAACACCCCATGCGCCTGAGAAAAACCTGCCCCTCCACATTCCGCACAAGGAAGCCCTGAATCCATGGTGCCTGCAAAATATCCCTGAAGCTTTCCCACCTGCGTATACGTTCATCTCTGAAAATATGAGGCAGCGCCAGGTAAACTTCCTTTCCGGCATCCAAAAGTTTTTGACATACAAATTGAAGTTTTGGTTCTTTCACAAGCCACGGCTCCAGATATACCCGGTCAACCCGTGGAACCTGGATCATCGCTGCAGCCTGCTCCAGCGTAGCTGCCTGAGCAATAATATTTTTCGAACCCACATTGGAGCCAGAGCATAAAGACTTTGGACAGGATGTATCCACAGACGGAGCCTGACGTCTCATGGGAGACAACACTGCCTGGGCAAGTGCCTCCAGACCCATTCTGCGCAGGCGGTTCAGCTCTCCCAAAGGCAAATAGGCATCCGCATCCATCTCCATATCCAGCTTCTCGATGACATACGGCGTATTTCCTGTTCTGAACATTTTATCTTCAACAGTCGCCCTTGTCAGGGGCTGGCTGGCTGCTTTTGTCACTACAGCCCCGCAGACACAGGCACTTACATCTGCCCACTTTAAATTCATTTTAGCAGGTAAATCTTTAAAAAATGTTAAAGAAACATAAATCTTTTCTTTTTTTTCTCCGCTTAAGTAAGCCTTATGAATCTGAGCGATCAGCTGTTCATTACGCATCCTGTACACATCCCCGCCAGGACGAATGTCTGCATTTTTAGGGAGCTTTAAAACTGCCGTTTTTCCCACCAAAACACTGTCCTTTAATGTAATAGTTTCCCGATCCGAAAGGCCTTCAAAACTTAGAACATCTCCGCCGTTTAAAGGTATGTCCGGTATAAACACAGCCTGCTGCCCTTTCACCGAAATAATTTTTCCCGCTCGGGTTCCAAAATGATTAGGCTTCATCAAAGACATCATCTGACGGCCGTTTTTCGTCTTATAATAACCTTCCGAAAAACCGCCTCGATTATATAAATCCATAAGCGCCATCTGATCTGCAGGATCCACAAAAAAACGCCCCCGGCCATGCTCCAGATACATATCTGTATATTTTCTGTAAATTGCAGAAACAAAAGCCGCATATTCCGGCTTTTTCATACGTCCCTCAATTTTAAATGAATCAATACCGCAATCCACCAGATCCGGAATTAATGCAAGGGTACAAATATCTTTCGGACTGAGCAGGTATGAATTTTTTCTGTCTGCAAGCCGGTAGGGCAGGCGGCAGGGCTGAGCACATCGTCCCCGGTTACCGCTTCGTCCGCCAAGCATACTGCTGAACAGGCACTGACCGGAATAGCAGTAACACAGGGCACCATGGACAAAACATTCAATTTCTCCGCCAAAAATATCCTTCATATGACCAATCTCTTCCAATTGCAGTTCTCTGGCCGGAACAATCCGGGTAACTCCCAAATCTCGCAGCTCCCCTGCATGTTGTGCGGATGTCACAGTCATCTGGGTACTGGCATGAATATCCATCTCAGGAAACCATGAATGAATCTGGGTCAATGCCCCCATGTCCTGAACAATGACCGCATCCAGGCCAGCCTCATACAAAGGACATAAAAAATCATATAACTGTCCCCAGAGTTCCTGGTCCTTTAAAAGAGTGTTCACCGTCAGATAAAGCCGCTTCCCGTGAATATGCGCATAGTCAATCCCACGAAGCAGACCGTCCTGATCCGGGTTATCGGCATAAGCCCTGGCTCCAAAAAGCTGACCGCCCATATAAACAGCATCAGCTCCGGCATTAAACGCACCGACCATTGTTTCATAAGAGCCAGCCGGTGCAAGTATTTCCACTTTTCTCATGTGATCCTCCCGAAAATTCAAATCCGCTTTATTCAGAAACAGGGGTGCTGCACAGTAAAAGCCCTATACATATGCAGCACCCCATTATTATTTCTGATATCCTTTTGCCGTTATTATTGTTGATATCCTTTTGCTTCCAGCTTGACGATCTGCTTTTGCAGTTCATTAATCTCCGACTTAAGTGTTTCGATCTCTTTTTGAGCATCCTCCAACTTAATCTGAGCTGAAATCAGGTCATGTTTTAAATCATATTCCATGCGGTCTTTTTCTTCAATCTCCTGCTCCAAAGACTCGATCTGACTTTTTGCCTTGTGAAAGTCATCCGCCAGATTCAAGTCCACAAGAATTTTCTGCATATCCGAATTCAGCCGCTTATAATTAGGCATCTCATTTAATTCAGCAATCTTATTATTTATATATAAAGCAATCTTCTGAAGATATTCCTCACCTTCATATCCACTGAGCGTATAGACTTTACCGCCAATGACAACCTGGGTATCTGTTTTTGATGATGACACGAAGTTCCCTCCTAATCCTCTGTATAGTTATTTCTTATTATAAACGAATCCTGTCGAAAGCACAAGACCGATATTTATCGCCCATGGGTTCACACCTGCTCAGGTATTCTCAATCCAAAGTGCCTGTAGGCTGCCGCAGTGACAACCCGACCTCTGGGTGTACGATTGAGCAGTCCATTTTGAATCAAATACGGCTCATAAACATCTTCAAGGGTTCCGGCATCCTCACCGATCGCCGCAGCAAGTGTATCCAGCCCCACCGGCTTTCCCCCGAATTTATCAATCATGGTCATGATAATGGCCCGGTCAATATGATCCAGCCCCAGAGAATCGATTTCCAGCAAATCCAGAGCCTCTGAAGCAATGTCTGCCGTAATGATTCCATCATAACGCACCTGTGCATAATCTCGGACTCTTTTTAAAAGCCGGTTAGCAAGACGCGGGGTTCCCCGGGAACGTCTGGCCAATTCCAGTGCTCCATATTGATTAATTTTTACATGAAGCAAACCGGCTGAACGGCAAATAATCTCGCACAGCTCATCCGGACTGTAAAACTCCAGTCGACTGACAACACCAAAACGATCTCTTAAAGGTGCTGTCAGCATGCCTACTCTGGTCGTGGCACCGACCAGCGTAAATTTAGGCAGATCCAGACGGACCGATCTGGCCGTAGCACCCTTTCCGATCATAATATCAATGGCAAAGTCTTCCATCGCCGGATAAAGGACCTCTTCCACCTGGCGATTCAGACGATGAATTTCATCAATAAATAAAAGATCGCCTTCTGACAGGCTGTTTAAAATCGCAGCAATCTCCCCTGGTTTTTCAATGGCCGGACCGCTCGTCACCTTCAGATTGGTATGCATTTCATTGGCAATAATCCCTGCCAATGTCGTTTTGCCCAACCCCGGCGGTCCGTAAAAAAGGACATGATCTAACGCCTCATCCCTTTGTTTGGCTGCTTCGATATAAATCTTTAACGTCTCCTTTGCCTTTGTCTGTCCAATGTAATCTTCAAGGGTTTTGGGACGCAGATTATTTTCAATTTTTATATCTTCTTCTACAAGTTCTGTTGTTATTATTCTTCGGCTCATAGCTTCCCCTTACCATCTATTCATTACAATGTCAAAACATTTTTCAATGCCAGCTTCAAAATCTCATCACTTGTCATATCTTCTCTGATCTCACACTGACGAACAGCCTTCAGTGCTTCCGCCTGAGAATATCCCAGAGCCACCATGGCAAGTACGGCTTCATTACTGCTGCTTTTTGCCCCCTGAGGCACGGCCTGTATCACCGGATCATCCTCACCAAATACATCCTCCAGCTTAAGTTTATCTTTAAGCTCAATAATCAGCTTCTGCGCCGTCTTGCTTCCGATTCCAGGTGCCTTTGAAATGGTCTTTGTATCCCCGGCCAAGACGGCAAAACGCAGATTATCCGGTGAAATTGTGGATAAAATTCCCAGTGCACCCTTTGGTCCGATCCCGTTGACCGTAATCAGCAGTTTAAACACATGCAGGTCATCTCTTGTCAAAAAACCATAGAGGCAAAGCGCATCTTCTCTTACATAAAGGTAGGTATAAATCTTAACCTCACTGCCTGATGCGGGCATCTGGTCAAGCACCGAAGCCGGCACAAAAATAAGATAACCGATCCCCTGGTTCTCCACCACAATATGATCCGTCCCGGTTTCAACAAGCCTTCCCTTAACAAATGAAATCATTCAAAAATCTGCCTCCTTTAATAAGTTAATCCACAGCAAACATGAGTTCTGCTTACATTAAATCTTATTATAGGAGATTTTCTCTTTGAAATCAACTGATATTTTCTCAGTTTCCTTTTAAGGCGCAAAACCGTCCATGCATCCCAGGTACTGGATGTAAAGTCTGCCATCACTGCCTTTGCGCTCAACATGCGCTCTTACATGAAAAACATCCCCAATCAGTTCCGCCGTCAATACATCTTCCGGCTTTCCACAGGCAACAAGATGCCCCTGATCCATAACCAAAATACGATCACAGTAGGCCGCCGCAAGATTCATATCATGGACGGAAGTAAAAATGGTTGCCGCCTTCTGATGGCGCATGGCATCCATAATCAGCAGCTGATACCCAATATCCAGATGATTGGTCGGCTCATCCAGCACAATCAGTCCGGTCTGCTGGGCAAAAGCCATAGCCAGATAAACCCTTTGTTTTTCGCCACCGGAAAGACTTAAAAAACTGCGTTTTTCAAATCCCTGCATTCCTACGAAAGAAAGCGCATCCCGACAAACCGCCTGATCCATATCACTGATCCCTCCCAAAAACTTCTGATGGGGATAACGGCCCATCATCACCATCTCCATTACCGTGAAATCAAAATCCACCCAATTTTCCTGACTGACCACGGCCATTTCTCTGGCCAGTGCTTTAGGCTTCATTTTCAGAACATCTGCGCCATAAATATAAACACAGCCTGATTTTGGCTCATATTGCCGATAGATATTTTTCAGCAATGTGGATTTACCGCTGCCGTTTGGTCCAATAAGTCCTACAAATTCCTTTTCCTGTACCGAAAAATGAATATCTGAAATCAATTTTGTATGATTAATCTCAAAATCCAGTCCTTTAACTTTAATCACCTGATGATTTTCTGTCATTTGCGCCTCCCTTCTCACTTACCAAAAGCATACCGGCTTCGTTTAAGCATTATAAGAAAAACCGGAGCGCCTACAATCGCCGTTATAACACCTACCGGCAATTCTTCAGGTGCCACACACACCCTGGCAATCACATCGCACCAGATCATAAATATAGCCCCAAGGAATACCGATACAGGAATCAGTCGTCTGTGCGAAGCTCCCACAAGGCTTCTTCCGATATGGGGAATCACAAGACCCACAAAACCAATAATGCCGCTCATGGATACAATAACTGCCGTCATCAGCGTACTGGCTAAAATAAGAACAACCTTTATTTTGGCCGTATCTACCCCTCTTGTTCTTGCCCCCGCCTCACCCAACAGCAGGGCATCCATGGATTGAACCATCACCATGGCACAAATAAGTCCAATCCCCACTGCCACAGCTGCCGGAAGCACATCTCCCCAAACAATGCCGCCAAAGGACCCTGTCATCCAAAACAGGGCACTGTTTACCTTTTTAGATTCTGGTGTAAGAAAAATAATTAAATTTGTAGCCGATGAAAACAGATACGAAACGCCCATTCCCGTCAAAACCAGACGTGTTGTCTGATTGCCCCGACCGTTCCCGGCAACAGCAAAAACGAATGCCGAAGACAGCATAGCCCCTAAAAATGCACCGCCCCTCAAAGAAACACCGCCAAGAAAAGGGAGGCTGCCCATCATAATGGAAACAACCGCACCTGTGGAGGCGCCGGAAGATATGCCCAGAATATAAGGTTCCGCCAGAGGATTTTTGGTCAGCGCCTGCATCATCATTCCGGATAAGGCCAGGCCTGCACCTGCCAGACCTGCCACCATCACTTTAGGCAGTCTAAGATTCCAGACAATACTTTCCTGCGCTGATGTCCACACATTTTCAAAAATATCTGTCCCGCTGATTTTATTCATAATAATCTTAAATACAAGAGGTGCGTCAATGTCCACCGCCCCAATGTAAATTGCCAGAACAAGGGAAATAACCAGAACACTGGCCAGAAGTGCATATACAAAAGCCAACACCGCTGGCCTGGAATTTTTCAGCATAGAATCCCTCTTTCTTTATTCAAAACATTCTGGATGGAACTTTCTGGCCATATCTTCAATAGCCTGTGTATTACGGATACCACCGGTAAAATCAGCAAGCCCGAGAACAAAAATATTTCCGTTCTTAATCGCATCCACATTCTTTAAGGCTTCGTTATTTTTCAGATAATCAACCTTGGCATCTGTGTCATCAGACATATCATAATCCATCACAATGATATACTTAGGATTCGCAGCCACCACTTCTTCCCAGCTGACGGTAATCCAGTAATCCCCTGCATCCTTAAAAACATTATATCCCCCGGCTTTTTCAATCATATCCGAAGCCAGACCTGCACCTGCCGTAAAGGGAGATGCTTCACCAGAATCATAAATAAAAACTGAAACCGGCGTTTTGTCTGCCACTTTGGCTTCCACCTCAGCAACCTGAGCCTGCATATCCGAAATCAGTTTCTCTGCTCTGTCTTCCACCTGAAAAATCTGTCCCAAATTTTTTAAATCCTCATAAACACTTTCAAGAGAAGCCCCCGCGCCTTCTACCTTTGGAACATAGATTTTTATATGATTTTGTTCACAGAAATCCTTTGAAAAATTTTTATCAGAAAAAGTGCTTTCCCACCCTGTCAAAAAATCCGGTTCCGTCTGGAGCAAAACTTCCTGAGATGGATTTTTATCCGACAGACAGGTAAGCTTTGCATAGGCTTCCTGATATTGGGGAAGTACTTCATTGTCCTGATAACAATAACCTGCAATGTGGTCTTCCAGTCCCAGTGCCAGAAGCATTTCCGTCATAAAACTGGATGCAGACACAACCCGTTGAGGCACAGTATCATAGGTCACATCAAAGGTCTCTCCGTTAAGATTATTACTGATGGTCACTCCCGCCCCGGCAGCACTTTCTGCTGTTTGAACCGTGGTCTGATCTGTTTGAGCTGTACTTTGTGCGCTTCCATTGCCGCCACAGGCCCATAAGGTCACAGACAGCGTTAAAGTCATTCCAAGTGCCAGCATTTTTTGTGTTATTTTTTGTGTCATTTTTCTCATCATTCTTCCTCCATATTTTCCTGAGTGCAGGATACTTTTGACCGGGAAATACTGCAAATATTCTGTCCGGCAGTTATGAGTTTATAACACATATTCCTTAAAGCTGGATTTCCTGAAGCCCCAGGGCATAGCCTGAGTCTATAAGGGTCGATTTGTTGCATGAGAAATAAACCGTGATCCCCAGACATTTTGGGACACAGTTTCATAAGACAAACAATCCTCCGTGCAATTCTCTATAATCCGTAAAGAATATGCCTCACATAAGCAGGTCTCCTGACTAAAGCCTTTACTCTGCCGCCTTCCCATTACAATATAACAGTGGCTGATGGCAGAAGATACTCTCACAGTGACGGTATCGTATAAGATTTTCACTTATTTCCCTATTCTCCGCTTCCGATTTTCAAAGCATCTGACCGACATGGCAAATTTGCCATTTTGCTGCCCCATCCTCCGAAAACAAGCGGCACTTATGTGAATTGTCATAGATTTACAAGTTTTTATTATATCTGAGGGAATGTTGGTTGTCAATATATACAGGAAATGTTATGATACTGTAAGAACAGTGCCTGCCGGGCTTTAAACAGCAGCACGGCAGCATGAATTTGAATCCAAACGGAGTGACTGGTTTTATGATTACACATATCCATATTCTTGAGAATTTTATACCAGAGGCCCATCTCCTTCCTTTTAACGGAAACTCAGCTATTTTCTTTGACATAGAAACCACCGGATTTACAGCAGGAAAAAACAGTATTTATCTGATTGGCTGCTGCTTATACGAAAACCAACGCTGGCAGGTTATCCAGTGGATGGCAGAAAACCAAACACCCGATGAGCAGACGGCTGTTTTAGAGGCCTTTTTGGACTGCATCAGCCACTGTAAAAATCTGGTTTCCTTTAACGGCGCTACCTTTGACCTGCCTTTTATTGAAAAGTCCTGCGCTCACTTTAAAATCCCCTGCGATTTCTCCAATATCAATCACTATGATATTTATAAAGCGGTTCGCCCTCTGAAAAAACTCCTGGGGATGAAAAGTCTAAAACTTAAAGCCATCGAACAGTTTCTCGGCATTTTCAGAGAAGATCAATATTCCGGGGGAGCATTGATTCCCATCTACGAAACCTACATCAAAAGCCAAAGCCAAAAACTGCTTTCACTGCTTTTGCTTCATAATTTTGAAGATATTAAGGATATGCTCCATATTCTCCCCATTTTGAATTATACAAAAATTTTGGATTCTAAAAATTGTTCGTTGACACTGACTTTATGTCAATGGCAGGGAGATGGACTTCACCTTCAATTGGAGGCAGAATGCCTTTTTCCGGTTCAGATTACAAAAGACCTGCCTATAACCTCTGCTTTGGATAGTTCTATAAAAATTATTTTCAATAACAGTAGCATTGAGCTGTTCATTCCGTCATACCATGGAGAACTTCTATACTTTTATGAAAATTACAGAGATTATTACTATCTCCCCGATGAAGGCTGTGCTGTCCATAAAAGCGTGGCTCAATATGTGGATACTGCCCATCGCAAAAAAGCTACGCCAAAAAACTGCTATACAAGAAAAAGCGGAATTTTTCTGCCCCAGCCTGAGCCGCTGATCACACCGGCATTTAAATACGCCTATGATGATTCATGGCACTGGTTTGAATACACAGAGAATGTGTCCAAAGGCACCGCCTTTCATGAATATATCTGCAGGCTTTTACAGCTGTGCATTGCATAAAAGTGGAGATTGGTCATAAAAATAAGACCTCATGCTTTTGACTGTCTCATCAGATTCAGTCAAAAGCATGAGGCCTTTTTAAGCGGTCTATTGATCCCGTTGATCCATATCCGGCAGCTTTTGTGTATCTTCCAGGTGAGGACCAGCTTCCGGCAGCCGGTCAAGGCGAATTGTATCTTCACTGACAGAATCTGTCCTGACTGTTTTTTGACGATCCTTCTTCTTTTTATGTTCGCCTTTATCTTTACGAAGTTTCTTTTCTTTTTTCTCTGTTTTTTCCTGTATGGCCTGAGCTTGTGTCCGCTCGTTAAAACTTTTAATCACATCTGCGGCACTGATCATAATATCCGGAATCGTATCCTCTGTTAAATCGCTGGCACTGCGTCGATGCTCAATCGTCTTTAAATATGCCTTTTTCTGAGAACGCTTCGTCAGCCCTGCGGCAAATTCCACGTAATCCTCATGAAAAACCCAGGGTGCCAGGGCACAGATGGATTTCCATGCTTCTTCCATCATACCGGCCTTTTTCCCTTTGACGCAGCAGCGGTAAAGCTTAAAATTTTTATCACACAAAATCACATCATATTGGACAAGCTCATTTTTAGCCGCATAATAAGGCTTACCAAAACAGCCGACCAGGTCATCGATTTTAACAAGCTTTACAAAAGACCCCAGGGATTTTGCATAAACAAACAGGTAATGCCTTGTCACAAACAGATAACGCCCGTAAAACAACGTCGTAGGCTCTTCCAATTCACTGAAGAACTCAGCTTTATCCTCAAAAGGAATTTTCCCAAAAACCTGTGCATTAAAACTAAAGGCCTTAATGACAAACAGCAGACCAAATACAAGAATCACACCACAGGCAATCATGCCAAAAATATAGGCATATTTACTGCCTGCATCATAGGCTTGAAACATCTCCGATAAAATAGAGCCTAAAACGCTGCTGCCAAAAATCAAAATTGCAGCGCCGATTACAAGGTGAAAAAGATAACTCCTCAATTTTACAAGACTGTATTTTTCCATAATACACCTCTTTTGGGCAGTTTACATGCCGCTAAAGGGCGGCATCATAAACGAAAGCAGGAACATAGCATGCTACATTCCCGCCTTGTTATTAAAATCCGTCTTTTAATTATTCCTCAACGTTTTCCGCTGCCTGATCAGCATCAAGTGCTTTAATGCTCAGACTGATCTTTTTGTCAGCTTCGTTAAAGTCAACAACTTTTGCTGTGATCACCTGTCCAACCTTTAATACATCAGCAGGTTTTTCAACATGCTCTCTGGAAATCTGAGATACATGCAGAAGTGCATCAACACCCGGTTCCAGTTCAACGAATGCACCAAAATCTGTCATTCTTGCAACTTTACCTTCAACAACGTTACCTACAGCATATTTTTCTGCTGCTGTAAGCCATGGGTTTGTATCTTCAAATTTCAGGCTTAATGCAATCTTTTCACCCTGGATATCTTTGATCAGAACCTTGATATCATCGCCGACTTTGAGAAGCTTCTTAGGATTATCTACGCGACCCCAAGACATTTCGGAAATATGAAGAAGACCATCTGCACCGCCCAGATCAATGAACGCGCCAAAATCTGTGACATTTTTAACTTTTCCTTCGACAACCATACCAGCAGAAATTCTGGCAAGCAGTTCTTTTTGTTTTTCTGCTTTTTCTGCAACGATCAGCTGCTTTCTGTCACCGATAATACGACGTTTTCTTGGGTTGAACTCGCTGATGACAAAGGAAATTTCCTGGCCGTCATACTTTGCAAGATTCTTTTCATAAGTATCAGATACAAGGCTGGCCGGAATAAATACCCGTGTTTCCTCAACAACAACGCTTAAGCCGCCGTCAAGAACCTGAGCCACTTTTGCTGTAAGCACTTCATGATTGTTGAATGCTTCTTCAATTCTTTTGTTGCCTTTTTCTGCAGCCAGTCTCTTGTATGTTAAGAGAACCTGTCCTTCGCCGTCATTAACTTTTAATACCTTTGCCTGGAGTGTATCTCCAACATGAACAACTTCTGTCAGATCAAGGTTTGGTGTGTTGGAATATTCATTTCTTGTGATGATTCCGTCTGCTTTGTAACCTATATTTAAGATAATCTCGTCTTCTTTGACGTCGATTACGGTACCTTCAACGACTTCTCCTGTTCTTATTGTTTTCAATGATGCCTCCAATAATTGTTCAAAACTCATTTCAGACATGCTTTATGAACCTCCTCGATAATATTATTTGGGGTTGAAGCCCCTGCTGTAATACCTAC
>CAJKGK010000005.1 GCA_905199445.1 uncultured Lachnospiraceae bacterium | reverse complement strand
GAAGCGGAATAGTACCTTCGCTGTAGAACTCTGTACGAGCCATATCAGCACCGCCAAGACGACCGCTGGCAGATGTTTTGATACCCTTGCAGCCAGCGCGCATTGTTCTCTGCATAGCAGACTTCATAGCACGTCTGAAAGATACACGGTTTTCAAGCTGTGTTGCGATGTTTTCAGCTACAAGCTGAGCGTCACGATCCGGTCTTTTTACTTCCTTGATATCAAGAAGTAATTTCTTATCTGTATATTTCTGTACTTCAGCTTTAACTTTCTCTATTTCAGAACCGCCTTTACCGATAACAACGCCCGGTTTAGCAGTATAGATGATAACCTTAAGTCTGTCTGATGCTCTTTCGATTTCGATCTTGGACACACCAGAATTATATAATCTCTTCTTCAGGTATTTACGAATATTGTAATCTTCAACTAAGTTATCAGCGAAGTCTGCTTCCGCATACCATCTGGAGTCCCAATCCTTAATAATTCCGACTCTCAGGCCGTGAGGATTAACTTTCTGTCCCATGATTCTCCTCCTTATCTTTCATTAAGCACGATTGTAATATGGCTCATTCTCTTTTCGATTCTGTAAGCTCTACCCTGTGCTCTTGGTTTAACTCTCTTCATTGTGGGTCCTTTGTTTGCGTAGCATTCTTCAATGTAAAGATTTTCTTTATTCATACCGTTATTATTTTCTGCGTTCGCAATTGCGGACTTTAATAATTTCTCTATTAAACTGGAAGCATATCTTGGATTATATGCTAAAATCGCTAATGCTGTCTGCACATCCTTGCCTCTGATTGCATCAAGAACAAAGCATGCTTTCTGTACAGATACTCTTGCGTATGATAATTTTGCGCTTGGTCTTGTATCTTTATTGGCATTTCTCTCTCTTTTGATCTGACTTCTATGTCCTTTAGCCATGGATACAACCTCCTTTCAATGATAAAACTTACTTACGTTTTGCTTTCTTTTCGTCTTTTCCGTGACCTCTGTAGGTTCTTGTTGCAACGAATTCGCCTAATTTATGTCCAACCATATCTTCTGTAACGTATACAGGTACATGCTTTCTTCCGTCATGTACTGCAATTGTATGTCCAACCATCTGTGGGAAGATTGTAGAACGACGAGACCAAGTCTTGATAACAGATTTGTCCCCTGCTGCGTTCATAGCATCTACTTTTTTAAGTAAATGAGCATCTGCAAATGGTCCTTTTTTAAGTGATCTGGCCATGATTTAACCTCCTTAGATTCTATTATTTAATAACGCTTCCGTCACGTCTGCGAACGATCATCTTATTGGATTTCTTGTTCTTCTTACGTGTCTTAAGTCCAAGTGCCGGTTTGCCCCATGGTGTCATTGGGCCAGAGCGTCCGATTGGTGCTCTACCTTCACCACCACCGTGTGGATGGTCATTGGGGTTCATTACGGAACCACGAACAGTAGGACGGATGCCCATATGGCGTTTACGACCAGCTTTACCGATATTGATCAGCTCGTGATCGCCGTTTCCAACTTCACCGATTGTTGCACGGCCGTTGATTGGAACCATTCTCATTTCGCCAGATGGTAATCTAAGTGTTGCATATTTGCCTTCTTTAGCCATTAACTGAGCTGCATTACCTGCAGAACGAACAAGCTGTCCGCCTTTTCCAGGATGTAATTCAATATTGTGAATCTGTGTACCTACCGGAATCTCGGAAAGAGGCATGCAGTTACCGATTCTAACTTCGGCTTCAGGTCCGTTCATGATCTTCATGCCAACTTCCAGACCCTTAGGTGCAAGGATATAAGCTTTCTGACCATCAGCATAGCAGATCAGCGCAATGTTTGCTGTTCTGTTTGGATCGTATTCGATTGCTACAACTGTTGCCGGGATACCGTCTTTATTTCTTTTAAAGTCGATGATTCTGTATTTTCTTTTGGAACCACCGCCCTGATGTCTAACTGTAATTTTTCCCTGACTGTTACGTCCGGCATGCTTCTTAAGAGAAACTACAAGGGATTTCTCCGGAGTAGCTTTTGTGATTTCAGAGAAATCAGAGCCGGTCATATGTCTTCTGGAAGGTGTATATGGGTTAAATGTTTTGATACCCATTATATTCACTCCTTTCAAGTGTCTGATTTATTGTCACGCTTATTTGCGTATAAGTTGAATTAAGCTGTATGTCCCTGCGGACACATGAATCATTACAGGCCTTCAAAGATCTCGATATCTTTGCTTTCTGCCGTTAATTTAACGATTGCTTTTTTAGTTTTGGCTGTTCTGCCGTATGTCATGCCACGTCTTTTAACCTTGCCATCGTTGTTCATTGTATTTACAGAAGCAACCTTTGTTCCTTCAAACATTTTTTCTACAGCTTCTTTAATCTGAGATTTTGTAGCTTCCGGACGAACATAGAAAGTATATTTCTTTTCGGCCATAGCGTTCATACTCTTTTCTGTAACAACCGGTTTAAGGATTACATCATAATATTTTAAATCTGCCATTATGCGTACACCTCCTGGATTGTATCAACAGCATCTTTTGTAATAACGACTGTATCGTATTTTAAGATGTCGTAAACGTTGATTGTATTTGTCAAAGCTGTTTTCACTGTAGGAATGTTTCTTGCGGACAATGTCACATTGTCATTCTTTTCGTTGAGAACAACCAGAGCTTTTGCTACTTTTAAGTTGTTCATAACAGCCTGGAATTTCTTTGTCTTGATTTCATCCATATTGAATGAATCCAGAACGATAAATTTATTTTCATTCACTTTAGAAGTAAGTGCAGACTTAAGTGCAAGTCTTCTTTCCTTCTTATTGATCTTAAATTCGTAATTTCTTGGCTTCGGAGCGAATACTACGCCGCCGCCTGTCCACTGGGGAGCTCTTGTTGAACCCTGTCTTGCATGACCTGTTCCCTTCTGTCTCCAAGGTTTCTTTCCGCCGCCGGAAACTTCAGAACGAGTTTTTGCACTCTGTGTTCCCTGACGTTTTGAAGCAAGATGGTTTACAACAGCCATGTGTACTAAATGGTTGTTCACTTCAACGCCGAAGATCGCGTCGTTAAGTTCCATTTCTCCAACCTGATTGCCTTCAATATTGTAAACAGATACTTTTGCCATCTGTATGTCCTCCTTCCTTAAAAGCGATTACGCTTTTACTGATTCCTTCAGCATTACTAAAGATTTTTTAGGTCCTGGTACTGAACCTTTAACAAGGATCAGGTTCTGATCAGCATCTACTCTTACAACTTCAAGATTCTGAACTGTAACCTTTACAGCACCCATATGTCCTGGCATGTTCTTTCCTTTAAACACACGGCCCGGAGTTGTTGCAGAGCCGTTGGAACCTGCATGTCTGTGGTATTTAGAACCATGAGCCATAGGTCCTCTGGACTGTCCATGTCTTTTAATAGCGCCCTGGAATCCTTTTCCTTTGGACTTTGCAGTAGCATCGATCTTGTCACCTGCAGCAAAAATATCAGCTTTGATTTCCTGTCCAAGTGTATAGCTTTCTGCATCTTCCAGTCTGAATTCTTTTACAAATCTCTTTGCAGCTACGCCGGCTTTTGCGAAATGTCCTTTTTCAGGTTTATTCACCAGTTTTTCTCTGATGTCGCCATAACCTACCTGAACTGCGCTATAGCCATCGTTTTCTACTGTCTTAACCTGTGTTACTACACAAGGTCCAGCCTGAAGAACTGTTACCGGAGTTAAAACTCCATCTTCGTTGAAAATCTGAGTCATTCCGACTTTTGTTGTTAAAATTGCTTTCTTCATTTAAGAATGCACCTCCTGTGATAATCTACAGCGGAACGCTTGCGCGTTCATCCTAGACGGTCTACTAAGAGTATTCGGTGTATCCGATTTCTTCTATATATAAACCCTAAGGATTGTTAACTAAAATTATTTTGTTTTCATCTTAATATCGATGTAAACACCAGCTGGCATTTCCAGTCTTGATAATGCATCAACTGTCTTCTGTGACGGTGTGATGATATCAATTAATCTTTTGTGTGTTCTCTGTTCAAACTGTTCTCTGGAATCTTTATATTTGTGAACCGCTCTTAAGATTGTAACTACCTCTTTCTTTGTCGGTAATGGAACAGGTCCGCTCACCTTAGATCCAGTCTTTTTAACAGTTTCAATGATTTTTCCAGCACTCTGATCGATTAATTTGTGATCATACGCCTTGAGAGTAATTCTCATTACTTGACTTGCCATAAAAAAAGCCGCCTCCTTTTCGCACTTCATTTCAGTACGACAAGCGGTGACTGTACACTCTCCCGTGTGTTTCTTAAAATTCCTCACACGTAAACTCTGCATTCTACAGGGCAGGTTGTTAACTTTGTACAGTGACTTGTCGCCAGTTTTCTAACTTGACATTCGCTCCACGGAACACCCGCATCATCCATGCGGCAACCTCACGTTTCATCGCTATCAATGTCACAACATCAATGATTATACAATAAGTCTTTTCATATTTCAAGGATTTTTTCTATTTTTTTCAAAAAAATTTTCTACAAACTTGACTAAAATCAGCGTCCATTTTTATAAGAAATCTACAATTTTATTCATTGCACGGCCTGGGCTGTGTATGCTATGATAAAGGACAGTAAAGCAAATACTAAACATCAATACAAAGAATAGAGGAATCGAATATGTGGATTGCCAATCAATGGAAAGATTATGAGGTTATTGATACATCTAAAGGGGAAAAGCTGGAACGTTGGGGCAAATACCTTCTTGTCCGTCCGGATCCTCAGGTGATCTGGGACACCCCACGCAAGGAAAAAGGCTGGCGGAAAATGAACGGCCACTATCATCGAAGCAGCAAAGGCGGCGGTGAATGGGAATTTTTTGACTTGCCTCAGCAGTGGTCCATCCACTATGCCCCCATTGGCCTTACCTTTCATCTGAAACCCTTTTCCTTTAAGCATACCGGACTGTTTCCGGAACAGGCGGCCAACTGGGACTGGTTTTACGACAAAATCAAAAAGGCAGGACGTCCCATTAAGGTACTCAACCTTTTCGCCTACACGGGTGGTGCTTCCTGCGCCGCTGCAGCGGCCGGCGCAGCCGTTACCCATGTAGATGCCTCCAAAGGCATGGTGACCTGGGCCAAAGAAAATGCCAGAGCCTCTCATTTGCCGGACACATCCATTCGCTGGATTGTGGATGACTGTGTGAAATTTGTGGAACGGGAAATCCGCAGAGGCAATACTTATGATGCCATCATTATGGATCCCCCCTCCTACGGCCGGGGACCAAAAGGCGAAATATGGAAAATCGAAGAATCCGTCTTTCCTTTTATCCAGTTGTGTACAAAGGTTCTCAGCGACAAACCTTTGTTTTTCCTGATCAATTCCTACACTACAGGACTGCAGCCGGCTGTATTGTCCTATATGCTTTCAACCCAGCTGCTTCCCCGCTTTGGTGGCCAGGTCAGGGCCGATGAAATCGGTCTGCCGGTTACCGCCAACGGACTTGTGCTTCCTTGCGGAGCCAGCGGACGCTGGGAAGTCTGATGCCGGAAATCATGTATATGAACTGCTCTCATGGATATACTAGTACAACAAACACTAAATCACCAGGACCTGACCTTGTCCGGCTTTGGTGATCATGAAAGGCAGGCATATATATGGAAGCAAAGAAAAATACAAAAACCGCCGGAAATAATCCGGATCAAGTCACCAACTGCCATTTAAAAGGCAAGCTCAAAGGCAAGGGAAATGATCTGTATGCCCATCGGGCGCACAAAAACTTTGAATATGAGCCCCAGGAAATGATCAAACAAAATTCCAGCTACGTCAAAGGCGGAAAATGCGCCCCTGATAACAATCCCTTTTGGACAGACGGTCAAAACCCTTTAAGCAGCAAAGGAAACTAAAAATCTTAAAAAGCGTTTTCATATCACCGCATCGGTAGTCTGAAAACGCTTTTTTGTCATCTGAAAATGATCATGTACCGTTTTTTCTCATCTATCATTTTTTTACATATCTTTTTTTCTCACATAACCGGTCTCTAAATCCACGACACATTCCAAAGGCTCACCCTTCATATAATGTTCCAGATTACGTGCAGACAGTGCCATAATTTTTTCAAGGGTTTCCCTTAATCTGTATCCTCCGGAAACATGGGGTGTAATGATCACATTTTTTGCCTTCCAGAGAGGATGATCTTCAGGAAGGGGTTCAGGATCGGTTACATCCAAGCAGGCGCCTTCCAGACGGCCTTCATTTAAGGCATCACACAGTGCCATAGCATCCACTGCCGATCCCCGGCCCACATTAATGAGAACCGCTGTAGGCTTCATTAAAGAAAGGGTATGTTCATTGATCACATGCCAGGTCTTTTCATAACCAGGAAGCGCCAGTGCTATAATATCCGCCTGAGGAAGCAATTCCTCAAGATGATCCATGGTATACTGAGCCTTTACATAATCAGGCTTTGGCACCCTGCTTCTTCGAATACCTATAACCGTACTGCCCAGGGCAGCCATTTTTCTTGCAAAGGTTGTTCCTATATCCCCCAGGCCGATAACCAGTGTGGTGCTGCCCTCCACAACGGTCATCGGCGCCCGCTTTTTCCACAAACATTTCTGCTGATCCAGATAATACTGATCCAAATGCTTGTGAAGCATAAACAGCATCGCAATCATATGCTCAGAGATGGCCATACCATAGGCTCCGGTCGCATTGGTCAGTACAGCATTTTCGGGCAATACACCAGGCTCACAAAAGCCCTCGGTGCCTGCATTATTCAGCTGCAGCCACTTCAGATTTTCAGCCTTTGAAACCAGGTCTGCCGATATATTACCTATAATAATATCCACGTTTTTAACATCCTGTGCCTGCACCTGTTCTGATGGTATATAGCGAATCTCAGCCGCAGGGGCAGCAGATTCAAACATTTTTCTGTGTTCAGACGTGGCCGGCAGCGCAACTAATATCCTTACCATTTTTTATCCTCAAAATTATCCGGATTGGTGCCGAAATGATGGTTTTTATTCAGCTTACGCATCAGTTCCATATCGGCACGAACGATTTCAAAATCAAATATATCGGCATTTTCCAGGATACGTTCCTTATGAACAGATTTTGGAATCACCATAATACCTTCCTGAAGCTCCCAGCGCAGCACAATCTGAGCCGGGGTTTTATTATATTTGGCAGCTAAACGGGCGATGACCGCATCCTCAAGCACCCCGCCCCGTCCCAGGGGAGACCAGGCCGTCACCTCAATACTCAGGTGATTGCAGAAGGTTCTTAAAGGTGTCTGACTTAAATAAGGATGACATTCGATCTGATTCACCGCCGGCACAACTTGAGCACAGGCCATGACACGCATCAAATGTTCCATATGACAGTTACTTACGCCGATGGCTCTGGCCCTTCCTTCCTTATAAATTTGCTCAAGAACCTTCCAGGAAGCTTCCAGGGCACTGGATACAGGCCAGTGAATCAAATACAGATCCACATAATCCAGCCCTAAAAGCTTCAGACTGCGCTCAAAGGCCTGCATCTGCGTTCCATTTTTCATATCATCGTTCCACAGTTTTGTGGTCACAAAAATTTCTTCTCTTGGAATACCGCTTTCCCTAATCGCCTCTCCCACCATAGCCTCATTCTGATACAGAGCCGCTGTATCGATATGACGATACCCGGCTTCAAGGGCATCTAATACAGCCTGCTTTGTATCCGGACCGGATTTATAAACACCCAGTCCAAACACAGGCATCATGACACCGTTATTTAGTTTTACCGCCGTTGTTAAATCAAGTTTATCTGTATGAAAACTCATTCATCCTCATCCTTTCTCTGGCCGGCCAAAGATGTGTTTTGTATCGTATGCCACTCCAGCAAATGACCATACGTCTTCAGCCACTGCCTGCATGTTTTATAATCCGGAAACACTCTGCCTACATCTGCCCAGAACAAAGCCGAATGATCCATATGCAGTAAATGACACAGTTCATGAACAACCACATAATCCAGCACCGGCAGAGGCGCCATAATCAGCTTCCAGTTTAACCTTAGCTCGCCCCTGCTGTTACAGCTGCCCCAACGCCGCTTTTGCTGTCTAATCATCACCTTTTCAGGTCTGGCACCCACCTGAGGTCCGTAATCATCGACTCTTTGAAGCATCAGTCTAAGGGCATTTTCTTTATACCACAGCAAAATAGCAGCCTCAATCTGCTCCGTATCTACCACCGGCGTTTCCACGATCAGACAATCATCCTTTGTGCTGACACATATTTTATCCAGTCCGCTGTGATAATTCATGTGAAGGTTATACATATGTCCCAAAAACAGGAATTTTTCTCCCTGGGCAAAACGGTGAACAATTCTCTGGCTGGCCTGCTTTTTCAAAAGCGCCTGTTTTTCCAGAATCCACTGTGCCTTTTTACCCACAAGTGCACGAATTTCACTGTTTTTTATCCCATAGGGCGACTTGACAACAACCCGCCCATCATCCTCCAGATGAATACTTAAAGTTTTTCGCTTCATCCGTTCCAGCTCATAAATAACCGTTTGTTCCCCATCACCAACAAAATCCCTGGTCATCGGATTTCAATCTGGCAGGCTGCCATGGCTTTTAAGGCGTTTTCGTGACTTTCAGGTGTTACACCGGCACAGCAGTCTGAGTTCACCACAATTCGAGTCTCCGGTAAAATTGCTTTCAGCAGCAGCGCATTGGAGATCACACAAATATCTGTGCAAAGACCAACCAGCTCCAGCTCATCGATGGCTGCCACCTTTTGTATGCCGTTTAAACACCCTGCCAGCCCCATAGAACCAAAAGTCGGCTTATCAAAAATAAGGCTGTTATTTTCTTTAGCCAAAGCATCAATTTCAGGGTGAAGTTCCCAGCCCTGTGTGCCCAGTATACAGTGCTCTACCGGAAGTTTACTGCCTTCCTGAGTATTCAGATAATTTTCATCATGGGTATCTCTGGTGTACATGACCTGCCCCTTATAATTTTTTATCTTATCCACGACTTTAGGTATAATGGCTCTGGCCTGCGCCGTCCCCAGAGTCCCGTCAATGAAATCATTCTGCATGTCAATCACAATCAGCATACGGCTCATACGTTGATTCCTCCATTCATTTTAAGCTCATGTACAAGTATACAACAAATCCGGTGCACACACAATTCCATGCACCGGATTTATATGAAATATATTTTTTCGAACATCTGGCTGTCAGCTATTAAAATAGTATTTCCACCAGAAATACAACGCCAATGGCTGCAACAGCCACCTCCACCAGGCTTCGCCTGAAAAATCCCAGGATCATTGCCACAATCATCCCTGCTGCTGCAGAAATATAACTTCCTGTAGCATACAGTACATCCGGAAAGGTCAGGGCTCCCAGCACGGCATAAGGTGTATAATCCAGAAAAGAACGAATAAATCGGGATTTAATCTGCTTTCTGAAAACCGTCACCGGCAATACTCTGGGAATATAGGTCACCAGTGCCATCACCAGAATGCATACAATCAGTCTTTGCGTACTCATGGCTGCTCTCCTTTTTCATATGCTTCATTTTGTTCATCCTGAGACGTGGGAAAAAAAGCGGCCCCAAAGGCTGCCGCAGCCACAGTCGCAATAATAATCCGGAAACCAGATGATACAAAACCGAACAAAGGTACATATTTAAACACACTCATGATCAGCACCGCGATCAGCACAACAGCCAAAATCTTCATAGAATCCCTGACTGCTGGAACTATGAGTGCAATAAACATGGCATAAAGGGCAATCCCCATGGCGTTTTGAAGGGCCACAGGCAGAAGTCCGCAAATACAGGCTCCGCACACAGTTCCCACATTCCAGCCCACAACAGGCAATAAAATCAGGCCAAACATATAGCCGGCTTTTATGGTCCCCCTGGTCATGGAGGCAACCACAAAGGTTTCATCAGTAATACCAAAGGCAAAGATCAGACGTTTCCATATGGGAATTTTGGCTTCGATTTTCTGTGACAATGACAGCGACATAAGCATATATCGCAGATTAATCATCAAAGTCGTCAGCCCGAGTTCTCCGTAGCCGGCTCCGGCCAAAATCAGATTCATCCCCGCAAACTGCCCCGCACTTGTAAGATTGGTCAGGGAGATCATCACTGCGGCCCACAGAGGAAGACCTGAAGATACAGCCAGAAACCCAAAAGTAAAAGAAACAGGAAAATACCCAAGACCAATGGGCACACCAGCCTTTATTCCCCGCTTAAAGGCCCTCTTTTCATCCACTGATTTTCACCTTCCCGAAAAACCCTTAAAGCGCACCGCCATATGGGCCTTAATGGCTTCCACACAGCCTTCAAATCCCAGCTTACTGCTGTCTAAACACAGATCATAATTTCTGGCATCATACCAGCTGCGGCCCGTATAATATTTATAGTAATCCCCCCGATATTTATCGGTTCTGGCGATAAACCGGCGCATCTCCCGTTCGGTCATGCTGTTGCGCTCCATGGAGCGGGCAAAACAAAATTCTTCAGAACCATGAACAAAGACACTTAAACAGTTGGGATAATCTTTCAAAATAAAGTCCGCACACCGTCCGATAATAATACAATTTTCCGTTTCAGCCAGCTGTTTAATAATTTTAGCCTGATAATTAAAAAGGTTATCATCGCTGACAAAATCTCCGTCCTCAGGCGGTATAAGTTTTCCGTCATAGATATTTTTAACCCCCGCCAGACGTTTTAACAGGCTGGTTTTCAGATTTTCATCTACCCGCCCGAAAAGCTTTTCATTAATTCCACTGTCCTCGGAGGCCAGACGCATAATTTCCCGATTATAAAAGTTGAATCCCAGATCCTCGGCCAGCATATGTCCCACGGTTTTGCCGCCGCTTCCATACTGTCTTGCGATTGTAATGACAATGTTATCCAATTTCCATACCCTCCTTTGTTTATTCTCCGAGATAAGCTTTCTTCACGCAATCATCATTCATAAGCACCTTGGCATCACCGCTTAATGTAATGTTTCCGGTTTCAAGAACATAGGCCCTGTCTGCAATGGATAATGCCTTTTTTGCATTTTGTTCCACCAGAAGAACCGTTGTGCCCGCCGAGCTGACTTCCTTAATAATATCAAAAATCTCATTGACAAAAATAGGCGACAGCCCCATCGACGGTTCATCCATTAAAATAATTCTGGGACGGCTCATCAGAGCACGGCCCATGGCCAGCATCTGCTGTTCACCGCCGGACAGTGTTCCGGCCAGCTGATTTTTACGCTCCTTTAATCTGGGAAAGCGCTCATAAATATGATCCAGAGTTTCCTCAATTTCATTTTTATCCTTTCTCGTATAAGCCCCAAGCTTTAGATTTTGATACACGGAGAGCTGAGAAAACACCCGGCGTCCTTCGGGCACATGAGCAATTCCCATAGACACCAGCTTATGTCCCGGAACCTTTGTCACATCCCTGCCTTCAAAAATAATCTGTCCGCTCTTAGGCGCAATCAGCCCGGTCACTGTGTGCAGTGTTGTCGTCTTTCCGGCGCCGTTGGCGCCGATAAGGGCCACAACTTCCCCCTCATCCACCTCAAAGGAAATACCCTTGAGTGCCTGAATCATGCCATAGTACACCTCAAGATTTTTAACTTCAAGCATTGCCATAAATATTTCCTCCTATTCACCAAGATACGCCGTAATCACCTGAGGATGATTGAGAACATCCCCTGTTTTTCCGCAGGCCAGCACCTGACCAAAATTCAAAACCGTCAGCTGTTCACAAATACCCGACACCAGTTTCATATCATGCTCGATCAATAAAATGGTCATATCAAATTCACTTCGTACAAACTGAATCATATCCATCAGCTCACCGGTCTCGTTGGGATTCATCCCCGCTGCCGGCTCATCCAGAAGCAAAAGCTTGGGCTGTGTCGCCAGTGCCCTGGCAATCTCCAGCTTACGCTGCTGTCCGTAGGGCAGATTGGATGCCTTATATTGTGCAGCTGTTTCCAGTCCAAATACCTTCAAAAGCGCCATCGCTTTCTCATTCATTTCTTTTTCTACTTTAAAATATCTGGGAAGTCTTAAGATCCCTTCAATTGTAGAATATTGATAATGGTTGTGCAAGCCAACTTTAATATTGTCAAGCACGGTCATATCCTTAAACAGGCGAATATTCTGAAAGGTTCTGGCCACACCGGCCTTATTGATTTCAATGGTCTTTTTTCCCGTAAGGTCCTGCCCGTCCAGACGAATAATGCCCTCATTGGGTTTATAGACACCTGTAAGCATGTTAAACACTGTGGTTTTGCCTGCGCCGTTGGGACCAATCAGTCCATAAAGCTGTCCTTTTTCAATTGTAATATAAAATCCATCAACAGCCTTTAAGCCGCCAAAGGAAATTCCCAGATTTTTAACCTCCAGCATTGCCATGATTACTTCGCCTCCTTTGTCTGTTTATTTTTCCCAAAAAAGTGCTTCACGGAAAAACGTCCCCGAAGTTCTTTTGCTTTTGGGCTCCAATTAAAGAGCATCATCACGATAAGAACAACGGCATAAATAAGCATACGATAATCGTTAAGGCCTCTAAGCAGCTCCGGCAGCAGTGTTAAAATCACGGCAGCCACCATGGACCCCCATATATTGCCAATACCGCCAAGCACCACAAAAACAAGAATCATAATAGACATATTATAGCCAAAATTTTTGGGCAGAGCCGTCAGGGTGGACAGATTATGGGCATACAGGCCGCCGGCAACTCCGGCTAATGCCGCTGAAACAGAAAATGCCATAAGCTTGTACTTTGTGATATTGATCCCCACAGACTCGGCTGCAATCTTATTGTCCCGGATGGCCATGACCGCCCGTCCTGTTCTGGAATTCACCATATTTAAAACAATCACCAGCGTAACAATCAGTAAAATAAAGCCAATGATAAACGTCGAATCATTGGGCGTACCACTAATTCCCTGTGCACCGTTGATGATCACCCGACCGTCCGCTTCCAGATTCAGGGAAGCACTGTCCTTAAGAGAAACATGAAGTCCATGACCATCGATTCCCACATAAAGGGCATTGATTACATTTTTAATAATCTCGCCAAAAGCCAGCGTTACAATCGCCAGATAATCCCCCTGAAGCCGGAGAACCGGAATGCCGATTAAGATTCCAAACAACCCTGCCGTTACGGCCCCGATAAGCAGTGCAGTCATAAAGCGAAGCAGATCATTGTGAATACTTTGAGCCGTACATACAGAAAAAAATGCACTTGCAAATGCACCCACACACATAAAACCTGCATGTCCCAGGCTCAGTTCACCCAGAATACCTACCGTCAGATTTAAAGAGACTGCCAGAATCGCATACGTACAAAGGGGGACTAAAAGCCCCTTCATCAGACTGGACATACTGCCTGTGGCCAGCATGATCTGAACAACAATAAAGGCCACAATGGCAATACCGTAGGTAATCATATTATTTTTCATGGATTTACTTATTTTTTTTGTCTTCATCGCCATTCACCTACACTTTCTCACTGATCTTTTTGCCCAAAATACCTGTAGGTTTTACAAGAAGGACAATAATGAGCACAGCAAACACAATGGCATCCGCCATCTGTGAGGAAATATATGCCTTTGCCAGGTTTTCAATGACCCCGAGTAATATACCGCCAATCAATGCGCCTGGTATGGATCCAATGCCACCAAACACGGCAGCCACAAAAGCTTTGATCCCTGGCATGGATCCTGTATAAGGTGTCAGTGTCGGATAGGCGGAACATAAAAGTACACCGGCAATTGCCGCCAGACCAGAACCAATGGCAAAAGTCAGAGCAATGGTTTTATTTACATTAACCCCCATCAGCGTAGCTGCACCCCGGTCCTCGGAAACAGCCAGCATAGCCTGTCCGGATTTGGACTTTTTAATAAACAGCATCAGACCGATCATAATCAAAATACATGTCATAATGGTTACAATCGTTTCACCGGAAATGGTCAGCGCACCGTCTGCCAGCTTTATTGCGGGTATGGTCACAACAGACGTAAAGGCTTTAGGGCTGGCTCCAAAAATCAGAAGGGCAATGTTCTGAAGCAGATAGCTGACACCAATAGCTGTAATCAGCACAGCCAGCGGAGTCGCACCTCTTAAAGGTTTATAGGCCACACGCTCAATAACCATTCCAAGAATTGTACAAAAGGCAATGGCTATCATAATTGCCAGAATCGGGTTCATTCCCAGCGTACTGACAAATGTAAAAACAACATAACTGCCGATCATGATGACATCACCATGGGCAAAATTAAGCATTTTAGCGATTCCATACACCATCGTATAGCCAAGGGCAATAATCGCATAAACGCTTCCCAAACTGATTCCGTTAATCAAATAGGAAATGAAACTCATATAAACAAACACCTCTTTCATCGATCATAGCGCCGTCTGTGCGGCATTTTCCAGAATTTCTCAGTATGCCCATACGCCAAAAAGGGGCTGCAAAAGGCAGCCCCTTTCGGGTTGTTGCGATTATTTCAGGATCGTATATGCTCCGTTTTCAACCTTAACAACAATCGGCGCTTTTTCCGGTTCTCCGTCTGCGCCCCAGGAAATCTGAGAACCAGTCAGACCGTCATATGAAATTTCAGTCATGGCTGTTTTCATCGCATCACAGATTTCTGAAGCACTCATGGATGGCGTAATACCGGCTTTTTCTGCGGCTGCCTTAATTACATATACACAGTCATAGGCATCGGCTGCAAACTGATTGGGTGTACCGCCGAAATTTTCAGTAAATTTAGAAACAAAATTCTGTGTCAGCTCATCTGTGGAATCCGCAGAGAAAGGTGTTAAAAACATTACCCCTTCAGCAAGAGACTGATCAAAATTTTCAACAGCAAGAAGACCATCAAAGCCGTCACAGCCAAAAACAACAGGTTCATAGCCAATCTTGTCGGCCTGAGCAAGAATCAGAGAGGCTTCTGTATAATAGATCGGGAGGAACAAAAGTTCTGCGCCTGCATCCTTTGCTTTCTGAAGCTGTACGGAAAAGTCCTTGTTGCTGTCCGCTGTAAACGCTTCCTTAGACACAATCTCAAGTCCTTTTTCTTCTGCTGTCTTTACAAATGTATCGGTAATACCTGATGAATAGGTATCTGAGCTGTTATAAATAATCGCAATCTTTGTTGCCAGCCCGTTATCCGCAATATAGTCTGCCGAAGCCTTTCCCTGATTCGGATCAGAGAAACACATTCTGAATGCATTGTCATACTGAATCGCATTGACAGATGTGGAAGACGGTGTAAAATGGAACATATTATCCTCATGGGTTTTGGTGACAACCGCTTCACATGGCGTGGAAGTTACCGTTCCCACAAGCATCTGCATCCCCCAGTCCTTCAATGTATTATATGCATTCACAGATTTCTCGGCATCAGATTCATCATCCTGGAACTGATATTCAATTTTTACACCGTTAATACCGCCTTCAGCATTAATCTCATCCACAGCCTGCTGTATACCGTTTTTAACAGCATTGCCATAAATGGCATTATCACCGGTTGTGGGGCCGATGCTGCCGATTTTAAATACAGTTCCGTCCGCTGCCTGGCTACCGTCACCGGAAGCACTCCCCGATGCGCCGTCATTTCCGCACGCAGCCATTGATAAAACCATAGCGCCCGCCAAAACAAGACCTAATATCTTTTTCATCATTCTCATCCTCCTATATCTTTTACCGCACTAAAGTTGTCAACCCATACAGTAAAACTTTGTCTCATATCATACTGCCTTTTCAGAGATTTGTCAACGATTTCAGCCTTAAAAAATGACGGAACAGCCATTTTCAGATGCATTCCGTGTTTTTGTCACAAAGACAATGTCTTTTACAAGATTTATTGTATTTATTGCACAAGTCTGCTATACTGTAGAAAATAACAAAAATTGGAGGCTGAAAAGATTGAAAAACTATCTGATTTCGGGTTTAGCCCATATTGGAATTGTGACAGCAGATGCCCAAAATTGTGCCAAATTCTATATTGACCATCTGGGTTTTCGCCCATATTACAGTTATCAGAAAGATGATTTATGTCTGGAATTTGTAGAGTGCGGACGCTGCATTATCGAATTTATTCAAAACGGTGCCGTAGACAGAGCCGGCATTGTAAACCATATTGCCCTGGAAGTTCAGGGAATCGAAGCACTGGTGGAAGAATTAAAGGCAAAGGGGATTGTTTTTGAGACCGAAGAAATCAATAAAATGCCTGACTTTTATCCCAATGGCGTTAAAAATATTTTCTTCATGGGACCAGCCGGCGAGCGCGTCGAACTGTTTGATTATTCCAAATAAATGGCAGACTATTATTTTATTGTCAATCCCCATTCCAGAACCGGTCATGGACTTAAAATATGGCGCACCCAGCTTTATCCTTATCTTCGCTCTGTCCCCTTTAGCTGGAAGGTATTTTTCACCCGCTACAGCGGTCACTGTACGCAGATCGTTAGCCAGCTGACAAAAAACCTGAAAAAACCGGTCACCATTGTCATCTGCGGCGGAGACGGTACGCTCAATGAAGCCGTCAATGGTCTGGCGCATATGGAGCTGGCCACCCTGGCCTATATTCCCACAGGCTCAGGCAATGACTTTGCCCGCAGCCTGAAACTCACAGGAACGCCGATACAGATGCTTCACAGTATTTTGCAGAAAAAGCGGGAGCTGCTTTTAGATTACGGCATCGTCAGAGCCCCGGGAAAAGCCCCCAGACGTTTCATTGTAAGCAGCGGCTGCGGATTTGACGCTGCCATCACCGATGAAGCCCTTCACTCCAGAATTAAGTCTGTTTTAAATCGCCTTGGCCTGGGAAAGCTGACTTATATGATCATCGCCATTCGCCAGATGATCCGTCACCGCTTTAAACGGGCTACCATTATTCTGGATGACAGAAAGGTTCTGCATCTGAAAAAATATTTATTTGCTTCAGCCCATATTCAGCCTTACGAGGGCGGCGGCTTTGCCTTCGCCCCTTCGGCCAACCCTTCGGATGGACTTTTAGATCTGTGTATCGTTCATCATCTGCCAAAGTTTAAGGCTATATGCATCCTTCCTATGGCACTGGCCGGCAAACACACCGGCTTTAATGGTATCAATATTTTTTCCTGCCGCAGCGCCAGAATTATTTTGAATGAGCCCGCCAGGGTTCATACTGACGGCGAAACCTATCATCCCCGCAAAGAAGTGGAATTTACATGCCAGCAGCAAAAAATTCATTTTGTCTGCTAAGCCAAACAAGAAAATGCAGGCGCAGTCTATATCTATGACTGCCCTGCATTTTCTTCTTATATCAGATCGATCGAAGACCTGCCCTGGCATCCCTCCGGAACCTGATCCTTATAGCAGAATATAGGATGTATCCTTCTTTTTTAACGGCCGTTCATAATCTCTGATCAGCTGGCCCAATGTCATCGATGCCATGGTCTCATCCATGGCTGATTCCAGCTTTCCAAAACTTTCCGCCACCACATCATGAATACGGCCGGCCGGCGTATCTTTGGAGACGGCGTCATGGACACGGAACAAATGGCCATCCCCCTCAACGGCCTTAAAAACATCCTGCAGCGTAATATTTTCAGGCTTTTGAAGCAGGCGTATGCCGCCAATGCCCACTGGACTTTCAATCATACCGGCATCATTAAGATTTCTCATAATTTTGCGGATCACAACCGGATTGGTTCCGATTTGTGCGGCAATCAAATCGCTTGTCACCTTTTTTTGACCGCTGTAAACACAGGTACAAAGTAAAATATGAACCGCAATAGAAAAACGTACACTTGTCTGCATTGTCTCACCTCTCGCCAAATGTCACTGCCGCACACACGGCATGTGTAACGGCCTGAAGCTGTTTTGGACTTACTTTAAGGGTTGATCCGATACGGCCGCCGCTGACTGCAATCCACGGGAAATCCATGGCAGATTCATCAATTACTGTGGGATAAGCCTTTTTCATCCCAAGCGGACTGCATCCGCCCCGAATATAACCTGTAATCTTTTGAATATCCTTCACATGAATCATTTCCACAGATTTTTCGTTCACGGCCCGGGCCGCTGCCTTTAAATCCAGTTCCCGATCCACCGGAATGACAAAAACATAATATCCGCCGCTCTTGCCCACCGTAACAAGGGTCTTAAAAGACTGCGGAATTTCAATTCCGGTTTTTTTCGCTGTTTCAATGCCATCAATAAAATCATCACACGCGTACTGAACAACCTCATAGACAACCTTATTTTTGTCCAGAAAACGCATGGCATTTGTTTTAATTTCTTTATTTTTTGAATCCCTGGACATAATGTCTTCTTTGTCCTCCTTATTGATCTTCTCTGTCTTTTTTTCGTTCCAGAACCCTTAATTTATATTCAGCCATAGCGGCCTCAAACTTTTTGGACACAGCCCCTGGATTTCGTTTTAAAATCGAGGCTCTTTTTACTCCGGATCTTGCTTTCAGACTTTTATAAGACGCCTGCAGTTTCTCAATTTTCCGAATCATCAGCCCCCGTTTTTCCTGATCAGTCTCACTCTCCCGCGCTTTAAGACGTTCCAAATGATCGTCCAGGTAACGGTGCAGCGCCAAAATATGTTCTGATCGTTCATCTTTGTCCCCATAAAGCCAGGCAAAACTTTCCTGCTTAATATTTTCAAGCCGCTGTACATATTCTTCTCTCAGGTTCACCCGACGCTTGGCAGCCTCTTCTCTGCGGCTTTCCAGCCACTGGGAAGACTCCTCTCTGCGATTTTCCAGCCACTGGGAAGACTCGCTGCGGATAAGCGCCAGTTTTTCCTCCGTTGTCTCCAAAATTCGCTCCTGAAGCTCTGAAATTTCTGCCTTTAACTGGGTCATTTTTTCCAGAATCCGGCGCAGTCCCCAGGCATCCCTGAACGAAATCACAAAATCGGCAGCAAATCCCACTGAAATCAAGACCGCGCCGATAATCTGCGGCAATCGGGGAATCACCTGAGTCATCACATAGGCCACGGGGCGGTGAATCACATAAAGGAGCAAAACAGAGAGCCCACCCCAGGCCAGGGTTGAGGACAAACAAATATGTCCCTGAAAATTGAATTTTTGATTGCTGTAATCCCAATAACGCACCTTAAATAAAGCTTCCATAAGTACACCGGTAAAATACTCCAGGATCGTTGCAGCCAATGCACCAACAATAAATACAAGCCACCAGTGATCCTTAACCGGAATAGATGCAAATAGAATTACGATAGCTCCGCTTCCGTAAATCGGCAGCAGCGGGGCATGAAGAAAGCCCCTGTTGACAAACCGCCGCTTTGCCAGAGAAACATAGGCCGATTCAAAGCACCAGCCTACAAAACAGTAAAAATAGAAAAACAACAGCCACTGATACCATTCATATGTGTAAGTCATCATTCATTCCATTTCCGGCTAACAAACTGCCTTTTCAAACTGAGAATTATAAAGATTGGCATAAAAGCCTCCCGCAGCCAGCAACTGTTCATGACGGCCCTGCTCAATAATATCCCCATCTTTCATCACAAGGATCAGATCCGCATCCCGAATCGTGGAAAGCCGATGGGCAATGACAAAACTTGTTCTGCCTTTCATCAGATTATCCATAGCCTTCTGAATACGGACTTCGGTTCGTGTATCCACAGAGCTTGTAGCCTCATCCAAAATCAAAATCTTAGGATCCGCAAGAATAGCTCTTGCAATGGTCAAAAGCTGTTTCTGTCCCTGGGAAACATTGGTTCCCTCTTCATTAAGCTCCATATCATAACCATCGGGCAATGTTCTTACAAAGTGATCCACATAAGCCGCCTTTGCGGCTTCCACAACCTGATCATCCGTGGCATCCAGACGTCCGTAACGAATATTTTCTTTAATACTTCCATTAAACAGCCATGTATCCTGAAGCACCATACCAAACATCTGACGCAGTTCACTGCGGTTAAAATCCCGGATATCATGGCCGTCGATTTTAATGGATCCGCTGTTGACATCATAAAAACGCATAAGCAGTTTAATCATTGTTGTCTTGCCGGCACCGGTAGGGCCTACAATCGCAATCTTCTGTCCGTTTTCAACTTTCGCACTGAAATCATTAATAATAATTTTATCAGGATTGTATCCAAAATGGACATGATCAAATTCCACATGACCTTCAAGCCCTTCCACTGAAACCGGATGCTGGACAGTCTGCGCTTCCTCGGCTTCATCCAAAAACTCAAATACACGCTCAGAGGCAGCTGCCAGCTGCTGGAGCATATTCGACACCTGGGTCAGCTGGGTAATCGGCTGAGTAAAGCTTCGCACATACTGGATAAAGGACTGAATCTGTCCCACCTCAATCACCTGGCGGGCCGCATAATAACCGCCTAAAATAGCAACAGCCACATAACCCAGGTTGCCTACAAAACCCATCACCGGCTGCATCACACCAGATAAAAACTGAGATTTCCAGGCAGATTCATATAATTTTTCATTGATCTCATCAAATTCCTTTGTCACGTCCGCCTCTTTATTAAACGCACGGACAATGTGATGCCCGCTGTAGACTTCCTCCACATGGCCGTTAATATCTCCCAGAAAAGACTGCTGACTGCGGAAATATTTCTGAGAATGTTTCACAATGACCATGACAAAAGCAAGGGAAACCGGCACAATCAGCAGAGCCACCAGCGTCATGACCACATTAATCCGAAACATCATTATCAAAACACCAATAATCATGGTCACCGATGTAATCAGCTGAGAAATCGCCTGATTCAGACTCATACTGATCGTATCCACATCATTGGTAACCCTGGAAAGAATTTCCCCATGGGTTTTTGTATCAAAATAGTTCATGGACATACGGTGAAACTTATCGGTCATTTCCTTTCGCATACGGTATGTCGTTTTCTGGGTGATCTGAGTCATTGTCAGCTGCTGGATGAAAGAAAACAGGGCACTTGCAGCATAAAGCGCCACCAGTGACAAAATAATCGTTCCCAGAGCACCAAAGTCAATGCCTGCGCCCCCCTGAACCTTACTGATCAAACCATTAAAAATTTCTGTTGTGGCATTTCCCAAAATCGTCGGGCCTACAATATTAAATACTGTACTTCCCACAGCACAAATCATCACCAGCCCCAGGGCCAGCTTAAACCGTCCCATATAAGATAAGAGTTTTTTAATGGTACCCTTGAAATTTTTCGCCTTTTCACCGGAAGCCATCCTTCCGCCGCCCATAGGGCCGTGACGCATTCCTCCATGATTACTCATTGCTCTTACCTCCTTTTAGTTCAGCCTCAGACAGCTGGCTTGTGGCAATCTGTCGATAAACCTCGCAGTCCTCCAGCAGCTGCTCGTGGGTTCCTTTACCTACAATATGACCTTCATCCAGCACAAGAATCTGATCTGCATTTAAAATCGTACTGATACGCTGAGCCACAATAATCACCGTACTCTCAGCGGTTTCCGCACGCAGCGCCCGTCGAAGCACAGCATCCGTTTTATAGTCCAGCGCCGAAAAGCTGTCGTCAAAGATATAAATTTCCGGATCTTTTGCAATGGCTCTGGCAATGGAAAGCCGCTGCTTTTGTCCGCCGGAAACATTGTTTCCGCCCTGGGCAATCACCGAGTCATACTGATCCGGTTTTGCACTGATAAATTCTTCTGCCTGAGCAATTCGTGCAGCCTTAACCATGCGTTCATCCGAAAGGCTGTGATCGCTGTATTTAATATTCGTCTCAATTGTTCCGGAGAAAAGCATTCCCTTTTGAGGCACATAACCGATCCGATCTCTTAAATCCTTTCCGGAAACTTCCCGGATGTCCTGTCCGTCTACCCGGATGGTTCCTCCGGTCACATCGAAAAATCTGGGGATCAGATTCACAAGCGTAGACTTTCCGCTTCCCGTACTTCCGATAATAGCCGTTGTCTGTCCCGGCTTTGCCGTGAATGTGAGATGACTGAGAACGTCTTCATCGGCGCCCGGATAACGGAAGGAAACATCATCAAATTCCACATAGCCTTTTTTATGGGAATCATCCATTGCCTTGGGTGATTCAGGTTCATGAATTGTCAGATCTGTGGTAATAATTTCATCCACACGTTCTGCAGCCACCGCTGCTCTTGGAAGCATTACAGATACCATGGACAGCATGAGGAAGGACATGATAATCATCATTGCATACTGGATAAAGGCCATCATATCTCCAACCTGCATCACACCATCATTAATATAGCCGGCGCCGGCCCACACGATAAGGACCGTGAGCAGATTCATAATCAGCATCATCAAAGGCATCATACAGGACATGGCTCTGTTGACAAACAGATTATTCTTAAGCAAATCCTTATTGGCCTTGTCAAATCGTTCTTTTTCATGTTCTTCTGTGCTAAAGGCACGGATGACAGGCAGACCGGTAAGGATTTCACGGGTGACAAGGTTGACACGGTCAACCAGTTTCTGCATCACTTTAAATTTAGGCATCACCGTTGTAAACAGAATCCCTACCACAATAAAAATGGCGATCACACCGATCACAAGCGTCCACCACATGCTGCCGTTTGTCTGGAAAACTTTATAAATTCCCCCTAAAGCAATGATCGGTGAATAAATCACCATCCGAAGGAGCATCACGGTAAGCATCTGAACCTGCTGAATATCATTGGTGCTTCTTGTAATCAAAGAGGCTGTGGAAAACTTATCAAACTCTGTACTGGAAAATGAGATCACCTTGTGAAAAACCTGTCTTCTCAAATTACGGCTCATACTGGCCGCAATTTTTGCCGACAAAAAGGTCACTGCCACAGACACTGCCATGGCAAACAACGCCAGCCCCAGCATTTTTGCACCTGCTACAAGAATATAGTGGCTCTGCATCTGGTTAAGATCCATACCGACAGCCTTATATTCACTCTGAAGGTACTGAATTCCCATCTGTTCCATAAGCATATCCGGCATCTGGGACATTTGATCCGTCATCTGCTGGGCAAGTGCCTGAAGCTGGTCCTCAGACATCATGGCAAATAAAGCAAACAAATCAATCCGGCCGTTTTCATCCCGAAGGGAATCAAGCAGAGTCTCCGGAATCTGTGCCGTCAGCTGATCCTCAATAGCCGCCGCCGCATCGCCGCCGCTTTCAATTCCAAAAACAATAAGCATGGGCAGGCTAAAGGCAGCCTCCATATCTTCCCGCTGCTTTTTATCCTTTGTTTCAAGCACATAAATATCCTCGGTTTGGCTCACCGGATAGTCTTTGACATATTGGCTGTCTCCGGCCGAAACCAGCGTATAACCATCATCGACAAGGTCTCTTTGTTCTTCAGTCATAAAGATTTCCAGCCTGGACATTTCCGATGCCCGAACAACCTCAGGCAGGGCGGTATCTATACCGTTTTGCTGGATACCTACATTTACAATATCCGATGTATACGACGGCAGAGACAGCTCGGAATAAGCCTGCAGGGCCAGTAAAATAACGATGAAGAAAATATACAGTTTGTAGTCTTTAAGATACTTAAAAAGCTTCTTCATGCTGTCTAAATTCCTTTCTCTTTCATAATTCTGTAAATTGTGTCAAAACTTTGGGCCATACATTCCAGTTCTTTATCTGAAAAACATTCAAATCTTTTGGCCAGTTGAGGAAGAATACGATCCTGCAGCCCTTTAATATAGGCTTCTCCCTCAGCTGTCATGGAGATTTTAACCAGACGTCGGTTGTCCGGATCCTGGGCCCGCTTTACATACCCTCTGCGCACAAGGGCATCAATGATCTTTGTAAGCTGCTGGTTGGATACTTTCATTTTCTCGGCAACATGGGTCATGTGAGACTGTCCGCAGTATTTAAGTGTAAAAAGCGCCATAATCTGGGACCTGGGAATTTCATCCTTTCCGGATTCTGCAATGCGGCTGACCCTGGAATCAATCACCGGAATCGTCCGCATAATAATTCCGATCATCCCCCACCGTTTGTCTGAAGCATTTTCCGTATCCAAAACTATCCCTCCTTTTCCCGCAGCAATAACGGAAACCTTGCTGCTTTTTTACAGTATACGGCAAGACATTTCACTTTTCAAGATATTTCACTTTTATTTAATATTAATTTTTCATAAACTTTTCCAAAAGTGAAGTTTACAAAATAAAAATGCAGAATACCCGCCCGGCATCTGCATTTTTTAATCCCTATACATTATGATCATCTTTTGGGCACACAATCTCCATGCCCTGACAAAGGTTGTAAATATATACCTCCCGATGACTTCCTCCGTCCTCACCGTCAAGCGTCCACGCAACATCCCACTCACTGCTCAGACGAACATGGCTTACTCTGGCAAAAACCATCAGCTTCTCATCCACCTTCTGCAAAAGCATGGCCCCCACAATCGCCTGGAATTCCAACACATTTTTAGGCATCCGTACAAGCAAAAGTTCAAAAACCCCATCATCTAAAGCCATATCCTTGCTGCAGATGGATTTAAATCCGCCGATAGAAATTGAATTGGAAATCATTCCATATACAAAATCTCCCGTAATTACCTGATCATCAAATTCCACTGTCATAGGATATGCGGTAATCGACGGCAGACTTTTGATTCCCTCCAGAACATAGGCCAGATGCCCCATGAGATTTTTCTGCTCCTGCTTTGTCTGATAGGATACATCGGTAAAAGCGCCAAAGGCAGCCACATAGGCAAAATAGCGACTGTTAAAAACCCCTACATCCACAGCTTTTGGCACACCGGAGACTGCAACTTTTGCAGCCTCCACCATATTCCCCGGAATTCCCAGACTTTTGGCATAATCATTGGTTGTGCCTGCGGGAATATAGCCCAGCGGCTTTCGAATATCCAGCTCCATCAGCCCTGACATAGCCTCATCCATAGTACCGTCACCCCCGCTGCACACAATCAGGTCAAACTCCCGGCTGCGGTCTCTGGCAACCTGATAGGCATCCCGTACAGCCTGGGTCGTGTGCACACACACATCATAGCCTGCTGCTACAAAAACATCCACAATATCACAAAAATGTGGTTTTATAAGACTTTTACCCGATTTGGGGTTCACAATGAATAAAAGCTTTTTCACATCCATCACCTCTCAAGAGCTGCAATATTCTCTATACCTGATGTCATGGGAAACAAATCCACCGGAGCCAGGGTGCGCACCCGATAACCACCCTTAACCAGCCATTCCAAATCCCTGCGCTGTGTCTGTGGGTTGCAGGAAATGTAAACAATCCGTTTGGGAGCCATCAAAAGCAGGGCATCCAAAAATTCACGGCTGCTTCCACTTCGCGGGGGATCCATAAAGACCACATCTGCCCGTTCTCCCCGCCTGGCCATCTGAGTCATATACCTGCCCGCATCCTGACAGATAAAATCTGCATTTAAAATCCGGTTATTTTTAGCATTCATTTGAGCGTCTTTCACAGCATCACGGTTCAGTTCCACTCCGGTAACTGAAGCCGCCCATTTGGCTGCAATCAGTCCAATGGTTCCTGTGCCGCAATAAGCATCCAAAACAGTCTCACGGCCTGTAAGGTCAGCCATCGCAATCGCTTTTTCATACAGCCGTCCGGTCTGGGCCGGATTGACCTGATAAAAAGATTTAGGAGAAATTCTGAATTTACAGCCGCATAGCGCATCCTCTATATAGCCATCGCCGTAAACGACCTTCTCCTGTGCCCCCAGCACCATACTTGTTTTTTCTCTGTTAACATTATAAACAATGGTTTTAATCTGAGGAAACGCCCTTAAAAGTGCCTCATTAAGCCGTTTCCCCTGGGGAAAATGAAAGGCAGATAATACAAAAACCACCATCACCTGTCCGGTTGCGTATCCTTTTCGAATAAGCACATGACGCATCATCCCCCGCCCGCGGTCCTCATCATATGGCACAATATGAAGCTTTTCCATCCAGTATCTGATCACAGCCATGATTTCATCTGCGCATGGGTCCTGAATCAGACACTGCTTTACAGACAGCAGTCTGTGGGATTTTTCTTGATAAATTCCGGAAATAACCCTGCCTTTAGGGTCATACCCCAAAGTGGCATGAATCTTATGCCTGTAATGACAGGGACTGGACATACCAAGAATCGGCTGGACATGCCCCATGTGTCCCATCAAATTTTCCACCTGTGCCTGCTTAAACTTCAGCTGACCTTCATAGTTCATATGCTGCAGCTGGCAGCCGCCGCACACACCGGCATGGGGACACAAAGGCTTTACCCGTTGGTTTGAGGGTTCGAAAATTTCCACAATCCGCCCAAGCGTTTCTTCTCTTTTTCGATACAGACAGATACCGGCCAGTTCTCCCGGCAAAAGTCCGGGCACCGGAATCATGGAATGGTTAAATGACACAATTCCCCGTCCCTGTTCATCCAGTTTTTTGGCACGTACCCGATAAACTTTTTTATTCATAGATTTACTCACACAGCCTTAATTAAATTTAAAAATTTTCTGAGCAAGATGATAGCCCTTAATGACCACCATTTCAGCAAAACGGCCCTTGGGATTGCTTACAAGACCACGTACACCATAACGGATTCTGCGGTACATCTTCGGATCCCTTAGTTTGAAATCTCCCCATAGCCTTCTCAGTTTTTCCCGGTTTTCCTCTGTTCCGGAAATAATAAGCATGATGGAAGTCACACAGCAAATCATAGCCAAATATTTTAACATATATTTGGCAAGCCGCTTATTTTTGACCTCCACCGGAAGACTGTAGGCATTAATCATGAGATTATTCACATAAATCTGCTGGTCTATACGGCCAATCATAACCTGCTCGTTCACAGACTGATCTGCTCGGCCTATGTAATAACGGTACAAATCCAAATCCATGTAATACATCGTTTTTACATAAGGCAGGGGCACATAGACAAACAAATTATCCACATAAAAAGTATGCTTTGGCAAAACAAGGCCAGAGCGTTTAAGCACCTTTGTGCGATAAATAACAGAATGCATCAAAAGGTTCTGATCCGGTCGGAAATGGCCCACCTGATTCCATCCAAAAATCCGGTTACACGGCAGGGCGTTTGTGTAGCGCACAGTATGAGAAGTCTGGTCCTCCACATGCTCATACACATAATTACAGATCATCATATCCACTCTTTGCTTTTCTTTCCTGAAAAATTTAAGCTTTTCTATAACCGTTTTAAGGCTGTCACGATCCAGCCAGTCATCGGAGTCTACAACCTTATAATACATCCCTGTGGCATGGCGAAGACCGGCATTGACAGCTTCGCCGTGGCCGCCGTTTTCCTGATGAATGGCCTTTACAATGCCCGGATATTTCTGTTCATATTCATCGGCAATGGCTGCCGTATCATCTTTTGTAGAGCCGTCATCTACAATAAGTATTTCCGCATCTTCCCCGGCCTCAAGCAGCGAATCAATACACTTTCTCATATAAGCGGCCGAATTGTAACATGGTACTGCAAAAGAAATTATTTTCACGGTATTCCCGTCCTTTCAAGATTCATTTTTCAGGCTGTCCACCTGTCATTTTTAGATGTCGGGCAAAACGTCTTCTGACTCATGACCATTTGGCCCTGCATTATGATAACAGTATATCAAAATACCTTGAATATATTTTTGAAAAAATATTAAGATAATTTAAAATATCACTTAAAAGAGACGATTTTTTTCACCAGAGTCACAACAGCCAGCACAAAAATGTTTACAAGAACAATACTGGCTCCTGTTGGCAGATTGACCACAAAGGACAAAATAATTCCGCAGATAAAGCACAGCATGGAGCAAATCACTGCAGTGATTACCACTGCTTTAAAACTTGCCGCCAGCTTTCTGGCAATCACTGCCGGAAAAATAATCAGGCTGGAAATCAGAAGGCTGCCCATCATCCGCATCCCCAGGACAACGGTAAGGGCCGTTAACAGGGCAATCACAAACTGGTAAAATCCAACCGGGATACCGCTGGCTCTGGCAAACGCCTCATCACAGGTAATTAAAAACAACCGATTATAGCATAGCACAAATAATATAATAATGACAACTGATAATATAAGGGAAAGTGTCACATCCAACGAACTCATGGCCAGAATACTTCCAAACATATAATTGCTTACATCCACATTAAAGCCGCCGGACAGGGCGGTGATCACGACGCCTGATGCCAGAGCGCCGGTGGCAACCATACCAATGGCAATATCCCCGCTGCTTTTAATTTTCTGGCTGTAAAACATAATCAGGCAGGCAGCCACCACCACCACCGGAATGGATACAGGCAAAATAGGCAGTCCCAATGCCACGGCCAGCGCCGTTGAAGCAAAACCCACATCTCCAAGACCATGACCGATCAGGGAATAACGCTTTAATACAAGAATAACCCCCAAAAGTGCCGCACACAGGGAAACAAGCAGGCCCACAATCAAAGCCCTCTGTATAAACGGATAGGAAAACATATCCAAAAGCTCAGTCATTTTTCTTTCCTCCCTCCATTTTCAGCCATTCATCCCGGGTGCCATCAAACTCCACAGTCTGATCCATCACAATCACCCGGTGCGCATATTGTCTGACCTGCTCCAGATCATGGGAAACCATCAGCACCGCAATATGCTTTTCCCGGTTAAGCCGGTCTAAAATATCATAAAATTCACGGGTCATTGCCGGATCCAGTCCGGCACAGGGCTCATCCAGAAGAAGTAATTTGGGATCACGACAAAAGGCTCTCGCCAGGAGAACCCGCTGCTGCTGTCCGCCGGACAGGTTTCCAATACGCCGGCCTGCAAATTCATCAATCCCCATCATCGCCATCACCTGGGCCGCTGTTTTTCTGTCCGATCTGGTATAAAAAGGCAGACGCTTTCCCTGTTTTTGGGTGCCTGACAATACAACTTCGGCCACAGTAGCCGGAAAATCCTTATCAATCATATGATTCTGAGAAAGATAGGCATAACCTTCAATGGGAAGGGGACGGTGTATGCTTCCCCGGCTTACACCGATCAGCCCGGCAATGCCCTTAATCAAAGTGCTTTTCCCAGAACCGTTGCTTCCCACAATACATATATATTCCCCGTCCCTCACAGAAAAGCTTACATTTTCCACAGCAAAATCCCGCTCATGGTCATAGGCAATGGAAACATTTTCCACTTTTAATAATTCCATATTTTTAACTCCTTTAATCCGCCGGATACCCAAGGGCTCTGTAAAGCGCCTCAAGATTCTGATACATCAGGTCAATAAATGTTACACCGTTTTCAAACTGTTCTTTTGTCACATTATGTCCGGTTGTAAATACAGCCGTTTCAAGATGCTCATCCTGAGCAATCGTTTTAGCCACTGTACCGCTTGAGAGTTCCTCATAAAAAATACATGGATTGCCATGGATCCGAATATAATCAATAACTCGAATCATATCGGCCACACTGGGATCGGACTGCGCAGAACAGGTATGATAAACAGTTTCAAAGTCCACACCGTAACGATTCACGAAATAACCATAGGCAAACCGCCCGCCAAACACAATGTCATGACGTTCTCCGTTTTGTACGGCATCCATAAATGCCTCATCCAGCAAAAGCAGCTGATCCACATAAGCCTGCGCTCTCTGACGGTACTCGGTCTCATGCGCCGGATCCATATCCACAAAGGCATCGCATATAGCCTCCACCATCTTAACGGCATTGGTCATATCCAGCCAGAAATGGGGATCATAGCCACCGTGGTCATGGCCATGGCCGTGATCATGGTCATGGTCTTCTTCATCCGACAGTTCAATTTCTTCCTCAAGGCTGACGCACTGGGAAAGATCAACCACCTGGACACTGTCATCAAGGCTGTCCACAATCTCACCGGACCAGCCTTCCATCACTGCACCTGTATAAATAAACAGATCTGAACGGGCGATTTTTTTCATATCCGCAGGCGTTGGATCAAAGGTGTGGGACTCTGTTCCAGGGTCTAAAAGCATGGTCACATCCACCGCATCCCCGCCGATCGCTCTGGCAAAATCATATTGAGGAAACAGCGTACATACCACACTAAAACGATGCGTCCCAGATTGGCTGGCTCCATCTTCCGCCTGGGATGGGCCGCAGCCGGCCAATACCACGGTTCCGCTCCAAAGCAAAAGGACAAACGCCATCATGACTGTCCACCGCCATTTGCGGTCCATTTTTATTCTTAATTTATTCACAAAAAAGCCCTGCCTTTCTTATTGAAACTTAGTCTCAACAAGAAGAATACCGCAGGGCTTTTTAAAAGTCAAGCTTTATTTACAATCACCTTGATTTACGATTTCTTCAGACAAACGTCTTAACTTTACGGCGGCACCGTAAAAATCATCTGCCGAAAAAAGGCCGGAAACAATGGCGGCACCGGCCATTCCATGGCCTTTAAGCTTAAGAATATTATGTGCGTCAATACCTCCGATTGCCACAACCGGAATAGGTACACTATGGCATATTTCATCCAGAGTCTCAAGGGACATTTTCTTGGCATCCGCCTTTGTGGATGTTCCAAACACCGCACCGCTGCCGATATAATCAGCTCCCGCTGACCATGCGGCAACCGCCTGATCAATCGTTTTGGCCGTCACGCCCAGAATTTTATCCGGCCCCAATAGGGCTCTTACATCCCCGGCCTCCATATCCGACTGTCCCACATGGACGCCTGCCGCATCCACGGCCATACAAACCTTAATATTATCATTAATAAGCAGCGGAACACGATATTTGTCTGTAACCGCCTTAATTTTCTTGGCTTCACGGATAAACGCCTCATCTTCCAGCGCCTTTTCTCTTAGCTGAATCATCGTCACACCACCTTGAAGCACGGCCTCCACGGCCGCTTCCAAAGATACGCTGCCTAAATTTTTACGGTCAGTCACTCCGTAGAGTGTAAGCATCTGCTTTTCAAATTTAAAATTCATCAGTCATCCCCCGCATTTTTCAGATCTGCCAGTGCCACCAGTTCTTCCGGATGGCTTACAATCGCCTGCGCATGATTTTGTTCCAGCTCATCCCTTTTTCTAAATCCCCAGAGGACACCTACAGTAAACATCCCTGCACCAATACCGGTCTGCATATCCACGTCTGTATCACCGACATACATACATTCTTCCGGTGCCACATGGAATTTTTGGGCAATCATCAGTGCCCCTGACGGATCCGGCTTTCTTGGCACATCATCCTTTTGTCCCCACACAACATCAAAAACATCTGCTCCAAACAGGGCACCAATCACATCCAGCGCCCGCTCGTGCGGCTTATTGGACAGCACGGCAAGACGGATCCCTCTTTTTTTCAGCAGCTCCAGTGTCTGAGCCATTCCGTCAAACACAGTCACCTTATATGTACAGTCTTTTCTGAAAATATCACAATAACGCGCAAAAACCTGATTAAAATGAACCAGATTTTCATCACCTGCCCCTTTAAGAGCACGGACAATCAGTTCCTTTGCCCCGTCGCCTGCATAGTATCTGAAATTTTCCACAGGCAGAGGCCCCAGCCCAGAAGTCGCCAGCGCCTCATTGGAAGCCACGGCAATGGACTCCAGCGTATCCGCCAGTGTTCCGTCCAGGTCAAAAATACATACTTTAATCATCGCGTATTCTTCCTTTCAATTTTTTCCTTATCATCAATAATGTCTTTTTCAGCTATGTCTTTTATAAGCCGGAATGTGCGCAGCCTCAAATTCGGGAATTCTGTAAAATGCCGTCACAGCGGTATCAAACAAATGAAAGGCGGTCACCGCACCAGTACCTTCCCCCAGACACATACCGGCATCGATATAGGGCGTCATATTTAAGGCATTCAAAAGCCGCCGCCCCGCCGGCTCGGCCGAACAGTGAGACGGAAACATATATTCCCGGCAGCCCGGTGCCAGGCGCACAGCAGTCAGGGCTGCTACCGCAGAAATCAATCCATCCACCACCACCGGAACCCGGTAAATGGCTCCACCGATAAAGCAGCCGGTCAGGCCTGCAATATCCAGGCCTCCCACCTTATGAAGTACATCCAGACCGTCATTGGCATCAGGATGATTTTTTTTAATCGCCTGACGAATGACCTGAATCTTTTTTTCATAGCCCTGGCGATCCAGCCCTGCCCCCCTGCCGGTGACCTTTGCCGCATCCAGGCCTAAATACACAGCAGCCATGGCGCTGCTTGTGGTTGTATTTCCGATACCCATTTCTCCGGTGGCAATTAATCGATATCCCCTTTTGTACAACATACCCACGATTTCAATGCCAATTTCCATGGCTCTGACGGCCTCTGCCCGGCTCATGGCCGGTCCCATGGCGATATTATCTGTTCCCCTTCTAACCTTCCGGTTTAAGACGCCTGGGCAAAACAGATCATCGGCCATACCAATATCAACGGGAAATACATCGGCCCCGGCCATCTGGGCCAGTATGGATACCGTGGAAGCGCCCCGGGCCATATTGCCTACCACAGTCGAGGTCACGTGGGCATCCGACTGAGCCACACCTTCCCTGATCACCCCGTTATCCGCTGCCATCACAATAACAGCTTTTTTGGAAATGTCAATGTGCTCGGTTCCAAAAATCCCCCCCAGCTGTACGACCATATCTTCAAGCCGTCCCAGGCTTCCAAGGGGTTTGGCCTTCCGATCCCAGAGCCGGCGTATAGTCTCCATTACCGTCTCATCCAAAGGTCCGATGGGCCCATTTGTCTGATTAAAAATCCTGTTCATTTTTCAAGCCTCCAGTCCCATTTAATCCTTTACCGATGATTGATGTTTCTAACCGTAAAATTGCCGCAGGCATACTCGATCATACTCCATCCATCCTGCACAAAATCAAAATGCCAGCTTCCATCACAGCCCAGACCTAAAATATAAGCCATAATCACCCTGAGCGTCCCGTTATGACCGCAAATAAGAATGGACGCCTTATTATTTTCCAGATCCTCACACTCCGAAAGAATCTGTTGAAATCCCTGGACAACCCGGTTAAAAAATTGGAAAAAGCACTCTCCCCCCGGCGGCGCAAATTCAAGCCAGTCTTCGCACCAGTCCTTATACGCCTGCGGATAGATTTGAGACACCTGGCGATTTGTCAGGCCCTCAAAAACCCCGAAGTTTAGCTCACTTAGCTGGGGGAGGCAAAAAATCCCCTTCATTGGCATCCGGTCCTGACAAATCAATCTTGCCGTCTCAATCGTCCGGGATTTTGTACTGGCATATACCCGGTTCCAGCAAATATCTTTTAATGCCCGGGACACTTTCAGGGCATCTGCCCGCCCTTTTGGCGTCAGATCTGCATCTATCGCTCCGTAGTATGCTTTTTTTATATTCATCTCCGTCTCACCGTGACGAACCAGATATATTTTCACAAAATTCTCCTTTGCACAGCTAAAATTCCCAGCATAAAAACAATCTCCATCAGTTCAGAACCTGCCCCAAGAGTATCCCCTGTCATGCCGCCAATTTTTCTCTCAATATATTTTCTGTATAAAATGGCAGCCGCCATCACAAACACCGCTAAAGGCACAACCCACAGTAAACCGGAAATGATTCCGGCCACAGCCATGATTCCAAGTCCCCCCAGAGCACAGCCGACCATAATCCACTGACTGATTTTTCCGATGTAGCTCATCCCAAGCCCTGAAGTTCTGGGGTAAATCGCCTTATACATTAAAATTCCCTGAACACATTTGCCTGCCACAGGTGCCAGAACAAGAACAAGGACAGGATTTTTTGCCTGGCATACACACAAAAACTTCAGGCCAATGTCAAATATGGCAGCAATAACCCCGTTGGTTCCGATTCGGCTGTCTTTCATGATTTCCAGCATTCTCTGCCTGGATCTGGAAGAATATATGGCATCCGCCGTATCGCACAAACCATCCAGATGGAAACCGCCGGTCACACAAAGCTGACAAAAAAGTGCGGCCATCACGCCCACCGGAAAGGAAAACAGCCAGGATGCGCCGACGAAAACCAGAGCATCTATGGCGCCGGTCACCAGCCCGATCAAAGGCCAGAACAAAACCCCCCGGCAAAGCCGCTGCGTGGTCACATCCACCGCTTTGGGAATGGGAATACGGGTCATAAGCTGAAAGGCAAGAATTAAAGTATTCATGATTCACCGCCTTTAATATGCACAGGGATTCCGCTGACAACCATATAAACATGACTGCATCGACTGGCCAGATATTGATTAACGGTTCCCAGGATATCCCTAAATCCCCGTCCCAGCCATGTATCCGGCACAACGCCCAGCCCGATTTCATCGGTGACCATAACAAGGGGAAGATCATATTTTTCTGCAGTATCACAGAGCTGACAAAACTGCCCTACAATCTGATCTGCCACAGCCGTATAGTCTACACTTGCATAATCAAAGCTGTCCCAATCCACATCACCGATGGCATCAAAAAGCAGATTGGTTGCCATTGTTGTCACACTGTCCAGAAGAATACCGTCCCAGCCCCGGGCTTTCTCCAATGTATGCGACAGATTTTTCCAGCCTTCCCAGGTTGTCCATTCACTCCCCCTGCGTTTTTGATGTTTTTTTACCCTAAGGGCCATCTGTGCATCTGTAATCTGCGCCGTTGCCAGGTAAAGAAAACGGCTGCCCATATCCGTCACCAGCTTTTCCCCAAAGGCACTTTTACCGCTTCTGCACCCGCCGGTCACTAAAATCATCATTGCCACCTCCTGATCATGTGTACTATAATATATGATACCGGGTTTCCATCTGCTTTTCATTTTGAATGAGGCATACTTTTAAACCCGAAAAAAGAGAAGAAGGAGGTTCTTCTATGTATCATCAGCTGCCTAAGGATCCAGTCATGCTGTTAAGCTTTATCAACACCAAGCTTCGTGATCAATACCATAATTTGGACCAACTGTGCCAGAGTCTGGATATTTCCAGACCGGAGCTGGAACAGCGTCTGGCCGATATTGATTACAGCTACAATCCTCAAAGCAACCAGTTTATATAAAGAAAACGCCGGAGTCCTTATACGCCGGACTCCGGCAGCCCAATCAGGCGTTCATATGACCCCGTTTCTTCAAAAGTTCTGTAATACGGCCCACATATTCCGAACAAAGTTGGTCGGTTTCTGCTTCCGCCATAACACGAATCACCGGCTCTGTTCCACTTTCACGGACAAGGAGCCGTCCGTCGGTGCCCAATTTTGCATTGGCCTCAGACACAGCCTGCCAGATTTCTTCATCATTTCTCACAGCGGCTTTATCGGCAACACGCACATTCACCAAAAGCTGAGGGTAAACCCGCATCGGTTTTACCAGTTCTCCCAGACTCATTTTCTTTTCAAGCATAACCTCCATCAGCTGAATCGACGTCAAAATACCGTCTCCGGTTCTGGCATACTGACTGAAAATAATATGCCCGGACTGTTCGCCGCCCAGGGAATGGCCGTTCGCCATCATGTTTTCATAAACATATTTATCGCCCACTGATGTTTTCTCATAGGAAATACCCACTTCATCCAATGCTTTAAACAGCCCGATATTGGACATTATGGTGGCCACAATCGTATTGTTTTCCAGTCTGTGACATTCGCTGAGATAACGTCCGCACACATACATGATCATATCTCCGTCCACCAGATGACCGTTTTCATCTACAGCCAGACAGCGATCCGCGTCACCGTCATAGGCAAAACCCACATCCAGGCCGTTATCCACTACAAACTTCTGCAGATGTTCAATATGGGTGGAACCACATTCGCGATTAATATTCGTACCGTCCGGCTGCGCATTAATGACAAAGGTCCGCGCGCCCAGGGCATCAAATACACTTTTTGCAATGGCTGAAGCCGAGCCGTTGGCACAGTCCAGACCGATTTTCTTATTTTTAAAAGAACGGGTAGCAATCGAAATCAAATGGCCGATATAACGGTTTCTGCCCATGGCATAATCCACGGTACGCCCAATCATGTCCTGACGGGCCAGCGGCAGTTCCTGCATCTGGCCATCAATATAGGCCTCAATCTGGTCTTCCACCTCTGCTTCCAGCTTATGCCCCTGAGCATTTATAATCTTAATACCATTATCATAATAGGGGTTGTGGCTGGCAGAAATCATGATGCCACAGTCAAAATTCTCTGTTCTTACCACATAAGACACACTGGGTGTCGTTGTCACATGCAAAAGATAGGCATCGGCACCGCTGGCTGTCACACCGGCAGACAGTGCATACTCAAACATATAGCTGGACCGTCTTGTGTCTTTACCGATGACAATCCTTGCCTTGTGTTCCCGTCCAAAATACCAGCCCAGAAATCTTCCAACTTTAAACGCATGCTCCACGGTCAGTGTCACGTTCGCTTCACCGCGGAAACCGTCTGTACCAAAATATTTACCCATAATTAAAACTCCATTTCCATCATATTACAAAACGCTAAAGGTAATATAGCACATTTTCTCGATCAATGCACGAAAAAAAATTTTCTTTCTCTGATTATCGTATGCTCATTTTACCTGGTCTGCCAATCCAAATCGATCCGGAAGCAGTTGATTCAGCGTCCTTACGGTCATACAAAAACCCCCCGCACCGTCTGAGCAGGCCATAATGATTTCAAAATCTTCCGGGTGACAAAACTCTGCCATAACCTGTCTGCACACACCGCAGGGTGTACAAAAATTTTCAGGCATCCCGGGCGCTTTCCCGGTCGGCCCGCCCACCACAGCAATGGCCTTAAAATCCCGTTTTCCCTCACTGACAGCTTTAAAAAATGCGGTACGCTCGGCACAGTTGGTTGGTGTATAGGATGCATTTTCAATATTGCAGCCTGTATAGACGGTTCCATCCCCACAAAGCAGAGCCGCCCCCACGCTAAACCCTGAATATGGACTGTACGACATTTTTCTTGCCTCCAGTGCTGCCTCCACCAATTTCCTTTTTTTCTGATCCATATTTTTTACCTCCATTTTCTCCGGGAATTTCCATAGAAATCTCCAGTATTTTCGTGGCACCCGTAATCATATACTCGGCCATAATCGCCACATGTGCCGGAGAATCGGAAAAATTATGGGCCTCCCACTGACGAAGCATACCGATACAGCCAGAAGAGACGAAACTATAAAAGTAGTCCAACTGGCTGTGGGAAGCATTCGGATATTTTTCCACATACTGAACCATACACTGTGCCTTGGCCAAATCCAGCAGCCGGTTTACAAAATTCACATCTCCGTTTTCACTTAAAAGAATAATGCACATATCAGAATTTTGTTTTAAATATTCAAAAATTTTCAGACATACTTCGATAAAAGCACGATCGTTGCCGGGACGCATATCCAGGTGGCCCAAAATATCCCCAAGCGCTGCCACAATCTCGTTTTCAATACTTTCCATTAAATGAAAAATATCTCTATAATGAATGTAAAATGTGCCTCGGTTCACACCGGCACGCTGACACAGTTCTCTGACCGATATGTTTTGAATCGGTTTTTCCAGCAGCAGTGCCGTAAAGGCGTTCCTTAACATTTTTTTCGTCATCCGAACCCTGGCACTGTCTGATTTTTTGCCCCCCTGATCGGAAATTGACATCTGCGCACTCAAAATTCACACCCCCATTCGACACTTTCCCGGATTTTATTCAAAAGCAGACACCCTGGCCATGTCTGCTCACTGACTTTAAAGACTGCTTTTATTATAATCTTTTATATACAGGGAATCAACCTATTAAAGAGCATTGCGATCTTAAATGATACTGCGGCAAGATCACCGAAAATAACGGTTCAAAAAAACATGTGTCCCGAACCCCATAAAATAATGCAGTTCGAGACACATACTTTTTACCTTATTTCTATTGTTTTTGTCTTGATATTAATATTCTTTCAGTAAATCCTTTTATCGTCCCCCATTTGCAGGCTCAATATTAATGCTTTTTCCCTTAATCTTTGCGCGCTTCATGGCGCGAAGCACATCCTTCGCATGCTCAGACGGAACTTCCACAAACGTATATTTATCATACATGTCAATGGTGCCGATCAGTTTTCCCGGAATACCGGTTTCTCCGGCAATGGCGCCCAGAATATCCCCTGGACGGACTCTTTGCTGACGTCCCACATTAATAAACAGACGGACCATGCCTTCCTCGGCACCGGTATCGCCAAATTCATCGGTCTCCACGGCCTCTTCCACATCTGTCCCGTCTTTCATCGCCATACGCAAAAATGCGGCTGCAATATCCATGGCCGAATAGTCTTCTTCATTGACCCTTTTTTCAATCATTGTAATATATGAAGAAAGATCCTCTGCCTCAATCATCTGTCCCAGTTTTTTAAAGATCATATCCGCCTTTGTACTGGCCACATCATTCAGGGACGGAATCGGAAGGGCTTTGATTTTTGTCTTACAGTATCTTTGAATATCTTTAAGCTTATAGACTTCCCTGCCCACCACAAAGGAAAATGCCAGGCCGTTTCGTCCGGCACGTCCGGTTCGTCCGATCCGGTGCACATAGTACTCCTCATCCTGAGGCAGATCGTAGTTAAACACCACATCCACATCATCCACGTCAATCCCTCTGGCTGCCACATCCGTCGCAACCAAAATATCTGTACGTCCTTTTCTGAAGCCATTCATTACCCGGTCACGCTGCTGCTGCTTCATATCGCCGTGAAGTCCTTCCGCAAAATAACCGCGGCCTACAAGGCCGGTAACCAGCTCATCGACCTGCTTTTTTGTATTACAAAAAACGATGGAAAGATTAGGATTATAAATATCCAACAGCCTGGATAAAACCTCTTCCTTGCTTTTAGGGCGCACATCAAAATAATACTGCTCAATATTTCTTACCGTCAGCTCTTTGCGGACAACCTTAATCACCCTGGCATTTTTCTGATATTTACCTGCTATTTCCATAATCGGACGTGGCATGGTTGCAGAAAAAAGAACGGTCTGACGTTCATCCGGTATCCCCTGAAGAATAGTCTCAATATCATCACGAAATCCCATATTCAGCATTTCATCGGCTTCATCCAGCACTACCATGGATACATGTTCAAATTTCACGGTTTTTCTCCGCATATGATCCATCACACGTCCCGGTGTTCCGATCACAATCTGGACACCGGACTTTAAGGAGCGGATCTGTTTGACAATATCCTGGCCGCCATAAATGGGAACCACCTTGATCCCGTGCATAAACTTGGCCAGCTTACGTACCTCATCTGCAACCTGAATGGCCAGTTCTCTTGTCGGACAAAGCACTAAAGACTGAATATTTTTAACCTTAGGATCAATCCGCTCCAACATCGGGATACCAAAAGCAGCTGTTTTTCCGGTGCCGGTCTGCGCCTGTCCAATAATATCTTCACCGTCCATAACCGCAGGGATCGCCTCCGCCTGAATCGGCGTTGTCTCCTCAAAACCCATGTCGGTTACAGCACGGATAATCTTGTCACTGATCTGTAATTCTTCAAATTTCAAATTATTTACCTCCATCATTCAAAGCCATAGGTTAAAGCATACCAGATGGTGTAATCACTGTCAAACAAAAAATGGTTGCAATATTTTCATTTGGGTGCTAGTATATAGGAAGGTCATATGTAGTTTTTAAAACTATATATTAATATATGTGTATTTTACCAATTAACCCGCATATACTATAAACTGTGAAAAACACAGATGAATTCAGGAAGGTGTTTAAAATGAAGTTCAAACTTAAAGACCCAGGCAGCGCAATCACTCATTTCATCGGATGGCTCATGGCCGTATTTGCGGCTTTTCCTCTGATCATTCGAGCCTGTAAGGCTCCTGATCCGGTTCATGTCGTTTCACTGGCTATTTTTATTGGAAGCATGATTCTTTTATACGCTGCAAGTACCATTTATCATTCCTTAAATATTAATGAAACAGTGAACCGGCGTTTAAAAAAACTGGACCATATGATGATCTTTATTTTAATTGCCGGGACGTATACCCCCGTCTGCCTGATTGCCATCGGCGGATCCACCGGTATCGGCCTTTTGGCACTTGTGTGGGGGATTGCCATTGTGGGGATTATTTTCAAAGCATTCTGGGTTACCTGCCCCAAATGGGTTTCATCGGTTTTATATATCGGAATGGGCTGGACCTGTGTCCTTGCTTTCACTCAGATTTTAAATGCCCTGGATCGTGAAGCCTTTTACTGGCTTTTAGCCGGCGGCGTCATCTATACCATCGGCGGTGTCATTTATGCCTTAAAGCTCCCGCTCTTTAACGGTCGGCATAAGTATTTCGGCTCCCATGAGATTTTTCATCTTTTTGTTATGGGCGGCAGTCTTTGTCATTTTATCATGATGTATAAATTTATTGCAGTCATGCCACTGCCCTGAAAAAATCCGGAAATATCCCATTTTCTCTTATTCGAAAACAGGCACCTCTACCCTGCAAAAAAATTCAGGAGCATGACATCCTTTGAAAGATGTGATGCTCCTTTGACATTTATCGGTTGTTTTTTCATCTCGGTACCGCACAGCAAGAACAGCTGTATGAATTGCTTCCAGGTTTCGGCAGCCTGGTCTGAAATTCACCTGTATTTTATTCCATCTGTCAGTGAACTTTCCATAACGTGTCCGGTTAAAATTAAGTCTGATACCACTATAACATTTAGCCCCCTGTCCTACAATAACTAAATGTCGCCGTTAATTTCCTATTTCAGCAAAATCCTGTTAAAAATATTCTATTTCCACAGTTTTTTCAATGGCCTGAGCAACATCCTTAAACTGCTCCACAATATTTTTTCGTATACTGATTTCCGGCAGCAGATTATTCTGGGCGCTGTTGACGGCAGTTCCCACGAAAAACCGAATCCGGGTACACTCTTCGATAATCATTTTAGCCAGACGGGCGGCGCCATTATTCTCGTCCAAAGCCACAAAAAAATCAGCATCAATATCATCTCCGGCATAGCGCCTGAGCATAGAAACTGCTTTATTCATGGTCAGGACACCTTCTGTTACAAGGTCAATACCTTCGATACTGGATGTGGGGGGAACCGCCGGTGTCCCGTCAGCATTGGGATGAATAGATGTGTGTAAATATCTGGCTGCAATCTTTGCCGTTGTTCCGCCGCAGATCACGCTGCGCCCCTCACCGGCCAGAAAGGCTTCCATTATCCTTTCATCATCGTCCATATCCTTTGGTGGACCAGTAAGAATACGAACAATCTTCTCCTCCACCACATGCGCAACCGCAACCGTTGTATCATCACCAGGGCGCTGCATATACAAATCATCACAAGCCTGACTAAGCATGGCTGCCAGCCTGGAAGCAGACAATGTTTTGGACGCACATTTAATGGCATAGTCAGCCATGCTGTCCCAAGTCCAGCCAAAATTAAGAATTTCTCCCACACCGGCAAAAATCGTTCCGTCGCTCATCAGAACAAAACAGTCCCCCGGCTTTACCTTAAACCGACATTCCCGTATGTTTTTCCCCTCCAAAATACGGGTAGTAAAGGGAATTTTCTCCAGCTTTCTGTTTCGGATAAAAATACAGGCCGGATTATCAAACTCTACAAGGTAAGCTTCTCCGGAATGAAAAACCTGAAGAATACTAAACGTTGAGTAGGCAATCTGGCGAACCTTACAAATAGGCAGTGTTTTGGCGATTGTCGAAACCGCTTTTTCAATCGGTTCCCCATAAGCAAACATGGTCCGCAAAATCTTGGATGTCAGGGTGGCTAAAATATTGGCCTTAACACCGCTGCCCATACCGTCTGCCAAAATCAGCACATCTGAATCTTTAGTTTTTAAAACTTCCACCTTATCACCGCACAGTTCTTCCCTGTACTTATTTAAACTTCTCCAGGACATCTGTGTACTTAATTTCATGATGTACCCTCCTGATCACCCTTTTTTCCCATCTTCTGCCAGAATCAAATCCCCAAGCCTTGACAGAATAATTTTTGTTTCAGCTGTAGTCTCCCCAAGCAGGCCTGCAATTTCCTGAGCAACCATCATCTGTTTGTCAATCACTTCCTGGGCACTGGCCACCATCTGCATTTTCAGATCATATTCCTTTTCCAGATTTTTTTCATCCTCTGTCACATCCTGCAAAATCGTAAGGATCGCATCCTGATCCTCGATATAGACAATTGTCTCCAAAATACTCAGATTGTATTTAGGCAGCTCCGTCTTTCGGCGATGAATCGACTGATGCGTAAGAAACACATCTTCAAAATCCTTTGTATCCAGGATTTCAAATAAATATGTATTCAAAGCATCTTCTTTACTTATTTTAAAGATCTGCTGAGCCTTTTTATTAAATTCCAGAATCCTCATATCAGAATCAATAATCATAATCATGTTGGGCGTTGTCTCCATAACCACATTGGCCATGGAATGCGCCTGCTCATAGGCATGGGGCAAACACATCGAAAGCTCTGCCTTGCCCTGATATACAGCTACCGCTTTTTCCCGGCATGTCGGATAACCACAGGCACCACAGTTTAATTCCTGATCTTTGTTATATTTTCCTGTTGCTTTCAAAATCACCTGAATTTCTTCCTCTGTAGGCATTTTGTCCCTTGTCGCCCTGGAATAAAACAGTTTTTCCAGATTCATGTCCAATGGCAGTTTTTCATAATCCGGATCCTTATACTCGACCTGCTGTTCAATATTCATCTTTGCCTTAAAGCGGGAAATTTTCAATTTATTGATGGCAGGACCTTTGATACAGCCGCCCTCACACATATTAGCCTCTATAAAACAATGATGAAATTCCCCATTTTCCAGTCCTTCAAACAATTCTCTGCAAGACTGGATACCGTCCACAAAAATTCGGCGGTAGCCCCCAGGACCATCACCTAAAACCCCCTCTTTTTTTTCATAATTAGCCAGTACAGAACTGATCACACCGTTTTGTACCGGATAAAGCCGGTTAATCTTTGGATCCGGGTTATCCATTTTTTCCACGGCGCACTGACGGATATCAATATTTTCCTCTCCCAGCCACTGCTCCAGCTCGTCAAAATTAATGACTGCGTCCACATAACCTCTGGTGCGCACATCAAATTCGGCTTCTTCTTTTTTAGCAATACAAGGACCTATAAACACAACCCGGACCCGGTCACCGTACAACCGGCGAATCAGCATTCCATGAGCCACCATCGGTGACACAACCGGAGCCATCATGGTCACCAGTGAAGGATAATATTTTTCAATTAGATCGTTGACACTGGGGCAGCAGGTAGTAATCATGTTGTCCATCTTCCCCTCCTGCAAAAGCCCCGTATAAGCTGCAGTAACATAGGCTGCCCCCTCAGCCGTCTCCCTGACCTGAGCAAACCCCAGTTTTTTAAGTGCCCCAACAACCTGTCCTGGGTGGTCATACTCTAAAATCCCCAGATACGAGGGCGCAATAGATGCAATCACCGTTTCCCCCCGTTTCAGGTAGTTTTTCACAGCCTCCATATCACTGGCAAATGTCTTGGCATTTTGAGGACAAACCTCCAGGCAGTGTCCGCACAATACACAGTATTCATTCATAATCTGGGCCTGCGCATGAATGACCCGTATAGCCTTCACAGAACAGGAACGTACGCATTTATAACAATGTTTGCAGCTGGCATTTTTAAAATCAATAACCTTCATCCGTGTAAACCTCCGATTCTAATTTTCCATCAGGAACCTTCATCGTAAATTTTACCATTTCCGGCGCAAAATTTCATCTTTTTTTGTTAAAAAGTATAATTTTTAATTTCTCCGTCTTCATTGATTTTAATGGTCCAACCGCTGAGATGGGAAGGTAAAACGATCTGAGCCTTATAATCTTTAGGATGGTACACATCCATCTCAAATACTTTTTCATCAGCATCCGCCCGCCATTGAACCATCACCTGACTGCTGCCGCAGGCGGTTTTTCCCATAGCCCATTTTAATCCACACAGATTTGGTGCAATTTTAACGGTTTTATTCACCGCATCCGGCTCATGAATCCCCAGGATATCCCGCATTAAAAGCACACCGGCATGGCCGTTAAAACCATGACAGCGGCTGGCATACCCGGTTATATTTTCAAACAAGGTTCCAGGCCCCATATCCAGCTGCTTTAAATACACATCCTTTAATTCTCTGACCAGGGTATCAATAGCACCTATTCTTGATAACAGATCAAATCGAATGGTCAGTCCGATAAATAAGTCGGACCGTCCGATCATAATATTGGGCGCCGCATCCGGGCAAGTCCCCATCGTATGAATCACGTTACTGACGAAGGTCTTGTTTCCCGTCTTTTCCGCCAAGCCGCTCCATACCTCCAAAAACATGGCAGCTTCACTGAGCGCCGATCCTGTTTTAAGCCTGCCGTTTTCCCATGTCAGTGAGTCTCCGTAATTGGCAGGAACTGCACCGGAAGGGCCGAAAGAGGCGGCACCCCCAATATTTTTTAAAATTTCCCAGTGTGCATCTGCCATAGTCTTCCATTCCGGATTTTTATATACATCAGCCAGTTCATCAAGCATCCTGGCATACAAACAGTTCACAGGCAAAGAAATCGGCTGGGTATTGACCGATAAATTGGACTGTGACCAGTCCACAAAAACAGCACTTACATTTTCCAGCAGCCCACTTTCCCCGATCAGCGCTCTTGTGCCTTCCACGAACCGGCATATTCTAGGGTACCATGCGTCAAGCGCTGCCCGATGACCGCTTCTATAATAATACTCACATATTTCCAGTGCAAGCCAGAAAGACCAGTTAATAATTCCCGGATCACCGGAATCATTTCTGCTGTTTCCCGGGTACACCTCAGGGAAAATCCCATTTGTATAAAAATCCGGATCCGTAAGCATGAAGTTCTCAATAAAATCCGTCTCCACTGTTAAATCTCCAAAAAGCATCCGCGCTGCCCGGCTGGTCCACAGGGAATCGCAAAGCCAGCCCCCTCGCTCCCGCTGAGGACAATCCATAAAAATATCCAGTGTATTCGCCTGAAGGGTCCGCCTGGCTGCCTCAAAAATCTGATTCAACTGTCCGTCGCTGCAGGCAAAAGTGCCTCTGTATCGATCTGGATACCACCAGGTGACTGCTTCCACACAAAAAATCACGGTCCGGCCCGCCCCCCGAAGAACGCATTGAATATACTTAAAAAAGTAAGGTTCAAAGGTGGTCAGATCATAGATCCCTGCCTTCAGCTGATAGCGGACAATCATATTCTGATTTGGCATTCCGCAACAATCCAGCCGGTCTGAATTCAGCACATCCACAATACAGTCTTTTTCCACCTGAAGCTTGATATGAATAAAACCTGTTACCGCTTCCTTTAGATCCCACAGAACATAACAGTCATGGCTTTTACCACTTTGAATTTCCATAGGATCTCCCATATAGATCTGTCCGCTAAACCGGGCGGATACCTCAGCCTCTATCCCAGGAACAATAAGCGCATCCAGCTGTGCATACCATGAAGGCTGGACGAATTTCAAAAGTTCAATCCCGGATGTATCGGCTTGTTTAGGTATAAGGTCTCCCACACTGATCACAGCGTTTGCTTTTATTTTATCGTAATCCGGATAAGGGGCCCGACGCTTTAGGTAATGAGGCACCTTTCCCTCCGGCAATTGGCTGGGGCTGCATGCTCTGCCAAATCCTTTTCCCGGTTTCCCATCCCCGGTCATCCACCCCATCCAGTCCGGCGTCAGATCATAAACTTCCATGATTTCCCGGCTGTGAGACATCAGTTCTACCATCTCCATGCGATAGAAAAGCTCCCGAACAGACCATGAAACAGATGGTTTCTCCCATCCGGTAGCCGCAATAATCCCGTTTTCATCCTGAATTTCACATATCAAAAGCCCTGGTTCCAGAGGAATGGTGTTACTGTACCGGTCTGGTTTGTTGTAAGCGGCCACCTCAACGGCAATGACCGTTTTTTGATCCAGGACCGTATGAATCTCATCGACCCGCACATATCCGGCTGCGGTTCTGGCCGGACCGTGAGCAATCATTTTTCCGTTCATATACAGACGATAATAAGACCGAGCTGCCAGTTTAATTTTAATAGCTGTTTTCTTTTCAACTTCCAGGCTAACCGTAAATCCCATAAACTGATTCCATCTGTTTTTTGCCTCCGATATCCACACCGGTACCGCTTTTTCAAATTGAACCTCCATCATTGATTAAACCTCCAAAACTTAGTTTTTTTGACACACATGCTGATACTGACTGGGTGTCATGCCATACTTCTTTTTAAATACCTTTGTAAAATAACTGTAATTGCTGTACCCTACACTGACCGCAGTTTTTGTCACAGACATCCCCGGCTCCTTTAATAGTTCCTTGGCAAAAAACAGCCGTGTATCTGTAATATATTCATTAAGTGTACAGTGCTCCTCCTGACGAAACACATTATACAGCCAGGACGTGGATACAAAAACATGTCTGGCCAATTCCTCAGCGCCAAATTCTTCTGACAAATGATCATTAATATAGGCCTTTACCTGTCTTACAATTTGTGCCCCATTTTTAGCACAATCCGAATCATCCTGATAATTACTTTTAATTTTAAGTACACAATCTCTTGCATAGCGCTTCCATGTACTGTCCAGCTTTTTCTCCTGAATTTTCACGGCCCCATCGGAAAGAATTTTCTGAAGCCTATCATAGGGTACCGGTTTAAGCAAATAATCCATTCCCTGAAGCCGAAGGGCCTGTTGCGCAAATTTAAATTCATCATGGCAGGTCAAAAAAATACATTCTGTATCAAATCCCTGTCCTCTTACCCATTCCAGAAGTTCTATCCCGTTGTCCCCCTTCATCTCAATATCACAAAGCATCATATCTACCGGCTGTTTTTCAAAAACAGCTTTAGCCTCCTGGGCAGAAAGCGCCCAGGATACGTCTTCAAAGGGCAGCTGTACCCAATCTACACCCTTTAATATTCCCTTTACCGTAATAATCTCATCGTCAACAATTAAAAGTGTCATCGCCAGCCTCCCTCCACGGAAATTCCATCCAAACCTGAGTGCCTTCTCCCGGTACCGATGTTATGGAAAACTGTGCCTTTTCTCCGTAAAATAATTTCAGTCTTCGCTCACAGTTCCAAATTCCCACATGAACCTCATCGTTTTTCTCCAATGGCTGTCCAGACCTTAAAACCTGAAGTACATCCGCTTCTATGCCTTTGCCATCATCACAAATTGAAATATTCAGATAATCATTCCGTTTGCGGACAATAACAAGGATTTCTGTCATATGCCCCCGCTCCGCGGCATACTTTGTGCTGTTTTCCACAAAATTTTCTATAATTAGCGGCAGCACAGGCAAATCCATCAATTCATCCTCCACATCATATAAGACATAAAAAGAATCCGGGTAACGAATTTTCTGAATTTCCACATAGCTTTTCACAAAATCCAGTTCCTGTCTCAGCCTTACCGGAATACTGGTATTTTTCAGGGCATATCGAAAGTAGGACACTAAATTTTCTGTAAATTTCTGAATATTTTCATATTCGCGAATTTCGGCCAGTCCGTAGATGGTATTTAATGCATTTAAAAGAAGATGCGGATTAATTTGAAGCTGAAGATTCATCAGTTTTGTTTTTTCATGATCCAGCTTCAGCTCATAGGCCTGAATTTTCATTTCATATATTTGATCCATCATTTCATTAAAAGCCAGACAGATTGCATCAAGCTCCAGAACCAAACTTCCACTTTCCATACGGGCCTTCCCATCTCCGCCCTGAATCAGCCGTATTGTCTGTTCCATATCGACCAGTGGACCTACGATTTTCTTCTGAAAAATAAAAATCAAAGCCCCGATCACAACAGCACTGGCAATAAGACTGATGAACATAAACGTATAAATCATAGGAAAACTACTGTTGAAAACTTTGACAGGCATCCGACAGCTCACCGTCAGATCCATGCCTTCTGGATACTGTTTAAACACAATGTAATCTCCCGGGACCTTTGCCTCATCTGAAGGCAGAATCCGAATTTCCCACGGATTTTCTCCCCAAAAACTGTAAAGTGTATCTGTACGTACAAAAACGCCAATATTATAAATACCATTTCCCCAGACAGCACAGACAAAGTCCTCTCCCCTGATCGTTTTTACACACCAGAGCATTGTTTCTCCACTTCGCATTAAATCGACAATTTCTCTGTTTGTATCTGTATCAATCACAGAGGCATTTCTGGACTCCAAAACATCCTGAGTATGCTTAATATAAACATAATTTCCGTCCACATTATCCCACAGACCTGAATCATCCAGCCTGGACATGCGAAGCTGCATTTCTGTTTTTGTCAGTTCATAATTTTTGCTTCCCCGAACATTTCGAATACCTGCATAAGCATCATCAGACAGAAGGCTAAGGGCATAATTCTCTACCATCCCCAGTCTGGCTTCCAGTTGTTTTACATAAACCGAAAGCGCCCCAATTTGGTTATCTGTCACCATACTTTTCATAGAACCAAAAAGCTGAACATAAACACCAAACAAAAGCAAATTCATGGGAATCCATATGCATGTCACCACAATCACAATTATTTTTCCAACTGAAAATTTTCCTGCCCCCATTCCCCTCACCTTGTTTCCGGAATTTTTTTGCCTTTTATATATACCAATCCCCCCTTTTTACCCATAAAATATTATACGCCCTATGTAAATTCAGTGCAAACAGGCCGCCGCCAAACATATATTGACAGCGGCCTGTTTGCCGTATATCAGAACTTTTTATTCCTGCTTTTGCGCGTCTTGTTTAGCCAGCCATTCATCCAGCTGTCTCTGATTTTCTTCAATAACCTTATCGATTCCTGCATCTTTTAAGGCCTGAATAAATTCATTATAGGTTGCATCCAAATCATCCACCATACCATATTCTAAAGACGTCAGATATTTACTTAAAACAGAACTGATCGCCGCAATTTCATTGGTACAGGAATCCGAAATAAAAGAATATCCCAAAGCCACGGATTTATGTTTCAAAGCATTGGCCGTATAGGCCTCGCTGCGTTCATAAAAGGAATCCTCATTAGGCTCAAACATATAGAGGTTTCGCTTATCGCCATAAATCCCCAATGTATTATTGTACGGTGTATTTGTACCATTGATACCATCAGGATAACTGATAATCTTGGAGCCGTCATGCTTAATATAGTGCTCGCCCTCGATTCCGTTCATAATCAGATTCACCACTTCTTCCCCATCATAAAGCATGTCCAGAAACTGCATAGCCTTTTCAGGATGTTTACTGCTTGTACTGATACACCATCTCAGCTGATTATATGTTTCCGTTGTCACATAGGTTTCTTTAATATTAAGCTGTACGGTTTCATATCCCGTTACTGCCGTCTGATTTTCAATATTTCCCGGTGTGTCATCACCAATGGTAAATCCGGCACATCTTCCGGCTTTCACCCAATCACTGGCAATATCACTTGTCGTAGATGCATCCTTTGAAAAATATCCGTCCTGCTGCCATTGGTGCATCCATTGAAGAAATTCCTTATATGCCTCTGTCTCAAAGAAATTGACAACTTCTGTGGATCCGCTGCCCACATCCATTAATACACCGGCATAGGCTTCTGGAACCCCCAGGGTATCACAGTCTATAAAATAGGTCCCGTAGGTATTTTGACGAACGCCGGTCCATCCGATGGTCACAAGCTCCGGATTCTGTTCATGAATTTTGGCAAAAATCTGATCCAAGTCCTCATAGCTGTACATATCCTTCTGTTCTATTCCTGTAGCCTCCACAAGATCTTTTCTTGCATACAAGGCTTTTCCCTGACCTGTGGACGGGTTAATAATCGGGATGGCATACAGCTGATTATCATAATAACCACCAGATAAAAATGGACTTTCCTCGGACAATGCCATAATATTGGGGGCATATTCTTTATAGTCTTCCATACTGATGATTTTTCCTTCATCCACAAATGTTCCCAGATTCATATTAAACATCATCAACAGATCAACCTGTTCCCCGGAAGATGCCCACAGATTGTACTGTGCCCGCAGATCATTAATCGCAACCGGTTTAAACTTGACGGTACAATGGATCTTTTCTTTAGTCAGTTCACTTAATTTGGCCTCCACTTTCCTCAAATCAGTAGGCTCTGTGCCAGCCGTCACATAGGCCATAACAATTTCATAGTTTTCCTCATCTGCGGCCTTGTTGGGACTCTGTTCCAAAGCACTGTCTTCGTTTTGTCTGCCACCCCCATCCGATGATGCTGCCGGAGTCTGACCACTGCCACACCCTGTCAGAAGTATCCCACAGGCAGCAGTCATACATAATGTACCCATACCCATTTTCATCATTTTTTTCATCTTATAAACCTCCTTAAATGTTAATTTTCGGACTTTTTTTATTTTAGCCTTTGACCGCACCAAGGGTAATTCCCTTAATAAAATATTTTTGAAAAAAAGGATAAGCAACAATAATTGGAATAATTCCCACAACCGCAATCGCCATCCGCATGGTCGTTGTCGGAATAGACGCTGTCCCGTTAAGCATAGAAGACATCTGAGTGCTGTTGCTGGCAAGGAATGAAGCACTTTCATTAATTTTATTTAAAACCAGCTGCAATGTATAAAATCTGGAATCATCCACATAATAAAGCCCGTTTGTCCAGTCATTCCAATAGGTGATGGCACTCATCAGGCCAATGGTGGCCAGAATGGGCTTTGACAGAGGGATAACGATTTTTAGAAATGTTTTCAGATCTCCTGCCCCATCCATGCGGGCGCTCTCCAGGAGAGATTCAGGAATGGATGTTTTAAAATAATTTTTAATCAGTATAATATTAAATGCATTCATCATCAGTCCCGGAAAAATCAAAGCCCATACAGTATTTTTGATATGAAAATATTGTGTCCATACAAAATAGGAGGCAACAATTCCACCGTTAAAAAGCATCGTAAAAATAACAAGAAAATTCAGAAGCTTTTTTCCCAGAATATCTCTTGTAAGTCCATAAGCCAAAAGTGTGCTCAGCCCAAGCCCCAAAAGAGTACCGATGACGGTGACAATAATCGTCATCAAATAAGCATGTCCAATCTGAGACCACTCTCCAATAAGATATTCATAGGCCCCACTGCTCCACTTTTCCGGAAAAAAAGAAAAACCATTTTTAATAGCTACATTTTCATCTGTCACCGAAGCAATCACCAGCAAAATAAAGGGCAGAAGTGACATTATTGTCAAAACGGCCAAAACACCATGAGCCACGGCCTGCATTATATAATCACTTTTATACAGCTTCATCAATATCCCCCCTGTCAAAACAGCGCACTGTCCTGCTCATATCTTCGTACAATTTTATTTGCAGTTATCACAAGAACAAAGCCCACAATCGACTGAAGCACCGACGCCGCAGAAGACATCGAGGTATTGCCTAATTTCATCAGGGCATTATATACATAAGTGTCAATCGTCTGTGTCGTTGAATAAATAGCGCCCTGATTTCTTGGTACCTGATAAAACAAGCCAAAGTCTGATGCAAAAATACGTCCCACATTCATAATAAACAATGTAATAATCGTAGGTTTTAGCAGTGGAACTGTAATATGAATAATCTGCTGCCATTTTCCCGCACCGTCCAGCCTGGCTGCCTCATAATACTCCCCATTAATCCCCACAATACTGGCATAATAAATAATCATCGAAAAACCAATACTTTTCCACAAATTCACAAAGGTAAGAATAAACGGCCAATACTCGGATTCCTGATACCAGTTAATTGGCTGGGCATTAAAAAACGGAAGCAGAGAATTATTAATAAATCCGGTATCGTTGCTGAGAAAAGCATAAACCAGATAACTAACCACAACCCAGCTCATAAGATAAGGTAAAAGAATAAGGCTTTGATACATCGATTTAAACTTTCTGGCCACAACCTCATTGAGCAAAACAGCCACCGCAATTGCACACACAGTACCCAGGACAATAAATAAAATATTGTAGAGTACGGTGTTGCGAATCATAATAAATGAATCCTCAGACTGAAACAAATATTTAAAATTATCCAGTCCACACCATTCACTTCCCCAAAGTCCTTTCTGCCAGTTTACCTTTTTAAAAGCAATAACGATGCCAAACATCGGCAGATAGTTATTGCAGATCAGATAAAGCAGCCCTGGAAGCATCATCAGATAAATCGGAACACTTTTTAAAAATCTTACCCTCAGACTTTTCTGATTTGAATCATTTTTTCTTTTTTCATTTCCCATGCGCCCTCCCCCTTTTCTTTAACAATATTATATAAATTCGGAGAATGGAAAAATAGCACATTTCTACGCTGTTATTTGCACTTTTCTACACATCCCAAAAGCTGATATAACAAAAAATTTAAAAGATTTATAGATCCCTTAAAACTCAAACGATCAATTTCAAGAAAAAACCTGCGCCAAACGGGTGACAAAAACACGCGTTTGGCGCAGGTCTAAACAGAATCCAGCCTGTGCTAAAAAACACAATTATGAATTAACTTTACGTTTGACATAGGTTGTATGAAGCAGCTGATGGGCCTTATGGCTGCCTGGTTCTCCCAGATATTCCTCATACAGACGAATAATGGAAGGATTTTCGTGAGATTTACGCAAAGGCATGGATGCATCCTGATCATACAATGCTTTGGCACGAAGTGCCCGGATATCGGTAAAGTTACGCACACTGCCTGGCTGCTGAGGCTGTCCGCCGCCGTTGACGCAGCCCCCAGGGCAGCCCATAATCTCAATAAAATGATAATTAGCTTCACCGGACTTCACCTTTTCAAGAAGGGCTCTGGCATTTCCCAATCCAGAAGCAACGGCAACCCGAATATCCATGCCAGCCACATGGTAAGTTGCTTCTTTAATGCCCTGAGTACCTCTCACTTCAGTAAAATCCAGCTTTTCCAGAGTTTCTCCGGTAAGCTTTTCTACAGCCGTACGAAGGGCCGCTTCCATAACGCCTCCGGTGGCGCCAAAAATCACACCGGCACCGGTGGATTCTCCAAGAGGATCATCAAATTTCTCATCAGGAAGCTCTGTAAATTCCAGCCCCACTCTTTTAATCATCCGGGCCAGCTCTCTTGTTGTAATGGAAATATCCACATCCGCCACACCGGCAGCAGCCTGATCATCCCGTCCGATTTCAAACTTCTTGGCTGTACACGGCATTACGCTGACACTGACAATATCCTTTGGATCAATACCGGCTTTCTGCGCATAATAGGTTTTTAAAACGGCACCGAACATCTGCTGTGGAGACTTACAGGATGATAAGTTATCTGTCATATCCGGAAAATAGTGTTCACAGTATTTCACCCAGCCTGGTGAGCAGGAAGTGATTAAAGGCAGCACACCATTATTTTTAACGCGCTGAAGGAACTCATTGGCTTCCTCCATAATCGTGAGGTCCGCTGCAAAATCGGTGTCAAAGACTTTCTCAAATCCCAGTCTGCGAAGAGCGGCCACCATTTTGCCTTCCACATTGGTTCCAATCGGCATACCAAATTCCTCACCAAGCGCAGCACGCACAGAAGGTGCCGTCTGTACAAAGACATGTTTTGCAGGGTCCGCAAGAGCCTCAAACACAAGATCTGTCTGATCCTTTTCTGTCAGTGCCCCTGTAGGACACACGGCAATACACTGACCGCAGGATACACAGCTTGTCTGGGCCAGTCCCATATTAAAGGCCTGACCGATGAAGGTCTTAAAGCCTCTCTCATTGGCACCGATCACACCGATTCCCTGAACATTTTCACAGACAGCGCTGCAGCGGCGGCATAAAATACATTTACTATTATCACGAATCATATGGGCTGCCGATGTATCCACAAGGGCAGGCGGCATTTCTCCGTCATAACGGCCTTCATCCTCCACCTTGAGCTCACGGCACAGCTGCTGAAGTTCACAGTTTCCGCTTCTGACGCAGGAAAGACACTCTCGCCTGTGTACGGAAAGCAGCAGCTGCAGCGTTTTTCTTCTGGAATCCAGCACCTTCGGTGTATTTGTCCATACCTCCATGCCTTCATTGATGGGATATACACAGGAAGCCACCAGACTTTTGGCCCCTTTCACCTCTACAACACAAATACGGCAGGCGCCGATTTCATTGATTTCCTTCAAAAAGCACAGTGTGGGAATCTTAATATGAGCCAGTCTGGCAGCCTCCAAAATGGTAGAGCCTTCCGGCGCACTGACACTGATGCCGTTAATTTTTATTGTAATATTTTTCATGTCCTGACCCCTCCATTAATCTTTGTAAATTGCGCCAAAGCGGCATTTTTCCATACAGGCACCACACTTTAAGCACTTATCCGGGTTAATGTAATGAACTTCTTTAACCTTGCCTTCGATGGCATCTGCGGGGCAGGTTCTTGCACAAAGTGTGCAGCCCCGGCACTTATCCGGATCAATCTTATAGGAGAGGAGATCCTTACATACGCCGGCCGGACATTTTTTGTCAACCACATGGGCAATGTATTCATCTCTGAAATAACGCAGTGTGGACAGCACCGGATTCGGCGCCGTCTGTCCCAGACCGCAAAGCGCATTCTCCTTAATGTAATAGCACAGTTCCTCCAATTTGTCGATATCTTCCAGTGTTCCCTGGCCTTTTGTAATCTTATCCAGAATTTCATACATACGTTTTGTACCTACACGGCACGGTGTACACTTACCGCAGGATTCATCCACCGTAAATTCCAGGAAGAACTTGGCAATATCCACCATACAGTTATCCTCATCCATTACAATCAGGCCGCCGGACCCCATCATGGAACCGATTTCCAGCAGATTGTCATAATCAATCGGAATATCAAAATGTTGAGCAGGAATACATCCGCCGGAAGGGCCGCCGGTCTGAGCCGCCTTAAATTTCTTGCCGTTTGGTATACCGCCGCCGATTTCTTCGATAACTGTACGTAAAGTTGTTCCCATGGGAATTTCCACAAGACCTGTATTATTTACCTTTCCGCCCAGAGCAAAAACTTTTGTGCCCTTGGATTTTTCTGTCCCCATGGATGCAAACCACTGGGCTCCATGGATAATAATCTGAGGAATATTGGCATAAGTCTCAACATTATTAAGGATGGTCGGTTTTCCAAACAGCCCCTTAACAGCCGGAAACGGCGGTCTTGGTCTGGGTTCACCACGCTTGCCCTCAATAGATGTCATCAGTGCGGTTTCTTCACCACACACAAAGGCACCGGCCCCCAGTCTTAAATCAATGTCAAAATCAAAGCCTGAATCAAAAATATTTTTGCCCAGCAGGCCATATGCTCTGGCCTGTGCGATGGCAATTCTCAGACGTTCAACAGCGATGGGATATTCGGCACGGACATAAATATATCCCTGGCTGGCACCGATAGCATAACCGGCAATGGCCATAGCCTCCAAAACAACATGGGGATCACCTTCCAGAACAGAACGGTCCATAAAGGCACCAGGATCGCCCTCATCGGCATTACAGCATACAAACTTCTGCACCTGTCCCCTGTTTCCGGATGCAAATTTCCACTTCAGCCCAGTCGGGAAGCCTGCACCGCCTCGGCCCCTGAGACCGGAATCCAGAATAGTCTGAATCACTTCATCCGGTGTCATCTCTGTCAGAGCCTTGCCCAGCGCTTCATAACCGCCGGTACCGATATACTCATCAATCTCCTCCGGATTAATTACGCCGCAGTTTCTCAGGGCGATACGATGCTGTTTTTTATAAAAATCTGTATCACTGAGGGATTTAATTCCGTCGTCCGTTACAGTTTCTTTATATAAAAGTCTGGAAACAACCCGGCCTTTAAGCAGATGCTCGGATACAATTTCCGGAATATCTTCCACCTGAACCATGGAATAAAAAGAAGCCTCAGGATAAATAATCATAATCGGTCCCAGGGCACACAGGCCATGGCAGCCTGTCTTTACAACGGCCACCTCATCTGTCAGACCGTTTTTTTCCAGTTCGGCTTTAAGGGTATCAATAATTTTTTCACTTCCGGAGGACGTACATCCGGTTCCACCACAAACTAAAACGTGTGAACGATACATTTACTGCGACCTCCTTTATAATTTAACATGTCCCAATGTATATTCTGTCACAACCTGACCCCTGATCAGATGCTGTTCAACCACATCCATGGCCTTTTGAGGGGTCATTTTTACATAAGTCACTTTATCTTTTCCCGGTTCCATAACCTCCACAATCGGCTCATACTTGCAAAGGCCGATGCATCCGGTCTGGGTAACCGCCACATTTTCCAGCTTTTTCTCCTGTACGGCATCTGACAGCGCCTTTAATACAGGTCTTGCACCACTGGCAATACCGCAGGTAGCCATGCCCACAACCACACGGGTCTGAGTATCATTTTCAGAGCGCAGACCGACCTGCCCCTGCATTTTCTCCCGAATTGCTTTTAATTCAGCAAGAGATTTCATATATAAACGCCTCCTAAACATTCACACCGCCTACAGGCGGTTTTCACAGTCTTAAATTACAAGGTCCTGATTGACTTCCTGAGTATTCTCCTTTAAATATGCCTCGATATAGGCAGAGACTTCCGGGTTATCCAAAGGAACGCCATCCAGTATTTCCTTAAACTCACGGGTGTCCAGCGCAAACGACCGTCCGTCTGCAGCATATGTATAAACAAAATCAATGTCCTTATTAAACGTGATCAGTGTGTGCATCACACCGGAAATATCCCCCAATGGCATCCGGTCAATATGCGACAGGACAAAAACTGCCTTCACACAGGTCCCCTGCCCCACATTGGATGTCAGTGAAAAATCTCCGCCGGTACACAAAGCCGCATATTTAAAAAAAGGAATTCCAAGGCCCACTTTTCTCGTCTTTCTGGTTGTAAAAAACGGATCTTCCACCTGTTTAACCTGTTCCTTTGTCATGCCGCAGCCGTTATCCTCGATGGTCACACACATACGGTCAGCCGATGTATGCACCTCAATATCAATCTTTATAAGAGATGCCCCCGCCCGTACAGAATTTTCTGCCACATCAAGCACGTTTAATGCAATTTCGGTCATCATGATCATCAATCATACTTGGCCAGTATGCCGGCAATCTCATCCACAGTCAGACGTCCGTAAACATCATCGTTGATCATCATCACCGGCGCAAGTCCACAGGCACCCACACAGCGGCAGGCATCCAGAGAAAACTTTCCGTCCGGTGTACACTCTCCGCCGACAATACCTAAAAGCTCCATCAGCTTATTATAAATATCGCCGGATCCTTTTACATAACAGGCAGTTCCCAGACAGACAGAAATCTGATAACGTCCTTTTGGATTCAGTGCAAACTGAGAATAGAATGTGGCAACACCATAAATTTTTTCCAATGGTATATTCATGGCATCAGAAATCATTGTCTGAACTTCAATTGGGAGATATCCATAAATTTCCTGCGCCTTTTGCATCACAGGCATTAAGGCACCCGGTTGATTTTTCAGTTCTTCAATGACCCCAAGCAGTTGTTCCTTCTGCTGAGGTGTATCCGAAAAAGATACAGCTTGTTTGTTTGAACTCAAGTAAATCCCTCCTAGTATATACTTTGAAAGCCTGATAAAGCATGTTAAAACTGGCTTTCATTCATCGTGGCTGGCCGCAGATCGGCTCCATGTTCACCGTCAGAATGTGCAATACCACAACAGACGGGTTTCGCTAATTATATCATCATTTCTCCCAATTTTCTACTGTCGTAATGATAAAATTTCTGTAAAAAATTAGTCATATATGATTTTGCATCATTAATTCCACATAGAGCGTATACACTTTTATTATATGTTACATATTTAACAACCTTATTTTGTTGAATTTATACATATGCAATGGTATACTTAGGACATATGCATATTGTCGTTAATTTTATAAATGATCGGAGGTTTTTTATGACTGTTGCTGATATTATGAAACTGCTCGACGCCAACCTTCTCTACGGTGAAGGTCTTATGAATCATGAAGTTCACTCCGCCTGCGGTTCGGATATGATGAGCGATGTTCTGGCGTTTGTGAAAGACCAGTCTGTATTGATTACAGGGCTGTGCAACCCTCAGGTAATCCGTACTGCTGAAATGATGGACATTGTATGCCTTGTCTTTGTCCGTGGAAAAGTTCCTGATGCCGACATGACAAAGCTGGCCGCTGACCGGGGTATTGCCGTGCTGTCCACGGAGCTTCCCATGTTTACGGCCTGCGGCATTTTATACACAGCCGGGCTGCGCGGAGGTGCATCGTGTTGAACAATGATATCATCACCTTAAACTACACGGTTTCACCGGATGATTTTACAAGAGCCGGTGAAGCCAGCAGTAATGTGAAAAACATGCTTAAACAAATCGGTGTCCCCCCGGAAGTCACTCGAAAAGTGGCCATTGCCATGTACGAAGGGGAAATCAACATGGTCATCCACGCCAACGGCGGTACTGTCACTGTCACCATCACCCCTATGGATATTACTATGGTGCTTAAAGATACCGGGCCCGGCATCCCTGATATTGACAAGGCCATGCAGGCCGGCTATTCCACGGCTCCGGATAATATTCGCTCTCTGGGCTTTGGCGCAGGAATGGGTCTGCCTAATATGAAAAAATATTCCGATGAGATGAATATTGACACCGTCCTCGGTCAGGGGACAACTGTCACAATGATTGTCCATATGTCGTAACAAAGGCACGCAAAGGAGGTGACTGCCATGGATAAATTTTTTCATTCCGTATATCTGGATGAGGCGCTGTGTATGGGCTGCATCAACTGTATTAAGCGCTGTCCCACTCAGGCCATCCGAGTTCGCCGTGGCAAAGCCTGCATAACCAACAAGTTCTGCATCGACTGCGGCGAATGTGTCCGGATCTGTCCCCATCACGCAAAGCAGATTTTGCGCGACCACATAGATATTATTAAAAATTACCGATACACCGTGGCACTGCCTGCCCCATCGCTTTACAGTCAGTTTAATAATCTGGAAGATGTAAATATTGTTTTAACGGCCCTGACCTATCTGGGCTTTGACGATGTTTTCGAAGTCAGCGCAGCAGCAGAACTTGTTTCAGCCGCATCGCGGCGTTATGTGGCCGATCACCCGGAGAAATGGCCGCTTATCAGCACCGCCTGCCCTTCGGTTGTCCGGCTGATTCGGGTGAGGTTTCCCAATCTGATCGAACATCTGCTGCCTTTAAACCCACCTGTGGAAGTTGCCGCCAGACTGGCAAGACGACGCGCAGCCGCCCGTACAGGCCTGAAGCCGGAAGATATTGGAATCATCTTTATCTCCCCATGTCCTTCCAAAATTACGTATGTCAAATCGCCGCTGGGTGTATCTCGAAGTGAAATCGACGGTGTACTGGCAATCAAGGACATTTACCCGCTGTTGCTCCCGGAGATGAAAAAAGCAGAACATCAGCCAAAGGATCTGGCCATTTCAGGAAAAATCGGCATAGGCTGGGGCGGCACCGGCGGCGAGGCTGGCGGGCTGATTACAGATAATTATCTGGCTGCGGACGGTATTGAAAACGTCATTCGGGTATTGGAAGACCTGGAAGACGAAAAGATCAGTCATCTCCAGTTCATTGAGCTCAATGCCTGTAACGGCGGCTGTGTAGGCGGCGTCCTTAATGTTGAAAATCCTTATGTGGCCAAGGCAAAGCTTAAACATCTGAACAAATATCTGCCTGTATCCTTGAATCATCTGGAAGATTATGAAGATGCACAGCTAAACTGGGATGAACCGGTAGAGTATGAACCGGTTTTCCGGCTGGGAAACAGCTTTTCCGAAAGCATTTCCATGCTTAACCATGTGGAACAATTATGCAGCGAATTTCCCGGACTGGACTGCGGGGCCTGCGGCGCTCCCACCTGCCGTGCCCTGGCAGAAGATATCGTCCGCGGCGATGCCACAAAAGATATGTGTATTCCTGTACTTAAAAGCCATATCCACCGTTTATCCGATGACTATTCCACTCTGATGGACAATATTCACACATCGGATCCCCCGGATACGGACTGCATACAAACACTGCAAAATTATATTCGGGCGCTTACTGAAGAAATCGCCGTTTTAGACAGCCGAATTGCGGATCAAAACAATATTTCGGCCCACACCGCCACCGGTATACCACGCCCAATCACAGAATGTTCCAACAATAATGACTGTGAACACTGTCCCGCAAAACGCTGTCCTATGCGCGCAACCCCATCTAACGCAGCAGAGGCTGGCACAAGTGCGCACAAACCCGTATAAATCAATAGAAACTCATATAAATCAATGGATTGGAGATGAACAAATGACAGTAAAAGAACTGGCAGACCTGAACCTGCTGACCTTAAGCCACCTGGGTGAAAATGCCCAAACTCAAATCAGTGTTCCCTTTTGCTGTGATCTTTTAAGTATTGCCATGGGACGGGCGCCGTCAGGCTGTGCCTGGGTGACAGTCATGGCCAATATAAATACCATTGCGGTGGCCACTTTGACAGAGGCAGCCTGTATTATTCTGGCCGAAGGGGTCACCCTTGATGCTGCCGCAAAACAGCGGGCGATTGAAAACGGTGTCACGATTTTTGAGACAGAGCTTCCTGTCTTTGATGCAGCGCTGGCCATATGGAAACATCTTTAATCCCTCTGTCTTATGACCTGCATATTCATTCCTGCCTTTCCCCCTGCGGTGATGATGATATGACACCGTGCAACATCGCAGGCATGGCCGCACTCATTGGTCTGGATGTCATCGCAGTGACTGATCATAATACCTGTAAAAACTGTCCCGCAGTCATGGACGCAGCAAGTCAGTATCCCATCACCGTGATTCCCGGCATGGAGCTGTGCACCATTGAGGAAGTTCATGTGCTTTGTCTGTTTAAACAGCTTGATGCTGCCATGGCCTTTGATGACTATGTTTATAAGCATTTAATCAAAATCAAAAACCGCCCGGACATTTTCGGTTTTCAGCAAATTTATAATTCAGAGGATGCCATTGCCGGTGAGGAACCCTATCTGCTCATTAATGCGACGGACATCTCCTTTGATAATGTATGGCAGCTGACCGCAGATTATGGCGGAATCATGATTCCCGCCCATGTGGACAAAGACTCTACCAGTCTTTTATCAAACCTGGGGCTCATTCCTCAGGACAGCCGTTTTCGCTGTGCAGAGATAAAAAACAGGGATGCTCTTTTGGCACTGCAAAAAAAGCATCCCTATCTGGAACAATGTCATCTTATTTTTGATTCAGACGCTCACCGTCTGGAACAAATTCATGAAGCAACCCAGTTTATTCACTGCAAAAGCCGGTCAGCCTCAGATATTCTGGCGGCACTGCAGGATTAATACGTTATTCAATTCGAAGCATACGGTAGCCAACACCTACATGGGTCTGGATATATTTAGGGGCCGCCGTATCGCTTTCGATTTTTTTACGCAAAGTTGCCATAAAAACCCTCAGTGAAGCCATATCGTTATCCCAGGAACTGCCCCATATTTCTTTTGTGATAAACGTATGCGTCAGTACCTTGCCCACATTTTTTGCCAGAAGGCATAAAAGCTTATACTCAATAGGCGTCAGATGCAGCTCCGTATTTCCCATATAGGCACAGCCCGAGGCATAATCAATCTTCAGATCTCCATTGGTAAATACAGCATTTTCTGTCCCTGCAGAATGATTAATATAATTGAGACGCCGCAGAGTCACCCGAAGTCTGGCCAGCAGTTCTTCTACCGAAAAAGGTTTGGTCAGATAATCATCTGCACCGGCATCCAGGGCCTGTATTTTATCGTGATCTTCACTGCGGGCACTGATCACAATAATAGGCATATTAGACCAGGAACGCACCTTTTTAATAATTTCCACACCATCCATATCCGGGAGTCCCAAATCCAGAAGAATCACATCCGGGTTCTGAGAAACAGCCTCTAAAACAGCCTGCCTTCCCGTCTGTGCCGTATGATAACGGTAATCCTGAGTTTCCAGCGTGGTCGCAATAAGATTGCGTACCGCTGCGTCATCCTCAACAATCAGTATAAAGGGTTTATTCATAAAATTTCGTCTCCTCTGCCGGTAATGTCATTCGAAATACAGTGCCACAGGGGCTGTTGTCCCTTACAGTAATCGTGCCGCCATGGGCGCTGATAATGGAACGGCACAACGCCAGCCCCAGCCCTAAGCTTCTTCGGCTGTCAGCCAGGGTTTTGGATACTGTATAAAACATTTCAAATATCTTTTCTTTAGCCTCATCCGCGATCCCTGGTCCGTTATCAGAAATTTCTGCATAGGCCCACCGGCCGTCCCTGCCGGTAGAAATCATAATAACAGAACCTTCCTGGGTATATTTGATTGCATTATCTATAATATTTATAATGACCTGAATCATCAGCCTTGCATCAGCCCGAACCAAAATCAGATCATCATTGGGAACAACCCTGATCTCATGCCTGTCCCGGTCACGGCTCAGATGCCGCATGGCCTCCCCGATAATTTCTTCCAAAAGCTCGGTCTGCATATTCAGATTCATAGACCCCTGCTCCAACTTTGTTACTGCCAATAAATTTTCCACCAGATTTATCAGCCATATGGAATCATCGTAAATATCCGAGTACAGCTTCTGACGTTTTTGAGGACTGAGCTGCTCACTGCTGTGCAGCAGTACACCGGCATTGCCGGAAATGCTTGTCAGCGGTGTCCTCAGATCATGAGAAATAGACCTGAGCAGATTGGCTCTGAGCTGTTCATTTTTGGCGCAGGCGGCAGCCTCCGCTCTCTTACGCTCAAAAAATTCTTTTTCCAGTGCCAGCCCACATTCCCCAAGAATAGAAAGTACAATACTGCTTTCAAACGCCTCCAGAGGATGCGCTTGGGCATGAATTCCTACCACCCCATAGATCCCCGATGCCGCCCGCACCGTCAGATAGAGAAATTGTGCCCCTGAAAATGTATTGGTCGTTGCCCCGGCATGTTTATTATTGGCCAGCGCCCATGCCACAGCCTTCTGGTCATCATTGCCCAAATCCGGCGGCTGAGGATGGGCAAAATCCCAAGGTTCAAAAATACCGGTTCCCAGCCGGCCGTCATTCACAGGATAAAAAATCACATTGCGTTCCAAAAGCTTTGTCAGCTGCTCGGATGTCACTTTCATAATGCCCCGGGCATCCATTTCCTGACTCAGCCGGTGATTTGTCTCAAACAGCACCTTGGTACGGTACGCTACCCGGGCAGACTGAGCGGCCTGCTCCTTAAACTTTGTTGCCAGGGAACTGCTTAAAAATGCCCCGGCAAACATAATCAGGAAGGTTACCGGATAACCCACATCATAGGCATTCAATGTATATCTTGGGCTGGCAAAGAAAAAATTAAATACAAACACACTGACCACAGAAGCCGCAATACTATACCCCCAGCCATTGGTAATCACTGAAACCAGTAGCACTCCAAGCAAATAAACAGTAATAATATTGGCCTCTCTGAAGCCGGCCATATCAAATACCATGCCAATGAGTGTTGCTGCCCCGATGACACCCATGGTTTTGAATAATTCACCAAAAGAAAAAACGCCAAAGCGATGATACTGAGGTGCCCGGTATTTTTCAACAGAGTCATCGGGAATAATATAAATATCCAGATTGGGGGCCATAGCTGTCAGCTGCTGAGCAAAAGAGCGGCCGACCTGTAACAGACGCCGCCTTGTATTGCTGCGCCCGATCACAATTTTAGACACCCCGGCTATCCGGGCAAATTCTGCGATCTGAAAAGCAATATCCACACCATAGACCGTCTCAATTTCCGCGCCCAGCTGTCTGGCCAGATGGGTATGGGCTCTCAGACGCTGCAAATCATCCTGGGACATCCGGGACGCATCCGGAGTTTCTACAAACAATGCCGTAAACTTTCCCTTAAAGGCGCTGGCCATTCTGGCTGCGGTACGAATAATTTTTCCGTTGGACGGCGAAGATGACAGGCATACAAGAATATGTTCATCGGCTGGATATGACGATGCTTTGTTCGTCCCCGGAATTTTCTGCTGCTCTACTCTTTGGGCACTGCGGCGGTAAGCCAGCTCTCTTAAAACAGCCAGCCGGCGCAGCACCACATCATGCTGCGTCTGATTCCAAAAGTTGTCCTGATGCACTTTCAGGCTCTGCTCAAGAACAGATTCAGGCTCCGCATCAATCATTTCCACATTCTCGGCCGCATCAAACAGTGAATCCGGAACCCGATCCCCGATTTCACGCCCCAGGACAGAAGCTACAATGTCATTGAGGCTTTCCAGGTTCTGGACATTTAAAGTTGTATAGACGTCAATACCGGCATTTAAAAGTTCTTCCACATCCTGATATCTGTACATGTGCCGGCAGCCCGAAGCATTCCGTCCAGCCAGACGTCCTAAAATAATCCCCTGAGGATGGCGATTCACGGCTGCATCCAGATTAAATGTATAGACATAAGCGCCACCCGCATCAGCGTGCCGGCAGCCCGGCAGCTTTTCCATATGTTCGGCAAGGGCTTTTGTTTTCTCATCCATCGCCTGATCCATATGGCCGATCACAATATCCCTTCCCTGTTTTAGCTGCTCTGTAACAGCCAGAAGCATCGCATAGGTTTTTCCGGTACCGTCTGCGTAGCTGAAAAATATTTTCAGACGTCCCCGCTTTCTCATATCCATCCACTTAGCCCCTCATCTACAGACGGTAACAGTGATTTAAGGGGCCATTGCCCTGTCCCAAATTCAAACCGTCCTTTAAGGCACCGGTAATATAATCTTTTGCTCTTGCCACACTTTCTTCCAGATCATACCCCAAAGCCAGATTACTGGCAATGGCAGATGAAAGGGTACATCCTGTACCATGGGTATTGCATGTATCAATCCGCTCCCCTTTATACCATGTAATTCTTCCGTTATTATACAGCAGATCATCTGCGGTCTCCGTCAGATGTCCGCCTTTAATCAGAACACTGCCTGACAGATTTTCAGAAATAATTCCCGCAGCCCGGATCATATCCTCCACTGTATGAATCTCAAAACCACAAAGCTTCTCAGCCTCAGGAATATTCGGTGTGACAATATCGGCCAAAGGCATCAGCTTTTCAATCAATGTTCCCATTGCATCCGGGCTCATCAGTGCACACCCGCTTGTGGATACCATCACCGGATCCATCACAATGTTTTTTGCGCCGTATACCTTAAGCTTATCCGCAATCACTTCTATTGTCTCTATATTGGATACCATACCGATTTTAACGGCATCCGGAAATATATCCTTAAATACACAGTCCAACTGATGCCCTGTAAAATCTGCGCCTGCATCCAGCACACCGTAAACACCTGTGGTATTTTGAGCCGTCAGCGCTGTAATCACGCTCATCCCGTAAACCTTATGTGCTGTCATCGTCTTTAAATCTGCCTGAATTCCGGCACCGCCGCTGCAGTCAGAACCTGCAATTGTAAGTACTGTTTTCATGTATCTTTCCTTCTTTCTGTTACAATATCAATTGGTTCATATACTTCACACCCTGTAAAGTCGTCAGTCTTTTTATGATTATAACTATCATCTGATGACTATAACTATCATCTGAGTCTATATAATAAAATACCAGATCTGACTTCAGTTGACAAGAGGCTCTGGCACAAGAAGACGCCAGCCCATTGCCTATCCTCAGAAACAATGCTATACTGGTAAGGTTGAATTTATCTAAGGGAGGAAAAACCAATGACAGCTGATCTGCTTAAAGACAGTCCAAAAAAACTATTTTTCAAGTATCTAACGCCATCCATCAGCGCCACCTTTGTCACCAGTGTCTACATACTGGCGGATTCCATTATTATCGGAAAAGGCGTCGGTTCTGACGGTATCGCTGCCCTCAATATTTTACTGCCCTTGTTCTCATTCTATTTTGCGCTGGGTACACTTTTCGGCATTGGCGGCGGCATCCTTTTTTCCGTGAACAATGGAAACAATGCACCCGAACGTGCACGCGGCTACTTTACAACCGCATTGCATCTGGTCATCATTACAGCCGTCATCATTTTTGCGCTGAGCCAGATTTTCTTCAAGCCTTTGATGTATATGCTGGGTGCCACAGACAGTTCCTATCCCATGGTGGCTGAGTACGGCCGATACCTTACCGGCTTTTGCTGGGTTTTCATGTTCGCCAATTTTTTGCAGGCTTTTATAAGAAATGATCATGCGCCCAAACGTGCCATGGCTGCCACAATCGCAGGTGGTGTAACCAATGTCATCCTGGATCTGGTATTTATTTATATTTTTCACTGGGGAATGGCCGGCGGTGCAATCGCCACAGTGATCGGAAGTGCATTAAACCTTCTGATTCTGCTGACCCATTTTATTTCCAAAAATAATAACTTAAAGCCAAAGCTTTACGGTTCCTGGATCCGCAATGGAATTCAGATTTTTCAGGCAGGAATTTCCAGCTTTTTGCTGGATGTCGCCTCGGGTGTTGTGATTCTTATATTTAATGTCCAGATTCTTAAATATATCGGCAATACTGGTATTGTTGTATACAGTATTATTTCCAACAGTCTGCTCATTGCCAACTCCTTTTTTAACGGCGTCTCCCAGGCCGGTCAGCCTTTAATGGCCGCCAATTTCGGCGCCAGACAGCTAAAGCGGGTACGAAGCCTGAGAAAAATCGCTTTAATCACCGTATTTATTTTCGGTCTGATTTTCACCTGCACAGGATGGCTGTTCCCTCATGCCATTATCAATATCTTCGTTATTGCCACACCTGAAATCACCGAGCTTGGCACACTGGCCATACGCCTTTATTTCACGGCTCTTGTATTTATGAGTGTCAATGTTTTACTGACAACCTACCTTCAGTCCACACTCCAGGCGCTTCAGGCGCTGATTTTAAGTTTAATGCGTGGGTTTGTTTTGTCTGCCCTGTTTGTCTTCATATTTCCGGCAGTATTTGGTACAACATCCATTTGGCTTGTCATGCCTGTGACTGAGCTGCTGACACTGATCATGGCCGCTGTATTTATTCGCCGGTCAGACCGCAGGGAGGTTATATCATGACTGGCCCGGCCAAAAAACGTTTTAAAAAAATATATATTGAAATCATCAATCAGTGCAACCTGTCCTGCCGTTTCTGTCCTGCCACTAAACGTGAGGCAGGCATGATGACCCCCAAACAGTTTAGGCAGGTCATTGAAAAAATCCGACCATATACAGATTACATCTACCTTCATGTCAAAGGAGAGCCCCTCTTACATCCACAGCTAAAACAGCTGTTGGAAATTGCCGCTCAGTTTGGGCTTCAGGTGAATCTGACAACCAATGGCACACTTTTAAAAACCACTGAGCCAGTCCTGTTTGCCATGCCTGTTCGGCAAATTAATATTTCGCTCCACAGTTTTGAGGCTAATACCGTCCAATCCGGCAGTCTGCCTTCAGGCCTTGATTACGATGGTTACATCACACAGGCCATTGAATTTGCCCGCGCATATGCAAAAGTTGGCAGCATTGTATGTTTCCGCCTATGGAATCAGGCGTCCGATGATGACAACAGTTCTCTTTTGAACCGCCTGATCGAGGCCTTTGGTTATACCGGATCTTCCAGTCCCTCAGACTTTCGAACAAAAGACATGCCTCTGGCCCCAAAAATATTTTTAAGCTTTGACCGCCAATTCCAGTGGCCCGATCTTCTTGCGCCTGATTTTGGCAGTTTCGGCACCTGCCAGGGACTTAAAACCCATTTAGGCATTCTGTGCGACGGCACCGTCATCCCATGCTGTCTGGACGGCAACGGGATCATTGCTTTAGGTAATATTTTCACCGAAAACATGGAAACGATTCTCAATACCCCCCGCAGCCGCAGTATCCTGGAAGGCTTTCGAACCAAAAATATTACGGAACCCCTGTGCCGTCGCTGCGGCTACCGCACACGATTTTAAGTATTCTATGTGAGCTTCATCAATGTGAATCACATTTCAATAGAAAAAATACTGTCTAACCGCATACCCAAACACGGTTAGACAGTATTTTTCCTTTTTACAGTATCGGAGAAAAGACCTTCATTACCCATTGAATCACTTGTTGATGCATGGGCCGTTTTTTCCACATATCATAAGTCACACGTTCACATTTCCGGATTGTATTCAATATATCATCACGAATATCCAGCACGGCATCATTTTCACTCATAAACACACCACATTCATAGTGGAGATAAAAGCTGCGGTAATCCATATTAATACTACCGCAGATCGCACACTCATCGTCAGAAACAACAGTTTTTGAATGAATAAAGCCAGGCACATACTCATAAATCTTTACTCCATTTTTCAGCAGCACCCCATAATTGGACACAGTCACCATATAGACATACCACTTATCATAAATTCTGGGCGTAATAATACGGACATCCACACCGCTTTGCGCTGCTCTGCATAAATCTTCAATCATTTTCTGTTCAAGCACAAGATATGGCGTGGTAAAATAAATATAATCCCTTGCCTTATTAATCATATGCGTATAAGTATCTTCGATAGGATTGCTGGGGTTATTGGCAGGACCGTCTGCCATAGGCTGAACATATCCCCGCATTTCTGACGGCTGCGTCAGCTTATATTTGGTGTAGTCCAGATCCTCATAGCCTCTGGAAACTTCCCACATTTCAAGAAAAATAGAGGTAAGCCCCCACACACCATCGCCTTCCAGCCGTACCGCCGTATCTTTCCAATGTCCAAAACGCTTCTGAATATTGGCATATTCATCCCCCAGATTAATACCGCCGGTATAACCGATCTTTCCGTCAATGACTGCAATCTTCTGATGATTTCTATAATTAAAAGTAAGCCTTGAAGTTCCCTGATGAATCGGCGAAAAAACACAAAACCGTATCCCCAGTCTGGCCAGCTCGGCTCTAAATTCATCTGTATTAATAATCAGGCTGCCAAAATCATCAAACAACAGGCGAACTTCCACGCCTTCACGAATTTTTCGTGCCAGGATGTCTTTAATTTGCCGCCAGATCTGTCCATCAAATATAATAAAATACTCCAGAAAAATAAATTTTTCAGCAGCCTCCATATCTTTAAATAAGGCATCAAACTTTTTTTCACCCACATCAAAATATGTGACTTTTGTATGCTTGTACAGGGGAAACCCTCGATTAATCAACATCTGACTAATCTGAGCCTTATTCGGATGCAGTTCCTTAAATTCCTCAATAATTTCAGGTTCCTGCTTTTTATACTGCCGTCCTTTCTCAGTGACAGCTCTAAACCGCCTGTATTCTTTGCTGTTTTTACGCTTTCTTCCCCACATAAAATACAGAAAAAGGCCAAAAACAGGTAAAACAAGGACAATAACAATCCAGAAATACTTATAAGTCTGCCCATCATTGACAAGTCCGAATACAAGCAAAATACTGCTGATCTGAAATACAATATAAAACCACGGCAAGTAGCCTTCCAAAAGACTTGCTAAAACATACGTTACAACAACCTGCAAAAGAACAGCAATTCCGACCGTCACTGCCCGGGTGATTCCTTCATGGCGTTTCCTGAATAATATCATTTCTTCACCCCTCGTTTCCTCTAAAGTTCCCCTCGGCACTCAAGGGTAATTCCATTTTATTACCAATTGGAACCCAATGCAAGAAAAAATCACATACACTGAGCGTGCCGCCTTTCACCTAAAGTCTTCCCCTAAATTTTCGACCTATAAGTTCTCCGCCATATTTTTTCAAAATCACCTTCACAATCTGTCTATCGTCGTATATAATTAAATTTAACAAACAGGAGGTGTACGCTATGATCCAGGAAAATTCCTCAGCTGGAGAATATGTATGGAGTGACCGCAAGCACTGGCTGTGGTTTCCATTTAGCTTTACAAAATATTATCTTGACAAAGAGCGGATCCATATTGAAAGCGGCCTTTTTAAAACCGTTACCGACGAGACACTGCTCTATCGAATCATTGATCTGCGTCTTATACGAACACTGGGTCAGAAAATATGCGGCACAGGAACCATTGTCCTGGCCACCCGTGGAGACATGGAGCCTGATGTGATCCTTAAAAATATTAAAGACCCCAAAAAGGTCAAGGATTATTTATCCCGGGTTATCGAACAGTCCCGGTCCCGCAAAAAGGTTGTAGGGAACGAAATCTACGGCAGCCGGCGGTATGAAAGCAATAACCCAGACAACGACAGCTTTGACTACGGTTATGACGGAGATGATTTTGATTAAAAAGCAAGACCGGCTTTAGAGTCCAGCAAACAATTCTGGTCTCTAAAACCGGTCTTGACTCATGGGGTCACACTTTCCTTATGCTGCCCGCATAATAATCGGTTCTTGGCAGCCATTTCATGAAATCTTCAATCTGCATATCCCAGAAGCGCCATTCATGTTCATAGCCCTCTACACTGACCCAGGTTACATCGACCCTGGATTTTTTAAGCTTATCCACAAATTCCAGATTGGCATCATATAAAAAGTCCGACTGTCCACAGGCCACATACAGTGCCGGAAGCCTGATGCCTTCGCCTACGGCTTTGTCCACAATATTTTCCGGTGACAGATCAGGATTCAGCTGTGCAATACCTTCCGGAATCACATCTTTTTTTACAGCGCCTGAAAAAGAACCAACGGCAGCATATTTTTCCGGATTTCCCAGGCCGTGGATCAGCGCTCCGTATCCGCCCATAGACAGACCGGCAATAAACGTATCCTTCACCTTTTTAGACACAGGAAAATTAGCCGTCACAAACTCCGGCAATTCATTTTCAATAAAATCGTAAAAAGGATCACCGGGATGATTGGCATAAAACTTGTTTTCCCCTGAAATCATAACAACTGCCAGATTCTGCTCCTCCGCATAAAGCTCCACATTACTGTAGCCGCTCCAGGTGGCATGATTATTGCCAAACCCATGAAGAAGATACAACACCGGGTAATCCGCCTTAGGCACATGCGAAGGTTTTCCGGGACCCATACCCATGGATTCCGGAATCGTCGGAGACGGAATAATCACTGTAATGTCAACCGTCCGCTGAAGTGTGTACGAAATCATATTGCATATAAATTTAGCCATTTTGTAAATCCCCCTTTATATTATTTCAGTTGGCGCTTCCCCTGAGCAAAACTGCTCAAATATATTTCTGTACCAACAATATTCGTCTGAATATTTATATGAAAAAACGACACAGAGCCGTGATCAGACTCTGTGCCGTAAATTCCATAAAACCAGATATATTATCTGTTTGTTTTAAAAATTCCAGCTCACGCTTTGCCAACGGAACCGAATAATTCCATTTTTTCTTTAACTGTAGCCTTGATTGCTTCAAAACCAGGTGCAAGAAGTTTACGTGGGTCAAAGCCTTTGCCCTCAAGATCCTTGCCGGCTTCAATGTATTTACGTGTAGCATCTGCGAAAGCCAGCTGACACTCTGTATTAACATTAATTTTTGCAACACCAAGAGAGATGGCTTTCTGAATCATATCTGCAGGGATACCTGTACCGCCGTGAAGTACAAGCGGCATATCACCTGTCAGAGCCTGAATGGCATCCAGTGTTTCAAAGCTTAAACCAGCCCAGTTTTCCGGATATTTGCCGTGGATATTACCGATACCGGCTGCAAGCATCGTTACGCCCAGATCTGCAATAGCTTTACATTCCTGAGGATCTGCACACTCGCCCATGCCTACAACACCGTCTTCTTCGCCGCCGATGGAGCCAACCTCTGCTTCAAGGGACATTCCTTTTTCAGCACAGATCTTTACTAATTCTGTTGTCTTAGCAACGTTTTCTTCAATCGGATAATGGGAACCGTCAAACATGATTGAAGAAAAACCGGCTTCAACACACTTTAAGCATCCTTCGTAGCTGCCGTGATCCAGATGAAGTGCTACAGGTACTGTAATGTTTAATTCTTCCAGCATTCCGTTTACCATACCTACAACAGTTTTGTAACCTGTCATATATTTTCCGGCACCTTCAGATACACCGAGAATTACAGGAGAATTTAATTCCTGAGCAGTTAAAAGAATAGCCTTTGTCCACTCAAGGTTATTAATATTGAACTGACCAACTGCATAGTGGCCTGCTTTTGCCTTTGTCAACATATCTTTTGCTGATACTAACATAATTTTTCCTCCAAATATTTTATTTGTTATAATTATAACGCATTCATCATAAAATTAAAATATCCGCTGACAAAAAATATATTCATTCAGATAATTTTGGGTAATTCTGACAGGAAACTGCTTATTTGTATTTTAAATCTATATATTTTTTAATAAGTTCCACCGCATTATCGATCCCCAGCGCTCCGGTATCAATAGATAAGTCATAGCTGGCACATGCGGTCCAATCTTTTCCGGCATAATAGCCATAATAGCTTTCCCTCTTTTTATCCGTGGAGTTGATAACCTTTGTGGCTTCCTTTTCCGAAAGATTATATAACCGCATAATTCTTTGAATTCGCTTTTCCATAGGACTGCAGATATAAACACTGACACATTTTTCTTCATCTCTGAGAATGTATTCGGAACATCGGCCAATCATTACACATGGCCCCTGCTTTGCAATATCTTTGACCACCTCAGCCTGAATGTTAAATAGGCGGTCACTGGAAAGCGTATTATCAAAAGGATTCATCGCCCCGCCCATGGAAAATGTATTCATCGCCAGCGCATATAAAAAGCTGTCTGTAGGCTTCTCATCAACCTTTTCGAAGTAGTCCTTCCGGATTCCGCTTTTTTTTGCAGCCATCTCCGGAATCTCCTGATCGTAAATCGGAATATTTAACGCCTTTGCCAGTTTTGTTCCGACTTCCTTGCCGCCGCTGCCATATTGTCTGTTAATTGCAATAATAAGATTACCTGCCATAATATATCCTCCCATCCGTCCAAAAGGGCACGTATAATAATCGTCACTAGTGTATGCAGCTATTATACCATATTTTCGACATTTTTGAAGTTTTTTTTGGTAAAAATATTCAATTTCTTTATTTACTTCAAAAATCCTGTGTCAGAAACCATGAACATTGTCTCATCACTGAAATCACATTCCAAGACTAAAGTCCTTATCGTCTTTGGATTTAATATTAATCGCAATGGAGCAGTCAGACATATGCGCATAATTGACCTCCAGCGCATAGTCAATTTTTGTACGAATATTAAGCTCATCTTCTTCTTTCGTGATCCCCAGAGTATTGATTCCAATCATCATACTGCCATAAGGCGTCTGATAGCAGGCCATATTCTTGTGGTAAGGTTCGAAAACCATATGCACGTTATTCTGCCCTTTTTTGATCACATCAACCCGATCTCCGGAAATTTTGATTGTATTTTTAGTCTCTACACCGCTGTCATCAAGCATCTCATCATATAATATGTAATGTTTTCCGTTTTTATAATAATAATTCCCCACTGTAATCACCTCCAGCGGCGTATCTCCCTGTGTATCAAACTGCATGCCGCTGATGGATACAATGACATCTTTGGTCATAAATAAACTTCCTTTCCATGACTGTTCAGACCACAACCACTGGCCTGCATTTAATATTCATCGATGGGAACAAGCTGTGTCTCTACCAGTTCAACCGGCAAAATTGAATTTGCAAAGGAACTGAATTTTTCTGCACCGTCACTGACGTAAAAATGGTATTCCGGTATGCCGCTGTTCCTGTAAATGCCTTCCTGTTTCAGCAGCCTTCTTAAACTTACAGCGGTTTCATACGCAGGATTGACAAGAGTCACGCCATCCCCCATAAGGCGTCTGATCGTGCTGCGAATCAAAGGATAATGGGTACAGCCTAAAATGAGTGTATCAATATTAGATTCTTTCATTGGCTTTAAGTATCTTGACGCAATCTCATCGGTTACCGGATCCTCCCACAGGCCCTCCTCCACCAGAGGAACAAACAAAGGGCAGGCTTTTCCGATGACATTTAAGGCCGGGTTGTGTTCATGGAGAACTCTTGTATAAATTCCACTGTTTACCGTACCCTCGGTTCCCAGAACACCAATATTACCGTTTACTGTCGCATTGGCAGCCACACTGGCGCCGGGACGGACAACACCGATCATGGGAATATCGACTTCGCTGGCTACCGCATCCAAGGCAAATGCGCTGGCAGTGTTACATGCGATCACAATGGCCTTCACATTCTGGGTTTTTAAAAAATGAATAATCTGCCGAGTATAACCGATAATCGTTTTCTGAGACTTACTGCCGTAGGGGACACGGGCCGTGTCACCAAAATATACAACATTTTCAGAGGGCAGCTGGCGAATCAGTTCCCGAACCACGGTCAGACCGCCCACACCAGAATCAAACACACCGATTGGCGCATCTTTTTTCAACATGATCCCCTCCTATCTGTCGTAGCGGGTAAAGGCCAGTTCAATAAGGCGGTCGATCAACGCACACTTCTCCACACCCTGATCTGCCCAAAGCATTGGATACATGCTGATCCCCGTAAATCCAGGCATCGTATTAATTTCATTAAAAATAATCTGGTTACTGTCTTTTTCCAGGAAAAAGTCCACTCTGGCCAGCCCGTAACCATCGACAGCCTTAAAAATTCTTTCTGCGCAGTCTCTCACCTTTTCCAAAATTCCGTCTGGAAATTCAGGGTGCAGATCTGTTTTGGACTCCGCATTGAAATATTTTGCTTCATAGGAATAGAAGTTTTCTGCCGAAAGCACCTCACCCACGCCTGAGGCCTTTGGTTCATAACCGCCTAAAACGGCACATTCAATCTCCCGGCCAACAATGGTCTCCTCCACCAGAATCTTCATATCATGTTTGATTGCCTCATTTAAGGCAGCCTTCAGGCTCTGTTCATCCACAGCCTTGGAAACACCTTTAGAGGATCCGGCCTTGGAAGGCTTAACAAAAACAGGATAATCTAAAGCCGCTTCCACCTTCTGCACACTCCGGTCCATATCCTTCAGGTCCAGATGGTTAATCACCACGTAACGAGCCTGACGGATTTCCAGAGTATCCACAATCAGTTTTGTATAAACCTTATCCATAGATATCGCGGATGCCAGGACACCACAGCCTACATAGGGCAGTCCCGCCATTTCCAGAAGTCCCTGAACAGTGCCGTCCTCACCATACATTCCGTGAAGTACCGGAAAGACCACATCCACAGATACCTTTTTCAGACATCCGTCACGATCAAGCCAAACCCCATGATCCATGGCATCAGGACTTAAGACTGCATGAACGCGGCTCTGTCTCCATGTATCATTTTTAATCTGTGCCGCATCATCCACATACAGCCACTGACCGTCTTTGGTAATGCCAATTAAAATCGGATCGTACTTTTGGGGATTCATCGCAGAAACTATATTAACTACCGACATACAGGAAATCTCATGTTCAGAGGACTGACCCCCGAATAAAACTGCAACTGTCAATTTTTTATCCATTATAATAACCTCTTTTTTATCTTACCGCTGACCGGCTTTTTTATATCTTATTTATTTTAACGTATAGAGGTTTATTATTCAACCTTATTGGGCAAAAAGATTTTCAATGATTTCGGCAATTTTAAATCGAATCTCCACTTTTTCTCCTTCCATAAGTGCCTCTGCCGCATCTGCCCCTACGGTATCGTAAATCTGCTGTCTGGAAGATTGGGGAACATTTGCAGTCACTGCGTCCGTAAAACACAGGGAAGGAAAAAGCACACACCACCAGTTTCTTCCGCACCCCCGCCCCAGCTCCACAACAAGGGCCTCATAAAAGCCTCTGGGAAAGGTAAGATCTCCATAGGTTTTAACAGGAAACCAGGTCTCATCCATACGCACACTGACCTTATAATCATATCCGTTTTCCCACACACATTTCTGGGCCGTGCGTTTTATATTTTCCAGTTCATCTTCCACAACTGCCCGGCTTTGATCTCTGGTTTTGCACAGCGCCAGCTTTTGATCAAGGTCCTCCACAACCTGATCCCTGACCTTAAGCTTTAACTGCTGATCCTCAAAACTGTTACTGTTGGCTACAATATGAAGCCTTAAAACTGCATCTGCCACCGTTTTCTGATAATTTTGAGCCGGAACAAATAAAAGCAGACAAAAACAAACAAAGGGAATCATATAAAACCATCGGTTTTTCTGCATAAAAAATACCTCCCATAAACCGTTTATGGGAAGTATTTCCATCTTTTTATTCTGTTATTCAGTTTGTCTGACGACTGAGTTGGTCCGATTCCTCGGTTTGCTTATCCTCGGACCAATACTGATGGACAAGTTCTACATAAAACATATTGCCGTAATTGTAACGCCATCCTCCATTTCTTTCAGAAGACAGGTCATTAACATATGCCACCTTTTCGCCGCCGGACATTTTTTCTGCAAATTCACAGGCCAAATCAAAGGTATGTACTTTTCCGTTTCCGGCAACATATTCCAAATACCCTGGACCGAAATTATAGGACTGAATCACGCTGTCCAAATCACACCCCAGCCTTTGGCTGTATTCCAGATGTGACGCAAAAACTTTACAGCCCTGCTCAATGGAAGCCTCAGGCTCCAGTGAATTGATGGGCAGGCCTAAAGATTCACTGGACTGCATCACGTCATTGCCTTCCCCTCTTGTCTCAACCATCATCATCGCCAGAAGAACATCCACATACGCCTCCACACCGGAAGCCTTTGCATACTGTTCTACCAACGGTTTATATGCCATCACTGCCTGAGAGACTTCATAGTCATTCCCGCCTTTTTCATGTCCGCATCCTCGAAATAGGGCACTAATGATGCCAATAATTCCTGCAAGCACCAAAATCAGAATGCCTGCAAAGAGACATCTGTAAAAATAGACCTGCCGGCGACGGCGCCGCCGCTGTATTTCTCTTTGCCTTTTGCGCCGCAGCGCCCGAAGCTGCTGCTGCCGCTGCGAATCATCAGACCGCCTTGAACTGTTTTTCTTTTGTATATCCGCCAAAATATTTCTCCTTTTACTTTTTTAGTCTTCCTCCAAAATGAAGGAAAAAATTTTTCTGTCCATGCCTGCAGCATTACAGATGATCATTCACTAAATATAGTATATATAATATTTACCAGTGAAACGAGATTTGTCAAGGGGGCTTTCTGCAAAAGTTATAAATTGTTCATATCAAATACGCTAATAAGCGATTTAGAGCAGTTTTCAAAAACGAAAACTGCGCTTCTTCGTCATAAATAGAAATCAGGTTTTATCTTATGGCTTTCTTCATCGACTTTATATATTCTCCCACATACATAGGTGCATTTTTTCCATGCTTTTCAAGCAATTTAATAATAGCGGATCCAACAATAACGCCATCGGAAACAGCGGCCATTTGCTTTGCCTGCTCCGGCGTTGAAATGCCAAATCCTATTGCACAAGGAATGTCTGTATTCTCACGTACTACTTTGAGGATAGATGAAAGGTCTGTCTTTATTTCACTTCTCATACCCGTAACGCCGAGGCTGGATACGATATATACGAATCCTTCCGCTTCTTTGGCTATCATAGCAATACGGTTTTCAGACGTAGGTGCAATTAATGAAATCAAGTCAACACCATATTTTTTGCAGATCGGCTGAAATTCCTCTTTTTCTTCAAAGGGCAGATCGGGAAGAATAAGGCCGTCAATCTCAATTGCCCGACAGGTGGAAATAAATTTTTCTGCGCCATAGGAGAAAATCACATTGGCATAGGTCATAAAAACCATTGGAATTTTCACATCACGACGAAGCTCTTTGACAAAGGCGAATATCTTATCGGTCGTGATACCGCCGTTTAGCGCTCTCAGATTTGCCCCCTGAATAACAGGCCCCTCTGCGGTGGGATCAGAAAAAGGAAGGCCAAGCTCAATAAGATCTGCCCCGTTCTCTACAGCGGCACGAACAACTGATGCGGTTGTTTTAAGATCCGGATCTCCACAGGTGATAAAAGCGATAAATGCCTTGTTGTTTTCAAATGCTTTCTGAATATTACTCATGAATATCCTCCCCTCTGTACCGGGCAATGGCGGCACAGTCCTTGTCACCTCTGCCGGAAATGGTGATTACGATGATTTTATCTTTATCCATTGTCGGTGCTATTTTTATAGCGTGAGCAACTGCGTGTGCTGATTCGATTGCAGGAATAATGCCCTCGGTCTTTGCCAAATATTCAAAAGCGTTTACCGCCTCATCATCTGTAACCGGAACATATTCTGCCCGTCCGATGTCATAAAGATGGGCGTGCTCCGGACCCACCCCCGGATAATCAAGTCCTGCGGAAATGGAGTAAACGGGAGCAATCTGACCGTCCTTATCCTGACAGAAATAAGACTTCATTCCGTGGAAGATACCAAGTCTGCCCGTGGCAATCGTCGCTGCTGTTTCAAAAGTATCAACACCTCTGCCTGCAGCTTCACAGCCAATCAGCCGCACACCCTCATCATCAATGAAATGATAAAAGCTGCCAATGGCGTTTGAACCACCGCCTACACAGGCAATGACTGCATCCGGGAGTCTTCCTTGTTTTAGAATCATTTGCTCCTTGATTTCTTTGGAAATAACCGCCTGAAAATCACGAACAATGGTAGGAAACGGATGAGGTCCCATAACCGAACCGAGACAATAGTGCGTGTCGCTGATACGGGAAGTCCACTCACGCATGGCTTCAGAAACCGCATCTTTTAACGTTGCCGTCCCCGTCTTTACAGGAATCACCTGGGCACCGAGAAGTCGCATGCGGTACACGTTGAGTGCCTGACGGATCGTGTCTTCCTCACCCATAAAAACCACACATTCCATGCCCATAAGAGCTGCTGCTGTTGCTGTAGCAACGCCGTGCTGGCCGGCTCCGGTTTCAGCAATCAGACGTGTCTTACCCATCCTCTTTGCCAGAAGGGCCTGACCGAGTACATTATTAATTTTATGTGCACCGGTATGATTTAGATCTTCACGCTTAAGATATATTTTTGCCCCGCCCAGGTCTGCAGTCATCTTCTGAGCAAAATAAAGCCTTGACGGTCTGCCAGCGTATTCATTGAAAAGCTCGGTAAGTTCTTTGTTAAATTCAGGGTCGTTTTTATAATAGTTATATGCTTCTTCCAGTTCAATGACTGCGTTCATCAGCGTTTCGGGAATATATTGCCCACCGTGAATGCCGAAGCGTCCGTTGGGATTTGTCATATCTTTTCTTCCTTTCTGACAGCGGCAACGAATGCCGCCATTTTTGTTTTATCTTTCAGTCCGTCGGTTTCAATGCCTGAGCTGACATCAACCGCAAAGGGGGTTAATTGATCCACTGCATTTTTCACATTGTCGGTTCCAAGACCTCCTGCGAGGAAATACGGCCTGTGTATGTTCTTCAGGAGGTTCCAGTCAAATACTGTCCCCGTTCCCTCACCGGAATCCAGCAGGATATAGTCAGCAAAACACCGCTGAGCATTTGCAATATCATTAGCCGCTTCTATCCGAAATGCCTTGATGATCGGCTTATCGGCAAGTTGTTTTAATCGGCTAATATAGCCTTCGTTCTCATCCCCGTGGAGTTGGGCAATGTCAATAACATCGCTACACAGCAGATCAGCTATCTTTTCCGCATCTTCATTGACGAACACGCCAACTGCCTGTATTTTGGGAGAAAGCTGCTGCTTCAGTTCTGCCGCAATCTGCGGTGTTACATACCGTCGGCTTTTTGCGGCAAATACAAATCCGATATATTCGGGTTTTAATTCGTTTGCAGCTTCAATATCACAGGAGCGGGACAGACCACACAGTTTGATTTTCGTCATATAGCCCCCCGTAGTTCTGTGAGTTTCGCCCTTTTATCAGCCGCCCTCATCAGCGATTCTCCAATCAAAACCGCATCCGCTCCGATTTTACGAAGTACTGCCACATCTCCGGCAGTTTGTACACCGCTTTCGGAAACAAACAATACGTTCGGAGGAATCAACGCCCGAAGTCTGCGGCTGTTATGGGTATCCACTGTGAAATTCCTGAGGTTACGGTTATTGACACCGATAATCCGTGCTCCGGCATTAAGTGCCGTTTGTACCTCCTTTTCATTATGAACTTCCACCAAAGCAGAAAGTCCGAGGGTATCGCAAATATGTATGTATTCTTTAATCTCGGCCTCGCTCAGTATGGAACAGATTAGCAGCACTGCCGATGCGCCAAGCACCTTTGCCTCGTAAATCATATACACATCTACGGTAAAATCCTTACGCAGACAGGGGATAGAAACGGCATCCGCAATCTCACGGAGATATTCGTCACTGCCTAAAAACCATTTTGGCTCTGTCAGCACGGAAATGCAGTCTGCACCGGCTGCTTCGTATTCCTTTGCAATCTGCAAATATGGAAAATCCGGTGCAATCAAGCCTTTGGAAGGTGAGGCTTTTTTACACTCGCAGATAAACGAAATACCGGATTTTTTCAGAGCATTTTCAAAAATGAAGCTGTCTTTCGGGAGGGAACATGCCTGTCGCCTGATCGCTTCGAGGGACGCTCTTCTTTTTGCCTCGGCAACCCGGTTTCGTGCATGGTCTGCAAGTTGGTCGAGTATTGTCATACCTCCACCTCCGGACGGTTGCTGACTTCGATCAGTTTGTTCAGCGTTTCAAGGGCTTTACCCGAATTAATGATTTCAGCCGCAAGCGTAATGCCGTCCTTCATACAATCAGCTTTGCCGCCGATATATAACGCCGCACCGGCGTTCATCAGAACCGCATTTCGTTTATGTCCTTTTTCTCCGTTCAAAATGGCAAGCGTGATTTTTGCATTTTCTTCAGGCGTACCGCCTTTCAGATCTTCTTTGGTGCAACGTTCAAAGCCAAAATCTTCAGGCGTAATCACCGAGGATTTGAACCAGCCGTCACGGATTTCACAGATTGTAGTCGGTGCGCTCATAGAGATCTCGTCAAGTTTGTCTTGCCCATATACCACCATACCACGTTTAATTCCCAGATTGATGAGTACCTGTGCCAGCGGTTCAACCAGATAATCGTCGTACACGCCGAGAAGCTGCATTGACGGAGTTCCAGGGTTGGTAAGTGGTCCCAGAATATTAAACACCGTACGGAAGCCCAGTTCTTTGCGGATAGCGCCTACATACTTCATAGAAGTATGATATTTCTGTGCAAAGAAAAAGCACATACCGACGTCATTAAGCAATTCAATACATTTTTTCGGACTCTGTTGAATATTTACACCGAGTGCTTCCAGACAATCCGCCGTTCCGCACTGTGATGAAGCGGCACGATTGCCGTGCTTTGCCACTTTTATTCCACCAGCTGCGGCAACGAGCGCCGAGGTCGTGGAAATATTAAAACTATGGGCATTGTCACCACCTGTGCCGACAATCTCAAAAAGCTCCATACCGGTTTCAACCCTGGTAGCGTGTGCGCTCATCGCAGCCGCACAGCCTGCGATCTCATCAGTAGTTTCGGCTTTTGCACTCTTAGTGGACAGAGCGGCAAGGAAAGCGGCATTTTGCGTTGCTGTTGTTTCGCCGCTCATAATTTCGTTCATCACAGTGTATGCCTCATCATAGGTGAGGTCTTCTTTATTTACAATCTTTACGATAGCTTCTTTAATCATCACTCAGATCTCCTTTATAAAATTTTTGAGCATCTGTTTTCCGTTCGGTGTCATGATTGATTCAGGATGGAACTGTACGCCGTATATGGGATATTTTTTATGCTGAATCGCCATGATTTCTCCGTCATCGGTAAGTGCTGTAACTTTCAAACATTCCGGTATGGTATTCGCGTCTGCCGCAAGAGAGTGATACCGTGCAACAGGAGCCGTTTCGGGACAGTCTGCAAATAGCGGACAAGACGTATCAAATTTCACATTTGACTGTTTTCCGTGCATCAGTTCTTTGGCATAGGTAACGGTCGCACCGAATGCTGCACAAATCGCCTGATGACCGAGACAAACGCCCAATACTGGAATATCTTTGCCGAGGATTTTTGCGACTTCTATGATAATTCCTGCGTCCTCCGGTCTTCCCGGACCGGGCGAGAGGATGATGCGGTCAGGATTCAAACATTTGATTGCCTCTACGGTCATTTCATCGTTGCGTATGACCTTGATTTGGGGCTCGATCTCGCCGACGAGCTGAAAAAGGTTGTAGGAAAAACTGTCGTAGTTATCAATCAGTAAAATCATAATTCCGCCTCCTGTGCAAGTTTCAACGCCTTGAGAGAAGCTTTGGCTTTGTTCAGACATTCTTCAAATTCCTTTTCGGGTACGGAATCCGCTACAATACCGGCACCGCTTCTTACATACACCTTGCCGTTCTTTTTATAGGCAATACGGATTGCAATGCAGGTATCCATATTCCTGGTGAAATCGATATACCCGATTGCACCGCCGTAAATGCCACGCTTGTTATTTTCCAGTTTCCCGATCAATTGGCAAGCTCTGATCTTTGGCGCACCGGAGAGCGTTCCCGCAGGCAATACCGCTTCAATGGCGTCGAGTGCATCGTGTTTTTCGTCAATTTCTCCACGAACTGTAGAGCCGATATGCATAACGTGGGAGAAACGTTCAATGGAGTGACATTTTTCAACTTGCACTGTGCCGAATCGACTGATTTTTCCAAGATCGTTTCTTCCGAGATCGACCAGCATATGATGTTCTGCAAGCTCTTTTTCGTCCGCAAGCAACGCCGCTTCAAGTGCTTTGTCTTCTTCCGAAGTCTTCCCTCTGGGCCTTGTTCCGGCAAGAGGAAACGTATGTAGCACACCGTTTTCTAACTTAACCAGGGTTTCGGGCGATGCGCCTGCAACTTCAACATCTGTCCCGGAGAAATAGAACATATACGGCGAAGGGTTGATCGAACGCAGTACACGATAGGTATTGAACAAACTTCCTTCAAACGGAGCAGACAGTCGGTTTGACAATACGATCTGGAAAATGTCGCCCTCTCGGATATGATGCTTTGCTTTCTCCACCATATCGCAGAACTGTTCCCGATCAAACAGTGGTGTCACTTTGCCTGACAGCCAGCCACCGGGGTCATTTTTCTTTTCGCCGTTTTTGATAAGCTCTGCAAGTTGTTTTAACGCCCTAACCGCTTTATTATATTCGACTTCCACATTATCAAGCGGCATATTGACGATAAGAATGATTTTCTGGCGGAGATTGTCAAAGGCGATAACCCTGTCAAAAAGCATCAGATCTACATCTTTGAAATTTTCGCTGTCTTCCACACCACACTTAACGCTCGGCTCGCTGTAGCCAAGATAATCGTATGAGAAATATCCGACAAGCCCCCCCGTAAATGGCGGAAGATAATCCAAACGGGGACTTTTGTAATCCGCAAGAATTTGACGGAGGACATCGGAAGGATGCTCCGTTTTCACTTTAAGATTTCCGATTTTCATTTCACAGTCTATGCAGGTTATCTCCATTTTCGGATCAAATCCAAGGAAAGTATATCTTCCCCATGTTTCGTTTGCCTGGGCTGATTCAAACATATAGCAATGGGTAGATACATTTTTCAGTATCTTCATGGTTTCAATCGGGGTGGTAAAGTCGGAAAGAATTTCAAGGCTCACTGGGAGCACGTTGTATTTTTTATCTGAAGCAATCATTTTCACTTCAGTTAAAGCCGGCAAAATTTTCATTAGCTGCACCTCCAAAGGATAAAGTTACTTTAATTTGCGTTTCCATTTTGATATTCAATTTCGTCAGGCGCCGGGCGCGCCACCATCGTTTTGAAAACATCATACTGTAACCTCCTTTGAAAAGAAAAAACGTCTTTAACGTAATTTTCGTCAAAGACGTCTCATAAAACAAAAACGCCCCTGACAGAAATATACTCTCTGTCAAGGGCGAATAAAAACACTTATCCGCGGTGCCACCTTGATTCACAGCATGACCTGTGCACTCATCAGGATACCAACATATCCCCGGCAAATGACGTCTGCCTGCAACGTCGCAGAATACTTTGTGATCATCACATTTGGCTGCGCCCTCAGCGGTCCATTTGACAACTTGTTTCTCACCTGATTCTCAGCATCGCAGGCTCTCTGTAAAGGCATCATTGCCGTTATCTCCGCTTCAACGGTTTAAAGTATTGATTTTTTGCATATTATACACGCATCGTATGCGTATGTCAATAGTTTTGATCAAAATTTTGAAAATTTATCACCAAGCCGGCGAATCGATATACGCACCACAACAGAAGGCAATCGATTGCGGTCACTCTGTTTCAAGATAATAGCCACAAAGCGTTTCCATTTTCTTAAATTGAGGGCCATCCTTTTTCTGATTTTCTCCCACAACCGCAATCTGAACCTGTTGACCTGGACGACTCATTCCGATCATCAGATCTCCCACCGTCATGCGGTAGGTCTCACCGGATTCAGGGTCATAACCATCCGAATTATTGTCAAACATCTGTCTTAGATAAATGCCCACCGAGCCATTGACCTGATCATCCAGGGCCAGCACAGAGGCCGCCTGATTCTCAGCCATACACACCAAAATGGTCCGTGTAAATTCCTGATGCTCTTTCATATAATTAAGGACATGCGCCATGGCCCTGGCATCCTCAATCATGGCCCGTCCGAAAATAATCATCTGCAGCTGTCCGTAATCCAGCTTTTTATTGGCTATGGCAGCATAGCTGTTTTCCACGTCTGCCATATCCTTACCAGACACCTGAGCCACAGGATAATGAATATTCACCCCTTTACCGGTCAGGGCTTCCAGATCAGGGAAGCCCAGCGTCACCGAAAGCCCCGCTTCTGCTTTATCAATCCCCAAAGCCATAACAAAATTTTTGTCCTCGATTTCCCTGTTACGGCCGCATCCCGTAAATAAAGACAACAGCACAGCCAGAAGCGTAATTATTCCCACAATGTGATAAAAAAATTTCATGCATTTTCTCCTCTCCCAAAGCCTTTGGCTTTAACCTTTTGATGACAGCTTCTGTTTTTTGACAGAGGCCGCCTTTTGAAGCGGGCAATCAAACGAAGAAATAATGGGGTCAAAAGCCCAAGAGGTGCAAAAACAAACATCATATACATCACATAGAGTTTTGTGGCATCCTGAAGGTAAATTCCCAAAAAAGCAGTAAATACAAGGCCCGCCGGAATCAGAAGCATCCACCGGTGATCTTCCATTTTGGTGACAACACTTTTCAGGCTTATCATCCCATAATTTAAATGTCCACTGGTCAAAATAAACATTCCGATCATCCAAAAAGCCAACATCAGCCCATCCTGTCTGGATAAAAAGCCTCCGGGGAACCGCACGATCTGCATCAAAGTCACTGTAGGCCAGCGCTCCTCATTCATGGCCTCCACTGAAAATATACCGATACACACAATCGTCACAAACAGGCAGAGAACCGTCGGCCATACAATACTCATCCATGCACCTCTTTTAGATGCTTCCATTTTCCGTACATTAGGTCTTAAAAACAACAGCCATTCCACAACCGAGTACAGGGAAAAAACAACAGCTGCAGACGCCAGGAAACCGTTGGTACCTCCGGTAAAATCTGAGTCTTTCATATAACTGCCCCCGGCACCGGCAAAATCAATGGGCCACAAATAATCTAAATGAACCTGTGGAAGGGCCAGTAAAATAATCATCACAATGGGCACAATCACAAAGAAAATGAGAATTTCCCCAAGCCTGGCTCTGGTTTCCAGTCCTTCGTAAACACAATACATACAAACCACTAAAAGTCCCAGCCCCAAAACAGCCTTTGGTATGTCCGTTAAAAAAGTATGATTGACAATCTGCGCAAAAACACCCATGAGCAGTGCCGCTGCCAGCAAATACTTGACACTGTAAATCCCCATTAAAATTCCGGCCCCCCATTTGCCCAGCATTTCTTTGCAAAACTGCGGATAACTGCACGTATAACAGGTTCCCAGGTTAAGCAGCAGGCAAACATAAACAATCGAGGCAATGGCACCAGCTAAAATAGCCCAGATTCCCATACGGCCAGAAAGCCTTGTAACAGCAATGGGCAGGATCAGGCTTGTGCCCGAAAAAAGATCCAGTACAAGCAGCCGTTTCATCTGGCGCACCGATACAATATGGTTATTGGAGATCATGTCCTGTATCACCTCTCTCTGTTTTGTTTTTGTGTATTCCGGTTATGGATACCGGTACCGGAAAGCCGTTTTCTGGCCTGAGCCCTGGTAAATACCGGACGTTTTTCCATCGATTTTACCGGCCACCGCAGCAGACCGTCCTTGCGGTCACTGCCGCCGTTCACTTCTGCTGCTGTAAAAGGCATCATATAGGGAAATCCAAAGCTTTCCAGAGACGCCAGATGAATCAGCACAGTAAGAAAACCAAGAACAAAGCCAAAAATCCCAAGAAACATACTTAAAAAAATCAGATAAAATTTAATCAACCGAAACGCGGAGGCAAAACTTTCATTGGGAATCGTAAAGGCAGCCAATGCAGTCAGCGCCACCACAATCACCACAATAGGACTGACAATATTGGCCTCCACCGCAGCCTGTCCGATAATCAGGCCACCCACAATTCCCAGTGTTCCACCCATTGGACCAGGCAGACGAATTCCCGCCTCTCTGAGCAGTTCAAAAGCCAGCTCCATTACGATCATCTCAACCGCCAAAGGAAAAGGGACACCCTGTCTTGAAGCTGCAAAGGTCAGTGCCAGACTGGTAGGAAATACCTCGGGATGAAAACAGGCAATCGCAATATAAAGGCCAGGCAGAGAAAAGGCCAGCACAGAAGCAGCATATCGAAGCAATCTGACAAAACATCCAATATCCCAGCGATTATAATAGTCATCCGACGCCTGATAAAAACACCCTACCACAGCAGGTAAAATCAGCACCTGAGGTGAATTATCCGCAACCACAACCACACGGCCCTCCAAAATTGCCGACGATGCCTTATCCGGCCGTTCTGTGGACTGAAACTGAGGGAATGGCGAATACCATTGGCGCTCCAGCATCTGTTCCAGATAACCGCTGTCTAAAATACCATCAATATCAAAGCTGTCCAGGCGATCATACAATTCATCCAACACAGACTGCTGCACCAGATCTTCCATATACATAATGGCAATATCTGTCTTCGTCCGCGTGCCCTTAACCTTTTGAACCGTTTTTAAACGGCTGTCACGGATTCTGCGCCGAATCAGCACAGTATTCACACGCAGAGATTCGGTAAAGCTGTCCTTTGGCCCCCGAATCGCCACCTCCGATTCTGAGGACTGTACCCCGCGATTTGGATAGCCTTTGCTGTTTAAAATAATCGCCTGATGTTCACCTTCCACGAAAATCAGCGTATCCCCTGAATAGACACTTTTCAGTGCATCCTTCATTTTTCCTTCGGTTTTCACATCAGCTGTTGTCATACCGAAATCCATAATAAACCGGGCCGGAGCCGTCTTTGGCACGTCCCCCAGAGAAAACATTAGATTTTTAAGTATATCACCTTCCACCAAATCTCTGTTAATCATGGAATCCATATACAGGACATACACCGGGTAATGATTGGCCCCCACCCACAGCCTGCGCCGTACCACATCCGCGCAGTCTGCAAAACGTTGTTCCAGATATTTAATATTTTCTTCCAGTACAGGCGAAATGTGTCCATGACTGCTTGCATCTTTATACTCCATGAAAAATCAACTCCATATTCAAACATACCGCCCAAAGGCGCACATAAACAAAAGACTGCCATTTATGAAACGACAGTCTTTATACACAATATTATATGAAGTTTTTATTGGATTATACATCCATCCCTTCCGGATTGATCTGTCGGATCACAGCAATTTCCTGGTTATAGATGTGTGCAGTAATCACATTCACCGCCCGATCCCGATCTTGCTGACGGATCGCATCCAAAAGCTCTCTGTGTTCCATAAGCAGACGTTCATGGCTGGAAAAATCCTTCAGATATTCCAGACGATAGCGGTACATCTGCTCTCGAAGATTATTAAGAATCTGGACAAGACGGGCATTTTTAGTGGCTTCAAATAAAACATCATGAAAGGCCACATCTTTACTGGCAATCTCCGTCACATCTCCGCCGGGAAGGGCAGCCTCAAAAGCCTCAAGTGCCGCTTCAAGATCCCGCATCTCATCTTGGGTCATACGCTCACAGGCCAGTTCCGTGGCCAGAACCTCCAGAGATGTCCGCACCTCCAGCACATCCTTAAGATCTTTTTCTGTGATACTGGCAACCTGGGCCCCCCGTCGGGGCACCATCACCACAAGACCTTCCAGCTCCAGCTTACGCATGGCTTCCCTGATGGGCGTTCGGCTTACCCCAAGACGATTGGCCAGGGAGATTTCCATCAGCCGTTCTCCCGGCTCCAGATCGCCTTTTAAAATAGCTTCCCGCAGCGTATTAAATACCACATCCCTCAGGGGCAGATATTCATTCACGTTCATCACAAAATCTTTCATCCGTATACTACCTCCGATTAAATGGCCTTGCCAAAAATATCTGTTTGGCCAACTGACTTTCCTTCATAGCCTCAAAGGCCGTCCGGGCTCTTTGCTCATCTTCAAAAATGCCGAAAACCGTCGGGCCGCTGCCGCTCATCAGGGCATTAAGTGCTCCCTGTTTTTTCATCAGCGCCTTCATATCTTCAATCACCGGATAAGCTGGAATGGTGACACTTTCAAGGACGTTTTCGATTTTATCGGCCATTCTTTTTAGATCACCGGCCTCAATGGCCGACACAACGCCATCAATATCCGGATGTCTGTGAATCTGATCCAGCTTAAGATTTTCATAAACAAATTTAGTTGAAACACTGATTCCAGGGCGGGCAATTAAAATATGGCAGTCCGGCATACCAGGCAGCGGCGTCAGGATCTCGCCAATCCCCTGGGAAAGGGCCGTTCCCCGCATGATACAATAGGGAACATCTGCCCCCAGTTTCAGACCGGCCTCCATCATCTGCTGCCGGCTCATTCCCAGACGAAACAGTCTGTTCATTCCAAAAATCACTGCCGCCCCATCTGTACTGCCTCCGGCCATCCCTGCAGCTACCGGTATATGTTTTTCCAGCTCTATGGTCACACCCTGATTCAAGTCATACGCATCAATCAACAGCTGTGCAGCCTTATATACAATATTATTTTCATTCACCGGGAGAAAGGGCAGATTTGTACTTACCCTGATTCCCGGTTTTGCATTGACAGTGATACGGACCTTATCATAAAGATTCACCGTCTGCATCACCATCTTAACCTCATGATAACCATCGGGCCGACGCCGGATCACATCCAGGCCCAGATTAATTTTTCCCATTGCTTTTAACTGTATACTATCCATCTTCATGCTCCTTGGTGCATAAAATTGTATTTTTGATGTTTCTTGTATACATTATAAAGGACACCGGTCACAGACGCAACCCCCAGCTTCATTGATTGTGTCTTTCGTTTAAGATTTTATTGATCAGGAGCAGCTTCTTTGCATGATAACCAGCTTTTGCCGTTCCTTTAAAGTCTCCTGCTCCAGATGATTGGTTTCCATGATCTGTTCCACAGTTGTATTAAAATTTTTAGCCAGGGTCCACAGCTCATCACCGGGACGTACAATATAACCCACAATCCCAGGCATGGCTTCCATAGCCGCCGCATCGATGGGTTCCTCTTTAATATCCGCAATCAAATCCACTTTCATACGTTTAAATACAATGGCAGACATTACAAGCTGCATCTTGACTTCAATTTCCTCGCTGTCCATCATCATGGCCCCCACCTGTTCCAGCACCGGTGAAATTTCAAAGGTACAGGATGGATCAATACCCGGGATTTCAATCTGAGTGGAAAAAGGAACCATACCTTTAATGGCATTGACCGGCACCTTATCGTCGGCTGCCACATACAAGATCTGGACATAAACCACGCCTTCCACCAGTATTCCATCCGCATTGATCTGTGTCCGATCAATTTTAATATGCCCCCCGGTCTGACAGATCTGTAAAATCTTGGACTGATCATTTTTTATTTTGATCCGCTGATGGAGCTTTGTGTTGGACTGATTTTTCATGAGAATATTAAATAACGTCACAGGACTGTACTGCGGTATTAATTTTTTGTTCAGTGCATACACGTCCTTAAGAATTTCCACCTGTTCTTCCTCATAAATGGACATTTCCAGTTCCAGGACAACCTCCACGCCCACGTTTCTTGCCTCCATATCATTGTCCTGACGCACTTCCAGTTCCCGGTGTATAATTTTGGCCGTGATATAGCCAATCATTTCTTCCTTGGCGCCATGACATTCCAAATTTCCAGAAAAACTCAGTGTTGTATTGAAAAACTGCAGCGGATTTTTTTCCTCCTCACTGGAATAAAGAACAAACAGCCCCAGCTCACCTCTTAAGCTGATCTTATCATCCAAAAGCTTAATATCCAGTGAATCCACCATGGCATCATCCCAGAGAATCTCCATCATATTGGGCTTATTCGCCGGAACCATGATTTCATCCTTGATCCGAAATGTATCTTTTTTATGAATATGTATCTGGCTCGTATCCATACGGCAGGTACGGGTACATACATCCTCCGGTGAAACAATATTTTTTGCGGCCTCAATCTCATAAATACAGCTGGCTGTCAGTGACAGAGAAATAATCGAACGTACACTTAATTTCCGACTGTTAATCAGACTGGTTCTCAAATCTTCCATATCCCAATCAACTTTAACCTCATCCCCCTCAGCCACCTGATCCATATTGACGGTTTCTTCAAAATCAATGGCTCCGTCCATATGATGAATGGGACGCTGATCATAATTGCTTACATAAAGAACTCCAAATTCCAGCTTTCCTCGAATTCCCACCTTACCGTCCATGACATGAACCTCAGAAATTTTCAGATCCCCGGTTTCTTCAATAATTTTATCAATATCCGGCCGCACATCCGGTACATTAAAATCATCGTCCAGCGTAATCTGAGTGAGAGCCCGCCCCTTGTACTGGTTTGTTCGAAGACGCTTTTTTAAAATTTCCATAAAAATATCCTCCTTGTATTCCTATCTAAAGGATATTCATACAGGGAGGATTTTATGACTGTACCTGTGATTTATTTAAACACAACCGTTTTATCCAGATTCTGGATTTTAAGTACAATATACGGATAAGACTTTACGGAATCTGAGACAGCTTCCGTCTCCGGTCCCAGCAGTGTCGTGCGCACACATATGGTATTTTGTGTATCATATACTTCATTGACCTGAATACTGTAGCCGCCGGTTTCTTGTGTACCGTAACCCACCACAATATACTTGCAGTTACCGTCACTGTAGGTCATCTGAAAGGCCTCTGATTTTTTTTCGTCGATCAGCTTCTGAATATCCTCCTGAATATTTTCCGGACTCACAACCGTAAAATCCAGATCGGATATTTTTTCTTCATCAGCCGTCTGACCGCAGCCAATCAAACCTGCGGTGAATCCAATCAGCAAAACGCTCAGACAGACAGCCTTAAAAAAACGTTGGTGCAAAAAACGGGAAAGCCAGGGCACTATTTTCATATATCTGCACTCCATGATCATGAATTATTAAAGCATATGTGAGTTCCCGAATTTTTATTCCCGTATTGCAGCAAAGACAACAAAAGTCCCAAAGTCCAATCAAAGCATGCTGTCAATCAACTCAAGCACAGCACGTCCCAGTGCCTCAGATTTTGCGTCTGCATCTTCAATGGAAGATCCCTTCACACCATAATAGAATTTAACCTTTGGCTCTGTTCCGGAAGGACGTACACACAGCCAGGCATCATCCGTCATATCATAATATAAAACATTGGAGGCGGGCAGCCCTGTAGGTGCCACTGCGCCAGTGGCCAGATCCACAATTTCATCCTTTTTATAGTCTCTTGTAGAGAGCACCTTATATCCGGAAATTTCCTTTGGCGGATTCTTTCTGAGGGTCTCTAAAATAGACTGGATCTTTGCAAGGCCTTCAATACCGGACAGGGAAATCGATTGAATGTCATCCTTATAATAGCCATATTTTTCATACATATCAACCATGGCATCCCACAGCGTCTTACCCTGAGTCTTATAGTAAGCCGCAGCTTCGCACAGTGCCATCGTCGCCACAATAGCATCCTTATCTCTTGCATGAGTTCCGATCAGACAGCCATAACTTTCCTCGAACCCAAACAAATAGGTTCCCTTACCGCTTTTTTCAAAGCCAAGAATCTGCTGGCCAATATATTTAAAGCCTGTGAGACATTCGATGAGACGAATATTATAGGCTCTTGCAATAGCATCTGCCATGTTTGTTGTCACAATTGTTTTAATCAGGGCACCATCCTCAGGCAGTCCCTTTAAGTTCTTCCACTGACTGATGGTGTATTCTGCCAGAAGACAGCCGGACATATTCCCTGTCAGGCAGTGATATGCGCCTTCATTATCTTTCACATAAACGCCCAGACGGTCTGCATCCGGATCCGTGGCCAAAACAAGATCCGCATCCAGGTCTTTAGCCATCTTAAGACCAAGAACAAAGGCTTCCTTTGATTCCGGGTTTGGATAGCTGACTGTAGGGAACTCGCCATCCGGAAGTTCCTGCTCCGGTACAACGTATACATTATTAAAACCGATTTCTTTAAGAATCCGTCTGGCCGGAATATTACCGGTTCCATGAAGCGGCGTGTATACGATTTTGATCCGGTCACCCACTTCTTTAATGCTGTCCCAGTGCTTGACCTGTTTTTTCAGCTGTTCGATGTATTGGTCATCCACGTCCTTACCAATGGAAATATATGTACCAGCCTTAATCGCTGCGGCCTTGTCCATGGTCAACACTGTATTATAATCGGTTACAGCTTTTACCTGATCCATAATACCGCTGTCATGGGGCGGTGTAATCTGAGCGCCGTCCGCCCAGTAAACCTTATAACCATTATATTCCGGAGGATTATGGCTTGCAGTAATATTAATTCCGGCAATGCAGCCCAGCAATCTCACCGCAAAAGACAGCTCCGGTGTCGGTCTGAGAGACTCAAATACATAAGCCTTGATTCCGTTGGCAGCCAGACATAAAGCGGCCTCATCCGCAAATTCAGGAGACATGCGCCGGGAATCATAGGCAATGGCAACCCCTCTGTCCTGTCCGCCCTGTTTTTTAATATAGTTGGCCAGACCCTGCGTTGTCTTTCGGACAACATAAATATTCATCCGGTTAATCCCTGCACCAATGATGCCTCTAAGGCCGGCTGTACCAAACTCAAGATCTGTATAAAAACGCTCTTTAATTTCATTTTCATCATCTTTAATACTGAGAAGCTCGGCCTTTGTTGCCTCGTCAAAATAAGGGTCTGAAAGCCATGCTTCATATGTCTTTTTGTAATCCATTGGAATTCCCTCCTAAATTTATCTCTGAAATTACAGCAGTACTTTCAAATACCGCAGTCAAAAATCCGACAGTCCTTATCAAAAAGTTCAAAGTCATCGGCTTTGACCTGCGGTATTTATAATTTATTATAATACACTTTCAGGGGAAAATAAAGAGTTTTTTAACCATTTTCAACATGATTGCCCGCATATTTTCCTCATTTTTTATGCATTATCATCACATTTTCGACACATTTCACAATTCCCGGGCAAAAGCCTCAAGAAAACTTTGCCGCTGCATACGCCCTTCTATAAAAATCTCCAGCTTCTCCTGATTTTTCTGAGACAGCCAGCTTTTACGGGTATTGGAATAATGATTGGCTATTTTCCAGAATTTTTCAGGATAAGATAACAGATTGTACAAATACGCTTTTTCATTGGCCGACATGGGACGTTCCCGATGATAAGCTTCAATAAGCCCCTTTCCCAGAGCTAAGTCCCAATGATTTTTTTCCATGATTTTACGGATAAATAAATACAGGTCATTCATCTGTATATTGACATGCATTTTATCAAAATTAACGGTGGCAGCCTGTCTGTTTTTCATGAGCACAATATTATGATGATTATAATCACCATGACAAAGGATGCGCTCCGCCACAGCCTGAGCCAAAAGTTCATCATAACCGGAGTGTTCTATATTTTCCACTGCAGCCTGAGCCTGCTGATAAAACTCATCGAAACAGGACAGATACAGCTGTTCAAAACGGTTTTTCTGTTTCTTTGCCTTCATATAATTTCGTATTGATTTCAGTTCCCTGTTATGCTTTTTTAAAACATCCTTCATTCCCCCAAAAAAGAAACGGTCACAGCACTCAATTCTGGGGCTGATATTTTTCATTTTTTGATGAAGTACGGCAAGATTTCCCGCCAGGATCATCAGATCCTCTCGGGATTTGGTATCACACTCTCGGCCCTCATACCAGTCACGTACCACAAATACCCGGTCATATTTATTTTTTGTAAACAATTCACCCTGACGATTGGGTACGATCTGATCCACATACATATAGCCCCGATCCCGTATTTCGTACTTAACCATGGATTCAAAGCTTAGCCTTCCCGGAGAAAGGAAGTATTCGCGGACAAGCTTTAACCCCTGATCCGTGTCACAGATAACCGCCCCGCGTCCCCGCCAGGAATTGTAAACTTCCAATGAATACTGATCCATAACCTCTCTGATTTTCTCGTCCACAAAAAATCCCTCCATACTCAGACTAATGCCAAAATGCCACCGCCGGTCAGCGGCTGGCGCCTTTAACCTTCTGTCTAAGATATGAAGGGAAATAATGAATTATTCGTCACCTGTTTTTACAGCAGCCACACGTTCTTTTCTTCGCAGGCTTCCACAATACCGTCCGGCCATACAGAAGACTGCACTTCACCCACATGGGCCTTTCTCAGGAAAAACATACAGATTCTCGACTGTCCAATTCCACCGCCAATGGTATCGGGCAGCCTGCCTTCCAGCAGTGCCTTGTGAAACGGCAGCTTTGTCCGTTCCGTACAGCCCCGAATGGCCAGCTGCTTGAGCAAGGACTTTTCATCCACACGGATCCCCATGGATGACAGCTCCAAAGCGATATCCAGTACCGGGTAATAGACCAGTATATCCCCATTTAATGACCAGTCATCATAATCCGGTGCACGGCCGTCATGGGGCACACCTGAAGTCAGACACTGGCCAATCTGCATTAAAAAAACAGCACCCTTTAATTTAGTGATTTCGTATTCCCGTTCTTTAGGTGTTTTATCCGGATACATATCTTCCAGCTCCTGGGATGTGAGAAAATAAATTTCATTGGGCAGGATCGGTTTGATATACCCGTATTTTTCGGACATAAACTTTTCCGTATAGCGCAGCGCATCATAAACACGGCGAACCACTGCCTTCAGAGTGTCCATATTCCGTTCTTTTTTATCAATAATCATTTCCCAGTCCCACTGATCCACAAAAATCGAGTGAAGATTATCCGTATCCTCATCCCGCCGTATGGCATTCATATCCGTATAAAGCCCTTCACCGTGGTGAAAACCGTAGCGCTTAAGGGCATAGCGCTTCCATTTTGCAAGAGAATGTACAATTTCAACCTCATGATCATCCTGCTCTCTGATGCCAAAGCTAACCGGACGCTCAATACCGTTTAATGTGTCATTAAGCCCGCTTTCCGGCTGAACAAACAGTGGTGCTGACACACGGGTCAGATTCAGCTGATTGGCCAGCTCCCGTTCAAAATAATCTTTTACGTATTTTATGGCAATCTCTGTTTCACGAATATCCAGATGTGACCGATATCCGTCCGGAATCATCAATCCTTTCATCACAACACTCCCTTTGATACAGCCGGCCTCTAAAAAAGAGTGCCGGCTTTTATTTTTGTGTGATATTTTACTATATTAACGTGTTAATTGTCAATCTTTTTTTGCTAAAGCTTTTTTTCACAGTTGCATGGTTTCTATGGCTGAACCTGGGGTATGGGACCATAAAAATCTTTGAAGGACGTATCCTTATCAAACAGATGATAGTACTGAAGTGTCTCATACTGAGCAAGCCGATCAGCATAGGGATTATCCTTTGTATTATAGTAATTGCCCATGGCATCGATATACACATTAGCGGTTACAACCGGGATTTCCTTACTCAGATCATATAAAAACTGGTGATAACCCGACAGAGGCAACCCTGCTGCTTTCAATATGTAGGCACTAAGATAATTAACACTGAGCCGTTCAATCTCCGCAGACTGCAGTGCATCATTGGACCAGATGATAAACGGTACAACATAACGATCCTGGGTGGTTTCCAGAGAAGTATCATCCAGTTTCTGGTTCATCTGCAAAATCGGCTGGGCAATCAAATCCGCCGGCTGATGGTCTCCAAACATAACCACAATGGTTTTCTCATCCTGCCCGGAGAAATAATGAATCAAAGATTCAAAAGCCTCATCGCTTTTTTTAACCAGAGATAAATACTGCTCTGTATAATGTTTGGATTTGGATTCCTCAATTCCTCTCAATTCAATCTCCGGAGTAAAATTATCATAGTCGTTATAATACCCGCCATGATTTTGCATGGTCACTTCAAAGGCAAACATGGGGCGATCTTTATCTCTTTGCTCATAAACATCAATCAGCTGGGCAAAAGAGCTTGCATCGGATACATAGGTTCTAAGCTTATCCTTATGCGTAAAATCATTATAAAATAAAATCCGGTCAAAACCAAAAAACGGATAAACCTCATCTCTGTCCCAGCCAGAAGCATTAAAAGGATGCATGGCAGCCGTCTGATACCCCAGAGACTCCAAATAGGACACAAGGGTAGGCGTTTCACTGTTAATAAACTGCTGATAAGCCACACTCCCCTGAGGCAGGAAAGCCATGGAATCACCGGTCAAAAATTCGAACTCACTGTTAGCTGTATTTCCACCCTTGACAGACACAAATAAATTGCCCCGGATTGTATTTTCAGTCAGACTATGCGTAAAAGGCATGTAATCCGCATTGGTCTCAAAATCCCCCAGGACGGCCAGATCACTGAAAGCTTCATTCATAATCACAATAATATTGGGCAACTGTTGATTTTCTTCCATATTTTCCCCCGAATTGCCGGATGCAGATGTCTGTGCTGCGGTATACGCATTCATCACATCCTCGACCTGCGCCAAAGAATAGCCTTCGGGTTTGTTTACACTAATATACTGAAGATTATACATAAAGCTGACCGCAAAGCCATTGGTTTCATACAGTGAAGCCGGCATAAAAAGCGTTTCATCCATTTTCAAAAAACTTTTTACGCTGCCATTTTGCAGCATCAGGGGAATAACCGCAATAACAGCCGCACCGGATAAGCCAAACACAACTCTTGGCAAAGGACGCCGGATATTGACAGCTATTTTCGAGGCGAACGCCGTAAGCAGGACAAATCCCAGGGCAACCGCAAACATTTGGCGGTCTATGGAAAACTGATAATTACTTGTAACGCTCATAGCCGTTTTCAAAGACAGCAGATCCCAGGGCAAAATCGGTGAGGAACGAAAACATATGGTATAGTAATTGGCCACACCGACAGCCATGGCCAGCAGGGATGTAACACAGGCGCCCACATTTCCACGGCCGGTAACAAAAAACAATATCCCAAAAAGTGCCAGATAAAATACAATATTTAAAACCTGCAGCGCCCCATTCATTTCAAATGCATTATGGGAAAACGCTTCCAGCAGATAAAAATCAATCACCGGCACAATAAGCATGCACACAATTCCCACAGATTTTTTCAGTTTAAAATTTAAATTCAATACAAGACCTATCAGTGCCGTAAGTCCTATGCAGACAAAAAAGTATGACCACAAAAAGCCTTCTGTATACACACTGTACCCATAAATACATAATAAAATGGCTGTAATTGCAAAATTTACAGCCATATGGATCCCCGGCTTTATAAAGATTTTCTTCATTTTGTTCATTTTGCAAGCTCCTCTTTTAATTTCAATGTGCGGCTGATAATTTTATCGTAAACCGGATACATATGGACTTCATTTACATAATCATGAAGCTTGTCAATTTCCAGCCAGGCAACAGCACTGTTTTCTTCAGGAGCATTCACCAGGGGCAATGTGTCATCGGCCGTAAAACAGTATGTCACATTCAGATGGAGATGGGCGTTGACCGGTTTTCCCTTTTTGACATGGGCATTCACCGTAAGAATATCCAGAGCCATCATACCGCCCAGAGGACAAAGGCCAGTAATGCCGGTTTCTTCCCCGGCCTCTTTCAGTGCCGTTTCATACAAATCCACTTCTCCATCGGCATGACCGCCGCTCCAGGCCCATGACTGATAAATATTATGCCAGGCCATCAGCACCTTCGTAAAATCCTTATTAAAAATCATGGCCGATGAAGACATATGGGCTATTTGATTCTTTCTGTATAAGACATCCGCTCTGTTGGCCCTGATAAAATCAAGAATAATCTGCTGTTCCATCGCTTCCAGTTCTGATCCCGGCACAAAGCCGGCAATTTCATCCTCAAAATACATCTGATCAACCTCGCTATACGTGCCCGGCAAGATAAAGATCGGGCATCGCTTGATTTATTTACAGACTCTCAGTATAACATTAAACGACAGAATATCAACAATTACGACGGAAATTTCAAGAAATTATCATACTTTCTTTAGATTTATTATAAAGTTATTTTTCCAAAATTGACTGTCCGCTTATTTTCCAAGGACTCTTTGAATCTTTTTTGCGTAAAGCCGCCGAAAATCCTGACTTTCACCCAATCCTTTTAAAATAATCTCAGTCAAAAAGCCCTGGTTTTGGAGAATATGTTTCCATGAATCCTCATCCTCACCAGCCATATCATTGTGGGCATGGTCACCGGCCACAAGCATAAACGGCATCAGCCACACCCGCGAAATATGTGCTTCCTTCAAACACCGGATTCGTTCCCCAAGCAGAGGCGGCGCTTCCACATTGGCTACATAAACAGCATGGGTATGCATCAGATCCAGATAATGCTGAAGGGCAAAATAAGAAGAATTACTGAAGTGTTCAGTTCCATGGCCCATAATCAGCACGGCCTCCCCGGTTCCAGCCTTTGGCATCCAGTTTGCCAGAGCTTTGGCCGTATTTTCATAATCACTGTTTTCATAAAGCAGCGGCTGTCCCAGAATAATGCTGCACTCCGGATTAGCCTTTGAAAAGGCATGAACCTCAGCCTCCAGCTGATGATATTCCTCGCCGGCCAGTATATGTGTAGGCGCCACAACAATTTCCCTGAAGCCTTCCTGTACCAGAGCTTTCAGTGCCTGAACAGGTTCCGGAATATGAATATCATAATCTTTTTGGAGTTTTCGAATAATCATTCGGGATGTAAACGCCCGGTACAAGCGATATTCAGGGCCTGCGGCCTCAAGCATAGCTTCCTCCACCGGCTTAATACAATTTTCTATGGCATCCAGATAGCTTGTTCCAAAACTGACAACAAGCAGCGCCTTTTCATGTTCCATTAATACAATTCCTCCTTTTTCTCCAGTTCTTTCACAAACCTTGCAGCGATTTCCTGGGGTCGGGTAATCGCTCCGCCCACAACTACAGACCAGGCACCACATTCCAGCATTCTGACCGCCTGCTGTGGGGTATGAATACGCCCCTCCCCGATCACGGGTACATCCACTGCAGCCGCCAGCCGGCTGACTAAAACAAAATCCGGATCTAAAGTCTGAGGTGAATAAGGGGTATAGCCGCTCATAGTTGTTCCGATGAAATCAGCACCCGCAGCCGCAGCCGCTATTCCTTCCTCAAAAACAGAAATATCCGCCATCAGCATAAGCTTTGGATATTTTTTACGGACAGCAGACAAATACCGGGCACCGCTCATTTGATCGCCTCTGGCTCTGTCCGTACAGTCCAGCGCAACAATATGAGCACCTGCAGCGACAAGTGCATCAACTTCTGACATGGTCGGCGTGATATAAGAATCATAACCTTCATATTTCTTTTTTATAAGTCCGATGACCGGCAGTCCTGTCTCCTGTCGAATGGCCGCCACATCCCTGACACCGCAGGCTCTGATCCCTCTGGCACCGGCAGTCAGAGCCGCCCGGGCCACCGCCGGCATGACGGAATGATCCGCCCGGTAAAGGGGTTCTCCCGGCAACGCCTGGCAGGAAACAATCAGTCCCCCCTTCAGTTGATTCAGCAGCCAGTTTTTTGTGCCATCGTTCATATCTGTCATAACGATCCATCCTTCCAGTGTTTCATTTTCGGCATTTCGATGCCTGATTTTCTACATCCGAAACAGCACACTTCCCCATGTAAGGCCACCGCCAAAACCACAGATCAGTAAAAGCTGACCTTCTTGGATACGTCCGCTTTTTTTAAGCTCATCCAGTGCAAGGGGAATACTTGCAGCAGATGTATTTCCGTATTCATTCATATTCATAATAAATTTATCTTCATCCACCTTCAAACGTTTTGCCACAGCATCGATAATCCGCCTATTGGCCTGATGCAGGACAAAGTGATCCACATTCTCCAGCTTTATACCGGTTTGATCCAGAAGCTTTCTTATACTTTCCGGCACCTTTTTAACGGCAAACTTAAAAATTGCCTGACCGTCCATATAAACATAATCTGGCCCAAAATCTGTAGCCCCATCTTTTTTAAAGGGACTGATCATTGCACGTCCTCCCAGGGTCAGGGTATCGCCTTTTTGACCGTCGCTCTCCATAACCATGCCAAGAAATCCCGGGGTATGGGATGGGCCAAGGACTGCAGCGCCGGCACCATCACCAAAAAGAATACAGGTTGAACGGTCATCCCAGTCCACAATTTTTGACAAAATCTCCGCACCAACCACAAGTGCATATCGAACCGCTTTACTCCGAATATACATGCAGGCTGTATTCAGGGCAAACAAAAAGCCAGAGCAGGCCGCAGACAAGTCAAAGCATACAGCATTTACTGCCCCCAGTTCCTTTTGCAGCGTGCTGGATGCATTGGGCAGCGGCTGGTCTGGGGTCAGGGTTGCAACAATAATTAAGTCCAGATCCTCCGGCCTGATCCCTGCATCTTCAAGGGCCAGTAATCCTGCCTGTTTTGATAGACCGGTCAGCGTTTCATCCACCGCAATATGGCGTCTGGCAATTCCCGTCCGGGTCTTAATCCATTCATCATTTGTCTCTACCAGCTGTGCCAAATCATCATTGGTGACAACCAGCTTCGGCACACAGGAGCCGGTTCCCATAAGTTTTACTTCCCACATTTATTTAAATACATTTCCTTTCACAAATACTTTGATATTCAAAGTATATGTTCTTTTCACTGTATTTGTCAAGAAGATTCTCCCATAAGGCGCTTAACAAGGGCTACTGCCCCAACCGCATCCTCCGAATATCCGTCTGCACCGATTTCATCTGCATAATCCTGAGTAATGACGGCGCCTCCGATAATTATTTTAGCCCGAAGCTTTTCTTCCTGCGCCAGGCAAATGACTTCCTTCATACGAAGCATGGTTGTTGTCATCAGCGCAGATAATGCAATCACATCCGCATCCTCTTTTTTGGCCGTATCCACAATCTTTTGAGCAGGTACATCCTTTCCCAGATCAATCACATTAAAGCCGTAATTTTTCATCATCATGGCCACCAGATTTTTACCAATGTCATGGATATCTCCCTCCACAGTGGCAATGACAATGGTATAGCCGCCTGTGCTGTCGCTGCTGTTTAAAAGCAGGGGTTCCAGAAAATCTACCCCCTGCCGCATCGCTTCCGCGCCAAGCATCAGCTGAGGTAAAAAATATTTTTTTTGGTTAAAATACTCTCCCACCAGATTAATTCCAGGAATCAGGGCCTCATTTAAAATATCTCCGGCTAAAAATCCATCATCCAATGCAGCCTGTATGTGCTCAATCACCATTTTTTTCTTTCCTTTTAATACATCCTGGCGCACAGCCTCAAGAAGGGGTGGGCACTCTGTCTGCCCTAAAGCAGCCGCATGGGCAGCCGCGTCTGTGTCAGCTTTAGATGTCATATCCGTCACAGGCTGAGGCAGAAGTGTCATCCCTTTGTCAGGCTGAGCTTCATAACGGTTTATTTCCTGAATCCGTTTTTTCTCATTAAGACGCATGGTCTGATCAATATATACCAGATCTGCCCCCTTTTTGTTCATCACCAGATCAGCGGCATAGGCACATCGCATCAGAAGATCCTGAGACGGATTGGCAATAGCCATGGTCAGCCCAGAAGCAATGGCCAGCGCAAGAAAAACAGAATTCACATAAGTACGCTCCGGCATACCGAAAGAAATATTGGACAAACCACAAATCGTGGCAATCCCCAGCTGATCATGGCAGTAACGAATGGTTTGAAGGGTATCGGTTCCTGCCGCCGGATTGGCACCCAGGGTAGCGACCAGTCCGTCGGCCACCATATCCCACGGATTCAAACCAACGTTGACGGCAGCCTGGAAAATGGTATCTATATTCGCTTTACGTTCCTGAAAGCTTTCCGGCAGCCCGGCATCCGTCAGTGGCAGCATAATAAACATGGCCCCATACTTTTTCACTACAGGAAGCAGCCGCTCCAGCTTCACAGCTTCACAGGAAACCGAATTTACCAGTGCCCGCCCGTGATAACGTCGCAATGCAGCTTCAACCACATCCACACTGCTGGAATCAATGCACAACGGCGCATCCACAACTTCTGTAACCTTTTCAATTACATCAAGCATTAACTGCCGTTCGTCCACGCCGTTCATACCTACATTAATATCCAGAATTCTGGCATGATTTTCAGTCTGAGAAACAGCCATTTCCTGAACCATATCAAAACAGTTATCTTTAAGTTCCTCTCTAAGCGCCTTTTTGCCTGTAGGATTAATCCGCTCACCGACAACTATAAACGGACCGTCCAGGGGAATTTCCACCATAGCGCGCTCTGATGTAAGAATTCGCCGTTTTGCAGGCATGGACAGATCCGTTTTCATTCCCCGAAGCCGATCCGACAAAAGGCGGATATAGGCAGGTGTAGTGCCGCAGCAGCCACCGACAATGGAAGCACCGGCCTCTACCAGCTGCTTCATATTGTCTGCAAAAGTTTCTGCATCCATATCAAAAACCGTTTCACCGGTAATCAACTTTGGCAAACCTGCATTGGGCTTGACAACAATGGGAACAAAGGCATATTTTTTCATTTCTCTGACCAAAGGCAGCAGCTTGTCCGGACCGGTGGAACAATTAATGCCGACGGCATCTGCCCCCATATTCTGAAGTGTAATTAATGCAGTTACAGCGTCAGTTCCAAATAGCGTCCGCCCATTTTCCTCAAAAGTCATGGTCACCATCACCGGCAAATCACAAACCTCTTTTACTGCCAAAAGCGCAGCCCTGGCTTCACCGATATGCATCATTGTCTCTATGACAAAGCCATCCACACCGGCCTTAACAATGGCTCTGGCCTGCTCCTTATAGCAATCCACCAATGTTTCAAAATCCACCTGACCAATGGGACGCAGCTGCTTTCCGGTCATGGTCAGATTTCCCAAAATATAACACGGATGTTCCCCGGCCGGCCTTGTAGCCGCAGCCGCCCTGGCAATTTCAACCAAAGCAAGATTCATTTCTTCAACCTTGTGTTCCAGGTGGTACGCTTCAAGTTTAAGCCGACTGGCCGCGAATGTCGGTGCATAAATAATATCACTGCCCGCGGCCACATAAGCTTTCTGGAGTTCAAGCACAATATCCCTGTTTTCAATCATCCACGCCTCGGGGCATACCCCCATAGGCATCCCCATCTTCTGAAGATTTGTCCCTGTCGCCCCGTCTAAAATTACCGGACCATTGCAAACCATTGCTCTAAAATCAAGCATTTTCTTCACCTTCCCTTCTTGCCTGCACCTGTTGATAGGTCTCAATAATTCGGCAGATCATGGCTGCCCTGTTGAAAGGCACCATAAAATAAAATCCATCCACCACATCTTCCATCTGGGTCATCAGTGCACAGGCAATTTGGATACCTGCGGCCTCACCTTCCTCCCGGGTCATTTCCGGGCGATAGCACTCAATAATCTCATCAGGAACCTGAATGCCATACACTTCATTTTTCATGAACATCGCATTGCGGTAGCTGACTAAAGGCATAATGCCACCAAAGATCTTCGTATTCACCTGAGATTTGATATAGGCCAGCCGATCGATATCTGCTCTGGAGTAGACCGGCTGTGTCAGGAAATAGGACGCACCGGCCTCTATTTTTCTGCGCATCCGCTCAATTTCATAATCCGGGTTCTTCCTTCCATAATTCAAAGCACCTCCGTAAATCAGCGGATCAGCACTAAAATAAGTTTCATTCATCTGTTTCAGATATTCCATGAAGGTGATAGAGTTAAAATCAAAAACTGAAGACACAACCTGGCGATCACCGGCCTGCACCGGATCTCCGGTCACCACAAGTAAACTGCGGATACCGCTTAAGTAAGCGCCCAAAATAGAACCGCCCATGGCGATCTGATTTCTGTCTCTGCAGGCAATATGCGGCATGACCGGTATATTCAGAAGATTTTGCACTCTGGCGCCTGTCATCATTGAATCTGCCCTCATTTTTCCCATAGGTGAATCAGAAAGGGTAATCCCATCCACAGGATATTGTTTTAAAAGCGCTGCGGCTTCCATAAGTTTATCTACACTGGCATTATGGGGTGGGTCCAGCTCCACCACAATCACCTTTTGTCCTGCGGCCATTTTTTGTGCCATCAGATTTTTTACAGGATACCCATCAAAACCAGGCATACTGCCATTGCGCTCATTTATCTCCGGTATTTTGCGCTCCGGTATTTGGACCACATCCACCATGGACGCCAATTTACGAATATAGCCCGGTGTTGTACCACAGCATCCTCCGGTAATATTCACCCCTAGATTTGCGATTTCGCCCATTCGGTCTCCGAAGTAATCCATATTTTCCCGATAAACACTTCGATCCCGAAGCATGTCCGGATACCCTGCATTAGGTGCAGCCGTAACAATCAGGTTGCCCAAATCCAGATGTTTTAAAACCTGAAACATATGCGCCGCACCGATACCACAGTTAAATCCAACCGAATCAATGGCAGATTCGGATGCAGCAATTTCCAGAATTTTTGCCGCACTGAGTCCGGATTTAGTAAATCCGAACTTATTCAGCGCAAAGCTGGTCATCACAAAAATGTCGCTGTGATCCTTGATATACTGGGCCACTGGAATAATATATTTAAAGTCGGAAAAAGTTTCAAACATAATAATTCCGGCGCCAAGACCAATAAAGGTTTGAGCCATGAAAATATATTCATCAAGAAGCGCTTTTTCCTCTGTGGATGCATTTTCCGGAATCGGTCCGATATCTGCGGCTATAAATACTGGATGTCCGGATGCATTCACGGCCTCTCTGGCAATGTTATAACCCAGCGTCAGATTTCTGGCCACCACAGTTCTGGGATTATGACTTTCGCCCCCATAGCCGCAGCGTTTAAGAGACTCATAATTGCTGGCAAATGTATTCGTTCTGATTAAGCCCGCGCCTGCCTTAATATATTCCATATGAATCGCCCGTACAGCTAACGGCGCATCAAAATTTCCGATTTCCGAAGGTTCTCCTCTGCGGGCATAACGGTCAGCATAATAAGTCCCCATAGCACCATCCATAATCAGACGATTGCGTTTTAAATGTTCTCTAATATTCATTTTTCAATAATTCCTTTTTCCCAAAGTCTTAACAGCTGTCATCGAAGTTGTTATTTCAGCTATTATACCGTATTATGATGAAAAATCAAGTTTTTTGTAAACCCATTTCATACTTTTTTCTTTACATTTTCAACTGAATCATCTATAATGCAACTATCAATAATGAATCTGCTGGGGGAGCCGCATGGCTGAGAGAGATTTCAGACTCGACCCTTTGAACTTGATGTGGTTAGTACCACCGTAGGGAAGCAAGGTTATACATAAACTGTGGACTTATGGTTTTTTATTGGCCGGTATATGATCCGGTTTTGATATTTTGTCCGCTATTTAAGCCAGCCAGGAGCCTTCCTTCATGGGAAGGCTCTTTTTTATGTGCGTTCATCCCCTCAGTCTACCAAAAGAATGCCTGTAACCAGACAAACTGAAAGGAGAATTTTATGAAACTGACAGATATGCTTTATGATGCCGTCCAGGATATATGGGAACAATACGGTACACATCCCTTTATTACTCAACTTTCCACCGGACAGCTGCCTGTGGAAAAATTCCGTTTTTACATGATTCAGGATTATCTTTACCTGTATGAATATGCCCGTGTTTTCGCCCTTGGCGTTGTCAAGGCTAAAGATCACAGCCTGATGAGAGCCTTTTCTTCGATGGTGGAAAGCACCTTAAACGGAGAAATGAAAACCCATGAAAGCTATATGCATCGGCTTGGGATTACCGAAGATGAGCTCAACACCACCCAGATTTCCCTGATCAATTCCTCTTATACCAATTATATGCTTTCTGTTGGGCAAAATGGCGATGTCCTGGATATTCTGATTGCCATCCTCTCCTGCGCCTGGAGTTATCAGGAAATCGGCAGGCAGGCAGCCAAAGTTCCCGGCAGCATTGACCACCCGCTTTACGGTGAATGGGTGGCCTGCTACAGCGGCATGGAATATGGTCAGGTTGTAGATGAAACGCTGGAGCTTGTCAACCGGTATGGCCAGAATCTGTCACCTGACCGGGTCCGACAGCTCACCGATATATTTGTACGCTGCAGCCGATATGAGCTTTGGTTTTGGGATATGGCCTACAATATGACACTTTAACCAGGAGGACGCAATGCTTAAATTTGATCATGTCACCTTTAAATATGATGACGAAAACTTTAATATCATTGATGATCTGTCTTTTCATATAGACAAGGGGGAGTTTGTATCATTAATCGGTGTCAGCGGCTGTGGAAAAAGTACGGTTTTCCGTTTAATCAACGGACTTTTAAAACCCTGTTCAGGAAATATTTATGTGGACGGACAGTCTATCCTGGGACAAAAACATTATGCAGGTTACATGCCCCAAAAAGACCTCCTTTTTCCATGGCGAACCATTGAAAAAAATCTATGGCTGCCTATGGAACTCAATCACACATCCAAAGAAGAAAGGATTCAAAAGTCCACGGATATGCTCCGGGAAATCGGGCTGGAAAGCTACAAGGATAAATATCCTAAAGATCTTTCCGGCGGAATGCGTCAGAGAGTATCCTTTGCCCGAACACTGCTCACCGATGCCAGCCTTCTCCTTCTGGATGAACCCTTTTCTGCACTGGATTCTTTTACCCGAATGTCCATGCAGGAATGGCTGCTGAAACAATGGAACCATTTTAGACGTACCATTCTTTTTATTACCCATGATGTGGAAGAAGCCATTTTTCTGTCCAACAAAATTCTTGTGGTCACCCAGCAGCCCATCCACACGCTCGAAGTCATTGAAATTCCCGCTGGCTATCCCAGAAACCGTGAAATGCTTACCCATCCGGATATGGTACAGCTAAAAGCATATCTCATTGAGCAGCTTAGAAAGCAGGTGACCAATCTGTGAAAAAAAACCTTCCTCCAATGATTCTTGTTTTTATACTTTTAATGACCTGGCAGCTGGGTGCCATGAAAATGAATGCAGCCTACATTCTCCCTTCTCCGGTACAGATCGTAGAAAAGCTGTGGGAGCTGCGTGAACCATTATTTACGGTTCACCTTCCGGCAACAATGAGTGTTACCGCCATTGGACTTGTCATTTCCATTGGACTGGGACTGTTTCTGGCCGTTATTATGGATATAAGTCCAATTGTACGCAAGGCTTTATATCCGGTGATCATCGCGTCTCAGACCATCCCTACCACGGCCATTGCCCCCCTGTTTGTCCTCTGGTTTGGTTACAGCCTTTGGAGCAAAGTCCTTGTAACAATATTAATTACATTTTTTCCGATTACAATCACTGTATATGATGGTTTTCAGTCCACAAAACGGGAAATGGAAGAATTACTTTTAAGCTTTGGTGCCTCCAAAAAAGATATTTTTATAAAACTTAAAATACCGGCCGCACTCCCTTCTGCTTTTTCTGCAATTAAAATGGCCATTCCGCTGAGCATCATCGGCGCGGCCATCGGAGAATGGCTGGGCGCGCAAAGCGGACTTGGCTATTTCAGCCGAAGAATGATGACACAGCTGGATGGAGCCGGTGTTTTTGCCCCCATCGTTCTTTTATCTGTCGTTGCCATGGCCATTGTTGCAATCATCACCATTCTGGAAAAAATTTGCATCCGATGGAGACGGGAGCTGTAAATGGATTGACTTTAATACGAACCTGTAAATCCGTCGTTCAAAAAGGAAAGGAATATGAAAATGAAAAAACTTAAATTTAGAAAACTGATATGTACGGCCTTAGCACTGATCATGGCTTCGGTAATGGCCGGCTGCCAGAGCGGCAGTCCCGCCAATACCGAAAATTCAGACCCTACTGGAAATACAGACAAGATTTCAGACTCAGCCAGTATTTCAAGTTCAGACAGCACGCCTGAAGCAGGAGAACTTCAGGAAATTGATGTGGTACTGGACTGGTACCCCAATGCCATTCATGCCTTTATGTATGTCGCTATAGAAAAAGGCTACTATGAACAGGAAGGGCTGAAGGTAAACATCCAGTTCCCGGCCAATGAAAATGATGCCCTCTCCCTTGTGGCCGCCGGGAAAGCAGATATCGGTGCCTACTATCAGCAGGATATTATTACAACCCGGACCAATCAGAAGGTTCCTGTCAAATCCATCGGTGCTGTATGCCAGAAACCGCTGAATATTATCCTGTCCCTGGCTGAAGAAAATATTACCACGCCACAGGATCTGGAAGGCAAAACCATTGGCTATGCCGGCACAGATTTAAGCATTGCACTTGTCAAGTTTCTGATGGAAAATTCCGGGGTCACCTACGATGAAAGCAAACTGGTCAACGTAGGGTTTGATCTGATGTCATCCATGACGACTAAAAATGTGGATGCAACCATTGGCTGTCTTGTCAATCATGAGGTTCCCCAGATGATCGAGGAAGGTTTTGACGTCAACTACTTCCGCCTGGATGACTATGGCGTTCCTTCCTATTATGAACTTGTCTTCCTTGCCAATGACGATACAATTGCCAATGATCCCCAAATGCTGTCCGGCTTTCTTTGCGCCAGCCAAAAAGGCTTTAATGATATGAAAGCCAACCCGGATGAAGCCCTGAGTATTCTTCTGAAACACCAAAATACCGAAAACTTTCCCCTGTCTGAAACCGTGGAAAAACAAAGTATGGAAACCCTGATTCCTTTGATGGAAATGGATAATGCCCCATTTTTAAGCCAGGATCCTGACATATGGCAGGAAAACATTGACTGGCTGTACGAACAGGGACTGACCGATCAAAAGCTTCAGGTTCAGGATGTTATGGCTGATATTCAATATTAATCATTTAAGCCCCAATCTTTTCCCATCAAAATACGCCGGCCAACTGAGTCTCTGTCAGTTCACCGGCGTACTTTTTTATAATCATAGATGCTTCAATTATGACTTACACTGAACGCTGGCTATGTTCCACCATCTGCCCAGCTTCCAAAATACTTTCTGAGGAATAAGCAGGACACACATAATGCCCAAACATATGGCCACCGATAGCTTCAATGTCTCCATGCCTTTGGCCGAAGCCATGGAAAGCTCATTCATAATCAGATAATACGATGTATAGTAAATGCCCACACCAGGCACAATTGGGATAATCCCGCTTACAAGGAAAACTGTCACCGGAGCTCTTCGAATCACGGCCAGTACCCTTGCCATAAGCATAATCATCAGCGCTGATATAAAGGTTCCTGCCACAATACCTGCGCCAAGGGCAAAGCCTCTGTAAAACCCCCAGCCCACTGCACCGGTAAGACCGCCAAATCCCCACTGTTTTTTTGGAGCATTAAACAAAACACAAAACGCTGCGGTTGCAAAAAATGCCGCAATACATTCCAGACCGATTCTTATGACCACAAAAAATGCCTCCATTAGAGAAAAATTTTATACACAACGCCCACACCAATAGCCATACAGACAGCCACAATAAGTGCATCAATCATCCGGATTGTCCCTGAAAGATAATCACCGTTAAAAAAATCTCTAATCGATGTTGTAAACGGTATCCCCGGTACAAGGATAATCAGGCCGCCGATAATAATCTTGTCCATATTCAGCGCTACAGCTGCCAGGGTGCCGGCCCAGGTCATAAACATTCCCATCAGCGTGATAACCATACTGCCAAAAATAGTCTGCATCATCTTGGATATTTTTGCTCTCCCCATGAAATACTGACACACACACAGAGCTACTCCGACAAAGACCGCTGCCAGACTGTCGGGTATGCTTCCTCCAAACAGGTAGCAAAAGCAGCTGCTTCCAATGGCGCAGGCTAAAATCTGGGTAGGAAGATTGGCCCCCGGCATATGGCTGATGACCTTCATCTTTGCCAACGCCTCATCCACAGTATATCGCCCCTCACAGATTTCCCGGGACAGCTGATTAATTTCCGAAACCCGTGAAAGATTTGAAGCAGCCAGAGGCACATATTTTACCTGGGTGCACCGGGTCTGATCTTTGTGATGCATGGTCACAAAAATACCGTTGGAAATGGCAAACACATCCACAGCCTCTTTATCAAAAGCCCGGCCGACCATTGTCATGGTATCCTGTACCCTGGCGATCTCTGCACCATTCATAAGCAGGTTTTCTCCCATCATGGAAATCAGATCCAGAACTTTTCTTCCTTCATCCATTTTTTATACTCCCCGCCATTTTGTCACCCATGCAGCTTTTCAATGGAATCCACATTAAACACAGGCTGAAAATCATCCGTATCACTGCACACCATGCCGCCTTTTTGTAAAAGGATATCCCGCATCACCTTTTTTACGGACAGGGCATCACTTTCATCATAGCTGATCTGATAAATGGTCTGAATATGCCGGCTGTCGATAAATTCCTGATCCAGAGGATCCACAAAACATTCCCTGGCATCCTGGAAAATCAAAGAATCATTTTCAAGAACAACCTCGACAAGATTAAGTTCATTCCAAACTTCTACCTGCTCCTGGGGCACAGCCTGAATACACAAAGAAAGTTCCTTTGCATTCATAATCTCCGGAGACATATAGTAAAATTCCAGAATCTTTTTCACATTTTTTTTAACCGTTGATACCTTTTTATTGAGTTTCACATTACCTGCAAATTTATTCTTTTTCAAAAAAATTTCCTCCCTGAACGCTTCAAAGTCATGTTTATATCATACTACAAAATCATGTGTTTTACAAATTGAAAAAACCTGATCAAAACCGAAGTTTGTAAGGCTCATCCAATGCCTTTATAAACAAAACCTAAAATCAAAACAAGAATCGTCAGGGGCACATAAATATATTTGGCGATCGTCCCAAACCAGGCCGGCAAAGGTTTTTTACGGCCTGTATCCAGCTCCGATTTAATATGCTTATATCCTAGAATGTAATAAATAGAAACAGCACCTAAAACGGCACCAAAAGGTACGATCACAATGGTAACAAAATCCATCCATGTGCCTACCCGTGCCTCCGATTCAATCAAAAGGCCAATGCCCAGCGTGACCGCAGCACATAAAAGTACAGCAATCCGTCTTTGTAAGCCAAATTTGTGCTGCCAGCTCTCAATTACCGCTTCAAACATATTCATCAGCGATGTAATGCCGGCCAACAAAACAGACAGGAAAAACAAAAATGCAAAAAAGCGTCCAAAAGGCATCTGCTTAAATACATTCGGTATGGTAATAAATAAAAGGGACGGACCGCTGTTTGGCGAAATGCCAAAGGCAAAAACAGCCGGCATTATAGCCAGAGCAGAAAGAATGGCTGCCAGTGTATCAAAACCGGCTGTCCGCATGGATGTGGACGGAATATCTGCATTTTTACCAAGATAAGAACCATAGACGATCATACCGGAACCGGTAATGGACAGTGAAAAAAATGCCTGTCCCATGGCCATAACCCATGTATCGATCCTTCCCAGGTATTCCCACTTTGGTACAAAAAGAAATTCATAACCTTCAAAAGCATTATCCAGAAAAAAGACTCTGACCGCCAATACTGCAAATAAAACAAAAAATACAGGCATTAAAATTTTATTCACCTTTTCAATACCTTTTACCGCATTGATCAGCAAAATCAACGCTGTCATAACCACAACAAGGGTATGCCAGCCCACATTTCCCAAATTTCCGGTCATCTGCGCAAAATATTGGTCGGCGTCCGTTTGAAGGGCACTGCCGGTTAAGGCGCCAAAGACATACCGAAGTACCCAGCCGATAATAACCGAATACCCAATGGCAATCCCCAGAGATCCCAGCAAAGGAATCCACCCTAAAATAGCGCCTAATTTGCCTTTCTTTATACGTGTCCAGCAATACTCATAGGCACCCAGTGTTCCTGTCCCGCATCGCCGTCCAATGGCAAACTCTGCAGACAGTCCCACAAGCCCAAACAATATAATAAAAAACACATACGGAATTAGAAATGCCCCTCCGCCATACTGTCCCAGACGATAAGGGAACATCCATATATTCCCCAGACCAACTGCAGAGCCCACGCAAGCCAGAATAAAACCAAAAGAATTGGTAAAGCTTCCATTATGATGATTTTTCATCTCTGATCACCTCTCTTAATGTGTGCCGAAGCCTCTAATCGTCACTGCCCGGCATCATATGAGATATCATAACATAAGCATCATCACAATGGAAGCTTTTTTACATTAATTTCATTCCACTTTAAACCATCACTCAGTTTAAATCACTATGCGCTTTAAAGTGTGAATTTCATTCTTTCTTTTCTCCGGCGCTGCGCATGGCCTCTTCAATCTGTGTAAACGGACTTTGCTCCCACACCGTCGTTTCAGGGGCAATATGATGCATTAAAAAAGTTTTGGCCATCGGTACCCACTGCGCACAGGCATGAGCCTTATCCTGGCGAAATGGTTCAAAAAGGTTGCGGCCCAGAGAAAAGCCGTGATCCCCGTACTCAAATATATGAAGTTCATAGGGAACACCTTTTTCCTGAAGCTTTGCTGCCATAGCCAGTGAATTTTTTGCAGTCACCATACCGTCATCCATCGCTGCCGCCAGAAAAACAGGAACCGTATGCTCAGACACCAGTTCGGACGGACTGTATGCCTTCAGCATCTCCGCGTTGGGGTTGGCTGTGCCAAACACAGGCACATTAATATCCGGCCCCAAAACAGGGGATGGATTTTCTTTCAGATAAGCATCCTGAATGACATAATCGGCTACCGGATAAATAAGCATGGCTGTCAGCGGTTTAAAGACCGATGGATCCTCATGGAAATATTCCGAAAGCACCGGTGTATGCCATGTTGTGGCATACATCCCGCACAAATGACCGCCGGCCGAAAAACCAATCACAGAAATTTTTTCCGGATCAATAGCCCACTCGTCTGCATGTGCCCGAATTTCCAACATCGCCTTTCCCAGATCTCTGACCTGAGCCGGAAACAGCGTTTTTTCCTGTGGTGCAGATTCGGCCACACTGTATTCCAGCACAAAAGCCTGATAACCGTCTGCCGCAAACGTCATGGCCACCGGATCGCCTTCATTGCCGTGACGGGGGCAGGAGCGATATGCACCACCGGGACACACGATCACAGCCGGCTTTTTCACCGGATTTGGCATAAAAGGATCCGGCGCAGCCAAAAATGTGGTCAGCTTCACATCGTCCCGGTCTTCCCATAAATCAATTGTTTCAATAATCATTTCTGTACCTCCCTCTCGCAGGCTGTCACTTCACACTGGGCCTCAGGCAGATCGGTCGCAGCAACCCGAACCTTAATTGTTCCGGTTCCACCGGCTTTGAAAATAACCACAGCCGCACCATCATAGGCATGGCATACGTCTGTACCAATCCCATCTTCTGTGTAAGGACTGCCGCTTCCAATAGTCAAAAGTGTGGCCGGTCCGTCTAGGATTACCTTTAATTCACGTTCATCATCTGGAATACAGATACCCTTTTCATCCTGGATTTCAATATGGACATAGCACAGGTCTTCTCCATCTCCAACCAGTGTGGTTTCTTCCGGAATGAGTACGATTTTTGCAGGTGTTCCGGCTGTCACAAGACGGCCTCTGCTGATTTCTTTGCCCGCTTTATATGTAACGGCTTCGATAACCCCCATTTCATAAGGCACATCCATCGTTGCGATCAACTTTTCATAAGGCACCCGTCCCAGACTGTGTCCATTTAAAATAAACTCTGCCTCATCGCCGCAGCCATAGGCATCGACCCTAACCATTTTGCCGATCCAGGATGTATCAAAAGTCCAGCTGTCATTCACATCATGCCATCTCCAGTCTGTTCCACTGCAGGTTTCGCCGAAATGCTTCGGATGCGTCGTAAATAGATACGTGGCATCTGTGTGTCCCCATAAAATTTCTCTGAAATAAGACTGCGGACGGCGTTTTCCTGTCAGAAGAATATCGGACTGCCAGGATGTGCGCCATGGATATTCCCCCATAAAATTAAACGGTTCCTGGTCATTGGCCCAATAAGTTTTACCCACGCCGACTTCACCCAAATAATCCACAGCAGCCCATATAAAATCACCGCACACGTAAGGATATTTCAATGTTTCCTGCCAAAAGTCATAGGTTGTCAGCGCATGCGTCTCTGTTCCGATAATTATACGTTCCGGGAACAGTTCGTGATCATGACCGTAACGGGCATACAGATAGTTATAACCCACAATATCCAGAGGCGCCGCAAAATCCTTTGTTTTAACTGCCCAATTATCATTCTCGCCGCTGGCAGCATTGGCATCAAAGTTTGTTCCCATTGCCATATCTTCATCAAAAATACCGCAGATCGCCGATAAAGTACAGCGGGTCGGATCCAGAGACTTAAATTTATCATGGAGCAGCTTTGACCATTTTGCACCATTGCCTGAGCCGTCCCGCTCTCCGATCTCATTACCCACGGAGTAAGTAATCACACAGGGATGATTTCTGTCTCTTTTTACCATGTATTCAATATCCCGTTCCCACCAGTCTTCAAAATATAAATGGTAATCCATTGGCATTTTACCCATACGCCATACATCAAAGCACTCATCTAAAAGAAGCATTCCCAGGCGGTCACAGGCTTTAAGCATAGACATTGACGGTGGATAATGACTGATACGCACCGCATTGTAACCGACTGATTTCAAAATCTTGATTTTACGTTCCTCAGCCTTTGGATATGCACATGCACCTAAAAGACCGTTATCATGATGGATACAGCCGCCTTTCATTTTAACTGTTTTTCCATTCAGCTGGAAACCATTTTCCACACTAAAGGCAATGGTACGGATACCAAAAGTATCTGTATTTTCGTCAACCATTTCGCTGCCATCGGAAACAGTCACTTTATATGTATACAAATACGGCTGATCGATATCCCACAGATTAGGATTGGCTATATCCATACGCAAATTTTCTCTCGTCTGTCCCGCGCCGGCCACGACCTCTTTAAAGGCACAGGCTACAGCATGCCCATTGGCATCCATGACACTACAGGTCAGCGTATAATTTTTCTCATCTTTCTGTGTATTTGTCAGTGTTACATCAAAATTCACACAGGCTCTGTCTTTGCTTACCTCCGGTGTCGTCACAAAAATATCCCATGGATTGACATAGGTTTTATTACCAATCCAAAGGCATACACTTCTGTAAAGGCCGCCGCCGCTGTACCAGCGTGTGGACGGCTGACGGCTCTGTGTTATAATTTTAAGTTTATTATCCCTGCCGTCAAATCTCAGGGCATTGGTTAAATCCACCTGATAAGGCGTATAACCGTAGGGATGAATAGCCAGCAGCTGCCCGTTTAAAGCCACTTCCATATTCATATAAGCCCCGTCTACATCTAAAATCACGATTTTATCCTTCCACTGATCGACATCTTCCAAAATCTTATGGTAAACCCCCTCGCCCTCGCCAAAATAACCGTTAGCCGGTCCTCCGGCTGCGGATGCACTTCTGGGCTTTGAAATAATAAAATCATGGGGCAGATCCACAATCTGTGAATCTGGCATACCAAAAACAAAACTCATACTTTCATTGGATTCATAAAACGCCCACTTCTTATTCAGATCAATTTTTTGCATAATTCTCCTCCATTTAGTGACTTACACGCTTCCTGACCGGGATTTTGCGCCGGTCCATTGCATTTACAGTATATTTATTATATAATATCAGACAGTAAGAATCAGTGCCTTGATTCTATTTTTTTCAGAAAAGGACGGCCCAAAACCAAGTTGGCAGCACGGAGGTAACACCAAGCTTATGGACAGATATTTTAAAGAAAGCGGCCAAAAGCCCCCCCGGGCAGAGGCAACAGATCATATCCCGGAAATGTTTTTCCGCAGTGATGACGGACTTTTGCGCCAGAAAACAACGATTCCATTTTCAATGTACTATAAAATTTATGACGGCGACCAGCTGCTTCACACTATGGTTTACCCAGGCGGCATGCACTACTTTGTTCTGCCCAATGACGGCCTTGTCCACCAGCATGACCACTTTGAGCTGCTGTATGTGCTTCGCGGCGAGCTCATCAACCGAATCGAAAATGTATCCTACAAATACAAAAAAGGGGATGCCTGCCTGATGAACCGCAATATCGCCCATGCCGATCTCCCCGGCCGCAACTGTGCCGTTGTATTTTTAAACTTTTCTGACCGTTTTATCGAAAACCTGCTGAGCAATGACCTGATTTCCCAGTCCGAGGGCGTTCCCTATACAGCTGCCGGAACTGTACGTGCGTTTATTCTTGCCAATCTTCATAAAGACCAGCGTTTTTACAGAAACTATCTGGAATTTACGGAAACGTTGCAGATCCTTCAAAAACCCGATCCTTCAGAAGCCGAACTTTTAATCGATCAGATTCAGCAGGAATTATTGGATCAGGCCCCAGGCTGCTCCTATATGATTCAGGGATTGATCAGCCGACTGATTTATGTTCTGGAAACCAATTATCATATTAACTTCATGCAGCTGGATTCCAGCAATGAAGAATTCTTATTTGCCCGTATTACCAATTATCTCAAAGAAAGTCATGGGCTGATTTCCAGAAATCAGCTTTCCGCAGCCCTGAATTATAATTCAGAATATCTGAATCAAATCGTACGCAAAAGAACCGGAAGCAGCCTGATGCACCTGGCCAGAACCTACCGTCTGGAATATGCTCAGGATCTTCTTTTAAATACCCATGACAGTATCGCAGAAATCATTGCCAAGCTGGGGTTTGTCAGCAGTTCCCACTTTTATAACTTTTTCCGCAGGGAAACCGGTATGTCCCCGGCCCAGTTCAGACAGCATCATCCGTCATCCATTTATTATGAAGGTGACCGGCCCGCAAAACATTAATCAATATATAAAATACGCCCAGAACATAAGCCTGATCACTTATGCTCTGGGCGTATTTTATCCCTGCATGTCCTCCCTTATACCACAATATTCATAGTAAAGTTCCACTATGGCATCTGGATTGTTACAACCCCAGCCTGATTGGAATACTCCAACGGATAAAATGTCGGATGTTCATGATAAGACGTATTCGGACAGTGGAGCACTAACCTGTAAATTCCATCAAAACCTTTAAAAATCATACCATGACCGCCGTCTTTTTCAAAAAGTAAATGATGATCGACTACCCAATGTCCGTCGATATCATCATTATCCGAATGAGCCAGTGCCTGCACATAGCCCCCTTCCCCGAAAGAAGACCACAACATATGCAGCCGCCCATCCTCGGTTCGAAGCATAAAAGGACCATCTGTGACATAGCCTGTCGGCATGTTCTCATACCATCCCCCTACCATTTTTGCCCATGGAGCTTCAGATGCACAAAATAAGATTTCCGGCGAGCCATCCGGGCCGCTGAGATCGGATTTAAGCCTTATCGCACATACCTGTCCATCACCGATCTGAGTCCATTCATGACAAAAAACCATATAAGGTATACCTTCTGGAGACAGATAAAAAGTGCCGTCCAGGCTGGACCAGTCTTCCGGCGTAATTATGTCTGCACCAAAAGCTTTAAAAGGGCCGCAGGGGGCATCTGCCCTTAAAATCCCGGTTCCTTTTTTCCCGTCAGGCCCTTCCATCGTCATAAACATATAAAATTTTTCTTTATATATATGAACCTCCGGCGCCCAGAAATGCCGGTCTGCCCAGAAATTTTCCGGCCTGTGAAAAACCTCCGCAGGTTCTGTCCATAGCTCCAGATCCTCACTGATATAGACATCCACCCCCACTGCGTGATCTCCCCAACATGTATGACTTCTTGTGCCATACATATAATACCTTCCCTGGTAAGGTAAAATAAAAGGATCCCTGATAATAATATCCTGTGTTTTCAAGCATATACCTACCTTTCCGAAAAAACATGTCAAAAGATACATCTTCTCATATGTCTATTTGACATATTTTAAACCTCACTCCTTTACGCCGCCAAGCATGATTCCTTTAACAAAGAATCTCTGGAAAAACGGATAGGCAATCAATATCGGTAAAATACCGACCACAGCAATTGCCATTCTGGCTGTAGTCGTCGGCAATGCCGAAGCATTAACACCAGCCCCCAGCGTTGATGCATTTTGAGCCAGGAAATTAATGTTTTCGTTGATTTTATTCAAAACAAGCTGGATCGTAAACAAATGACTGCCTCCACGATCGGTCAGATAATAAAGGCCGTTTGTCCAGTCATTCCAGTAAATAATTCCTGTCATTAATCCGATGGTCGCGACAATGGGCAGTGACAGCGGCATCACAATTTTTGCAAAAATCTTAATTTCGCCTGCACCGTCAATCCGGGCCGCCTCCAGAAGACTTTCCGGAATACTGAATTTAAAATAGTTTTTAACAAGCATCACGTTAAAAGCGCTCATTAACAAGTTTGGGAGGACAAGCGCCCAAAATGTATCACGAATACTGAAATATCTGGTCCATACATAATAGGATGTTACAATACCGCCGTTAAAAAGCATGGTAAACACACACAAAAAATTTAATAATTTCATTCCAGGATAATCGGTATGCGATACGCCATAGGCAAACAGACATACCACAAGTAAGCTTAAAACCGTTCCCACAATTGTGACCAGAAATGTCATCAGATAAGCCTGTCCAATGGTTTCCCATTGATTGGCAATATAGCTGTACGCATCAAGACTCCATTTCTCCGGGAAAAATGAAAAGCCGTTAGAAGTCGCCCAGGCACTGTCTGTAAATGAAGCTACAATCATCAAAATAAATGGAAGCAGTGCAGCAATGGCAAAGAAAAGCATGACGACGTGAGCGATTATCTGTACAACGGTTCTTTCTTTTAATTTCATCGTTATACCCTCCTTTAAAATAATGCACTGTCCCGATTCGTTTTACGGGCAATAAAGTTGGTAATCATAACCAGTACAAAACCTACAATAGACTGGAATACACTGGCAGCCGATGACATACCGTAGTCACTCTTTTTCATCAGTGCATTGTATACATAAACATCAATGGTCTGCGTGGTCTCATATAAAGCGCCAGAATTTCTGGGCACCTGATAAAACAGACCAAAATCAGATGCAAAAATACGGCCCACAGCCAGAATTAAAAGGGTTATAATGGTAGGTTTCAAAAGCGGCAGCGTAATTTTTCTGATCTGCTGCCATTTCGTGGCGCCGTCAATCGTCGCAGCCTCGTAATACTCCGGACTGATGCTGACAATACTGGAAAGATAAATAATCATCTGGTAACCGACACCTTTCCATATATTCACCAGAACAAGGATCACCGGCCAATATTGTTTCTCGCTATACCAGTTTACAGGTTCAAATCCCAGAGGCTCCAGAATAAAATTATTGATCATACCGGTATCTGAAGCAAGTAATGCATAGAACAGATAGCTGGCAACAACCCAGCTCATAAGATATGGCAGCAAAATCACACTCTGATAAATTTTGGAAGCTGTTCGGCTGCGGATTTCATTAAGCAATATAGCAACTGCAATAGAAATCACAGTTCCCAGAATAATAAAGACCACATTATAGCAAACCGTATTTCTTATGATTGTAAATGCTGTACTGGATTTAAACAGAAATTCAAAATTATCAAAGCCGCACCATGGGCTGCCGAAAATCCCCTTGGCAAAATTTAATTTTTTAAATGCAATAACAACGCCAAACATCGGCAGATAGTTATTGCAAATCATGTAAATAAGCCCCGGAACGGTCATTAAATATACCGGCCACATCCGTTTCCAGTTATATTTACGCTTTGCCGGACGTGTTTTTAACTTTTTAGGCAGGCTGTCATCTTTCTGTGGGACAGCCGTTTGTGCAGATGTTGATTGTACTGCCATAAACATTTCCTCCGTTCTCTCTTTGATGATACAGGATTTTTGAAAAACCCCCACAAAAATGCCCGGGCGGCATTCGGGATCAGGCCTGATCCTTAACCGCCGCCCGTTTAATATAAGATTTATTCATAATCCTCGATGCGCCATTCGTCCTTCCAGTCCAAATACGCCATCTTTCCGTCAAAACGGAACGGCAGCCATACATAATCTGCAATTGCCGTATGATTCAGATTTTGAGCCTCCCCGTCAAAATCCGGTTTTGGACTATCAGGATTAAACATGGCTTCAAATAATTTTGCAACATCTTCATATTTAGAATCCATCATCTGAGGCAGCCAACGGTCAGCCAGCGCAATGTAGAGGTCCTTTTTTCCCGGAACCTTAAACACGGAACAGATCTGTGAATGGAAGGATGTATGAGACGGATCATCAACATGCGGATTTCCAAGAACTTCAAAAGGTCCATGATAGCATTTGGAACAGGCAATCTCTGACGGATTGGGGAAATATCCGGTTGTTCCGGATGTCACAATATAGTGGAGCCCTTTTCTGTAAAAATGTGCCGGGGCCTCACGTACGTAAGGCGGATACGGCTGTGGAAAATGGGTGGAATAATAGCCCGTTACGTCTGTATAATCATCGGTCAGATCCGCACAAATCAGTTCACTGTGGACACGTTCAAAATAATAATAGCCTTTGCCGTCTACTGGATCCACCACCAGATCAAAATCTCCTGCACTCATATGTAATGGTTTAAGCCCTGTGCGCACCATTGTATAAGGTCCTAAAATATGATCTGCTGTTAAAATGGTTTCTGACTGAGTCTCGTCTTTATGCATGATTTTAAGCCAGCATACATATTTTTTTGTGTCCTTATTATAAATAATATGCGGTCTGTCCATCTGGGCGGACGGATGCAGCGGAGAATGTTCATCTTCCAGATCCGGAGGAATAATAATGCCTTCATCTTTCCAGTTATACAGATCTTTAGAAGAATAACATTTGACGCCCCAGTGCCATATATTGTTTTCACCGGTTGTTTTTTCCTTATTTTCTCCATACCAGTAATAGGTATCATCCACATAAATGATTGAACCACCATGTGCCTGAATTCTTTTTCCTTCTGTGTCCAGCCAAACCTGTCCGGGACGAATCGATGTGTAAGTCATTTTAATATTTCCTCCTATTTTTCTGCAGTCTCATCTGCCGTTGTTTCAACTGCTGCTGTTTCAGCTGCACCGGCATCATCTTTTAATGTTGAAGAAGTCACAGGCTCATGGGTTGCAAGCCATTCATCAAACTGTCTCTGATTTTCTTCAATAATCTCGTTAATTCCTGCGGCTTCAAGCGCAGCTAAAAATTCGGGAATCTCTGTCTCCGGATCAATGGCCCCTGCAGTTACAATAGGTGCATACTGAGAAATGACAGACTGTACGGCTGCATACTGGGACTGAACACTGTCTGTTACAAAACAGTATCCCATAGCAGGGCTTACAAGTGTGATACTGTCATTAAACTCACGCAGAGCCTGATTCAGTTCCAGCGGTGAAGGCGACATTACCGGCCAGGAGAGACGGTTTCCATAAATGCCAGCGGCCTGATAATAAGGAACAGAACTCGAATCCAATCCATCCGGATACTTAATAACTCTGTCGCCATATTCATTTTCCTCTACAACCTCATAGCTGACGCCTTCAATACCAAACTGAAGCAACGTATCCAGGTCATTATCGCCATAAAGCATATTTAAAAACTGGAAGGTTTTTTCAGGATTTTCACATGTAATTGGAATACTCCAGAGAATATTCTGGAATCTGGCACCTACAATATAAGGCGGTACAATATGAATCGCAATCATCTCATAGCCAGTACCTGCCGTATAAGATTCTTCGAGTCCCGGTGTTGTCCAGTTCATCTGCCCCAGATAATTACCGCCTTTAACCAGTGTTTCTGTTGAATCTGTATTGCTTGCCGCATCCGGTGCAATATATCCGGCCTGTGCCCAGCGGTACATGCGTTGTGCATATTCTTTGTATTCTTCTGTTGCAAATTCATTGACAATGGTTGTGTCATCAGACCAATCCGAATCATTCTGATCAAACAGCAAAATACCGGAGGCATTTGTAGCACCCAGCGTATCCACAGGATACATAACCGTACTGAACAAATCCGTGTTATTCGTAATATTAGAAATCATATAAAAGCTGTCACCTTCACCGGCCTTAATGGTTGCAAACATTTCCTCCAGCTCATCATAGGTATACATTTTATCAGGATCAATGGTAATTCCATACTTGTCAAAAATATCTTTTCTGCCTACAAAGCCATAGGACTCACCTTGAATATATGCGTTGGGAATACCATACAAAACATTATCATAATAGCCGCCGCCTTCGACAGCAACACCGCATGTATTTTTAATATCCTCACCATATTGTGCATATAAATCATCCAGTGGAATAATGGAGCCATTATTCACCAGGCTGCTGACACCGCTTCCCACAGAAACGATCAGATCCAGTTTTTCACCGCTGGAAATCATCAGATTTTGTTCACTGGCCAGATTGGCAAAATCGATAGGTTCAAAGGTAACGGTCACACCGATCTCAGGTTCTGTAATCGCATTAATCGCTGCCTCCACATCTGCCATACCTGCGGGTACGCTTCCCGTCAGATTGGGCCAGGACATGACGACATTATATGTTTCACCGTTATCACCATTTTCTTTGCTCTCTGTGCTGTCTGTGTTTGCTCCGGACTTTCCTGCATCGGTCTGTTCCCCTGTATCCTGATTTTGGTTATCTGCAGTTTTATTGGAACCGGCTCCAGAGCCGGAGCATCCGGCCAGACATGTGACCCCCATAACACCTGCCATCAATAATGCTGTAAATCTTGATTTCATTTTCCTACCTCCCAAAAAATTTTTATTATGATGCGTTTTGTTTGACCAATCCGTCATCTTGTATAACGTAATTAAAGAATATCACTTTTTTTTGTGCAATTCTATTCTGTAATTAAACTTTAAAGTTCGTTTTTGGAACTTCTTTAATTTTTTTGAGTTTCAAATACGGAAAGTATGATAAAATATGACATAAATTAAAGTGAAGTGAATTTTACAAATCCATATCAAAAGTCAGGAAATCTATATAACGAAATCGAGGTGTTCTCTGTGAGCCATACCAACTCTATCACAACAAAGATTGTTTATATCCTGGTGATTATTATTCTGCCTTTAAATATCATCAGCATTTTCAGTGCAAAAAAATCTCAGGAAGTCATTATTGATCAGGCAACCGCCTCGGTTCATACAATAATGAACAACAGTATGATTTATCTGGACACCCAGATTACAGAATCCACCAATTATCTTTATAACCTGGTGATCAATGATCCCTATGGCATTACCCTTTGCCGCCAAAATGGCAACAGTGATTATTACAATGCCAAATACTATATCGCCAAAAAGCTTCAGGAAGACCTGGCACGGCAAAATTCATCGGATATTTATTTTACATATTCCCCGATTCTGGATGACATACTGATCTGCAAAAATACAGGTTTTACCTTTCAGAGATCGGATCTGGCCAGTCAGCTTTCTGACCCTGACCTTTTGAAAAATTATGCCAGCTGGAAACTTTTTTACTTTGACGGCCGCCAGTGGCTGCTTCACGCTTCGGCTACAAACGGAATGTACATTGGCAGTATGATCTGCATCGATGACGTTATATCTGACATAGAAAGCAGCCTGACGTATAAAAATATCCAAATTGCAGCCACGGATACCCGGAATATGTCCCAAATTCAAAATACAGACAACGGAAAACTTCGCGTAACTGCGAATACCAATCATGCCCCCCTTTACATTCACACACACCTTGACCGCTCGGAAATTATTCGCACCCTTCCGTTTTTTGAGCGCGCAGGCTTTTTAATTACCCTCCTTTACCTGATGCTTATTCCGGTTTTATTTATCATTTTAAACCGGATTCTTTTAAAACCTCTGCGGAAAATTACGACCGCCCTTGGAAAACTGCGCGCCGGGGATCAGGATTATCGAATCGGCAGCCACCACAAATATGCCAGAGAATTTATAACAATTAATGAAACCTTTAATACAATGGCCGACAATATTAAACGGCTGAAAATTGAAAAATATGAAGCCCGGCTTTGGCGCCAGAAAATGGAGCTTCGCAACCTGCAGCTGCAGATCCGCCCCCATTTTCTCCTGAATACCTTTAACCTGATGTATTCTCTGTCTCAGATGGATGACCGCGAAAACCTGGAAAATACAATTTTGTATATGGCTGATTATTTTCGCTATATTTTCCGCAGCAACCAGGATCTGGAAAGCTTTTCTCTGGAACTGAATCTGATCAAAAATTATCTGGAAGTTGCAAAGCTTCGATATCCTGACGGCTTTACCATTGCGTATGATATTTCTCAGGAAGCCCTGGAAGTGCACATTCCGCCGCTGCTTATCCACAATTACGTGGAAAATATTATTCGTCATGCACTGCATAGCCAGTCGGTTGTCCACATATACCTTAAGGCCCAGGTTAAGGATCAGACCGCCCAATTTATCATTGCCGATGACGGTCCGGGCATGGATCCGGAGATCGCCGAAAAAATCAACACAGAAACTTTAGATCTTCCCGATAGTCATGCCCATATCGGCCTGGTGAATTCTTATCAGCGTATTAAATTTTTCCTGGGCAGCGATGCCACGCTTCGGGTTAAAACCGCCCCCGGACAGGGGTGTGAGATTATTATCCGATTTCACATTCACAGTGAAAGCAGCGACATACTAAAATCAGAAAACGAAAACACTAAAGTATAAAAAACAGAATTGGAGTTATTAAGCTATGAATTTACTGATCGTTAATGATGAACCTATTACAACCAAGATGATTCGTGAAAAGGTAGACTGGACGGCCCTGGGGATCAGCCAGGTTCTTTGTGCGTACAGTGCCGCTCAGGCTCAGGAGATTTTCGAAAATGAAGACGTGGATATTTTATTATGTGATATCGAAATGCCCGGTGAAGATGGTATTGAACTGATTCGCTGGATTAAAGGACGGACACTGGACTGTGATTGTATCTTTCTCACATGCCATGCAGATTTTAAATATGCCCAGGAAGCCATTAAGCTTGGTGTCATGGATTATCTCCTATTGCCTGCCCGTTATGAAGAAATTGCAAAATCGGTTTCAAAGGCAATCCAAAGACGCCAGGAACGTCACAGCCACGAAGAAATTTATAAATACGGCCAAAAATGGCTGGATACACAGACAGAGGAATTGAATAAAAAAAATGGTTACCGCTGTACCGGAGACGAATTGGTGGCAGCCTGTGTGGCTTACATCCAAAACAATCTGTCATCCATGGAATTGTCTGTAAATTCACTGGCAGCTCAGTTTTATATGAATCGGGTTTATCTGAATCGAATTTTTAAAAAGGCCCAGCATGTTTCCATCAGTCAGTATATTATTAATGAGCGAATGAAACTGGCGTCCCAGCTTTTAAAAAAGCCTTCTCTGACCCTGAATGCGGTCTCGGAAGGCGTTGGTTATAACAGTTACTCATATTTTGTATCAGCATTTAAAAAATTTTATGGCTGTACCCCATCCCAGTACAGAAAAGATCATCAATCCTCATGAACATTCATCAAATTTACCTGGCCTCCGGCTTTTTCCAGATGTATTTTTAAAATTCTTGCCCGGCGTTCATCTGATGTTTTCAGCAGAGGCATTGAGATACCGCATTTAGCTCGAAACAACTGATGATGGAGTTCGCTGTCGGAAACATTTTTAAATTCCGCCTCAAGCTCACAACGAATCACAATCGTAATCTTACGCAATGCTTCTTCGCTGTTTATGCCTGTGAGAATTAGTCTGAATATAGGCTTTTTCGCCTGGTCATCCGGTGGGGTATTCATCATTGCCAAAAGTTTTTTCCGTTTCATTTCCTTAACGAATGCACGAATATCAAATACGCCGGGCGTTTGCATGTTTTTCCTGACCAGGGGGGCTGGCATTCTCCAGTTTGAGAGATCAAACATTTCGGAATAGTCGGGAAGATTGACAATATATTTGGTCCGTCCGGAAATCATCACCAGGCCCTGCCCTGTTTTCATGGCCCCAAGCTGGGTAGGGGTAATTAAAGGTTCCGTATGAAAACTGCCGTCCTGACAGACACTGCGCTGTCCACATTTTTTCGACAGTTCCTCAAGGGTTCCCCAGTGGGTCGTGCGAAAGGCCAGAATAATATCTGCATTGGACGTAATGGTCTGCGCGCCTTCTTCTCCGTAAATATCAGACAGCTGGCTCATGTTCTGTAAAAACAGATGACACCGGATATTTCTGGAACGGGATGCACTCATAAGATATGCCAGGTTGGGAACTGCCTTTCCAATATTTCCCAACTCCTCTAAAATGACATTAAAACGAACAGGCAGACGGCCATTAAAGTTTTTTTGAGCCAAATGAATGTAATGTAGGGTAATCTGGGACATAAATACCCCGGCCAGTTCATTAAATACCGGTGTTTCATCGGGAAGAATCACATAAATAGCAACCGGCTTTTGACCTGTATGCCCATAAATATTGATCTGGTCATTTCCCAGCGTTTTAAGCATTTCCGCACTGCGCACAAATTTGGAAATTCCCATAAAAAAAGTACTGCGAATTCCCCCTTTTGTATCATTGGCAGTGGTCACATAGCTTTTAAGCATCATGCCCCCAATAGAATCCCGGGGCAGTTCATCAATCAGTATCTTTAAATAAGTCCCTTGCCCCAAAGTTTCTTCCCCCTGGGAAATCATATGGAAAACACTGGCAATATGAACCTCTTCAGGCCTGGCATTTTCGAAAAGCAGGTAACATGCACCTGCGAATAAATCTCTGGCCTGGCAGGGCCAAAACGGATCATTATTACCCACAATCGGATAGAGGGAGGCCGCCAGGTCATCGATCATCTGACATGCCTGTTCCCGTTCTGACGGATCCTGGGATGTATACAGACGATAGGGTTCCATTAAAGGATTCCAGCACATGGAGTCCGCCATATCTCTGAAATTCAAAACATACCATTCATAAGTATCCCCAAGATAACATGCCGTCTGATTATAAATCTCCCCTTTAGGATCTACAACTGCAAAGCTCTCCCCGGATTCAATTAACATTCTGGTCGTTGGGATGCTGCATCTTCTGCTTTTTCCGGCTCCGGAAACGCCAAAATTCATAAAATGCCCTTCTCCGCCATAAATCCATGACTGCTGACTGGCATGGTAAAGGACCGGACCGCCAATAGAATCTCCGATCAAAGGGCAGGCTTTCTCAGTAAGCACCTTTTTAATCTCCCGTTCATTTGCCCATTTTTCGTTTTTCATCCTTTTCTCTCCTTTCAATTTTTTCCAGAGTACTTCTATGAATCACAGGCACAAAATCCGTAAAATCTGCCATTTTAACAAGTTCCCGGCAAAGGGCTTTGACCTGAATTCCGTTTTGAATCTCCAGCCGTTTTGCCAGATGACACAACAACGGGCTCATATCCTCTGAATTTTCCAGCACGATCCCGCAGCCGCTCAGCCGAGTGATGATCATCTGAGCAATTTCCTGTGTCGTATACGTCATTGGCGGTAAAATCCTAAGATCCAAAAATTTCATCTGAAGCTTTCGGATCAGCAGACCTAAATTTCCTGTAACTTCAAAGGGCACGAAAAAAATAAACGTTGCCGTATCAGCAATTTGGGCCATTCTCTTCATAAAATAATCGATGTTATCCTTATTTCCCTGTGTCTCAAAAGCACTGAGATCCATGGCCACAAGACCATCAAAGGCATTGGTGTAAACAGCCTGCGCTTCAATATCCTCAAAAACAAATTTCATGTTTTTCAATGTACCGTCCAGGTGATATTCCAGATATTCATCCATGTTGGAAAAGGTCTTAAGATGATTTCTCCGAAAAATATCGGCCATATATGCCACACAGCTGGTCTGACCATTCCCGCGTTCCAGGGGAATCACCCAGTGGGGGAGTTTGGCCATGCCTCTTGCATAAATTTGTCTGATCTTGCAAAGGTTCTCACATTCCTTTTTCAGTTCGTCAAAGCCAATTAAATTAAAAATTTCGCTGCTCATGATTGACCCTCCTCTGTGTTACCAGATAAATCCATAACTGTATCCTGGGTTTTAAAAATAAACCCACCATGGCTCCCTTGAAGATCATCCATAAAATTCATAGACAGATCATGGCTTTCATACATTGGATCTCCGATTTGATCGATAATTCCGTATCGCACCCCTTCCTGGGCATTCATCCAAAAATCTCTTTCCATATCTTTTAAAACCTTCTTTACCGGCTGTCCGCAAACCTGTGCCATCATCTCCGCCTGCCGTTTCTTCACCTGCTGAATATGTTGGGCAACAACGGAAATATCCGTGGCCTGTCCAGAAACGCCGCCTAAAGGCTGATGAATCATCATCTCAGCCGAAGGGGTGGCATAGCGCAGTCCTTTGGTTCCTCCAGCCAGCAAAAAAGCACCCATGGAAGCCGCCATGCCTGTGGCAATGGTAGCCACAGGAGAATGTACGCCAAATTTCATAGCATCATAGATGGCCATGCCGCCGCTGACACTGCCGCCGGGACTGTTAATATACATATAAATTGTCTCATGAGATTGGGCATCCAAATAATAAAGCTTGGCCAAAATAAGATCCGCCATCTGATCGTTAATCTCACCGGTCAGGCGGATTACCCTGTTTTTAAATTCATAATCATTTAAATTCATTAAATACTCACGTTCTCCGGATGTGGATAAAAACTGAGGGATCATCATATCTATTCCTCCAATCAAACAAAAATGCTTTATACACCGCAGGTTTTCTGCTGTGTATAAAGCATAACACAAGGGAAATGAATTATTTTTTTTACGATTTCCCGGAAAAATCTTTAATCCCCTTTCCGGTATATTGAAGCACAATCCGATTTTCCGGCCGAACATCGGTTAAATACAGAACAATTAAAAATACCCACTCCAACGGTTTCATCACAATATAAATTAAATCCGCAATCCATCTGGATCTGATGATTCGAGCAAGCGGGAATCCGTATTGATCATAAAATTCCCGGACAATTCTGTGAAATTTGGGGGTTTTTTCTTCTAAAATCTGCTCAAAAGCATTGGCAATGCATAGCTGTCGGTTCACCGTTACTTTATGCCCATGTCGAACCCCCAGCCTTAAGGGGTGCACAAGCGCTGGATGTCCACCTGCGGCAACTGTACATAGATAATGTTCATCATAGTAAATATTTTGCGGCGGAATCTTTTGAGACAGCTTCCATCCGCCGGTTTCGATCCACGCTTTGACTGGAGCATCCGGTGCCTGACCGGCCAGCATAAGAAGCATCATCAAAATTCCCAGCAGCGGCCACATCAAAATAAAAGCTGCAATTGGCCACACCCAGGCATGCCCAAGAATACGATTCAGACCATTCAGCAAAGAAATTTGGCCAATCTTTCTTAAATGAGACTGTGTTTTAGACCATTGATTCCATGCAAAAATCCGGGACATCACTGTCCTTGCAGTTATAAGAATACAGTTAAGGGGTAGAAGAAGGAGCATAAAATCCAGTCCATCTGTGATCTGACCGCTTATTTGTATACCCCATACAATACTCTCTCCTGTTCCCAGATACATCGCCGCCATACTGGCTGCCATCAGCAGCGGCGGCATTTTATCGAAGGGAATAAAATTTACAATCACATAGCCTGCTGCAGCAATCAAAGCAATGGCTCCCACAGTCAGTACAGCAGATGTCGATATGGGTGTATGACGCTCACTGTTGGCCAGAACCTCATCCCAGTCCGCAGAAAAAATCACAGATTTTATAAAAGACAGATACAGCACACTAAATAAAATGCCGATCCCCACTGTCATAAAATCGATGACCGCCCATCTCATAGGTTCACGCTCATATACCCTCACGCCTGCAAATGCAAAAATCTGAACCAGAGTTATCACAAAAGGCCCAATAACAAAAAGCAGCAGCAGAAATATTCCAATCACATACCCTATAAATGTCAAGTATCTTTACGCCTCCTGATCACTTTTACTTCTGTATTCCAACAGGTCGCCAGGCTGACAGTCCAGGGCTTCACACAGTCTGGTCAGCGTAGAAATCTTCAGAGCCTTGGCGCGGCCGTTTTTCAGAACAGATATATTTGCAATGGTAATGCCCACACGCTGCGCCAATTCTGTGACACTCATCTTCCGTTTTGCCAGCATGACATCAATATTAAAAATAATTTCTCCGTTCAGATTTTCATTTTCCATGTTCAAATCTCCTTATATGGTCAGGTCACTTTGCTCCTGCAGCAGCGCCGCCTTTAACACCAGATGGGACAAAACAGCTGCCGCCACGGCAACGGCTGCCCCGAAAAAAACAACAATCAGAGATATCAGCACAATACCAGGATGATTCATCTCTAAAAGCAGCAAAACAATATTGCCCACAAAGAAAAATAAAGTATCGCCTGCAGCAAGCAGTGAAATCCACTTAAACAGCGTTGCATTTGATCTGGAAAATGATTGATCGCTTCCAATATTTGACGCAATCTGCCATGCCAGCACCAGGGCACTATAGCAGGGCAGGGCAGTTATCCATATAAAAATTATCCATGGTTCATAACATGCGCCATATTCCGGATACCGCAGTGCCAAAGCCTGGCCAAACATGGGAATCAGCAGAATATAAACAAATAATCCACACACACCAATACCTGTAATGATCACTTTCAGCCACAAAGCAAGTGTTCTTTGCTTCATACAAAACCTCCTTTTTAAATATCAACACCGAGTTTTGTATATATTATATGTCAAAATTTATTATAAATCAATCTTTTTTTATTATTTTTCAATTATTATTTATTGTAAGTCGATAAATCATCAAAATTTATTACAACTCTCCCTCCAGTATCGCTGTTGCCCAGTTTTATATTTCCCGAATGTGCTCTGATCACCTGATGTGCAAACCACAAACCAAGACCATGATGCCCGTCGGCACTCCTGGAAGTATCATCCCGCCATAACCGTTCTGTGCCATGCACAAGGGCAGCCTTGCTAAATCCCGCCCCTTCATCACACACTGTAATCTGCCATCCATTAGGAATCATACAGCCGGCAATTGCCACTGTTTTGCCTGCAGGCGTATGCTCTACCGCATTTTGTACCACATTACCAATGGCACGGAGCAAACGCACTTTCTGAATTCTTGCGCTGCCCCGGAGATTGTTGTGAATTTTTAAGCTTACATTCTTACTGTCCGAAACACTTTGGGCATGACGGCATAACGTTTCAAAAAAATCGGACAGGCCGACAGACGCAAAGGCCTCATCCGCGCCTGCGGATGCTTCCAGCAAACTGGATACATATTGTTTTGCCCGATCATTACTGGATACAATGGTTTCAGCCATTTTTCGTGCCGATTCAGGCAATGCTTCCTCAAGAAGCAGCTCCGCATTACCGCCAATCAGTGTCAGAGGGCTTTTCAGATCATGAGCCAATGCCGCAATTTCCGATTCCCGAGCCTGCTGCGATGACCACTGCTGAGCCAGAGAATGATATAAGGCACTGCGCATATCATCCATTGCCTCAAGGGCCTGATCATATTCCTTAATCCCGGCATAGGGAATATCAAAATCCAGTTTCTGGGCCCCTACCTTTTCACTGACCTGACCAAATAATTTCAACTTATCCGCAAGACGGCGGCGCAGCCACAGTGTCTTAAAAACGACGCATAAAATACAGGCTACTGCCAGAGTTGCGCCCCACAGATAATCAAATGGAGGCAGTATCTTTCTTAAAGTCGGATTGACAAACGCCTTTCTGAAATACCAGCGCAATATCAATATAGAGCCATCCTTATATACGTATCTGCAAATATGGACATCATCTGGTTCACGATCAAAGTAAACAATTAATGATTTTATCTTTCCCCCGGATACATTACTTTCCGCGACCTGCCCATCAGGTGTCATCAAAACATATTCAGGCAAAAAATCGTCACCCGGAGGTACAAAGGTGTCCTGCATTTGGGCAAGCAGCGCCTCAGTCTGCTGATTACTTACATATCCCGGGTAAACCATATGATTGTTCTGAAGCAGAGTTACCCCAAACAGCCATACCCCGCAGCATAAAAGCATCCAGCCCAGTATAGAAACAGCAAACCTGAAAAGTACAAAAGACAGGCTTACCGACCGCTGTCTTTTCGCCATTTATACCCCACCCCCCAAACCGTTTCTATGGGACTTACACTCTGGGCTTTTAACTTTCCCCGGATGTTTTTTATATGCTCCGCAATCGCCGAAGCATCCCCTTCTGCATCAAAGCCAAAAACCGCTTCATACAGCTGTTCCTTTGTAAATACCTGTCCAGTATGCAGCGCCAGAAATTCACAGATCGCATACTCCCCTTTAGTCAAAGGCAGTCTGTGCCCATTAACCTGTGCCGTTTTGCCCTGCATATCGAAACGTACACCGCTGCGCACAAGCGTATACACCGGCTGGCGAACCTGACGTCTTAAATGGGCATTTACCCGGGCCCGCAATTCAGCAATACTAAAAGGTTTCTTAATATAATCATCTGCCCCCAGACCAAATCCCTGTACCAGTGCTGCCTCCTCCGTTTTAGCCGTCAAAAATAAAATCGGACAGTCCACCTCAGACCGAATACGGCGGCATACGGAAAAGCCATCCTCGCCAGGCATCATCACATCCAACAGCACAAGATCGTATTGGCGGCACGACTCCGGACTCAGTGTAATACCATCATTTTTCCGGTCCACCGCATGCCCGTCCTTCCTTAAGGCCGCACAAACCAGGTTCAGCATATCCGGATCATCATCAATCACTAATATTTTAGACATGGTCATACCTCTATTCTTCAAACATTAAACCAGTTTTACAATATTTACATTGTGCAATCATTATACCATAGTCTTTCTGCGCTGTCAGTCTGTGCTGTGCTTTCCATCCAGCCAGATTAATATAAAGACAGAAAAGCAGCCGCACAAAATCAAAACAATACCGCTTGCAATCCTATTCCTAATGGTTGTCTCATAGTAGCCACAGGCCCCGAGAACTGCAGATATGGGGTATATCGTTCGCAATGTATTAGACATACTCATAAATATCCCTGTAAATGAATATATCTCTGCAAGCACCAGAGCCAGCCAGTAACTTTTCTTCGTATAAGAGATAATGGCCACAATGGGAGAAACAGCCAGAAACGTCCCGATCCCTTCAAGGACATAGGTTTTTCCAAAATCCCACACCATTTTTACCGATAAATCCCCAAAATGTATGACAGCCTCCGTAAAAAATGTAATTACAAAAAGCAGCATATAAATCATAATACTGAAAATTAACGTCACACATAATTTTACGGCTGTCAGCTTTTTCTCACTAACCGGAATCAACTTCAGGGATTTCAGCGTATCATCCTGGACCTCTCTGCAAATCATATAGCTTCCCATAAGGGCAATCACAGCGGGAATCGCAAACAGCGTGGCCCATGACTGGGTCATCGTCATATATCCGCCTGGATCGCTCATATACATACCACCAAAATCCTGGGTCTGTCCGCCGATAAACACAATACCGGCAATCATCACTGCTGCAAAAATCGTCATAAAAACAACATTAGATCTGCGAAGCTTCTGCCATTCCGCCCAAAATAATTTTTTCATTTTTATCGCTCTACTTTCTTCTTGATCTTGTACTCAAATGATAATCTTGCACTCAAAAGCTTCTGCTATTTCATTTTCTTTGTTTTAAGGAAACAGCTGCCAGCAAAAATGCAGCACCATCCCAGATTCCCATACTCACTAAAGCCAGCGGCGCACAAACAGGCTGATTTAACAAAACGCCCGGAATATCCCCATTTCTGTTAAGAATAACCGATACACAGGATAATGGATGCGCATATGGATTCACGGATGCCATAAAAAATCCTGAAAACACATAAAGCAATGTCATACACACCGGGAACACATAATCTTTATGCCCCACGGCAGCTGCTAAAACCGGCAGTATAGCCAATGAAGTCAGCACAGCGATTTCCATACATTTTTCCAGCAAAAAAACTATACTTTTCCATTCAAAAGCCACATATCCGGAAAGGACACTGAATAAAACCGAGGCCACGGCAGTAAGCAGCATAAAAGCTGCCGAAAAAATAAGAACCACCCAAAATTTACTGAAAAAATAGCTCATTTTATGAACAGGTACAATCCAAAGCTGTTTTTGCATATCATATTTATTTTCATCATGCATAAGTACAATACCCAAAATTCCCAGAATAAAGGGAAGAATAATAAAAAGCGTCCAACCAAAAGCCGACCATTTATAAAACAAAACCGGCTGTATTCCTTTTTCTCCAAAATAGCTAAAATACATGAGTGCCAAGAACGGCATCAACAAAGCCGCCAAAAGCATAAAAGCAATCCATGTCCTGCGCCGCAGCTTCATCAATTCAGTTTGAATTAATCTAAGCAATCCCTTTCCCCCCTGTAATCTTTTTAAAATAATCTTCCAGACAACCGCTGTTTTTCTTTTCCAATGTCTCCATATCTGATTCTTCCAGAAGTACGCCCTGATCAATAATTCCGATATCATCTGCCAACAATGCAATTTCCGACAGAATATGGCTGGAAATAAGTACGGTTTTTGAATATTTTGTGCTTAAAGTTTTAATAAAAGTTCTCATCTCTGCGATTCCAATAGGATCAAGCCCGTTTGTAGGCTCATCCAGAATCAAAAGCTGGGGATCATGTAAAATTGTATTTGCAATACCTAATCGCTGCTTCATTCCCAGGGAATACTTTCCAAACACCTTCCGATCCTTATAGGGCAATCCCACAACCTCCAATGCATTTTTTACGGCATCGCGGGATTGAATGCCCCGCAGTCTGGCAAAAATCTCCAGATTCTCAGTTCCTGTCAGATTGGGATAAAACCCCGGCGATTCGATGATGGCCCCAATTTTAGGATAAATTTCCTTTTCATGGCCTTTCATACTTTTTCCAAATACAGCAATTTCTCCGTTCGTCACCGGTATAAGACCTAAAATCATCTTCATTATCGTTGTTTTCCCTGCACCGTTACGTCCAAGAAGACCATAAATTCTTCCTTTTTTTACATGAAGATTCACCTGATCCACAACGATTTGATTTCCATACTTTTTAGTCATCCCTTTTGTTTCAATAATCATTTCTGATTGTACGCTTTGTGTCATATTATCCTCCATTTCATATTCCATATATTGATATTAAGGATAACAGCCATTTTTAAGGAAATGATAAAGAAATTCAAAATAGTTTTTTCTTTCTGATTTTGAACAAAAAGTCCTGCAGGAGATGCACTCATTCATGATCTTATGTCTCCTGCAGGACGATTTACATTCATTATTTTTTTGTGTCTGTCATTTTTTTGTATCAGTCAACTGTTTTTTAACATTGATGATGCTTAATTCAAATCCCCTCGATCTATAAAACTGTCATAAATAAAAGCCCCTTTGGACCCCGGCTGCCCGTTGACTATCCCTAATATATTATCTATAATTAATGTAAATATCACCCATGAGTGGACAATGACCAAATGCTTAGCCATCATCCGCTTCATATTACAAGAAAAAGAAAGGAAAACCCAATATGAACAATATTTTACAATATCAGGAAGCCCTGGAAATCTACCATACAATGGAAGAAAATCTGGATCGAAATGATGAGGATATTATGGATTTATATCATATGCTCATTGATAAAGCCATCCGCTATGCCAACATCCGGGCAGAATGGGCGACTTTAAGCCGGGAAATGAAGTCAGAAAAAGATGCTTCCCGGACCTCTGCACACAACGCTTTTATCTCTTCTGTAAATATTATTGCCAGGACAGAAGGCGAAGTTGGCGCTTTATGGCGTCAGAGGCTGACCGATGACAGAAAAAGAATTGGTGACTTTGCCTGCTACATCGCCCTTTTTCTCGGTCTGGAAACCAGATAATTGTCTGTAAAAATTTCCGGAATACGCAGATCTTATCTGCGTAATTATCTATCTGATTTTATCTGCGGCGGAGACATCCCGCCGCAGGTCATCCTTCCATCAGCCAGCCTGTGACTTTTGATCTTCCTCAGTCTTCTGCAATACAAATCATTCTTGCATATTTATTGGCCGAGTTTTCAACAATACGAATCTTTTTATGCTGAATATAATATTCAATCCGTTTTGCATACCACCAGTCTCCGATACTTATCTGAGAATACCCAATCATATCGCCAATCAACCGTGCTTCCTTTACAGGCTTTTCTGTTAATTTCTTCCAAATCTGAAAATCATAAAAATCTTCCGGAACACCCAGTACTTTCCCATTGATCACAGACCGAAGGGGACTGTTGTCTTCAACTAAATCGCACCATAAAATCGCATACATTCGTACTTCTTCTTTAGAGAGCCTTTTTTCATAAGGAAGAAATGACGCAAATTCTTCTGCCGCAACATCTCCCCAATTTCTATAAGATATAATACTTTTTTCCAAAACCACATATTCCGGAAGCTTCACTGCTCGAATTTCATTCTCATAATTTTTCAAAATCTGACACAGATGGTAGAATCCACATCTGGAATAGGGCGCATCGCTGTACCATATTCGAATCACCTCTCCTGCATCCAGAAATTGTTTTAAACGAAGCAATTCATCTATGTAAAAGCCCCCCATTTTTTTCATTTCATTATTCCATTTATTATCTTGTTCCCATTGATCCTGAGCATACATGGAATAAATCAAATTTTTTCGGTATCCACCATCCACTGGTTCTTTTATATCTCCAATATCCAACATCAGGCCAAGACAAATAACATCTTGCGCTGTTCCCTCGATCCATCCAGTAAAAGGTTTTTGTGGCGGTTTCTTTTTGCCTGCCATAAACACAGATGTAAGACCACTGACAGAACCAATAACAATTTTACTTTTTGCTGTTTTCATTGAAGCAGCTTCACTTTCACCAAACAATACCTCAATCATGCCAACCTCTTTAATATCATCAAAGCTAAACTTTGGGTTATAAATATAACACACCGACAAGTCTGACGTGTCTTATCTCTCTTTATTCTTATTTGTTTTTCGGTGCATGAATGTCCAGCAAGCTCACCCCCAGAGGGCTTTCACGATGGCAGACATCCAGTGGCTCACCGTTTATAGCCTGTTCATAGATTTCTTCCAGAACCGCAATAGTGGCCTCCTTTCCATTGTCCATCAAAATAGTCAGGGTGTAGTCATCGTCATCCACATCCGGATCCTCCGCATGACTGTCCACGATCACCGCCGGATAATGTCGGGCAGGACCGCACAGCGCTGCATTGACATAGTAATGCAGGCCGACAGCAAGCACACAGCTGAGCATTCCCATAAAAACGCCTGCGCCCAGCCGCATCCGCTTTGGGGTACGCAAAATCAGCAGCACCGTCAGCACCGTACCAATGGCCAGAATTCGTACCAGCCAAAGCCAACTGTCATCTGCCTCCTGTAAAAGCAAGCCATCCCAAATATAATGAACCTGTCCCATATAAAGAAGACCAATCAGCAAGGCGAGAATCAGAGGCATCTTAATGTGCATAGCGTTCCACTCCGGGGTAGCATTTTCAGGTCGGTCCCCAAAGAGCAATACTGGTGCAAATACCAGACAGAAGACTAAAAATGGAACAGGCGCAACGGCGGCAATGATCATCAATGTGCGGAATTTAACCCCGGCAAAGAGAAACAGTGGAATGGGTGCAATGGTACCTGCGGCAAAGAAAAGCATAACCAGCCACATCCCTCTCCTAATGATTTTCATATGGTCATGCCAATGGGTACGGTATTCTTCACGCCATTGAACCGTGCCCTCTGTCGCAGCTTCCTGTTTTACCTGCTTTTCCATAGTTGGAGTTTGTACTAGATCAAGGCCGGTACATTCAATCCACGCTGCAAGACGTGGAATTCCCTTCATATTGGTCTCTACGGCGGCCAATTTCTTTCCGTTTTTGTCCAGCAAATGGATCGAACGGTTGACCGTAAGCCGCACCGAAGTCACCTGCCCCGGTTCAAACATCCGGCATCTGCCCCAACTGCTGATGTATAAAATAGAATTGTCCCGGAACACGAACAGCGACCGGTTGCGTCCCGCAAGTATCATCCAAACGCCGAGCAAAGTTATCGGTACACCAACCAGCGCCAAAAAAAATGTAACAGCATCCACGGGTACAGCTGCCGCCACAGCAATCGCCATAAACATAATGATGCCCCCAATCAGCCATACAATCAGTCCAATCCCTGTAACCAGCCTCCGTTCTCGCAGTACTACAATTGGCGGCCCTATTTCTTCCGGTTCGATATGACGGCATAACAGCAGTGCCAAACCGCAGCCCAACTGTACCAAAAGCAGGACCAGCGTCATTGCTGCGTTCTGTGTTTCCAGGGGATCACCGAAAAAAAACAATATCACAAACAAAAACAGGACACTGGCAATCGTGATACTGCCGGTCAGCAGGGCGGGCCACTTTTTACCCGGAACAGGCAGGTCTTGCGCTGGCTGCAGCTGCTTTTGGGGTTCATCGCTCTCTATATCTAAATGAATCAGTTCCAATTCCGGGGCTTTTTCCAGCACCTGCCCACAATGGGGGCACTGAGGCACATACACCATTTGAGTGAAACATTTTTTTCCGTCCAACGGCAAGGACTGGCCGCACGCCGGACAGATCCAGTATGTCCGGAATATATTTTGGCGAATCAGTGCCAGCGGCACAAGAGCAGCTGCCGGCCCTACTAAAATCGGCAATACCCACCATAAACGCTGAGTTATAAACAGTGCAATCAGGCAGGTCGCAAAAATTATGCTCACAAAAATCAGAAAATATGTTCCCTGCTGCGCTGCTTTTTTCTGAGCAAAAATGTACGTCTCATTTCCCTGCTTCATACCGGCCTGCTGAAAATCCAACAAGAACAGTTCGATCAGCTCATAGAGGTCATCCAGATCTTCCACATCTTCACTGGTGAACTGATCATACAGTTTCCCGTTTGCATACAGTTTTGTACCTTCCCGGTCCACATCCACCTTACAATGGAGCCGAATTATGGTCAGACGATCCCCCAAAAACTCCAACGCATATTGGGGATACTGTGCTTTCAGGCGATCATAAAATTTTTGAAGTTCCATTTCGTGATACATCGGCAATCCTGTCACTCAAAATATGTTTAAATATACTCAACCTATCGAGAAATTGTCTTCTACACTCCACAGCCGTAAATTCCTGTGATAACCCACTGGACCTATCTACATTTGCGTTTTATTATACAACTTCTGCGATGCAGCAGCTCATGAATGATGCCTGTTTTGGTATATTCTTTTGAGCAGACTTTCCTTTCTTTAGATTTTCATATTTATGTGAGAGACTTCTCTGCGCTCTGCGTAATTGTCTTTCCAATTGTTGTTTCAATATGAGCAATTTCACAATACCAGTTTTTCTTCTGAATTTTCGTAATCTTTCTATCAACTATTTTACCAAAAACTACACCTGCTTTCTATATATTTTTGATTCATTTACCTCTTTTTTACCTTGATTTAACCTTCTCATCACACAATAGAATCATTAAATCAAGCAGGTTGACTGCTTAAAAAATCATCAATAAACATGAGCACATGGAGGAAAAAAATGAATCAAAAAGCAAAAAAAGTATGTGTTATTACCGGTGGAAGCAGTGGTATAGGTTTTTCAAGTGCAAAAAGAATGGGAAAAAAGGGATATTTTCTGGTACTGGCAGCCCGTACGCCCTCTAAACTAGATAAGGCATTAACCGAACTAACAAACTGTGGCATTAAAGCCGCCACCTGTCCTTGTGACATCAGCGACTGGACAAGCGTACAGAATCTTGCCAAATTTGCAGCCAGTCTTGGCACCGTTACTACCGTCCTGCATATCGCGGGTATGAGTCCACATATGGGCGAAGCCGAAAAAATCATGGCAGGTAACGCCATGGGTACTATTTATATACATGAAGCATTTTATCCGATATTGGGTGAAAATGGTGTATTAATCGATACGTCATCTATGTCTGCTTATCTGACCCCACGTTTTATAATGCCTCAAAAAGCTTTTAAGCTGTCACAGACTGACAAAGATGCATTTTTTAAAAAGATGATGGCACGAGTAAATCTAATGCCTCCAAAAAGGAGAGCCGGTGCTTTTTCACGTTAAAAATAAGCTTCTGGGCGTTTTTAACCGCCTAGAAGCTTATTTTTATACCTTAAATTATTTATATCAGATATCTGCAATACTGGCACCAACCATAATTCAGTGATTCAATTAATAGGCTTCTCAACAAACCCTTTTGCTACCAGCCAATTGGCTTCATCTCTCAATGTCTCCGCATATGATCTTGTATGGTATCCCAACTCTCTCTCTGCTTTTGAATAATCAAACTTATTATTTCTAGCCAGATTATATACTGCAAAATTAGTCATCAAAGGTTTTTCTCCCGTCTTTTCTGCTTTCTTTTCCATCCGTTCAGCAAGCTTATATGCCATTTGAATGGGTACAAAAAAATGCGGCACCTTACATCCAGTGACATCGTGAAGCATCTGGCATACTTCTTTTAATGTGACCTCTTTATTTCCTAAAATATAGCATTCACCAATACGCCCTTTGTCTGCAGCGCCTATACATCCATGTGCCAAATCCCGCACATCACAAAGATTAAATGAGCCGCCCATACCAACTGGCATTTGACCATTCATGATTTTTATGATTGTTCCCGTAGTCTCGCTGATGGCATAATCCTTTGGGCCCAGAATACCGCTTGGATGGACAACACATGCTTTCAGGCCTTTATTTTTACAGGCATCCAGCACCTCCTGTGTTGCTATAGCCTTGGACTGGCTGTAGCAGCCCACTTGCGTTTTTGTGTTAATCGGTGTGAATCGGTCCACTTCCTTGATTACCATTCCTTTCGGCAGTTCGGGAATCGCACCTGTTGAACTTACATATACCATTTTACAACATTCCGGATGTTGAAGGCATCTGTCAATCATATTTTTAGTACCCTCCACATTGACTTCAATCAACTTGGGATTATAGGCCGGATTAGTCGTTACCATGCTTGCGCAATGAATAACAATAGACTCATCGCCTTCCGGAACTGTAAAAAACGTTTCCAACGAACCCACATCACAGAGATCTCCTTCCACAATCTCTACTGACTCAGAAATATATTGGACGGATTTGTCCCCCGGAAGAACCAGCGCTCTTACATGCTCTCCCCGTTCCAACAATTCATCACACACATGGCTGCCCAAAAAGCCTGCTGCTCCTGTCACAAGATAAATTTTTTTAAACATGTTTTATCCCTTCCTTTTTATTTATATTTCCCTATCTATAACCAGAATTTTAGTTACAGAAAGTTAAATGAAAGTAAAAAATCACAGTTTTCCAATCTGGATTTCCGCTATATAATAAAAATACATTTTACTTTGATTAAACCTTTTTTCAATAATCTAATTCTAAAGGAGATATCCAGATATCTATTTCTTTGACCACAGATTTATATAGAATTAATAAACCGTTTAATTCAATATCAAAGATAGAATTATTGACACCAAATTCATACGTGACACTTTTTCGGCAGAACTATAGTTTTCAAGAAGATAAAGAACCGTTTTAGAAAAATAAAAAGAGCGCTGACGCATTAGCCTGTCACGTAAACAAGTTAGTGACTTTAAGAAATAAGAATGATAGAATCCTTTTGAATAGGATTTATACTCAACATTTATTAACCAACAAGCTATTGATTCGCAGTGCCTTTTCAACCTATATCAAAGATGGCTAAAACTACCCAGAATTAATCTGGAGAAAGGAAGAATCCAATTACCAACTAAGATAATTGGATTATACATATAAAAAATGATCACAATATTAATCGTGGAAGATGACGCCGCAATCCGGCTTCTGACAAAAACCAAACTTGCAGGAAAATATCGTATTTTAGAGGCTGATAATGGAGAAAACGGACTGGATGTTCTTGATCATCATCATGTAGATTTAATTATTGCGGATATTATGATGCCAAAAATGAATGGCTATGATTTTGTCACTATCCTGCGAGAAAGCGGCATGATGACTCCTGTTATCATGCTGACAGCTATGAGTAGTTTTGCACATAAGAAAAAGGGATATTCCAGCGGTATTGACGATTACATGACTAAGCCCATTAATTATGAAGAACTGGAATGGCATATTGAAGCACTCCTTCGACGTGCCAAAATTTCTAATGAAAATAAAATAATAATCGGAAATCTGAATCTTAATAGGCAGTCTATGTCAGTAAAATATAACGAAACAGAGGTACCCGTAACCACAAAAGAATTTGAGCTTCTGTATAAATTTCTTTCTTACCCGGACGTTGTCTTCACCAAACAACAACTTATGGATGAAATCTGGGGATATGACACTGACACCGATTACAACACCATAAAAACATATATCAGCAGACTACGTCATAAATTCAGTAAATGCAATGAATTTTCACTGGTTTCCCTTCGAGGCCTTGGCTATAAAGCCACAATCCATAAGGAGGACATCTGAAATGCCGAAAAAACAATCATACAGAATTAAACTCTTACAGGCAAAATGGATATTTTTCCTATCTGCCGAAATCGTTATTGGAAGTGTAATGTCCTTTGGTCTAGTTGGATTCTTCTTTTTCCACTTTGACAGGCAAACTTCTATCTCCATGCTGGGGATGATTCTGCCTATGGAGTTAATCGTCGGCATTGCCATATATTTTATTTTAAGAAATATGGAAAACAAGATTTCACGTCTTCTAAATGCAATTCAGGAAGTATCCAGCGGGAATCTGGACATCGAGATCGACACCAAAGGTGCTGAAGAATACAAATCAACCTACGAAAATTTTAACAACATGGTGAAAGAGCTAAAAAATACCAAGACTGAAATGGAAAATTTTTCAAACAATCTAGCTCACGAATTCAAAACTCCCATTACCTCTATCAGCGGATTTGCAGAGTATCTGTATCAGACCGGTAAGGAAATAGAAACAGAAGAGCGCATGCAGTTTCTGAAGCTTATCTCTGAACAAGCCCAAAGATTATCTACCCTTTCCCAAAATACACTTCTTCTATCGAAAGTAGAAGCGTGTCAGATCGTTACTGAAAAAGAAACCTTTAACTTGGGCGAACAAATCAAACAATGTGTTCTCCTGCTTTTGAATCAATTTAACAAAAAAAATATTACAATTGATATTCCGGAAGATTTTGATTTTGAGTATTATGGAAATAGAGAATTAATGGAACAAATTTGGATTAATCTTTTAAACAACGCCCTGAAATTCACACCTGAATGTGGAGAAGTTTCTATCAGCTATAGTAAAACTTCAGATGGTCTGAGTATTAACATTTCCGATACAGGTATTGGGATGGATGAAGAGACACAGAAAAAAATATTTGATAAGTACTATCAAAATGACACTGCAAATATTACCAAAGGGAATGGTATCGGTCTTTCTATAGTAAAGAGAATTGTAGAATTATGTAACGGTAAGATTACAGTAAAAAGTCAGATCGATTATGGCAGCACTTTTATCATTAACTTACCAATATAAATAAAAAACTGAACGGTATTCCCATCCGGACGGTCTGCTGAAAATGCGGTATCTGGTCATGATGGACAGCACAAAAGAGACTGTGAGAAAAAGTCTGTAAATAAGATTCTTCTATGATAATGATAGGTGAAAGACTTGAAGAAAATCAGCTTTTTACCTTGATTTATATATAGCAGTTATAAAATTGCATGTCAAGATCGGGCGGGAAATCCGCCCGTTTTTCTGATCTTTTTTATTATTCTGGTAAGCGTCCCTCATACATGATGCTCAGTTCACCATAAACTTGTGCCCAGTTTCGGATAGTAGTCGTCCATTTTTTTGTTGCCTCAAATGTGGCCA
>CAJKGK010000004.1 GCA_905199445.1 uncultured Lachnospiraceae bacterium | reverse complement strand
TCGTCTCATGCATACCCCGGATGAGATTTTTTCGGATGCCAGAGCTTATTTACTTGTGAATAATCTTTGCGCGATTGCGCCTATCTCCTATAATATGTTTGCTAATATTATGAGGGCTCTGGGGGATTCCAAATCACCATTGTATGCCCTGATTATTTCCAGTATCACCAATATTGTGCTGGATCTGGTTTTTGTTGTATGCTTTCACTGGGGTGTTGTGGGTGTGGCTGTAGCTACGGTTATTGCTCAGGCACTGTCATCAGTATTTTGCCTGTGGATTGTGAAAAAGAAATATCCCCTGCTTCATCTGAACAGAGAAAGTCTGCGTCCCGATTTTTCCACGCTGGGGCAGATTATACGTATAGGACTTCCCATGGCGGTTCAAAACGGTGTGACTTCTCTGGGGATGCTGCTTGTTCAGTCCATGATTAACAATTATGGTACAGATACAGTGGCCGCCTACACTGCTTCCAATAAAATTGAGCAGATTGCCCTTATGCCTCTGCAAAGCGTAGGTATGGCTGTTTCCACCTTTGTCGGTCAGAATTTCGGGTCACATAATTTCAAAAGAATTCGCCAGGGTGTAGGTGTTGGAGCGGTAATTAATGTATCCGTGGGATTGGTGCTTATGATTGTCATTCGTTTGCTGGCAGTTCCTTTTGTGACACTTTTTGTGTCGGCTTCCGAGACAGAGGTGATTGCCATTGCTCAGGAATATTTGAATATTGTGACCATGTTTTACTGGCTGTGCGGCTTAATGTATGTGTTTCTTAACTTGTTTAGGGGCATGGGAAAGATGTTTGTGTCTACCGTGGGGAGTGTGCTGGAACCTGCGGCGAAAGTAGCTGCGGCTGCTGGCTTTGGAATGGCCTTTGACCGTGTGGGCCTTTGGTTTTCATGGCCTGTGGGGTGGCTGGCTGCCCTGAGCATTCCGCTGGTGTTTTTTATAACGGGAAAGGCTTTTGATAAAAAGCCTGAAAATTTAAAAATTCAAGAAATTAAAAATACGCCTTGACTTTGACGCAGCGGCAATATTTATGATAATCTTAGTGTATAGGAAATAAAATCTGACCATACTATTGAAAACGGAGGTAAAGGCTGATGGCTAAAAATGTTCGCCTGAGAATCGGTGATGTGGAGGAACTGAATCGTTTGGGGAAGGCTTTGTCCTCGCCTGTAAGGGTTCGTATACTTCAATTGTTAAATAGTGGAAAACTGACAATTTCTCAGATTTCTCAAAGTATGGGAATTCCTCCATCCAGCGCGGCTTTAGACATAAAGATTTTACAAAATGCCGGACTGGTCACTGTAGAAGAACAGCCGGGAAGCAGAGGAAATGCAAAGATTTGTGCAAGGTTTGTAGATATGGTTAATATTAGATTTACAAAAGCAGATACAGATGTAGATAGTGTGCTCACTGTGGAAATGCCGGTGGGAAATTATACAAGCTGTGAAGTGGAACCGCCATGTGGGCTGGCTAATGAACAATGTATTTTGGAAATGGATGATACGGAACAGTCATTCTATATGCCGGAAAGAACAACGGCTCAGATTTTGTGGAGTTCCCGCGGATATGTTGAATATACATTTCCCAATCGATTGCGTGGAATGCCTTATAAATGCATACCCCAGTCTTTAAGTGTTTCTGCGGAAGTCTGTTCGGAAGTTCTGGGATATAGTGAGGACTGGAAGTCTGATATTACACTGTGGATCAACGGGTTGGAATGTGGCACATGGACAAGCCCTGGAGACTTTGGAAAAAGAAGGGGGAAAATTACGCCGCCAACCTGGTCTGCCGGGCGGACACAGTATGGTCTGCTGACAATATGGGAAATTGGGAGCGATGGCTGCTATATCAATCATCAAAAGGTAGGCAGCCGTACGGTTGAAGATTTAAAAATCATGGATAAAAACACGATTCTTGTAAGAATCGGTGTCAAAGATGATGCTGTGCATAAAGGCGGATTTAATATATTTGGAAAAAAATTCGGAGATTATGGTCAGGATATTATAATGAGTATTGCCTATTCGGAAAGAGCTTAAGGCAGCCTTTTTGTTTTACAATGAAGACGGTATATGTCAGGCAAATACCTTTGCGTGAGCAGAGATATTGGTTTGGTGTATGCCGTTTTTTTATATAAATTGTGGGATTTGAAAAAGGATGAATACAATTTAAACATAAAATATATTTAAATGAATAAAAACAACTAAAATATTGGAATAAATCAACAAAATATATTGTTTAAATTGAAGTATATTAGTATAATCAACGTAGTTAAAACATAATAGTTGTATAAATGTTGGAAACGGTAAGGAGGGTATTATGCTGTATCGAAAAAATCGAGAATCAGAGCTGAAAAAAGAATTGTTTCAAAATCCCACGAATGAGTACAGAGGGGCGCCATTTTGGGCCTGGAACTGTAAAGTGACAAAATCGGATGTGGATTATATTCTTAAAGATCTGAAAAGAATGGGGATGGGCGGGGCACATATTCACTGTAGGACGGGGATGGATTTACCTTATCTTTCGGATGAATATATGGAGATGGTACGTTATGCGATCGATCAGGGGAAGACGTTGGGATTAAAAATATGGCTTTACGATGAAGACCGATTTCCATCCGGAAGTGCAGGTGGAAAGGTCACTGTGGATGAGAAATATCGTCAGCGTTATTTGCTGCTTTCCCCGATACGTTTGAAGGAGACGGATCGAAGGCTTTATCTTGGAAAATACAGTATTACTCTGGAAAATGGATACTTGAAATCTTATTGTTATATAAAAAACGGGGACAGGATTTCTGATGATGCAGATCTGTGGTACCTTTACCGGGAAGTTGCGGGAGATCATCCATGGTTTAATAATCAGGCTTATGTAGATACATTGAATCCGGAAGCAGTCAGGCGGTTTATTGAATTAACCCATGAATCGTATTTCAAATATTTTGGAGATGATTTTGGAAAAGATGTTCCGGCAATTTTTACTGATGAACCCCAGTTTTGTCCAAAGGCTATTCTGGGAGCTGCTTATGAAAAACGGGAAATAAGACTTCCCTTTACAGATGATTTTGCGGTGACTTATAAACAAACGTATGGCTGTGATTTTCTGGAAAGTCTTCCGGAATGTATATGGGAACTTCCGGAAGGAAAAATATCCACCAAACGTTACTGGTACCATGATCATCTGTGTGAACGGTTTACGCAGGCTTTTGCGGACCAGATTGGGCAATGGTGTCAGAATCATGGGATTTGCCTGACTGGTCATATGATGGAGGAGCCAACCCTTGCTTCCCAAACTGCGGTTTTGGGAGAAGCGATGCGTTCTTATCGTTCCTTTGATATACCAGGGATTGATATGCTTTATGATGGACGGGAATTGAATACGGCCAAGCAGGCACAGAGTGCGGTTCATCAGTATGGCTGTGAGGGAATGCTCAGTGAATTATACGGTGTCACAAACTGGGATTTTGATTTTCGGGGACATAAGCTGGCTGGAGACTGGCAGGCTGCTTTGGGAGTCACGGTGCGTGTCCATCATCTTACCTGGACATCCATGGCCGGGGAGGCCAAAAGAGATTATCCAGCATCGATTGGTTATCAGTCTCCGTGGTATGAGGAATATTCCAACATAGAAAATTATTTTGCGAGACTAAATACAGCATTGACAAGGGGAAAACCTGTTGTTCGTGTTGGTGTTATTCATCCTATAGAATCCTACTGGCTGTACTGGGGGCCAAGGCAGCAGACCCAGGGAATCCGCGAGGAGATGGATGAAAACTTTAAAAAGCTTACACAGTGGCTGCTGTTTGGACTTATTGATTTTGATTTTATATGCGAAGCTCTCTGGAAAAGTCAGATGCCGGATGAATGTCTGGAAGCTGGTGAATCCGTTGTGGTGGGAAAAATGAATTATGATGTGATTCTTGTGCCAAACTGTGTGACTTTAAGGCGCAGTACAATATGCCGCCTTAAAGCATTTAAGGCGAAGGGGGGACGGGTGATTTTTACTGGTACACGGCCATCTTGTATTGATGCACAAGAAGATCGGGAGGCGGAACTGTTTGCTGCTGAATGTGAAAATGTTGGTTTTTCGCGAAATCAGATTTTGACAGCGCTGGAGGCTCACCGCATTGTAGATGTCTGTGATCAGACCGGGGCCAGGGTAAAAAATATGCTGAGTCAGGTTCGTCGGGATGGCAGCAGATTGTGGCTGTTTTTAGCTCACTGCTATAAAATGAAGAATCCGGATCTCCCAGATGCTTGTCAGATAACTATTAAAATTTCCGGTAAATACAGACCAAGGCTTTATGATGCCATGTCTGGTGATATCCAGGATATCGCGTATACATATAAAGATGGGAGAACATGGATTGAAAAGAAAGTTTTTGATCATGATTCGGTTTTGCTCTGTCTTGACCCCGATGGAGATGAGGGGATTGAAAAACATCAAATGCTAAAGGAGACACGGACCGAGGTGGAGAAGACATTGACAGAACTTCCAATACCGGCATTTGTGGATATGGAATTGGCGGAGCCCAATGTGCTTGTATTGGATATGGCGGAAGGGCGGTTTGATGACGGCCCCTGGCTGCCTAAAGAGGAAATTTTGCGGTTGGATAATAAGTTCAGGACCTTTGCAGGATATCCGCTGCGAACGGAGGCTTTTGCTCAGCCATGGGTGACCAAAGGCGCTGAAGGGGCTGCGCACTGGATTTGTCTTAAATATACCATCTGTTCAGAAACAGAAGTGCCGGATTTACGGCTGGCGATGGAAAATGCCCAACATACCCGGATTTTTTGGAATGGGGTACAGATATCGCCGGTTGTTACAGGGTATTATGTTGACCGGTCAATACAAACCGTATGTGTTCCGGGACTTTTAAAAGGAGAAAATACATTGATTGTAAAAATGCCCTATTCTAATCGTGTCAATGTGGAGGCGATGTATCTTCTCGGAAACTTTGGTGTTCGCGTATGGGGAAAAAATACGGTTGTGGAGCGTGCAAGAAAACAAATTGCTTTTGGAGACTGGTGTGTTCAGGGACTGCCATTTTATGGTGGTAACCTGACCTATAAGATTCCTTTTGAACTGGCTGAAGACGGGGATATACAGGTTAGAGCAACCCAGTTTAGGTGTGCTTTAGTCAAGGTCAGAGTGGATGGAAAGGATTGGGGAATGATTGCGTTTTCGCCTTATAATCTGACGGTGCATGGACTTTCAAAAGGTTCACATATGCTGGAATTGGTTGCATTTGGCAATCGGGTCAATACTTTTGGCATGCTTCATAATTGTAATCACACAGAGCCATGGCCGGGACATCCGGATTCTTTCCGGACAAAAGATGCTGCCTGGGCCTATGAGTATCAGCTGAAACCATCTGGTATTTTGATTAGTCCGGTTCTCTATTATCAAAAATAAGCATTTAACCGGATTGAAAACAAAAGGGGGGGGAGGAGATGCCGCCCCGTGTGTATAGGAGGAATGAAAATGAAAAAGAAAATGATGATGTTAATGGCAACAACCATGTCTGTAGCTGCACTTGCCGGGTGCGGAAATGCGGGAGCAAATCCTCAGGCAAATTCTGCTGAAACCGGGGAAAATGGCCTGATACCGATTACTTTCGTAAGACAGCAGGATCCTATGGTAGAATCTAATGTTTTTGCGCATCTGAAGGATCAGTCCTATGAGGATAATGTATGGACCGATCTGATTGCCGATGAGCTGGGATATGATGTTTTGTACTCCTGGATTGCGTCCAGCCCGGATTTATATACGCAAAAGTTTAATGCTGCAATTGCTTCTGGTGATATACCGGATGTGGCCATTGTAGATAAAGCCAATTTAAAACGGCTTGTGGAAGCTGATTTAATTGTGGATTTGGGACCATATATTGACCAGTATGCCAGTGACTATCTGAAAGGTTTACTGGAGGCTGGCGGTGATTCTGCCATTAAGGCCAGTATGATTGACAATGTACAGTATGGTCTTCCATTTCTGGATTGTGACCTGGAAATGGCACAGATTCTGTGGCTGCGTCAGGACTGGCTGGATGCATTGAACCTGGAAGCGCCAAAAACCATTGAAGAATTGAAAACGGTGCTTAAGGCATTTATGGATTATGCTGGAGACCAGAGTGTAGGACTGGCGCTTAGTTCCGACTTATATGGCAATCAGTTTGATATTAAAGGCTGGTGCAATGCTTATGGCGCTTATCCGCAGTACTGGATTGATGATGGAAGCGGAAAGCTTGTTTACGGAAGTACGACTCCGGAAATGAAGGAGGCGTTGGGGTCTCTGGCTGAATTATATGCAGAGGGCCTGGTGGATCCTGAATTTTATGTCAATGACGGCCAAAAGGCTAATGAGGCATTGGTTAATGGAAAATGCGGCGCCATGTATGGCTTCCATGCCTCACCTCTGGATTATCTTCAGAGCGTTGTGAATGCCGATGAAAACGCGGACTGGATGCCGTATATGATTCCAATGGCTCAGGCGGGGGAAAAGGTGCGTCCCGGTATTCATATGGCTACAGGAAGCTGGTATGTTGTAAGTAAAAAATGTGAGCATCCGGAAGCGCTTGTGCAGATGATGAACCTTTATTGCGAAAAGGTACTGGATCCTGAACTTAATGAATATGAAGTTTATGCAAACCCAGGCAATGGCGCAGAGGGGCTGTGGAAATTGGCACCAGTGAATATGAGCGGGCCAAATAAAAACCAGGTGACAACAAAGGAAATTTCTGAACATTTAAAAACGCAGGATCCTGGTGATTTAAATGGTGAAATGTACAGTATGTGGGATTATTGTAATAAGGCACTTAATGGAGACAAAACCTATTGGGGCTGGAATCGAGTATTTGGCCAGAATGGCAGCCAGGAATTGCTTATGGAATACCAGAGCAGTGATCAGGTAGAAATTGTTCATGATCAGTTTTTAGGTGCTGCTGGTGATGTGATGACCACAAAGAAAACGACACTGGATGATATGCTGGATGAAGTGTTTATTAAAATTATATCCGGCCAGGAATCATTGGATGCCTTTGATACCGTGGTTGAGGAATGGAAAGCTGCCGGCGGTCAGGATATGACCGACGAAGTTAATGCCTGGTATGAAGAAAATAAATAACAGTCAGTATTTATAGGGCTATAAAGGATGACAGGAGGGAATACAATGAATGGCAAAGAACGCAAAAAAACAGGCCCAAATATACGATATCAGTTTTCAAGAAGGAATTACCGCTGCACTTAATGTTATTACCTGGCTTGATTATTATTCTCATTTTCAGCTATGTTCCGATGGGTGGACTTATCATTGCATTTCAGGATTTTATACCGAGTAAAGGGTTGTTTGGAAATCAAGAGTGGATTGGCCTGAAAAATTTTGAGTATGTATTTAATCTTCCGGGTTTTGGGCAAGCCATGAAGAATACGGTAATTATTGCATTCTGGAAAATTGTTTTGGGGCTTGTTGTGCCCATTGTATTTGCCTTAATGCTTAATGAAGTTCATCGCATCAGATTTAAAAAGACAGTGCAGACAATTGTATATCTTCCCTACTTTTTATCATGGGTTGTTCTTGGGGGGATTTTTCTGGATATTCTTTCCCCTGGTTCAGGCGTTGTTAACCAGGTAATTACAGCTCTGGGCGGAGATGAAATATTTTTTCTGGGCGACAATGATTACTTTCAGGGAACTTTAATTGTGACTGACTTATGGAAAAATTTCGGATACGGTGCGATTGTTTATTTGGCAGCAATTCTTGGGATTGATACGGATTTGTATGAAGCTGCCCGAATTGACGGAGCCAATCGGTGGCGTCAGACATGGCATGTGACGCTGCCGGGAATCCGTATGATTATTGTTTTGATGATGGTGTTAAGTCTTGGAAATGTGCTCAATGCCGGTTTTGACCAGGTATTTAACCTTTACAGTAAGGCGGTTTATGAGTCAGGAGACATATTGGATACTTTTGTATACCGGTTAGGTTTAATAGATGCCCAGTACGGACCGGCAACGGCAGTAGGGTTATTTAAATCGGTTATTTCTACGATATTTATATCAGTTTCATATTTTCTGGCGTATAAACTGGCTGATTATCGTGTCTTTTAAAGAGGAGGGGTTCCATGAAAAAGAAGAGTAAAGGGCGCATTGTCTTTCAGATCATTAACTATTCATTGCTGACTTTGCTGCTGGCTGTATGCCTGTTTCCGATTTTAAATATTTTGGCCATGTCATTTTCAAGTGCGACTGCTGTTTCTGCAGGCAAGGTTTCTTTGCTTCCTGTGGAATTTACCACAAGTGCATACCAGTATGTATTGGAGCGTAAGGAATTTTGGCTTGCTTTACTTAAGTCTATGGAAAGGGTGCTCATTGGAGTTCCCTTATCCATGCTGATTACAATCATGACAGCTTATCCGCTTTCTAAATCCAATACACAGTTGAGAAGCCGAAGTGTTTATACATGGATTTTTTTCTTCACTATGCTGTTTTCTGGAGGTCTGATTCCTGGATACCTTTTGATTCAGAATCTGCATATGATGGATACCATCTGGGCATTGATTCTTCCGACTACAATTTCGGTATATAATATTGTTCTCATGCTGAACTTCTTTCGGGGGATTCCAAAGGAACTGGAGGAGGCAGCACTTATAGATGGTGCCAATCAGTTTAAAACCTGTTTTTTAATTTATGTACCCTGTGCAAAGCCTTCCATAGCCACGCTCACATTGTTTTCTTTCGTCACCCAGTGGAACAGTTATTTTGATGGTTTGATCTTTTCGAATTTTCCCAGTAGTTATCCATTGGCGTCCTATTTGTACACTGTTGTTGTAAAACGTGATTTAAGTACTTTGAGTTTGGATGATTTCAAGCTGTTATCAATGATTGATGACCGGACAATTCGATGTGCACAGATTTTTATTTCATTAATTCCGATTATGATTATTTATCCGTTTGTTCAAAAATATTTTGTAAAAGGAATGACGGTAGGCTCTGTTAAGGGATGACGGGTTAGTACCCATAAATAAATTGTAGCAGAAGGAGATTTACATTTTATGAGAAACTATATTAAAGACTATCCACGGCCACAGATGGTCAGACATAACTGGAAGAATTTAAACGGAAGCTGGGATTTTGCGTTTGATGATAACAACATGGGACAGGAGAAAAACTGGAGTGTGAATTTTCCCAAAGAACATCGAACCATACAGGTGCCGTTTACTTATGAAACAAAAAAGAGTGGTATTTATGAAACGGGCCATCATGAAAATATCTGGTACAGCCGATCGGTGATGCTTGAAGAAAAGGAGATTGACGGAAAAAAAATTCTGCTTCATTTCGAGGGCAGTGATTTTAAAACAATCGTATGGATTAACGGAAAAGCGGTTGGTTCCCATCAGGGTGGATATGCGAGATTTTCATTTGATATTACCCGATATGTCAGTCCCGGGGAAAACAGAATTACTGTAAAGGTGGAAGATTCAAAAAGTATTGTGCAGCCCCGGGGAAAGCAGCGCTGGATGGAAAATAATTTTGGCTGCTGGTATGTGCAGACGACCGGGATATGGAAAACGGTATGGCTGGAATATGTGAATCCGGTGCATTTAAAAGCTGTGAAAATTACCCCTGATTTGGAAGCTGCCGCAGTGAATTTTATATATGACCTGGTACCGGAAGTCTGTGCAGGTACTTATATGATAGAAACCATTGTTTCCTATGAGGGAACCGATATAAGCCGTTCATGCCGACAGATTCAGCGAACGTATGCAGAGGATCAAATCAGTTTGTATGCACCCTGGGAGAGCCCGTGGGGGCTGCATTTGTGGACGCCGGATGACCCTGCGCTTTACGAGGTTGTGATTCGGATATACACAGAGCATGAGATCGTGGATGAGGTTTGTTCCTATTTTGGGATGCGGGATATTCAAATCAGCAATGGGAATATTCTGCTTAACGGCACCCCGTTGTATCAGCGCTTGATTTTGGATCAGGGCTACTGGGCAGATTCCCATCTAACACCGCCGGATGAGGCGGCTTTGATTGAGGATATTGAGAAAATACAAAGTATGGGATATAACGGTGTGCGAAAACATATGAAAACCGAGGATGAACGTTTTCTGTATTGGTGTGATGTCAAGGGCCTGCTTGTATGGAGTGAGATGGCTGCCTGCTATGAGTTTAATGATGCTGCGGTGCAGGAATTCACAAAAGAATGGATGGATGTTGTGAGACAGAATTATAACCATCCGTCTATTATTACCTGGACGCCTTTTAATGAATCATGGGGGATCCATCAGATCAAAACAGATGAAAAGCAGCAGGCATTTACCCAATCCATTTATTATCTGACTAAAAGTTTTGACGGTATGCGCCCGGTCATTGTCAATGACGGATGGGAGCATACGGTTTCCGATATACTTACGCTTCATGATTATGAAGAGGATGGGGCTGCTTTTTATGAACGCTATGCGGACCATCTGCAGGATATTATAGCAGGAAGGCTGTATCCCAATAAAAGTAAGGCCGCCCTGGCCGATGGTTTTACATACAGAGGGCAGCCTGTGATAATCAGCGAATATGGAGGAATTGCTTTTTCTGGTGGTGAGGAAGGTGCCTGGGGGTACGGCAAAACCGTATCGGATGAAGCTGAATTTCTGGAGCGATTTGACCGGATCACAACGGCGATTAAAAGTATTCCGTATGTTGTAGGTTATTGCTATACTCAGGTGTCAGATGTTCAGCAGGAAATTAACGGGCTTTTGGATGAAAAGCATGGATATAAACTGGAACCGGAAAAAATCAGAGAGATTAATTGCCGGGAAGTTTTGCCTCCTGTTTGTCAAACTGCCGCTGCCGTACCAGATAATACACAATAAAGCAGGCTGCCGTAATAATCCATGACACAGGATAGCTGATAATAATTGTGTTCAGTTCTCTGCGCAGGGGGACCACAGCGACGACCCAGATGACACGAAAAATACAGATGCCAAAACAGGTCATCAGCATGGGAATCAGTACATCGCCCCGCCCTCTCAGGGCTCCGGACAGGATTTCTATAAATACATAAATCGCATACCCGGGAACCATCATGACCATCATCTGGATGCAGATGGCGATGACGGACGCATCCGTGGTAAAGAGGCGAAAAACATATTTTCCAAAAACAAAGAAAAGGGCGGACATGGCCACAGCTGTTGTCACTGCAATACTCAGGCAGATCCGGACGCTTTTTTTCATTCGGTCAATTTTGCCGGCACCGAAATTCTGCCCCACAAAGGTAGTGATAGAGATGCCGAAAGCACTGCAGATCATCCAGAAAAAGGCATCCATTTTGCCAAAAGCGGTCCAGGCGGCAACGGTGTCTGTGCCAAAGCCGTTTAAAGAAGTCTGGATGGTCATATTGGAAAGGGTGTACATCACTGACTGAAGTCCTGCGGGCAGTCCGATGGCCAGCAGACGAAGCAGCACTTTTTTGTGAAAGCGAATCTGCCTGGGAACCAGACGAAACAAATCGGTGGAGCGCATCAGTGTGATGACGATCAGAACTGCGCTCACGGCCTGGGAAATCAGTGTGGCAATGGCCACGCCGGCGACGCCCATTTTGAAGAACAGAACAAGCACAAGATCCAGGACAATATTGATCATACAGCAAATGATTAAAAAATACAGGGGGCGTTTAGAGTCTCCCACTGCTCTTAAAATACCGGAACCGATATTGTAAATGAACACAAAAATAATGCCCGAAAAGTAAACACGGAGATAAAGTGTTGAATCGGCCATAATATTTTGAGGTGTGTTCATCAGAGACAACAGCGAAGGGGCGAAAATAACGCCCAGAACGGTAATAACCAGACTGCCTGCGATAGAGAAGGCGGCTGCAGTATGCATGGCGTGGCTGACATTTTGGGCGTCACGGGCACCATAAAACTGGGAAAGTACAACCGTTGCACCGGAGGACAGTCCTACAAAAAAGCCTACAATCAGATTAATAATCTGGCTGGTGGAGCCGCCTACGCTGGCCAGGGCCTCCTTGCCTACAAAGCGCCCTACAACAACGGCGTCAGCGGTATTATAAATCTGCTGAAAAAATGTTCCCAGTACAATGGGAAAGAAAAAGAGCATCAGCTGTTTCCAGATCACGCCGCTGATGATTTTGTTTTCGGCCTCAGCAGCCGAAGTGTTTTCTGATGTGTTCATAATCATTTCTCCCATAAATACCCCGGCTTGCAGGAAGTGTGAATTTTCTGTAAGCCGGGGAATTTTTTGCTAAGCTATATCTATTTTTTATTAAGCTATATCTATCTTATCATATCAAAATCTTACATGCAATTCTCTATTTATCTTCCTGGATTTTGGAGAATAACGAAAAAACGAACATTTAAGCGGTCCTTGAGAGATGCCTTTTTGTGATATTTTGTTTTTTAGAGAAATGTGATATAGTTATTTTTAGTGAACCGTATTTAGATGGCAAAGCGGTTGATGATGCAGTATGGGTGGGGGATTAAATGATGAATATTAAACATTTTGCAAAACATCTTTCAAGGATTACACATATTCCAATCGGGGTGTATACAGCAGATGGCACTATGGTGGAGAAAAACAGTGACAGAGCCGAGCAGATGGGCATATTGGATCTGGAGTCTGGTTTTCTGAAAAAATATGAACAGCGTATTTCGGGAGAAAATCCAATGCTGGAAGAAGTACTGGAAAATGTCCACTGTGGTGTGGTTAAAGACCGGTCGGGAATGCTGTGCATTTTGGGACCGGTGCTTTCCAATGTTTCTTTCAAAATGGCTGAACATTCAATCAGACAGCGTTTTCGTGTGCCTGAGAATCAGGCCATACAGATGGCGGAGATGGATTTTGTGGATTTTTGCCGTGTGGTACATATGGCTTATGAATTTATGACCGGTAAAGAGACAACATTAAATGAGATGCTGGAACATCATATTAAGACAAAATATATTCGTACCCAGACACCGATTTTTATTCAAAATCAATGGATGGAAAGGGATAACGAAAAAATTTTCGGGGGGGGGTACGGGCGCATAACGCCTATAGCCAGGAAAAGCTGGAGCAGGACTGCATTCGCAGCGGAGATGTTGAAGGGCTTAAACATGCTCTGGATATTCCTTTAGGGGGAAAACTGGGCATCCTGGCAAAAGACCTGGTTCGTTCTAAAAAAAATCTAAGTATTGTGGTTGTGGCCATATCCACCCGGTCTGCCCTGGAAGGCGGTGTCAGCTCGGAGGCGGCTTATGCGCTCAGCGACAGCTACATCCGTCAGATTGAAGCCGAGACCAATATGGCAAATCTTCTTTTAATTGTCCGCAGTGCTCAGATGGCGTTTACCCGTCTTGTAAAAGCACATAAGGATGGCAAAAAAACTTTTCATCCTCTGGTGGACAAATGTCTGAATCTAATCTTTGAAAATATTCACAACAAAATTACGGTGGCAGAGCTGGCTGAACAATTAAATGTTAATCCAAATTATCTGTCTAAGCTGTTTCATGAAAAAATGGGTATAACGATCATGGATTATTGTAAGACCCAGAAGGTGCAGCTTGCAAAAAATCAGCTTGTTTATACAAATTGTTCGCCAAAGGAAATTGCCTATTCCCTGGGGTTTGCGTCTCAGAGCCATTTTGGTAAAGTTTTTAAAGAAATTACAGGAATGACGCCTGGTAATTATCAAAAACGCTATGAAACAGGGGGTGAAAATAAGAAATATTAGTAAAAATATCAAATTTAAGTAAGAAGTGTGATAAAGTGCAAAGAAGTGTTATATACATTAATCCGCGGGATCACTAAAATGGAGATACAAAGTTTCAAGGAGGAGGCATCCATTATATGGTGACGATTTATGTGGATGATCAGTGCTGCGGTCAAATCAGCCCAATGCTTCATGGACAGTTTATTGAGGTGCTTGGCGGGTGTATTTATGATGGCATCTGGGTCGGAGAGACATCGCATATTCCAAATGTGAAAGGAATCCGGAAGGATTTTGTGGAAGCCATGAAAAAAATTGCGCCGCCGGTGATTCGGTGGCCGGGCGGATGTTATGCGGATACCTATCACTGGCGCAACGGCATCGGGCCCAGAGCGGATCGGCCGGTGACATTTAATGAAAATTTCGGAACCTTTGAACTGGACACAAACCAGTTTGGAACCCATGAATTTGTGGATTTATGCAGGATGGTTGGGGCAAAACCGTGGATTAATGTAAATCTTTTAAGCGGTTCTGTGGATGAAATGAAAACATGGATGGAATACTGCAACCGTGAAGAAGATACCACGCTAAAAAAAGAGCGGGAGAAAAACGGCAGTGCCGAGGCCTTTCATGTAGAATACTGGGGAATTGGAAATGAGCCGTGGGCCGGCGGTGGCAATTATACGCCGCACGGTTATTGTGATGCGTACCGCAGATATGCCACAGCGGCGCCCAGCTTTAAACGGTGTATGACGGATCCGCCGGAATATCCCATCAAGCTTATTGCCTGTGGGCCGGACGGTAATAAACCAACGGAACGTGTGGCATGGACGCAAGATTTTTTCAAAGAACTGGGACGTTATCGAAAACCGCCTGTAGATGGTTATGATCTTCATTTTTATAACTGGAATGTGGAACAGGACCAGGATACAGATCGATGTTTTGACGAAGACGGATGGTATCGGGTGATTGAAAGCTGTTTTGAATTGGATACAGTGATTAAAGAACAGTATGAATTAATCCAGGAAGGTCTTTCGCAGTTTGATGCATGGCCTGGGCCTGTGCAATGGTCAGCGGCATCGAAGTGTGATCTTGTGGTAGGTGAGTGGGGCAACTGGCATGGTTCGTCATTTACGGCCAGGCCGGCACTTTTTCAGCAGGTGACCATGAGAGATGCGATAACAACGGCTCTGACTCTGGATATTTTTCATCAAAACTGCAGTCGGGTTAAAATGGCCTGTGTGGCTCAGACGGTGAATGTACTTAATGCCTTGTTTTTAACCGATGGTCAGAGATTCATTAAAACACCAAATTATGATGTTTTTGAAATGTATAAGATTCATCGGGATGCCCAACTGCTTTCTTTAAGGAAGATTGACCAGGAAGTACATGAAGGACGGGGCAGAATTTATCCGCTGGCATCTCTAAAGGACGGGGTGATTCATCTGAACATTGTTAATACAGATTACAGCAGATCCGAGCATATTGTGTTTGTTCTTCCCTGGCGGTGTATTGGACAGAGCGCAAGCATACTTTGTGCCGATTCTCCGGGGGCATATAATAGCTGGGAGTCACCGGATCGGATCAGAGCCAAAGATACAGTGCCGCCGTATTTTGATGGCCAGGCCTGGCATATGCAGGTGCCGGCGGCTTCGGTCAGTGTTTATCAGTTTCAGATTGCCTGAATAATATAAGATGATCTAAACGGTGAAAGATGATCTGAACAATGGAACGTTATTTGTAATGTGTAAGGGAGGGACTACAATGACATCAAAAACCAGTGCCAAAGTTACGGCCGGAGCGCAGGAGACGGTGCATGGAAAGCGCAGGGGGAGCAAGCTGGCAAAATTTAAACGATTTTTACCGCTGTATCTTATGTTTTTGCCCGGGGCGGTGTATCTGTTTATTAACAATTATATTCCTATGGCGGGAATCATTGTGGCTTTTAAAAATTATAATGCCAGACAGGGGATATGGGAAAGCCCGTTTTGCGGCCTGAAGAACTTTGAATTTCTTTTTGCCACATCCGATGCCTGGGTAATCACGAGAAACACACTGCTTTATAATCTGGCATTTATTATTCTTAATATGGTCATTGGAATTGTTTTTGCCATATTTATCTGTGATGCTATGAATACAAAGCTGAAAAAGATGTATCAGAGCGCTATCTTATTCCCGTATCTGATGTCAGCGGTTATTTTAGGCTATATTGTATTTGCATTTTTAAGCCAGAGTACAGGTATTGTCAACAACAGTATTTTACCAGCCCTGGGGCTTGAACCGATTAACTGGTATTCTCAGCCCAAGTACTGGCCGTTTATTCTTATTTTTACGAATACATGGAAAGGTGTGGGCTATGGCTGTTTGATTTACATATCAACGATTAACGGGATTGACCCGTCTCTCTATGAGGCGGCTATGCTGGATGGTGCTACTAAATGGCAGCAGATCAAGTATGTAACCCTGCCGTTTTTAAAGCCAACGGTGATTACGCTGACACTTTTAAATGTGGGACGTATCTTCTATTCGGATTTCGGTTTGTTTTATCAGGTGCCGAGAAACTCTGGACTGCTGTTTTCAACAACCAATACCATTGATACCTATGTTTACCGAGGCCTGATGGAATCAGGAAATGTGGGAATGTCAGCGGCAGCAGGCTTTTATCAGTCGCTGGTGGGATTTGTACTGGTATTAACAGCCAACGGTATTGTACGCAAAGTCAGCAAAGAAAACGCATTATTCTAGGAGGTGCCTTATGAAAGAAAAACCATTTTCACCCTATCAGATTGTGTCTAACGGAATCATGATTTTGTGGACCCTGTGCATCATACTGCCGTTTGTACTGCTTTTTATGTCATCCATTACGGCTGAAAGTGTACTGGTGTCGGAAGGGTATTCTTTTATCCCCAAAGAATTTTCGTTAGGTGCGTATGAATACATTATTAAGTCGGGAGGACAGATATTAAAAGCATATGGCATCAGCATCGGCGTAACGGTCGTGGGGACACTGATCAATGTGCTGCTGTCAGCCATGATGGCCTATCCACTGGCCACAAAGAATCTGCCCGGACGCAGAATTATGATGTTTTTTGTATTTTTTACCATGCTGTTTAACGGAGGTATCGTTCCGTCTTACATTATGTGGAGCGGCACCTTCCATATTAAAGACACCATTCTTGCTCAGCTGCTGCCGACATTGCTGCTGAGTGCATGGAATGTTATGATGATGCGTACATATTTTTCCACCAGTATACCGGATACGCTTTATGAGGCTGCCGAGATCGATGGAGCCAGTCAGTTCAGAATTTTCTGGACAATTGTGATTCCTCTTGGAAAGCCGATTCTTGTAACCATGGGGACTTTTGCAGGGCTGGCGTACTGGAATGACTGGACCAATGGTTTGTACTATATCACTAAAAATCAGGATTTGTATAATATCCAGAACCTTTTGAACCAGATGGTACAAAATATCCAGTATCTGGCACAGAGTTCGGATGCAAACATGGCGGCAGCGGCGGCTAAAATTCCCACCACAGGGGTACAGATGGCGATTGCCTTTGTGGCAATCCTGCCGATTATGTTGATTTTCCCATTTTTCCAGAAGTATTATGCCAAAGGAATCGCTTTGGGGGCGGTTAAAGGCTGATTACTTATTATTTTTATATTACTGACAGGAGGTAAGTTCTTATGAAAAAACAATTAATTGCACTTGGATTGGGTATGAGCATGATTGCAACGGCTCTGGCCGGCTGCGGCGGTGATTCATCCGGCGGTTCTTCTGACGGTTCTCAGACTTCAGGGGGATCGGGCAGTGCCCAGAGCAGTGACGGCGGTGCCGGATCGGAAACTGCATCGGGTACAAGCGGTGATTCGGGTACAACGGTGACATCTTATGGTGAATATTCGGCTGAAGATCCATATCACCTTGTATTTGCATATATTGAGTTTATGCCTCAGGATGATGCTGCCCGGCAGGCAGTGCAGGATGCTCTGAATGAAAAAATGATTTCAGAGTATCATATGGAAGTGGAGTTCCTTCCATTAGAAGCCGCAGAATATCAGCAGAAGATTCAGCTGATGATTTCCGGCGGTGATCCTCTGGATGTTCTTCCGGTCTTTTATTCCACGGCTTCCAGCTGGATTGCCATGAATGGTCTGGTTGATATGAGTCCATATATGGAGACAGAGGATGGCCAGAAAATTATTGATGCTCTTGGAGAGGAGAATGCCTATGTTGGAAGTACGAACGGATTTTTATTCGGCTTCCCGGCACAGAAAGAATCTGTGGAACTGGGCGGTCTGTTTATGAGAGCCGATATTTGTGATGAATTGGGAATCACAGAAGAATACGGACTTGTGGCCGGACAGGACGAATATACAGGAAAAGTGTATGACTGGTCCGTAGCGACAGAAATCTTTGCGAAGGTGAAGGAAGCTTATCCGGATATGACGCCGCTCTACCTTCAGGGCAGTGCCAGCGCCATGAGACGTTTTGCTTTCTTTGATGAGCTGGCAGACCAGTTTGGCGTTCTGGATTGGGAGGCAGATCATGATTCCACAACAGTTGTCAATGAGTTTGAGACTCAAACTTATCGTGATGTAGTTATGATGCTGGCCGAGTGGTACGATGCCGGTTATATTTATAAAGATGCCGCAACCGATACACAGGGCTCAGGTACAATGATGAAGGCCGGCAATACATTCAGTTATCCAACGGCAATTAAACCGGGATTCCTTGTCGAGGCAAGGGCATCGAATGGCTGTGACGGTTATGTGATGTATTTTGGCCAGGACATTGAAGGCGGTTATTCCACAACAAATGTCAGCTTTTATGATACAGGTATTGCTTCCAACAGTGAAGACCCTGAAATGGCATTTAAATTTATCTCAGCCCTTTATAGCGACCCGGATGTTATGAATTTCTGGCAGAACGGTATTGAAGGCGTGAACTATCAGGTTCTGGAGGACGGTACTGCTTATTATGCAGACGGCGAAGATGCCACAAACTTCAAGTATCATCAGAACAGCGGCTGGTTTATGGGTAATCAGTTTATTTCATATGTATGGAATGATGGTTCGAAGACACCGGATTACTGGAGTAAACTGGCAGACCATAATACATGGGCAGATTATTCACCGGCGTATGGATTTATGTGGGACAGTTCAGCCTACACAACACAGCTGACTGCCTTAAAGAATGCACTGGATACATACAGACCGGCGCTTGAAACGGGTTCTGTAGGCGTTGACGGTGTGGATGCCACACTTAAACAGCTCAATGACGCTTTGTATGCAGCGGGACTTCAGGAAGTTATGGATGCCAAACAGGAACAGCTGGATGCATGGCTGGCTGAAAACGGTGCAACTCAGACTCCGGCAGAAAACGAGGAGAGGATTGCGTCCGTGACAACCGGAATCTTAACCCAGCCTCAGCCGGATGCAGCCGACACTTCCGATGAAGGGACAGCGGATGAAACGGCTGCAGCTGAATCCGCAGCAGATGAAACAGCAGCCGATGGTGCCACACCTGAATCTGAAGCTGCTGAAACTGAACCGGCGGCATAATCGGAAATAGCGGTAAAAATGAAATGATCGTATAAATAAAAAACGGCTTTTGGCTGCATGAATCGGTTTTATATAAACTGACGCAATCAAAAGCCGTTTTTTGTTATGCTTTTTCTGATCAGGTATACTTAACAGGTTTCTTACAGCCATCATCCGTGTAAATAACGGTATTCGCCTGAGGCGGAAAATGTACTGGAGTAATAAATAAGTTAAAATAATTGTTGCATTTTTAACAAGGGAAGTATAAAATGTAAACGACAATCAAATAATGAGAGAAATATTACAGATTAAGAGGTAATTCATCATGAAAAAAAGAAATATTCTTTTGAGTATCATGGTACTTTTAGTAACTGTTGCACTCAGCGCATGCGGAGGCGACAAGCGAACAGAAACTTCAGCAACTGATAATAGTTCTCAACAAGGAACACCAGCTGCAGGTGAAAGTGTTTCATCCGGTGACAGCACGCCCGTATCCGGCGGCAGTATTGTCTATGGTATGACACAGGACCTGGTTAGTCTTGACCCCCATCAAATTACGGACGCAGGAACTAGAAGCGTGGTATTTAATATGTATGAAGGCCTGGTAAAGCCGGCCTCCAATGGTGATTTAGAGCCGGCTGTGGCCAGCGATTACAAAATCTCCGATGATGCAATGTCTTATACATTCACATTGAGAGACGGTGTAACCTTCCATGACGGAAGCGCTGTAACAGTCCAGGATGTTAAATATTCGATTGAACGCTATGCGGAGATTCAGGGTGAATCCTCCGCATTTTCCAGTTTACTGGATACAGTAACCGTTGATGATGAAAAGACAGTAACCGTAAAGCTGAAAGAACCGTATTCGGAGTTTCTGGCAGATCTGACATTAGCCATTATTCCTCAGTCCAACAAGGATCCCGAGGGAAATCCTATTGGCACAGGGCCCTTTAAATTTGTGGCCTACACACCGGGGCAGAAACTGGAGCTGGCCAAATATGAAGGCTACTGGCAGGCAGGTGTGCCCTATCTGGATAACGCTCAGTTTAAATTTATCTCAGATGTGGATACCGCCTTTACCGAACTTCAGGCAGGCACCATTGATGTTCTCAATTACCTGACAGCCGCTCAGGCCCAGACGCTTTCGCAGATGCAGGGGGATGCTTTTAACATTGTGGAAGGTCATATGAATCTTGTACATGCCATGTTTTTGAATAATGACTATGAGCCTTTTAAGGATGCCCGTGTTCGTCAGGCCATGTGTTATGCCGTTGACCGTCAGGCGATTAATAACTTTTTGTTCGACGGAAAAAGTCATCTGATCGGTTCTCATATGATTCCTTCCATCAGCAGATACTATGAGGCCGGGGCTGAAAACCTGTATTCTTATGATCCGGCAAAGGCTAAAGAACTTCTTTCACAGGCAGGATATGGAGAGGGCTTTGATTTGACAATTACTGTGCCCAGTTCCTATTCACAGCATGTGGATACGGCTCAGATTATTGCGGAGCAGCTTTCTCAGGTTGGTGTGAATGTTAAGATTGAACAGATTGAGTGGAGCTCCTGGCTTAGCGAAGTGTATCAGGGCAGAAACTTCCAGGCCACGGTGATTGGTTTTGACGGTACATTAGCCCCCAGCGATTGGCTGAAAAAATACCGTTCGGATGCCTCCAATAACCTGATCAATTTTAATAATGAAACTTATGACAAGACGATGGATGAGGCACTGGCCACAACGGATGATGCAAAAAAAGCGCAGCTTTACAAACAGCTTCAGATGATTCTGGCTGAAAATGCCGCATCGGTTTATATTGAAGATCCTGCGGATTTTGTGGCAGTGAGTTCAAAATTCGGCGGCTATACTTTTTATCCCACAGCGGCCTGGGATCTTTCAAAACTTTATATGACCGCTCAGTAATGAAACTGGCGTAACGGAGGCAGAAAATGAAATATATTATAAAAAAATTTTTAACTCTCATTATCACATTGTTGCTTATTTCTATACTGACCTTCACAGCCTTTTCCGTTATACCGGGGGATGCATCGGTTTCCAAACTGGGAACCAATGCCACTCCGGAGCAGATTGAAGAACTGAGAAATGAAATGGGACTGAATGATCCCCTGATCCAGCGGTATATCCACTGGCTGGGCGGTGTGCTTCACGGCGATTTTGGACAGTCCTACCAATATAATGATACCAGCGTGGCCTCACTGTTGTCAGACCGTCTGCCGGTGACGGTTCTTTTGTCTGTACTGGCACTGCTGATGATTCTGGTGGTCTCCATCCCGCTGGGAATTATCTGTGCCAGACATTCGGGGAAATGGCTGGATACGGTCATTCATCAGCTGACACAAATTACCATGGCCATACCGGCCTTTTTCCTGGGGATGATGCTGACTTATATTTTCGGCCTTGTACTTAAATGGTTTCAGCCGGGGAATTTCATTTCTCCTAAGGAGGATTTTTGGGCGGGGATTCGGTATTTGATTTTTCCGGCAGTCGCGGTCGCGCTTCCTAAAATCGCCATGGTCGTAAAATTTCTGAGGAATGCTATTCTTGGAGAAATCGGAAAGGATTATGTCCGTACTGCTTACAGTAAGGGGAATATGGAAGGCAGAGTGCTGTATATGCATGTGCTTAAAAATGCCCTGATTCCGGTGCTTACTTTTATTGCCATGGTCATTGCCGAGATTCTGGCCGGCAGTATTATTGTGGAACAGGTCTTTAGTGTGCCAGGTATGGGCCGTCTTTTAATTACCGCCATTACAGGACGGGATTACCCGGTTGTGCAGGCCGTTGTTACCTATATTACTGCTATTGTAGTGATGATTAATTTTATCGTGGATATTTTATATAAACTTGTAGATCCCCGTGTTCGGGCAGCGTAGGAGGCCGGACGATGAAAAAGAAAAGAAATTATAATCTAATCATTGGCCTTGGGCTGACAGTTTTTTTTCTTGTTATGGCCATTGTGGGCCAGTTTTGGACGCCGTATTCGCCCACGGCCATGGATTCCATGGCTGTGAGCCAAGCGCCGAGTTTTGCGCATCCAATGGGTACCGATAACTTTGGCAGAGATATTTTAAGCCGTGTGATGAACGGCTGCGGCATTACTTTTCTGGTTGCCGTATGTACGGTTGCCATCGGCGCAGTGGCAGGAACGATCATCGGAGCATTGACTGGTTACTTTGGAGGATGGCTGGATGAGATCATTATGCGTGTCAATGATATGATTCTTTCCTTCCCAAGTGTGTTGCTTGCCTTGATTTTTCTCAGCTTTTTAGGTCCGGGAACCTATAATGTGATTTTGGCACTGGGCATTATTTTTATTCCCAGCTTTGCGCGTATTGTTCGCAGCGAGGTGATTCGCTGCCGGGAACTGGATTTTGTAAAAAGCGCAAAGGTGATGGGGGCATCGCCGTTTCGTATTATATTTGCGCATATACTGCCAAATACGGCAATCAGTATGCTTACAGCCGCTGCAATCGGGTTTAATAATGCGGTGCTTGCCGAAGCCAGTATGAGTTATCTGGGACTGGGGGTTCAGCCGCCTCAGTCCAGTCTGGGGCGTATGCTTTCAGAGGCTCAGTCCTATTTGTATAATGCGCCCTGGTATGCCATTGCACCAGGCGTTACCATTATTCTGATTATTTTAGGCTTTGGCCTGATCGGCGAGGGCTTGCGCAGTGCAAAGCGTTAAGGAGGAAATTATGGAAACTTTATTTAAAGCGGATCATTTATCCATAGGTTTTCCGGAAAAGGACGGGATGCATACAGTTGTCAGCGATGTAAGCTTTACTATAGGCAAAGGGGAAATTCTGGGGGTTGTAGGCGAATCGGGTTCGGGAAAATCGATGACCGCCCTGGCTGCCATGGGGCTGCTTTCCAAAAGTGCCAGGGTTCTGGGCGGCGGCATTACCTTTGACGGAAAAGACATCCTTGCTCTTTCGCCAAAGGCACAAAGCCAAATCCGGGGAAATCAGATGTCTATGATTTTTCAGGAACCGATGACATCTTTAAATCCCGTGTTAAAAATCGGTACACAGGTTGGGGAAAGCCTGAGACTTCACACAGATCTGAAAAAAGAGGAAATCCACAAAAAAGTTATTGCAGCGTTGGCTGATGTGGGACTTCCTGATCCGGCGGCTTTGTGCGAAAAATATCCCCATGAGCTTTCCGGAGGAATGCGTCAGAGAGTTATGATTGCGCAGGCTATGATTTGTTCTCCGAAACTGCTGATTGCCGATGAGCCGACCACGGCTTTGGATGTCGTTGTACAGGGCCAGATTCTCAGGCTTTTAAAGCGGCTTAACCAGGAATACGGTGTGTCTATTTTGTTTATTTCTCATGATTTAAATGTGATTAAGGAAATATGCCGGCAAGTGATTGTCATGTATCACGGTGTGATTGTGGAGCAGGGAGATGTACGTCAGGTTCTGGAACATCCTCAGCATGAATATACAAAGACCCTGGTGGCTGCTATTCCCGATGCCGGTAAAAGACCAGAACAGTCTGAAAAAATACTGGAGCTTAAAAACCTGGATATTTTTTATCATGAGGATGGCGGCGGGCTTTTTAAAAAGAAGGGACGGCGCAAGGTTGTAAAAAATCTCAGCCTGGATGTATATGACGGAGAGGTCATGGGCATTGTAGGGGAGAGCGGCTGCGGAAAATCCACCCTGGCCCGTACCATTGTAGGCTTAAACCGGGATTATGAGGGACAGCTTAAAATGGCTGCTGATACGCATCCTCAGATGGTTTTTCAGGATCCCTTTGGATCCTTAAATCCTTCCCGGAAAATCGGCTGGATTTTAGAGGAACCGCTGAAACTTTCCGGGATCAGGGATAAAAAATGCCGACGCCGGATGGTTTCAGATATACTGTGTGATGTAGGGCTGGATCCTTCTTTTGTCAACCGCTATGCCCATGAGCTTTCCGGCGGACAGCGGCAAAGAATCAGTATTGGTGCCGCCCTGCTGATGAAGTCCAGACTTCTTGTAGCCGATGAACCGGTGTCCGCACTGGATGTCACTGTATCTTCTCAGATTTTAAGGCTTTTGCTGGATATTCATAAAAAACGGGGACTGACTATTTTGTTTATTTCCCATGATCTGAATATTGTGCGGCATTTCTGCCACAGGGTTGCCGTGATTTATCTGGGGCAAATCGTGGAAATGGCTGATGTGAAAGAGATTTACGAAAATCCAAGACATCCCTATACGCAGCTTTTATTTGATTCTGTCCTGTCAGATAGCGTGAACGGATATGCGGCAAAAGAATATGCAGAGACAGATGACACCTTGGAACCGGATGGTTCTGAAACCTCTGAGGGTGTCGGATGCGCCTTTTATTCCCGATGTCCCAGAAGATGTTCCCAATGCCAGGCAGGTCCTGTGGAGGGATACATGCTTGAAGGCGGACAGGAACATTTTGTCCGGTGTATTCATATGTAAAAAAGAAAAGTCAGGGGCTGTAAAATAAGCCATTCATCAAGAAACGCCAGTTCGGCAAATGTCGAATCTGGTGTTTTTTTGCGTGTGATATTGTTGATATATAAGTTACTTTTCCGTCATATGTCGAAATGGGGAGGCTAAAATTATTGGAGCAAATCAGTGGTGTGCTGCCGAAAAATCAGTTATAATACTTTTAAGACACAGTGGTATGGGGAATTGTATTGGAAGTATTGGGAGGAATGACTGGTATGGTAACCATGATTATTGTTGAGGATGAGGCGTTTGAACGCAATGCGCTGAAGCAGTGTATTGATTGGAATCTGATTGGCGTAGAGATTATTGGCGAGGCGTCCAATGGCGCCCAGGGACTGTCCCTTACCCTTGAGAAAAAGCCGGATATTGTGTTGACGGATGTATGTATGCCAGTAATGAACGCTATTGAAATGTCTAAAAATATTCGGAACATTTTGCCGGAGACAAAAATTATTTTTATCAGTTCCTATGATGATTTTGAATATGCCCGTCAGGGTATCCGGCTGAATATTTCTGCCTACGTGACAAAGCCGGTAAAGGAGGAGGAACTGCTGCGGACGGTGAAAAAGGCGGTAGATGAGATTACTGAGCGTAAGATGGAGCAGAAAATTTATTCCAAGATCAAGAACAATTATGAGATCAGTGTACAGTTTGCCCGTCAGGCCCTGATCTATCAGTTGCTGTCCGGGGTTCCTGCAGACGGGGATAATCTGGAGCCCCTGGGCCTGAACTGGCTTGAGGAAAATGTTGGATATAAGGGGATTCTTTTATGTGTGCCGGAAAATCCAAAGGAATGTGACAAGGCTGTCCGACTTTTAGAGTCCATGAAAGTGCCCAAAGCCTCAAAATCCCTGGTGAACCGTGCCGGAAACGGGCGGATTGCGGTGATCGTCCTTTGGGATCAAGTCCCTTTAGAATCGCTGCTTCGAGGGTATATCCAGCAGGTCAGAGACCTTTTTGGGGCACATCAGATCGCGCTGAAAAGGCTGGAAAAGGCAGTGGCAGAGCGGGAAGATGAAAGTATTCGGGGCTTATATGAAGAAATTGTGAAAAAGAGTATTTCCTTTGCTGGCGGAAACACGGAAATGCCCACGGAAAAAAAGCGCAGCCGTCATGAGATCGTTGAAGCTATTGAAGCGATCATCCACAAGCATTACCAGGAGAACCTTTCGATTGAATCTATTGCAAAAATGCTTCATTTTACACCGAACTATATTGGGACGGTTTTTAAGTCAGAAAAAAAGGAAGGGATTAACCATTATCTTTTAAATGTCCGTCTGGAATGTGCCAAAAATATGCTGTTGTCTACAGAACTTTCCATTAATGAGATTGCTATGGCATGCGGCTATGAAAATGTTACATATTTTCATACCATTTTTAAAAAGGCGTTTGGACTGACGCCCAATGAATTTCGGCTTCAGGGGCAGGGGTGATGGGGATGAGTCATTTTAAGTTCAGGACACAGCTGGTGATCTATTTTTTTATAACCATCATTTTTGTGATTGTCAGTATGTTTGCCTCCCTTTTTGTTTCCTTTAAAGACAGCTATCGGGATAAAGAAAATGAAATGCTGGAAAACCAGGCAAAGCAGGCGGTCATGAATATTGAAAATCGTCTGGATTATTATCGTTCCTTTTTAAATCTGTGGCTGGAGGACGACCGTTTTATCCAGGCCCTGGAGAATGATTCGATGGTCATCGTGCGCACCTGCTTGGATGCCCTGGTCAGCGATTTTCTGGCAATGAATATTACGGCTGTGGATAAGATCCAGATTTACAGAGACGGGTATTATGATCAAAGCAGTCAGGAGCCCTACGTGGTCCAGGCTATGGATGCCTTAAAAAGCAGTGCAGCTCGGGCAGAATATATTTCTGCCACCCGGCTGAATGAACGGAATGAAAAAGTGTTTTCTGTGTTTATTCCTTTATATGAGGCTGGACGGAGATATTACATAGAAATGAGTATTTATGAAACTGAAATTTACGGTTTTATCAGCGGAGATGCGTCGGGAAATGCTGTTTTTATTTATTATGGGAACCAGCTTATGTCCAGCTCTCTGCGCGAGGATTTCTGGCACTGTTTGCTGGGAACTCCTGAGAAAATGCAGGAGAGATCCGGAGATGTCAATATTCGTATGGGGGATACCGACGGGTGGAATGTGTGGATTCTTACCAACGATTACTATTTAAACCGTGGTTTTTATAATGCTTTGAAAAACATCGCCTTCCAGGTGATTCTGATTCTGGGATTGGCGGTGGGACTGGCGCTGGCAATTTCCAGGTATTTTAATGCCCGCATGGCTCTGGTGCGGGCTAAGATCGCTGGAATTGAAAACAATCAGGTCCGTCAGGCGATCATTATCCGGGGAAATGATGAATTTCAAAGTCTTGCACAGGAGATTGACTACACTCAGCAGAGGATTCGTGGGCTACTGGTGGAGATTGAGCAGACCAATGATCAAAAACGGCGAAAGGAAATGCAGGCCCTGAGAGCGCAGATTAACTCTCATTTTCTGTTTAATGCCCTCTCTACATTAAAGTGGCTTTCCTATAATGATTCGCAGAAAAATACCCTGTCTCAGGCCATTGATCACCTGGCCTTATTTTTAAGATATTCTATTTCATTGTCAGAAAATACAGTGCCGCTTTCTCAGGAGCTGGATCATTTGCAGGCTTATATTTATTTTCAAAAGCTGAAATCCGGCAATGCCTGAAATATTGTCATCGATGTGGATGAGGTCCTTCTGGAGTGCCCTACGGTAAAGCTGATCCTTCAGCCTTTGGTGGAAAATTCCATTTATCACGGCAGGACTGCGGCTATGGAAACCATGAATATTATGATTTACAGTGCGTATGATGCTACCTTTTATTATCTTATGATTGAGGATGATGGGCAGGGCATGGATGAGAAAACCATTGAAGCTATTATGAAAAAAGGAAAAGGTATCAGCACTCCCCACACTGACAGCGGCTATGGCATTGCCAATATCATTCGGCGGCTTGAGCTTTGCAGTCCCGGGGCTTATTTGAGTATTGAAGGGGAGCCTGGAAAATATACGAAGATCACCATTTGTCAAAAACGCTGCCAATAGTTTCGGAAATTGTTTGGCTGGATGATGATTAATTTTTAACGGACCTGCCTCTTGTATAGATTTTTATAATTGAAATATGAAACCGGTTGTAAGCATTTTGCTTGCAGCCGGTTTCATATTTACGTCTAAGTGTGGATAAACTGCATATAATTAAAAAATCTGTTTCTGTCTGGATATTCGATTAAAATCTATAGTGTTTTCAACTTAAAAAATCAATTATAAAAAACAAATAATATAAAAATGCATAAAAGAATGATGAAAAACTAAATTGTTCTGTTTATTTTATCCAAAAATGTAAAGCGCTATAATAAGTTCAACAAATGAGAGAGGAGGCAAACGATGAAACGGTTGGGGTGTAAACAGCATACGCATGATCAGGGGAGCCTGAGAAAGTATCTGTGGAGGAATAAGTATTTATATCTGCTGCTGATTCCGGGAATATTGTATTTTATCATTTTTAATTATGCGCCCATGTATGGGCTGACCATTGCTTTTAAAGACTTTAAGTTTTCTGAAGGCATATTTGGAAGCCCGTGGAATGGTCTGGAAAATTTTAAATATCTGTTTGGCCTTGAGGATTTTTACCGTGTATTGGCAAATTCATTGATCCTCAGTCTGCTGAAGCTGGTATTTTGCTTTCCGATTCCTATTATTCTGGCTTTAATGATTAATGAGATCCGGTTCAGAAAGTTTAAAAAGGTGACACAGACACTGATTTATCTGCCGTACTTTATTTCCTGGGTTGTTATTGGGGGAATTCTTGTAAATCTTTTATCGCCTTCCTGGGGAATTGTGAATGATGTAATCAAGTCTATGGGCGGGGAACCTGTTTTTTTCCTGGGAAGTGATAAATATTTCCGTGCCATTGCGGTTATCTCCTATATATGGAAGCAGGCCGGATGGGATACGATTATTTATCTGGCAGCGATTACAGCGGTAAATCCTGAGCTTTATGAAGCTGCAAAGATCGATGGGGCCGGAAATTTCCAGCGGATTTGGTATGTGACACTCCCTTGCATCAGGCCTACGATTGTGATTCTGCTCCTGATCTCCATTGGAAATATTTTAAACAATGGCTTTGAACAGATCTATGTGCTGCAAAATGGCAGGAATCTGGCTGTGTCGGAAGTGTTTGAAACGTATACATTTAAAATGGGCCTGGTCAACGGCAGGTATTCCTTTGCTACATCGGTAAGCTTATTCAGTTCTGTGGTGGGATTTGTTCTTTTGGCTATTGGCAACAAATGCGCAAAGCTTATGGGAGAAGAAGGATTGTTTTAACTGCCGGAGAACAGACTGGAAAGGAGGGGGCTTTTTGAATCAGGGGGAGCCAAAGAAAAAGAAGAAAAAGAAAATTTACATGACGGAGATTATTTCCATTATTGTTGTAGGAGCCTTTGCGCTGTGTTGTGTGGCACCGTTTATCTACGTGTTTTTTGTATCTTTTATGCCATACTCAGAGTATTTAGAAAATCCCATGAAGATCATTCCATCGAAATTTGATCTGACTGCATATAAACAGCTTTTAGATTATGATCTGATCCAGTCCGGGTATCTTGTGACCATATGTATCACTGTTGTGGGAACAATACTCAGTGTATTGCTCCTTGTGATTACTGCGTATCCTTTATCCAAGAAACGGCTCAAGGGCCATCGGGTATTTATGGGTATGGTATTGTTTACAATGTTTTTTAACGGCGGCACCATTGCCAATTATCTCCTTGTAAGAAATATCGGCCTGTACAATACAATATGGGCGCTTATTCTTCCGGGATGTATCAGCGGGTTTAATTTGATCCTGATGAAAAATTTTATTGTTACCTCTGTGCCGGAGGCATTGGAGGAAGCTGCCCGGATGGACGGGGCGAATGACCTGAAAACACTGCTGTTTGTGGTGGTTCCTATGCTCAAGCCGGCGATTGCCACCATGGTTGTGTTTTGTTCTGTAGGGTATTGGAATAACTATTTTTCGGCCATGATGTATGTTTCTGATCGGAAGCTGTGGCCGCTGACCCTGGTGCTTCGGGAGCTGGTGGTGGAAGATACATCTTCTGTATCGCCGGTAACAGAGATGCTTACCTCTGCCAATCGTTCGCATACATTTACATTAAAAATGGCGGCCATTATTATTACTGTGCTCCCAATTTTAATCGTGTATCCGTTTATGCAGCGGTACTTTGTGAAAGGGTGTCATTAGGTTCGGTAAAAGAATGATTAAAAAACAACTGTGCCAGATCAGGTGCAGTGAAGAAGTTTTGTCACGAAAACATGAAAATCAAAACGGGAGGCGTATTTTATGTTAAAAAAGAAACAGATTATGGGGAGTTTACTTGCAGGAACAATGGTTATCTTGTCCTTTGCCGGATGCCAGGGCGGATCATCCGGTGACGGTCAGACTGGCGGGGAATCTGCTTTGGGCGGCAGCGATCCATCATCAGGAAGCAGCAGTGCTGCCGACGGTAATCCGTCATCGGGAAGCAGCGCTGACAGTGATGAAATCGTGGAACTTCATGCGGTTCTTCAGCTGAACCCTGAAATTTTCCTGGAAAATAATCCTGTCATTGCCAGGATTGAAGAGGAGTTAGGGATTCGTCTGATTGTGGAAGCACCTACAGTCAACGGTTACAGCGATCGGGTCAAGCTTTTAGTCAGTACAGGTGATATGCCGGATTTCTTTATCTATGGGGCAGACAGTTTTGCCACACAATGGGCGGAGCAGGGACTTTTGGCGGATCTGACAGATCTGATTGGAGATTATCCGAACCTTATGGCCAATATTTCACAGGAACAGTATGGGGATACAAAGTTTTTGGGTGATGACCGGATCTTTGGAATCCCGCGGCCAAATTCCTATGATAAGGCCGGGTTTGTGATTAATAAAAAATGGCTGGATGCCCTGGGACTTGAAGTGCCTGAAACTGTCGATGAGTTTATAGAAGTCTGCCGGGCATTTACGACGCAGGATCCTGATGGCAACGGTCTGGATGATACCTACGGGGTAAGCTTTGGTGCAGACCAGAGCAGCATGGATTCTGGTATCTGGCATTTAAACAATGACTTTTTATCCACAGCCTACAGCATTTCCTCATGGCATCACGGGCTGCCTGATGCCGATGGGTCCTTTAAGTTAAGACCTTTAAAATCTCAGTATTATGACTATGTGACTCTGCTTCGGGATATGTATGCAGAAGGGATTATTGACCGGGAATTTATCACTCATAAAAGTTCGGAACATGTGGAGAAATTTGCCCAGCAGCGGGTTGGTATTGTGGGCGCCTCAGGAAAAAATTATGTGACTGAGATCATTGAAAAATACGGGATGAATCCGGACGATGTGGTATACTGTGCGCCGTTAGTTCTTGAGGCGGGAGATGACCCGGTATATGCGATGCCTCTGTCAAACTGGATGGCGTTTTTCGTTAATGCAGAGTCTGAACATATTGATGATGTGCTCCGTCTGTTAGACTGGGGAAATTCGGAAGAAGGCTTTGTAACGATGCAGCTTGGGCTGGCAGGAGAACACTATAACAGTTATGATATTGAGACCAGAACGGTGGAGCGTACACAAGAATAGGCATCGGCAGTGTCAAAGGTTACCGGAAATATGATGTCCTTTGCCAATGCTTATGAAAATCAGGAGGCGCTCATGGGTGGTTCTACACCAGAGCTTCAGGAAAAATGGCGAACTGAGGCGTCTGCAGCGGATGCAAAAACTCAGAAATGTTATATGCCGTTTACAAAGATGCTGGATAATATTTCCGTAGATTTTCCGGATGTCATACAAAATCTTAATAACCTGGAGGTGCGTTATGTAACCGGTGAGGTGGAGAAGGCAGATCTTCAGGATTATATTGACAACACCTATGCGCCTGCAACGGCAGATATCGCAGAAGAATTTGCGCAATTTATGGCGGAAAATCCTGTCCGCTATGAAAAATAAATAAAATTTGAGGAGGTTTATAAACATGAGTGAAAGATTTAAGTTTGGTATTGTTGTGGATGTGGTTCCATTAGACTGTGTGGGAAAGGACTGGGAATATTTTGAAGTGCCGGCATCGATTCACTGCAGTCCCATTTTAAATGACCGGGAGTGGGAAGCCCAGAAGGCGCTTTATAAAAAAGACGGACGTCCCTGTATGACATCCAGTCATCTGCTGGGGCCTGGCCTGACTTATATTGGCGGCAGCGGAGAAAATTATGATAAAGAGCTGATCCAGTTCTCTTTAGAGCGGGAATTTAAGCGGATGAGCGCGTTGGGCATTAAGTACGTCGGCTGCTGGGGCGGACACTTCCGCTGCCAGGATGGCTTTGACCGGACAAAAGCTATTGATCAGGCTATCAGTACCATTAATATGATGGCTGACCAGGCGGAAAAGTATGGCATGGAAATTGCGCTTGAGCCTCAGGCTGAAAGTGACACGCTGTTCCCGAGATACCTGGAAGGTGTCGAGTTTGCAAAAATGACGGGACGCCGCAGTGTAAAGGTTATGGCGGATCTGAATTACTTCCTGGAGCTGGGACAGCCCCTTGAGGATATTCTTAAATATCCGGAATACTGCATTAACGTACATATTCAGGGGGACGGCGGCGCTCAGCCAAATGTAGGTCAGCGGTATGAAACCTTAAAGCATCTGTTTGGCATTTTAAAGGAGATCAACTATACAAAGGGCGTATCCGTTGCCTGCCCGTGGATTCCAACCAATGGTGCCAAGGACATTGACTATGTTTATGAAACTGAGAAAACCTTAAAATTTGTCCAGGGAATTCGAGATGAGGTTTATCGATGATCTGTAAGCGCTATTTGACCTATAGAGAAGTGCTGTCAGACATCAAAGTTTAAAGAACGGCCGGGGTGATCCAATACCCCGGCCGATGTCAAGGAGGTAATCGGTGTGGGTGTAATAAAAGTTGGGGTTATTGTGGAAAATCATCCCTATGATATTATGGCATTTCAGGAAATGCTTTCGTCGCTGGAGGGCTGTGTGTGCTATGTACAGCCTTTTGACCTGTTTGTTCAGGATGTGGAAAACCAGGACAAATATGATGTACTTTTATTTTATAACATGAACCTGCCCCTGCCGGAGGCAGGAAGTGCGGCATATACATATTTGACAGAACATCTTGGGGAAAAAAGCCAGGGAATCATACTGCTGCATCATGCCCTTCTTTCTTTTCCTAAATGGGATTTATGGACTCAGGTCTCCGGGGTAAAAGTGCGGTGTGAGGACGGTGTTTTCCAGTATCATCAAAGGGAAACGGTGCGGGCGTACATTACAGATCAAACCCATCCCATTACAAAGGATATGTCCGATTTTTCTCTCATTGATGAGACCTACATTATCGGTGAGCCGGAATCGGAAGGAAATACAGTGCTTATGACAACAGATAATGCCCGGAGTATAAAGAATCTGGCATGGACGCGGACGTACAAAAACAGCAGAGTTTTTTGCTGGGCTTCCGGACATGATGGGCTTTCTTACGGGGATGACCGTTTCCGGCGTATTGTACGCAATGGAATCCTGTGGAGTATTGGACGGATTTAACCGGAGTCCGGGAACTTTGGCTGAAAAATAGAATACAGGGAAAAGGACAGTTCCTATGAGCCATGGTTAGATACTTGAAAGTAACTATGGCTCTTTTAAGTACCTTCTTTACAGACTGGCACAGACAGGATATGATATAGAAAAAGTCGGTTTCCTGTGGTGGAGTCGGCTGTATAATAAGGAGGTACAAATGAAAAGAAAAGTAAGATGGGGGATGTTTATGGTGCTGTCCCTTGTGCTTCTGGTGGCGGGCTCCCCGAATTTATGGGAAACATCCTATGCAGCAGATCAGGAAATGCCGGTGGAGAAGCTTCTTGTGGGAACCGACGGCAGTACCCGGCCGTATACGTATTACGATGAAAATAATCAGCTGACCGGATATGATATTGCGGTGATCAAAGCCATTGATGCGCTTTTGCCCCAGTATGAGATTGAGTTTGAGGTCACAGAGTTTCAGAGCATTTTTGCCGGAATTGATTCCGGGCGGTACCAGGTGGGGGCCAATAATATTTCCAAAAATGAGGAGCGGCAGCAAAAGTATTTATTTGGAAATCAGTATTATCTTTATAATAATGCGGTTGTGGCCGTTAAACAGGGCAGAGATGATATTCATACCCTGGCTGATCTGGCCGGTAAGCGAACACCGGTGAATCCGGTGGGAACATTTATACAAAGTTTTCTGGAAAAGTATAATGAGGAACATCCGGATGCACCGATTGATTTTTTTTACTCAGAACAGGACAGTTTAAAAACTTACCAGGAGATTCTGGACGGCACTGTGGACTTTATGCTTAATGAAGAAATCGTTATGAATGCTCTGATCGATGAATATAACATGGATCTTCAGGTGATTCAGCTTCCGCACGAAGATACGGTTCAGATTATGAATCCTGAAGGTTATTTTATTTTTCCTCAGACTGAAAAGGGAAAGCAGATCCGGGATGATTTTGACCAGGCGCTTTTGGAATTAATCCATAATGGCACACTTTCAGATATTTCCATAGAATTTCTGGGGCGGGATTATGTGGACAATATCACACCATTTACGGAAGATGAAGCCCAGATGGAGGATATAACCAGTCTGTTTGATTTTAAACTTGTTTTTACACAGATTCCTCAGCTTTTAAAATATTTGCCGACAACGTTGATGATTACTTTAACTGCGGCGGCAGGCAGCTTTATTTTAGGCTTTGTGATCGCTATGATTAAGCATAAAAAAATACCGGTGCTTCATCAGTTTTTCTCTCTTTATGTGTCTTTTATGAGGGGAACACCGGTATTGGTACAGCTGTATCTTACATTTTACGGCATTCCGTTGCTGCTTAAATATATTAATCATTATCAGGGGACCAGTTTTACAACAAGCAGTATTCCCTCGATTTTATTTGTGATTATTACATTTGCGCTCAATGAGGCGGCTTACAGTTCCGAGAGTATAAGGGCAGGTCTTGAAGCCGTGGACCGGGGGGAACAGGAGGCTGCCCTGTCCATGGGAATGACGCCCTGGCAGACTTTTTATCGGATTACCCTTCCGGAAGCGCTGGTGATTGCCCTTCCAGCCCTGGGTAATTCTCTTGTGGGACTGATTAAGGGGACATCTCTGGCGTTTACGTGTGCAGTTATTGATATTACGGCAGCGGCTAAGGTTATGGCAGCCAGAGATTACCGTTATTTTGAAAATTATTTGTCAGTTGCCCTTATTTATTGGGGCCTGACCATTATTATTTCTTTTGCTTTAAGGCGGCTGGAGAAGAAATTGAAGGCGGATGAACAGGAGGTGGGGATGAATGATTCAAGTCAGTCACTTACAGAAAAGCTTTAATCATATTCAGGTACTTAAGGATGTCAGTTTTGAACTGGAGCAGGGTCAGGTGCTCGCGGTGATCGGGCCGTCCGGCGGCGGAAAGTCAACCTTGCTGCGATGCCTGAATTTTTTGGAAATGCCTGATTCAGGAACGATTACGTTTAAGGATCGGACGATTGACGCCGGATCGGCCAAAAAAGAGGATATTTTTTGGCTGCGCCGTCACAGTGCCATGGTTTTTCAGCAGTTTAATCTGTTTCGTTATAAAACAGCCCTGGAAAATGTGATGGAGGGCCTGCGAATGGTTCAGAAAAAAAGCAAGGATGAGGCGAGAGCCATTGCTCTTGAAAAACTGGAGCAGGTCGGACTGGCAGATCGGTGTTATCATTATCCCAGACAGCTTTCCGGCGGTCAGAAACAGCGGGTTGGCATCGCAAGGGCTATGGCGCTGCATCCAGATGTCATTTTATTTGACGAACCAACCAGTGCGCTGGACCCGGAAATGATGGGAGAGGTTTTAGATGTCATTCGCAGGGCAAAGGCCGATGGACATACAATGATGATTGTTTCCCATGAAATGAATTTTGTACGGGAAATTGCGGACCAGGTGCTGTTCCTGGATGAGGGGATTATCCTTGAATCGGGAACGCCGGATCAGATCTTTACAGCCCCGGAAAAGGAGCGGACAAGACAGTTCCTGGCAAGGATTTTGCGGGACACAGTTTTTTCATAGATTAAACGCAATTTGGGCAAACATTTAAAACAAAACGTTCACATTCCTTCTTTATAATAAACACAGAAACAGCAAAAAGCGCATCGTGTTTAATATAAAGGAGGAATTTTTATGAGTCATGAAAGATACAATGTAGAAAATGAAAACCACAATGGAAAAACAGTCATTGATGTTCCATATAGAGAGGTCCGCAGCAGACAGCATCAAACTTTTGGAGCCAATGGCAGAAATCAGGGAAAAAGAAATAAGCGAGAAAAAAACAGAGCGGGAAAGTATGTAAAGCGTATGGGAATGCTGGCCATGAGTGCGGTTATGTTCGGAGCGCTGGCAGCCGGAAGTTTTCAGGGTGTTCATTACTTGACTGGATATGAGACTGCACAGCAGTCGGAGGAACAGGAAAAGCCGACGGCTAATCTGGTCAGGACATCTGCGGATTCTTCTGCAGACTCAGAGGCGCAGGATGGCAAAAGCGGTCTGGATGTTTCGGATATTGCTCAGGCTGCGATGCCTTCCATTGTATCGATTACAGGAAAAACGGTGGAAGAAGTACAGGGGTATTATAATGGCTATATTTTTAATCAGATTCAGCCGGAGGAATCGGTGAGTTACGGCTCCGGAGTGATTATCGGTCAGACGGATACAGAGCTGTTAATATTGACCAACAATCATGTTGTTGCGGAGGCAGATACGCTTTCCGTTGGCTTTGCAGATAACTCGGTATATGAGGCTGCCGTTAAGGGAAGGGATGAAAATTCCGACCTGGCTGTGATTGCGGTGCCCGTGGAAAATATTTCTCAGGATACCTTATCAGCCATCGCAGTAGCAGTGGTGGGAAATTCAGATGATCTGGCCGTAGGTGAGCAGGTTGTGGCCATCGGTAATGCTCTGGGTTATGGACAGTCGGTTACAACCGGTATTGTAAGTGCAACGAATCGTGTCATTGGCACATCATCTGCAGATTGGCAGGAATCTTCTGGAACAGCTTACATTCAGACGGATGCGGCAATTAATCCAGGAAACAGCGGCGGCGCACTGCTGAACATGAAAGGGGAGCTTATTGGAATTAATTCTGCAAAACTGGCATCTACCGATGTGGAAGGCATGGGCTATGCGATTCCCATATCTCAGGTCAGCGATATTATCGAGAATCTGATGAATCAGACAACACGGACACAGGTGGATGCCACAGAGCAGGGATATCTGGGTATTTCCGGAGAAAGTGTCACAGAGGCGATTGCCGCGATGTATGGGATGCCTCAGGGTGTTTTTATTTCTGATGTAACATCGGATATGGCTGCTTCCAATGCCGGGATTGAATCCGGAAGTATTCTCACCTCTTTTGACGGCACGCAGATTACCTCAACACAACAGCTGAAAAAACTGCTTCAGTATTACCGTGCCGGAGAAACGGTGGAGGTGACACTTCAGGTTCCGGGAGCAGACGGGTATGAAGAAAAAACACTGACAGTGACTTTAAGCCCAACGGTGACGAATAATGGCGGCCAGATGGCCTGACAGGTCATTGTCTGAATGAAAAACAGCTTGAAAAGAGATTAGAAAAAGGGACATGGTGATGTCCTTTTTTTATATTGACACATATGTATATATTGTATATAATACATATATACAATATATGATGTACACATATATTGGCAGTGGGGGCAAAAGATCTTTTGACTCCATGATCTTCGTATATACGATAATGATTCCGGCATGTACACCGGATGATAAGAGGTGAACCGATGAATATTATAATCAGCAATTCCAATGGTCAGCCCATCTATGATCAGATTGTTACACAGATCAGAGATATGATTGTTGCCGGTGTATTGAAGGAAGGGGACGCTCTGCCTTCTATGCGGCTGCTGGCCAAGGAGCTTCGTATCAGTGTGATTACGACAAAGCGCGCATATGAAGAACTGGAAAGGGAGGGTTTTATTGTTTCTTATACCGGGAAAGGAAGCTATATTGCCCCTCAGAACATGGAAATGATTAAGGAACAGCAGCTTCGGGAAATGGAAGCTTCTTTAAAGTCAGCCGCAGACCAGGCCAGGCGTGCGGGGATTTCTTTTGAAGCACTGGATGAGATGCTGCGTATGATTTATTTTGATGAGGAGTCTTAGGGAGCAAAGGTGTATAGAGCCTTTGGATTGCCTGAAGCGTGTGTTAAAAGGAGAAATGGGTTATGAAGGCGTTTTTTGATACAGCCGCAGTGTCCGGTACGGATCCTGTTTTGAGTATTCGCAATGTTACAAAAGTATACAAAAATTTTTCCCTGAAAAATATGAACATAGATGTTCCCGCCGGAAGTATTATGGGCTTTATTGGAGAAAACGGTGCGGGAAAAAGTACGACAATAAAATTAATTATGGATTTGGTCCATGAGGATTCCGGTGAAATCATGGTTTTTGGACAGAACCATAAAACCCTTGGCCGCCGTGAACGGGAATGGATTGGTGTTGTTTTGGATGAATGTCATTTTCCGGCAGAGATGACCGCAGGTGAAGTGGGGCAATTAATGAAAATGATGTATAAAACGTGGGACAAAAACAGATTTTATAATTTTCTGAAGGTGTACAAGCTTCCCGCAGACCGGAAGGTCAAGGACTATTCCAGGGGAATGCAAATGAAGCTTTCCCTGGCGGTTGCCATGTCTCATGATACTCGTCTGCTGATCTTGGATGAGGCGACCAGCGGTCTGGATCCTATTGTCAGAGATGAACTTCTGGATCAGCTGATGGAATTTATACAGGATGAGAATCACAGTGTTTTTCTTTCCTCACATATACTCAGTGATCTGGAAAAAATATGCGATTATATTACATTTATCCATAAAGGGCAGATCCTTTTGTCAGAAAATAAGGATGAACTTTTGGAACGACACGGAATTTTAAAATGTTCTAGGGAGGAACTTGAGTGTGTACGCAGAGAGGCTATTGTAGGCGCCCGTCTGAATGCTTTTGGCGCCGAGGCCCTTGTTTTGCGTCATCGGGTGCCGGAGACATGGCCGCTGGAGCGTGTCAGCCTGGAACAGATCATGCTGTATTATACAAAGGGGGATGAATAAATGGGCGGCTTAATGCTGAAAGATTTTTATACCATAAAAAAACAGCTGCTGATCATGGGCGTTGTTGTTGTGATTTATGGCATTTACAGTATTTATTCCGGAGATGCCTCCATGGTCAGTATTGTCACTGTATTGTTTGGTATGCTGGCTCCGGTGAACCTTTTTAGCTCGGATGAACAGTGCAAGTGGGATATTTATGCCAACACACTTCCTGCCACTCGGGATGTTTATGTGATTTCCCGTTACGTTTTCTGTACAGCTTTTTTGGGGGTCATGGCCGGACTTGCCACAGGTATCAATTTGCTTGTCACGGTGCTTCATCCGGAAAACGTGTTGAATCTCACATTTATTATTGAATTTCTGGGATTGGGAATGATTTATATTGCGCTGTTTCTTCCGGTGCTGTTTAAAATGGGGGCTGAGCGGGGGCGAATATTTCTTATGGCGATGTATCTGATTCCTTTTTGTATCATTCTGTTTTTAGAACAAAATAAAATGATGCCAAATTTATCTGCGCTTCCGTTTTCTTTTCAATATGTGAAAATTGGAGCCGGGATCCTGATTGCTGTACTGTATGGCATTTCTGTTTTGGTTTCTTTGAGTATTTACAGAAAAAAGGAATTTTAGACGGTTTTGTGCCTTGGGACGATGGGTAAACCAAGTGTCCCAGGCACATTTTTTGTTTTTAAAGGATTTCCATGGCAGCCATATAGCCTGCTCTGACAGCATCCCCTAGCTTTCCGGCCATACTGCAGTCTCCGATGACATGAACCGGTCTTTGCGCACAGGCATTTTTCAGCGCATCCACTGTATCTGAATTTGGCTTCATGCCCATGGAAAAGATGCAGGTATCTGCAGGAACAAAAAGTTTCTGGTTATCCTTAGATACAAGAACGCCGTCTTGTTTAAATTCCAGGCATTTGGCCCCCAGAAGCTGACGGATGTGGCGCTTGTCCATTTCGTCCAGCAGGGCATTGCGGTAATAGCCAAAAGTCTCAAATGCCATCATGTTCTGCATTTCTACCACAGTGACATTGTGGCCGTGGCTGGCCAGATGCAGTCCCACTTCGCAGCCTACAAGTCCGCCGCCCACCATGACCACAGATTGACCGATCTCATCCATTTTGGAATAAACCTCCAGGGCATTCACGGCATTTTCAATGCCCTTTATTGGCGGAACAAAGGGGTGAGAACCGACTGCGATAATGACAGCATCCGGATTGATGGATTGGATCATTTCCGGTGTACATTCAGTGTTCAGACGGATACAGGCACCGCTTTCATTGGCTTCACGGATCAGAAGATTTTTAAAGTTTCTCAGGTCAATCTTGTCTTCGTCGGTGTCTGTAAAATTTATAATCCCGCCCAGGCGGTCTGTTTTTTCCAGGAGGGTAACCGAATGCCCCCGCTGTGTGGCTGTGATGGCTGCCTGCAGACCGCCAACACCGCCGCCGATAATCAGGACATGACGGCTGGCTTCAGGCACAGGCATACGGTCGGGGTAGTGTCCAAAGCCGGAGTTGGGATTAATGGCGCAGCGGCCCATGGAAGCCGGGCTGTAGATTTTGGCCACTTCCTCCTGTGACAGTCCTTTTTCCCATAAAGGGACATCGGTTTTGTGTTCGCAAAAGCCGGGATAGCACTGAAAACACCGGACGCAGCGTCGAATATAGTCTTCTCTGCCGCTGAGAATCTTATTGGGAAACTCAGGATCTGCAAATCCCTGACGGCCCAGTTCCACAAAATCGGCTTTTCCTGAGGCAATAATGTCCTCGCACATTTGAGGACTGTTGATACCGCCGATCACCGCAACTCTAGATTTTTTTACGGCAGCCTTAACTTTGGCGGCAAAGTCTACATTAACGCCGTGAACATCAAAAAAGTCTGAAAAGGTCTGTGTCTGATTGCCGGCCCATTTCAGTCCGTTAGAAATATGGATAATATCTGCCATGCCGTCGATTTCTTTACAGAATTCCACTGTATCTTCGATCGTCATACCGCCGGGAACACCATCTTCGGCGCTGAATCTCAGTTCCAGAATCATATCTTTTCCAATACCTTCACGCACGGCGTTCAGAAGCATTTTGGGGAAACGGGCACGATTTTCCATACTTCCGCCAAATTCATCGGTACGGTGATTGGTCCATGGGGAGATAAACTGCTGCATATTAAAGCCATGGCCGCCGTGGACAAGTACACCGTCAAAACCGCAGGCTTTGGCAAAGCGGGAAATGGTTCTGAAATCATCGCAGACTTTTTTCATCATTTCCGGAGTCATGGCCAGAACCTCGACGCCGTCTTCCCGGATATAATGATCCGGTCCCCAGGGCTGATAAGGTGGTTTTGTTTCCGCGCGGGATCCTTCGTGACAGAATTCCAGATAGGCCAGCGCGCCGTGCTTTTTGATGCGGTCAGCATATTCCTTCATTTTTTCAAAGTCCGGTCCCTCATGGTGAACAAAGTCAATTGGTCGCTCTACAAAAAGCGTAATGCCCTCCTCGGCATTGACTGAAATTTCTCCTGTAGATACGGCAGCAAAACCGCCTTTGGCACGATTTTCTACCATGCGGTATACATTTTCTGCAATTTCAGGAAGAAAATATACGGCATGAGAAAAAAGTGTAGGAGCTGCAATGAGACGGTTTTTGTAAGTCTTGCCCCGGATGGTCATCGGTGTAAATAGATTTGGATATTTGTCCATGGTAAAATCTCCTCTCGTTTTAGTGTCAGTTTTATAATTGGGATTATAAGCCTTTTTTTCGCATTTTTCTTCCGACTGAAGACGAAAAAATAAGGCGGTTTGCAGCTGTCTATTTAGACTTTTGTCTATATGATAATCATAAACGACTTGTTCATCTGAATGATCCATGATAAACTTAAAATCAGTAAAAATCGTCATCAGTCAGAAAGATAAATAAGCATGATAAATTTGGAGGGATAAATATGCCGGTTTTTGATTTCAGCAGGACTTCAGATTCTAAACTTACACCTGAATGTACATATACAATTTTTAAATCCAATGCATCCCAGGTGACACCCCAGCAGCCGATCTTACTTTTAGATAACAGCGCCAGGACGTGGCCCCACCATTCCTGCGGTGTCTTTACCAATCCGGTGAAGGCTACGGCCTTTGAATTTAAGGAAGATCATGAAACTTTTGATGCCAGTATTTTAAAAATTGATGCCCGTTTTGTAAGTTTAATCCGCTGGCTGGGAGAAAATCATATTAATGTGCGCCTTTCCGGCGAAAACCGCAGTGAAGGCTATGCAGTTTACCGGATTCGGGAAATTGCTTTTGGCGGCGGGAAAAAGCTGTCAGCGGAGGATGGGTTTTTACAGTTTATGATCGAGCGCCTTTTGGCCAGCAGTGCACCAGAGGCTGAGTGCGACAACGAAGACCAGGATGAGACCGGAGACAGCATGAAACTGACCAGTATTCAAAGTATTACCGATTTTATAACCTGTGCGGGGAAAACCATGCCGGATCATATCCGGCTGTGGGCCAGAAGAAATCTGGCGGTGGCCAGATCTCATGAAGTTTCTGCAGAGGAGCGCCGCCATGCCCAGCGGGCCCTGTCCATGATGATGAATATTCAGTGGAAGCATAATTATTTTGAGGCGATTGACCCTAAAGCGGCCAGACAGATTCTGGATGAGGAGCTTTATGGCATGGAGCGGGTTAAACAGCGAATCATGGAAACGATTATTCAGATTAACAGAACCCATACACTTCCGGCTTATGGCCTGCTGCTGGTGGGACCTGCGGGAACCGGAAAGTCCCAGATTGCTTATGCGGTTGCCCGGATTCTGAAACTGCCGTGGACAACCCTGGATATGAGTTCTATTAATGATCCTGAACAGCTTACAGGAAGTTCACGTATATATGCCAATGCCAAGCCAGGGATTATTATGGAGGCTTTTTCCATGGCCGGCGCATCGAATCTTGTATTTATTATTAATGAGCTGGACAAAGCTTCGTCGGGAAAGGGCAGCGGCAATCCGGCGGATGTGCTGCTGACACTGTTGGATAATCTGGGCTTTACCGACAACTATATGGAATGTATGGTGCCTACGGTAGGCGTTTATCCCATTGCCACAGCCAACGACAAGAGCCAGATCAGCGCACCGTTAATGTCCAGATTCGCCGTGATTGATATTCCGGATTATACACCGGAAGAGAAAAAAATTATATTTTCACAGTATGCACTGCCAAAGGTTCTCAGACGGATGGGAATGGAGACAGAGGAATGTGGGATTACACCAGAGGCGCTGGACGAGATTATTAAGCTTCACGCACATACAAGCGGTATTCGGGATTTAGAACAGGCGGCTGAGCATATTGCGGCCAATGCGCTTTATCAAATCGAGGTAGATCATGTGCCTTCTGTGATTTTTGATGGGGAGATGGTGCGCCGTCTTTTGGGATAATTGGATGCAAGCTAAGGATTGGAGCAGAAAGGTATAGAATATGGCATATCTGAGGGATATTGTACACCGGTTGGAGAGAAGCCTTCATACAGTTGTCCGGGGAACCTATGACGGGCGGTGTAAAATTAATTATATTCGTTTTACATCTGAAAAATCTACAGAAAATCTTACGGAAAGTCGGCAGACACATCAGGGGATTATCTACATTGGTTCCTGGAGACAGTCTGACAGCCCTGCACAGGACTGCTGCGCTCTGATCTGTGGTCCGACCGATAGGGAAAATCCTGATTATGGCCAGGTCTGGCCGAAAAATGTACTGGTTTTGTCCGGGGAATTTTCTCTGATGACAGTGTATGAACTGGTGCAGGATGAGCTTTTAAGCTGTGTCCAGTTTAATGAACATAAAGAATTGATGTTTGAGGCCCTTGAATCGGGCAGCGGGATCGAGGGCATTATCAGAGCTGCCTTTGTATATCTTGAAAACCCCATCGTTGTGTGTGATACCAGTTTTTCTATTCTTGAAAATTATCCGGAACATGAAAATATACTGGATTTTGAAATCAGAGGCGGCCGTCAGTATATGAAGCCCGCCTCCGTTGATTCTATGAACCGGGAAGGGCTGATTGAACGGATTTTTAATGAAGTTCACGGATTTATTACATGGCGTGAAGAACTGGGCATGCATATGATGTACTGCGGTATCCGTATTCATCATATTTGTGTGGGATATGTATGCATTTTGTCTGATCGACGGGCATTTACCCAAAGAGATCTGGAATTTGCGGAGGTTCTTTGTAAAATGCTGTCCGTGGAGATGCAAAAAAGCAGCTTTTTTACGGAAAAGTCGGGCTTTAAATATGAATATTTTCTGTCTGACCTTCTGGAAGGCAGTATGGAAAATGTGCCGGACGTGTCTGCAAGAATGGCCGGACTGGGACGACATCCGGGCATGCATCACTGGATTTTTATCTTTGCTTTTGAAGATTTGTCCTTGGGGCATATTAACAACCAATATTACCTTGAGCAGCTGCTGACGATTTTGGATAATGGTATGGCGGCTTTTTACAGAGGAGATATTGTTGTTTTGCTTACAGGGGACGGGCTGTTTCCCATGGATGAGGGAACATGGATAAAACTTCGGGAGTTTACATCAGTGAATCGTATTCTTGGGGCTTTTAGCTACAGATTTGAAAAACTTACCGATGCCCCGGTGTATTATGCTCAGGCAAGAAAACTTATTGAATACGGACGTGAGCGGGGAATGGCCGGAAACTTTCTGGATTTTGGAGATTATTGTATGGAAATCCTTGTATCAGACAGTACACCAGGCGGTGAAGGAGAACGATTTACACGGCGGCAGTGGCTTCAGGCGGCTGTGCATCCGGATTTACGCCAGTTGGAACAATATGATCAAATACACCGGACGGAGTATTTGAGAACACTGTGTATGTATCTTGAATGTGGACGGAACGCCCTTCGGGCTGCGGCGGTGCTCCATATTCATAAAAGCAGTTTCTTTTACAGATTGAACAGAATTTGTGAAATGATTCATCTCACCCCGGAAGATGAGGACAGATTTTTTGAATATGAGGTTTCTATGAAAATCGGGCGTATGCTGAAATAGGTTTTGGCATACGCCCGATTTTTAACGGATCTTAGTGTTTTGGCGGGAAATTCAGCGCCAGCTTACAGTAGAAGTCTTCCAGCGTAAAACGGGAATCCAGTGTGTGATAAACCCGGATGGGCCGGTTTTCCTGTTTATGAATATAGTACATTTCTTTGGAAAACTGAGGTGCCGGTATCCAGTCCCAATTGCCTCTGTTGTTTTCTTCCAGAAGCACGGTCACCGTACCCTGATCGCCCAGACCCCAGCTTTCTCCATGTGGCCATGGCACATAAGCGGTCATACGGTTATTAAAATCAACCATCTGCTCAAATAAATATTTTCCGATGTCGCCGCAGGGGGCTACACGATACTGAAGTTCGGCAAGGGAGACTTCCATGGCTTTATAAACATTTTCCGGAATCTGCCATAAAGGAAGATCGGAACCAAAAACAACGTTGGCTGCATGAATATCCTGAAGCAGGTTAAATTCAAAGCCTCCCGATGGATATGGGCCGCCGCCGATCCATACAACGGTCATACGCCGGGCGATTTTAGGTTCTTTTAAATAAGCACTGGCCAGATCTGTGAGACAGCCCTGAAAAACCGCGTATAAAGGAAGGGGATCGTCTTTCATGGCCTCTTCAATTAAGAAATCAACACCTTCGGATTCTACGGGCGTCTGTTCATCGGGCATGGCTTTTTTGGCCCCCTTATAAACCGGATACTCACCTTCAAGACCCATTAATTTTAAAACTTTGAGAATTTCAGCGTAACTGGCATCCATGGTTTCTTCCACGCCGTAAACGCTGTGGTTGGCCTCAAAATGGCCTGCGATAATACCTTTGACAACGAATTGGGGGGTCATCAGATGATGAGCCAGGGCAAACTGGTCATCCGCCTCATTTTTACAGTCTGTGTGGACAATGACACGGATTTTTTTGTTTTCCGGAACCTGATAAGCATACTTGAACATATGTGCATACCTCCTGCTGAACATGAATTTAATTGCTTAGGATTTTAACGATCATATTTTTGAAAAAATAGCCGGTACCGCCAAAGTGCTTCATAGGACATTTGCAGTAACTCTGGAAATAGTACTTTTATATTATATATATAAAAATTCATATAAAATTTTTATAAGATGATATGGCGGATATACGTGCGATAAAACCCTGAATTGCGTGGTTTCTGTTCCTATTATAACAAACTGAATTTAAAATTTCAATGCTTTGACTCCGTGGATTTATATAAAAAAACAGCCGTATTTTTGTCTAAAATATTTGATAAAACCGGTTGATTTATAAAAATAACCATAGTATAATGAAAACAGGAAGTTGAATATAAAAATATATAGAAAATGGGTATAAAAATTTATAACAGAATTTATATTTGACATACCCTTTTCTTAAAATTAAGGAGGAGTTTTCATGAAAAGAGTAAAACTGGGACTTGCGCCTACAAGAAGAAGTATTTTCAGTGCGCCGGACGCGATTAAATTCAGCAATCTTACAAGAGAACGTTTGAACGAACTGGGTATCGAATATGTGGATATCACAGATATTAATGAGGAAGGTCTTTTATATAACGATGCCGATATGGAAAAGATTGCGGAAAAATTTGCGGCTGAAAAAGTGGATGGCCTGTTCTTCCCTCATGGAAATTTCGGAACAGAATATGAGGTGGCCAGATTGGCTAAAAAGCTGAATGTGCCAGTTTTGATCTGGGGCCCAAGAGATGAACGCCCCGATGAAAACGGTATTCGTCTCCGTGACAGCCAGTGCGGGCTTTTTGCCACAGGCAAGGTTTTAAGAAGATTCCGTATCCCATTTACATATATGACAAACTGCCGTCTTACAGATCCGGAGTTTGAGCGGGGCATTAAGGATTTCTGTGCAGTATGTAATGTTGTAAAAACATTTAGAAATATCCGGATTCTCCAGATCGCACCCCGTCCTTTCGATTTCTGGTCAACCATGTGTAATGAAGGAGAACTTCTGGAAAAATTTAATGTTCAGCTGGCACCCATTCCCATGCCTGAACTTACAGAAGCTGTGAAGGCTGCCAAAGCAGAAGGAACTAAAGTTGCTGAAGTCATCAATTATGTGAATGAAAATATGAATGTGGCCATTAAACCGGCTGAACTGGAAAATGTAGCCGCACTTAAGGTTGCCATGAAAAATCTGGCTGACAAGTATGGCTGTAAGGCGATTGCTATTCAGTGCTGGAATGCTCTTCAGGGGGAACTGGGCATTATGCCATGTGCGGCTAACTCCCTGCTGAATGAGGAAGGTATCCCTGTTGTATGTGAGACAGATATCCACGGTGCGATTACAGCCCTTATGGTTGAGGCTGCTTCTCTGGATGATACAAGAAGCTTCTTCGCGGACTGGACGGTTCGTCATCCGGATAATGAAAACGGAGAGCTTCTTCAGCACTGCGGTCCATGGCCTATTTCCGTGGCAAAGGAAAAGCCGACCATCGGTTATCCTCTGGCCTTTGATCATCCTGGTGCTGTGGAAGCAGAGGCTAAACATGGTCTGATGACACTGGCCCGTTTTGATGGTGATAACGGTGAATACTCTTTGCTTCTGGGCAATGCCCGGGGTGTGGAAGGACCGTATACAAAGGGAACCTATGTGTGGGTAGAGGTTGAAAACCTGAAACGCCTTGAAGCCAAGATTGTGGAAGGCCCATATATCCATCACTGTGTAGGTATCCATAAAGATGTTGTGCCTGTACTTTATGAAGCATGCAAATATATTGGTGTGAAACCGGATTTATATGATAACAACGAGGAACAGGTTAAAGCATATTTAAGAGGTGAAAATGTATGAATGAAGCATTAAAGGCAAAACAGTACACGCTGAGAAAAACCATCATCACCATGATTTATAAGGCAAAAACCGGTCATATCGGCGGGGATTTCAGTGTATGTGATATTTTAAATGTTTTGTACAATAAGCATATGAACATTACTCCGGAAAATTTTGATTCCAATGACCATGATCATTTTATACTGAGCAAGGGCCATTCCGTTGAGGCACTTTATTCTGTGCTGGCTGACAAAGGCTTTTTCCCGGCAGAAGATATTGAAACATTTTCCCAGTATATGTCCAAATACATCGGGCATCCCAATAATAAAATCAAGGGAATCGAGATGAATTCCGGTTCTCTGGGACATGGACTGTCTGTCGGTGTAGGCATGGCGCTGGCACAGAGAATGAATGAAAGCGAAAACCGTGTATATGTGGTTATGGGTGACGGTGAGCTGGCTGAAGGCTCTGTCTGGGAAGGTGCCATGGCTGCCGGACACTATAAACTGGATAACCTGACCGCTGTTGTAGACAGAAACCGTCTTCAAATTTCCGGAACAACCGAACAGGTGATGACTCAGGACAGCCAGGATGAGCGCTGGGCGGGCTTTGGATGGAATGTGATTCATGCGGCAGGCAATGATATCGATGCTCTGGATGAGGCATTTACAGCGGCAAAGGCCTGCAAAGGAAAACCAACGGTTATTATCGCAGACACAACCAAGGGTTATGGTGTATCGTTTATCGAAAATCAGGTCGGCTGGCATCACAGAGTGCCTACCGATGCAGAATATGCACAGGCAATGGAAGAATTAACAAAAAAGGAGGCCATGGCAAATGAATAAAATACCAAACAAACAGGTCATTTGCGAAGTGTTGATGGAGCAGGCAAAGGAAGACAAGGACATTGTGGCCCTTTGCAGTGATTCCAGAGGTTCGGGTTCATTTACGGCATTTGCCAATGAATTTCCAAAGCAGTTTGTGGAAATGGGAATCGCAGAACAAAGCCTTGTATCTACGGCGGCCGGCCTTGCAAGATGCGGCAAAAAGGCTTATGCCGTATCACCGGCCTGCTTCCTCTCCACAAGAAGTATGGAACAGGCAAAGGTGGATGTGGCTTACTCCAATACAAACGTTAAATTAATCGGTATCAGCGGCGGCGTCAGCTATGGCGCTCTGGGGATGACCCATCACTCCAACCAGGATATCGCAACCATGGCATCCACACCAAATATGCGTGTTTATTTCCCGAGTGACCGTTTCCAGACGAAATGTCTGACTCAGGCATTGTTAAAGGATGAGAAACCGGCCTATATCCGTGTGGGAAGAAATGCGGTGGATGATGTTTATACAGAAGAAAACTGTCCATTTGAGATGGACAAAGCGACAACCGTATGCGAGGGCACAGATCTGACAATCATCGCCTGTGGCGAGATGGTTAAACCGGCAAAAGATGCCGCTGCCGCTTTAAAGGCAATGGGTATTTCCTGCAGGGTGCTGGATATGTACTGCATCAAACCGATGGATGAAGCTGCCGTGGTTAAGGCTGCCAGTGAAACAAAGGCAATCATCACCATTGAGGAACATACATGGATCGGCGGACTGGGCTCCATGGTTGCTCAGATTGTATGCAAAACTCAGCCGAAAAAGGTGATCAATCTTTCGCTGCCGGATGCACCGGTGATTACCGGAAAATCTCAGGAAGTATTTGATTATTATGGATTAAATACTGAAAATCTTGTAAAAACAGCAGTGGAGTTGATGAAGGATGTCCAGTAAATATTTGATTTCGGTGGATCAGAGCACATCCGGGACAAAGGCGCTTTTATTTGATGCAAAGGGTGTGCTTCTGGAACGGGCGGATTTGCCTCATGAACAGCTGATTTCTGAAAATGGCTGGGTCGAGCATCGCCCAATGGAAATTTACCATAATACGGTTCAGGTTGTGAAGGATGTGATCCATAAGGCCGGCATTGATAAAAATCAGGTGGCCGGCCTGGGGATCAGCAATCAGAGAGAAACGGCGCTTGTGTGGAACCGTCACACAGGGGAGCCGGTATATAATGCGGTTGTGTGGCAGTGTGCCCGTGGTGCGGCTATCTGCAAAAGAATTGAAGATGAAGGCCATGCAGAAGAAATCGGTGATATCACAGGCCTGAATCTTTCCCCGTATTTTAGTGCGGCCAAGATTGCCTGGGTGCTGGAAAATGTGGAAGCGTGCAAAAATCTTTCACAGTCTGTGGATTTATGTGCAGGAACTGTGGATAGCTGGCTTGTTTTTAAGCTGACCGGTGGAAAAGCGTTTAAAACCGATTATTCCAATGCTTCAAGAACCCAGATGTTTGATATTCATGAACTGAAGTGGAGTGAAACGGTGTGCGGATATTTTGGAATCAGCACAAAGATGCTGGCTCAGGTGTGTGATTCGGACAGTCTGTTTGGATATACGGATTTTGAAGGCTATTTCGATACGCCTATTCCGATCCACGGGGTCCTGGGGGATTCTCATGGCGCCCTGTTTGGCCAGGGCTGTCTGAATAAGGGCATGATTAAAGCAACCCTGGGCACAGGCTCCTCGGTCATGATGAATATCGGAGAAAAACCGGTCAAGTCCGGGCATGGTCTTGTGACCAGTCTGGCCTGGTCTATGAACGGAAAGGTCAATTATGTGCTTGAGGGCAATATTAATTATGCCGGTGCTGTGATCAAGTGGCTGGTGGATGATGTACACCTTATGGACCGGTCTTCGGATGCCAATCATCTTGTGATGGATGCCAATCCGGATGACACCACTTATCTTGTGCCTGCATTTTCCGGAATCGGTGCGCCTTATTGGGACAGTGATGCCAGAGGTGCCATTGTTGGCATGAGCCGTACAACAGGAAAGCCGGAGCTGGTTAAAGCCGCACTGGATTGTATTGCCTATCAGATTTATGATATTGTGGATGCCATGAGAAAAGATGCAGGGCTTGAAATTAAAGAACTGCGGGTGGATGGCGGTCCTACAAAAAATCCGTATCTGATGCAGTTTGAAAGTGATATTCTGGAAATACCGGTGCGCATCCCTCAGTTTGAAGAGCTTTCCGGTATTGGTGCCGCTTATGCTGCCGGCCTGGGGCTGGGATTTTATGATGCCACGGTGTTTGATACAATGCATTATAATGAATATACACCGCAAATGGATGCTGTACAGCGCAATGAAAAAATTGAAGGCTGGCACAAGGCTGTCAAACAGACGCTGGGAAGGTAAAACCGCCAGAACAGCCATATAAAAATACTGATTTTGTACGCCCCCGGTTTGGTGTTTAAAAAACACCCGGGGGCGTTTTTGACTTTACAGAATCGAGGATTTTGATTATCATAAATAATGAAAAGTTATATTTTGGGGGGGGAGTGCACATGAAAAGGAGGCTGTATCAAATGAAGGTATACAGGGGTGAGAAAAGAAAAACAGAATCTACAGGTGGACGGCGTTTTTTTTCGTCAATCAGAGGGCGAATTCTCACGGTTTTGTTCGTTGTGCTCATTCCTTCAGTTGTGACTTTGGCGGCTGTGAATTTTCTTACGATGCAAAAGATTCAGCAGGAGATTTTTGAAACAAAGCATGATTTACTTTCTTTAAATATGGAACAGATTGATGCGGAGCTGAAAAAAGCCAGTTCCTGGCTGCAGCTTTTGGACAGTGTGGAAAACTATATTACGGATTTTGAGAGTCATAACAGAAAAGAATGTTATTTTGCTTCCAATTATTATAAGACAGAGCTTTCTTCCAATATTAATGCTTATGATTTTGTTCAGGGGCTGCTGATTTATGCCCCTGAAAACGGAGCTGAGGTGTATGCTTTTGATCCTGAGGCGGAAGATAACTACAGGATTCGTTTAAATATTATTAACTATATTAAAAGTCATTGTGAGACGCTGGCTGCCTGCAGCAATCAATGGCAGGCCTGTAACGTGGAAGGAGAAAACTGTCTGGTTTATGTTTTCAGGCTGAAAAATACATATTTTTGTGCCTGGACGCAGATGGATATTTTGCTGTCTGCATCGGATAACTGGAAAATTACCTCTAACAGTGATGTATTTTTTGCCAGTGCAGATAACCATATATTAACGCAGCCAAAACATGCCAGTATTGTTCAGCTGGATGCGAGCGGAGATTTGTCGGAATATTATTTCAGCGGAGAAGATAACAGGTACCTTATGGTCGGTGTAGCCTCAACTCAGTCGGATGTGCGTCTTATGGCAGCCGTGGACAGATCGGCAGTATTGGCCCCCTATGTGTTTATACGGAAGATTACTGCAGGGATTATTCTTATTTTTATTTTGGCTATGCCGTGGGTGCTGTGGGTACTTCGCAGAAATATTTTTGCACCAATGAATCAAATGGAGAATGCAATCACCCAAATCGAACATGGCCATCTGGAATACAGAGTGGATGAGAGTCATAATAACCGGGAGTTTACAAGGCTGATGAAGGCCTTTAATCAGATGACACAGCAGATTCAGAATTTGAAAATCAAAGCCTATGAGGAGGAGCTGGATAAAAATCGGATTATGATGGCGTATTATCAGTTTCAGATTGAGCCTCATTTTTATTTGAATTCCCTGAATATTATTAATACCATGGCTCAGATGGGGGATACCCAGCTGATTCATCAGCTTGTGGAATATTTATCTGAATACTTAAGATATATTGCCCGGACAAAAAATGGAATGGTCACCGTGAAAGAGGAGATACGGCATATTCATAATTATATTGAAATTATGCGGATACGGTTTGGAGATACGTTTGTTTATCAGGAGTTTATTGAACCGGATACGGAGCAGGTTGGGATCCCGCCGCTGGTGATTCAGACGATTGTGGAAAATACGATGAAATATGCTTTTGATATTTACAGGGAAACAAAAATCCAGATTTCGGTCCAAAGAAAGATCAGGGATGGAAAGAAAGGAATTGAGATTTGCGGTCAGGATAACGGCCGGGGTTATCCTGAGGCGTTTATCAGACGTTTTGAGTCTGCGGTCAGCTGGCAGGGCAGTCAGACCGGACTGTGGAATGCCAGAATGCGTCTTATTTATATGTATGGCAGCCAGGTTAGATTTGACATTTCCAATCATCCTGATGGCGGTGCCTGTACGGCCATATGGTTTCCGGAAGACGGGGAGGTAAAACAGTGAATTTATTAATTGTAGATGATGAGGTTTATGTGGTAAGAGCGATCAGGTCCCGGATTGACTGGAACAGTCTGGGGATTGATGAGGTTTTTGTGGCTTTTAATGCCCGTAAGGCCAAAGATGTGCTTCGTGAAAATAAAATTGATATCATTGTGACGGATATAGAAATGCCTCAGGAAAGCGGCCTGGAACTGATGCAATGGGTGAGAGATCAGGGCTATCCTGTAAAGGCAGTCTGCCTTACCTGTCATGCAGAATTTGATTATGCCTTAGAAGCCATGCATCTGGGGGTTGCAGAATATTGTGTCAAACCCATTGATTTTGCGGCCTTTTCGAAAGTGATTGCCCGTATTGTGAAGGAGATTGCCCAGGAGAAGGAGGCTGCTCTGTTAAAAAGCAGGGGAGAACTTTGGGAAAATAACAGGGAGATTATTGTACGTCATTTTTGGGAACAGGTGCTTTGGGGAGACCTAAAAGGTCGTCCTGAGGAAATCTGGGCACTTGCCTCAAAAAATAAAATTGAATATGATTTTGAAATGCCGTACAGACTCCTTGTCTGTGATGTGAGAAAAATTTATGATCGGGCGCAGATGTGGGAAGATAACAGGACATTAATGCAGTATATTATTTCCAATATTGCATGGGAAATGCTGATGCATCAGAAAAATAAAGGGCGGTCCGGCTGGAATCAGAAATATTTCTGGGTAATTTTAGACGGGAATGTTCCTTTGACGGAAACAACAAATGAATTGTCGGAATTTATTCATACCTGCCATCACACAGTTGGCGCCGGTCTGGCGGTTTACATAAGCAGTGACGTTTTCGGAGAATCTTTAGGGACAGCCTGGGATGAGGCCTGTGAGGCTGATGGCCAAAATATTACATGTCAGGAGGGGGTAATCAGGGTAGACGGAAGTTTCCATGAAGCAAAAACGATCGCTGTATCCCTAACTTTTGAGGAATTTAATGAAAAAATATATCGATTTCTTGAACAAGGCGATTTTGGCGGTTTTACGGATTTTATCACATCTTATCTTTTAAATGCAGGATCCGTAGAAAAAAAGGAACTTGAGAATCTGATTCAGAATATTGATCAGGTGATTAAGGCATTTTTGTTTGCGCACCGTATTCCTGTTACCCGTATGGATTGTATGCGTCAGGCTGCATACAATCAAAAGGCTTCGTGCTCCGTAGAAGATGCGTGTACATGGCTTCGCCTGGCGGCAGAAGATTTGGGGCGGCTTTTTGAGTCTGCCGAAAAGGAAAACGAGGTGATCAGGCAGATTAAGGTATATATTCAGGATCATATTGAAACAAAGCTGAGCAGGGAAGATATTGCGGAGGCGGTTTATTTGTCTCCTGGGTATATGACCCGGCTGTTTAAAAAAGAAACCGGTATGACACTGCTTGATTATATAATCTCCAGGAAAATAAAACATGCCAAAATGCTTTTGGAACAGGGGGATATTTCCGTTGGCGATGTTTCTTCGACCCTGGGGTATGAAAATTTCTCACATTTTTCGGAATTGTTTAAAAGACATGTGGGGTGTTCTCCAAGTGAGTATAAAAGAAAAATGTCACAAAAACCGTAATTGTGCATTAAATCGTTAATGGATTGTTTGTATTTTGTGCAGGCTGGCGTTTTGAATAAAAAATGCCGGCCTTATATTGTTTTTATGGTATAAATAATGGTATTAAACGGTTGGTTTTCCGGGAGAAAAGTTATTTTGTATAGATTATAATGAATAAAAAAGTTGAGGAGGTCATTGAAAATGAAAAAAGCAGCGGCAGCATTACTGGCAGCAGGTATGGTGGTGTCATCTCTGGCAGCCTGTTCGGGATCGGATAATAACGGTACAACACCGGCGGCAGGTGACTCTGCGGGGACATCTGGTAACGAAAGTACAGTCCAAGGTTCATCGGAGGCAGCATCCAGCGGAGATGTAGAAAACATTGTATTTACCTTTCTGACAACAAAAACAGCACCGGATGGCATTCAGATGGTGGAAGATGAAATTAATAAGATTATTGAGCCTAAAATCGGCGTTCATGTAGATTTTGAAACTTTCGGTCAGGCTCAGTATGTACAGAATCTGGGCCTGATGATGTCCGGCGGTGAGCAGGTGGATGTTGTATCCTTTCTCGGTACATTCAGTCAGATGATCGCGAAAAATCAGCTGATGGATATTACGGAATATATGGATACCGTAGCCAGTGAGACAAAAGAAGTCGTGGGAGAAGATTTTCTTAAAGCTACAAGTGTCGACGGACGTGTTTATGCGATTCCCACATTAAACGGCAAGGCAGCAGTGCCCAACATCGTGATCCGTTCGGATCTTGTGGAGGAACTTGGATTAGACCTTGGCGAATTAAAGCAGGCTACAAATTGGGATGAATACTTTGAAAATATGGATGTGCTCTCCGGCTGGTTTGAAAAGATTCATGAGGCGCATCCGGAAATGGTATGTCTGGTGCCGGGAGCAGGAAACAGCCTGTGGACAGGTTTCCCATTTATCGACAATCTGACGGATAATTACGGTGTACTTAAAAATGACGGCTCCACAGAGGTTATCAATTTCTTTGAAACAGATGAATTTAAGAAACTTTGCGAATATACCTATGACTGGTATGAAAAAGGCTATGTGCTTCAGGATGCGGCTACGACTCAGGAAGCGCCCAATACCTTTATACAGAGCGGACGAACAGCCGGATATTTTGTTACCGGTGAGGAAGGACAGGCTGAACAGATTACAACGGCTACAGGAGTTCCTGTAGAGGCCGTTAAACTGTCTACCCCGTATTTGACAACCGGTGCCATTAACGGTATTGGTTTTGGCGTGTCTTCTACATCTGAACATCCGGAGGCTGCCATGAAGTTTATCAATGAATTATATACAAATGCAGATATTATCAACCTCCTTGACTGGGGTGTTGAGGGTGTTCATTATGAGGTACAGGATGACGGCACCGTTGATTTCCCTGAAGGTGTGACGGCGGATAATACTTCCTATGGCCTGAATATGGACTGGTTCTTTGGTAATCAGTTTTTAAGCTACGTCTGGGGCAAGGGCAGAGATACAACTATTTATGAACGTCTGGATGCTAACAATAAGAGCGCTGAGTTTTCTGTTGCCAATGGTTTTACTTATGACAGTACAACAGTCAGAAGTGCAATAACCGCAGTTGAAAATGTTAAGAGTGAGTATTTTCCGGGGCTGACAACCGGTACACTGGCACCGTCTGAAATCGAAAACTTTAATGCAGCTCTGGAATCTGCAGGATTGAATGATATTATTCAGGCAAAACAGGAACAGCTTGATGCCTGGATGGAAAAAAATCAGTAAGTATTTTTAGTTCGCAAAGACATGCAAAGGGACTGTAAAAATAAAGATGGTCTGGAATAAGTCCATGGAAAAGGTTTACAGTCCCTTTTTTATTCCTGACAGGAAGGGATGTAGATGATGGAAAAGGAAAAGACGAAGAAAAAAAGTCTGTTTAAAAGACAGATTCCGCTTTATATTATGACAATTCCAGGTGTGATTTACCTGATTATTAATAATTATATGCCCATGTGCGGCCTGTTTATTGCGTTTAAAAACATTGATTACAGTAAGGGAATCTGGGGCAGTGACTGGGTCGGACTGGAAAACTTCAAGTATTTATTTAAGACGGATGCTGCGTTTATCATGACAAGAAATACGATTCTTTATAATCTTGTATTTATTGTTCTTGGGACGATCTGTGGTGTAGCTGTGGGTATTTTGTTAAGTGAATTAAATGGAAAAATCAGATCAAGACTGTATCAGACACTGATTTTGCTGCCCTACCTTTTATCATGGGTTATTGTTGCCTATATCGGCTATGCATTTTTAAGTTCAGATACCGGACTGATTAACAGTCTGATTAAAAGTCTGGGCGGTCAGCCTGTTTCCTGGTATGCAGAGCCGATGGCCTGGCCGTTTATTCTCACCTTTGTGCATATATGGAAAGGTATTGGGTATTCGGCGATTATTTATCTGGCAACCATTATCGGAATTGATAAAACCCTTTATGAATCCGCTATGGTTGACGGAGCGACAAAGTGGCAGCAGATTAAAAGTATTACGCTGCCCCTTTTAAAACCTACAGTGATCATGATGACCATTATGAGTATTGGACGTATGTTTTATTCGGATTTTGGGCTTTTCTATCAGGTACCTATGAATGCAGGGGCGCTTTACAGTACGACACAGACCATAGATACCTATGTTTATCGGGGACTGATGCAGCTTAATGATATCAGTATGGCCAGTGCATCAGGTTTTTATCAGTCCATCGTAGGCTTTATTCTCGTTATGATTGCCAACGGTGTTGTCCGTAAGGTAAGTTCGGAAAATGCATTATTCTGAAAAAGGGAGGGAGAAAAAATGGGCATTAAAAGTAAAAGCGGAAAACGATTCCAGATATTAATCAATGTGATTATGATCATCATGTCGTTAGCTGCGGTACTTCCGATTATACTGCTTTTTACAAGTTCAATTACAGACGAATCTACACTGGTGCTGGAAGGGTATTCGTTTTTTCCGAAAAAGTTCAGTCTTGGCGCTTATGAGTATCTGATGCATAAAGGAGAAGATATTTTCAGGGCCTATGGAATTACATTGCTGATTACGGTTGTGGGAACCATTGTCAGCCTGATTATTACCCCCCTTCTTGCATATCCGATTTCAAGACGGGATTTTAAAGCAAGAAATGGTTTTGCATTTTTTGTATTTTTTACAATGCTGTTTAACGGCGGAATTGTTCCCAGCTATATTATGTGGACACAGATTTTTCATCTGAAAAATAATATTTTGGCCTTAATTATACCAGGCCTTTTAATGAATGCGTTTAATGTTATTCTTGTGAAAAATTATTTTGCTCAGAATATTCCTATGGAGCTGATTGAGGCTGCCAGAATGGACGGTGCCGGGGAATTTAAAATTTTCTTTAAAATTGTGCTTCAGCTGTCCCTGCCGATTATGGCCACGATTGGCCTGTTTGTGGGCATTGCTTATTGGAATGACTGGACAAATGGTTTATACTATATTACAAACACAAAGCTGTACAGTTTACAAAATCTGTTAAACCGTATTTTGCAGGATGTTCAATTTCTTGCATCCAATTCAACAGTCGCTCAAAGCGGTGCTATTGTGGAAATGCCTACAGTGGGTGTGAGAATGGCAATTTCAGTTATTGGCGTTGTGCCGATTCTTGTCCTTTATCCGTTTTTTCAGAAATACTTTGTGAAAGGCATTACCATCGGCGCTGTCAAGGGCTGATTAAAGAAGATTATTTTGGGGGGATTTTTTAACATGGAATCTAAAATGCCGTTATCAAATTGGATCTGGTCCAAGGCCTGGACCTGGTCCCACAATGAAGAACCACATATTGTGGTTTTCAGGAAAAAAATTGTACTCAGTCAGAAACCGGAGCAGGCGCTTGTAAAGGTGTCTGCAGATTCCAGGTATAAGCTGTATGTCAACGGGGTGTTTGTCAATGCGGGCCCGAGAAAAGGGGATAATAAGGTATGGTTTTATGATGAACTGGAACTTAAAGATGTTCTCAGAGCCGGAGAAAATGTGATTTATGCCCAGGTTCTTCGCTATCCATTGGCTCACAGAAAGGGAAATCACGGTATATGGCGTACGGAATTTCCTGGCTTTTATATGCAGGGATGTGCTGTGTGCGGTAAAGAAAAGGTATCTCTTAACGCAGATGAAGCTTTTAAGTCCATGATCATGGAGCATGTGACCATTGTTTCTGAAAATCCATTTTTTGCACCTTTGCAGATTCTTGAGCAGGCTTCGGGGGATCCGGTGATGAAAGGTGCCAAGGCGGCAGATTATGATGACAGTCAGTGGTCACAGGTTTCGGCTTATCCTGCAATGGCTATTGCCGGTGCCGTAAGCCCGGGAAATCTTTTAAAACGTCCGATTCCGCTGCTGCTTCATGAGAAACATAATTTTACGGAAACCGTATGTGTTCGCGAGGGTAAGCTGTCTAAATCTATATGGGATGGGCTGATTCAGGGAAAGGCGTCTGTGACTGTTCCGGCAGGCAGCCATGAAATTGTGGAAATCGGTGCCGGTGAATTGATGACCGGCTATCTTACAATGCATTTTCTTGGCGGTCATGGGGCGAACATTCAGCTGCTTACATCTGAATGCTATGCCTATGAACCAGAGGGAGAGCGCAAAACAATGATGCACATGCCGATCAAAGGTGACAGAACGGACAGTGTGGGCGGACAGCTGTACGGATTTACGGATACATATACAGTGGACGGCTACGGGGATGAAAAGAATCCGGAGATTTATGAGCCGTACTGGTTCAGAACATTCCGCTATATTCGCCTGGATATATGCACCAGGGAAGAACCACTTGTGATTGACCGGATGGATTATGCAATGACCGGCTATCCGCTTGAAGCTGTGACTAAAGTGCATACCTCCGATGAAAGCCATGAGGCCATATGGGATATCAGCCTGAGAACACTGCGCCGCTGTATGCACGAAACTTATGAAGACTGTCCGTTTTATGAGCAGCTTCAGTATGCTATGGATACCCGTTCTCAGATTTTGTATACGTATATGGTTTCAGGGGATGACCGGCTGGCCCGGCAGTGTATCGATGACTTCCATCGCTCTCAAAGATATGACGGTCTGATTAACTGCAGTTATCCCAGCTATGGTCCTAACGTGATTCCCGGATTTTCCATTTACTATATTCTTATGATTTATGATCATATGATGTATTTTGGAGATATGGAACTTGTACGCCGTTATATGCCAACCGTTGAAGGGATTCTTGATTTCTTCAGGAGAAACCGGGATGAACGGGGACTGGTGGGAAAAATCGGCGGTTTAAATGGCCGTGACCGTTACTGGTCTTTTATTGACTGGACAACCCAGTGGGATGCCACAACCGGTGTGCCTGCGGCTACTCTGGAAGGGCCGGTGACCATGGAGAGCCTGCTTTATATTTATGGTCTTATGCATGCTTCTGAAATGATGGCGGCCATTGGCCGTCAGTCGGATGCTGCCCTGTACATGAAGGAAGCAGATGAAGTGAAGGCGGCCGTGAATGCCCACTGTATGGGTGAATGCGGACTTTACCAGGATGGACCGGGAATTGAGGCATACAGCCAACATTGTCAGGTGTTTGCAGTGCTGACGGAGATGGTGACAGGAGATGAAGCCAGACGGATGATGCTTGAAGTTTTAGACCCTCAAAAAGATTATGCACGGTGTTCGGTTGCTATGGCATTTTATATGTTCAGAGCCGTGGAAAAGGCAGGCCTATACGATTATACTCAGCAGCTGTGGGATCCATGGCGTCAAATGGTTGAGAACCATATGACAACCTGTGTGGAGGATTCGGTGAACGGCCGCAGTGACTGTCATGCCTGGGGAGCGCTGGCGCTTTATGAGCTCCCGGCAGTTATCCTTGGTGTAAGACCAGGAAAGCCAGGGTTTGAAACAATAAGAATTTCACCGGTCAGAGGCTATCTGACCCAGGCCGAAGGTGATGTAGTGACCCCCAAAGGCATGGTTCATGTATGCTGGCACTGGGATGGTACATCCATGAATGTGGAGGCCAAAGGACCGGAAAATGTAAAGCTTGAGATTTTATCTAAAGCTTGAGATTTTATCATTGGAAGATGGCATCCAGAAAATAAATCAGTGCCAGTAAGTCTGCACAGCCGCCTGGACTGATATTCATTTGGATGAATTGTGTATCTATTTGGGGCAGCACTGCAAGAATGTCATCCGGGGAAGCCTGACATAAAAAAGTGTGCAGCTGTGCCTGGATGCGAAGCAGCTGGTCATATCCGGAACGGCTGATGATATTGGTGTCTTCTGTGATACATATTAAATGAAGCAGGGTGCATGCGCCGGCGGACTGCCGGTGCAGCCCCTGTTTTTTGTATGCTCTAAAAACCGGATAGCCGATTTGAAATATCGATGGATATCCGGCACAGGCTTCACCGCGGATTCCGTGTATTTGCTGGGTTCTATGAAGCCCCAGTCCGTGAGTGTTTTGAAGATCTGTACGTTTAAAATCATCCAATAGATGAATTGTCATTTCACGGCATAATCGGGACAGTTCTATCCAATGAGAAGGCAGCCGGATGCCCTGTTTGTTTGGAGGGCAATTCTGTTCTGTGATTAAAACGCCCAGAGCACAGCAAAAGAGACCCAGGGAGAAGATGGCGCCTTTATGGGTATTCACGCCTTTGGTGACGTCATACATGATTGCTTCGGCCTCAAGACCCAGCGGGCGCAGCCGATTAAAAAGTATAGGCAGAAAATCTTTTCCTCTGGTTTTTTCGGAAGTATAAAACGTCATTCCCATATGAGCACAGCGGGTAAAATATGGCTGCAGGGCGCAGGCGCTGTCCAGGAAAGTCTGAAGACACATATCCGTATGGGCACCATTATTATTTTGATCCACCAGGCCAGGCTTTGGTGTTGTCATGGCCTCTTCGATCAGGCTTTGACAAGCCTGATATCCGATGTAACGGGCAGTTTGTTTTTGCTGGATAGGATTCATTTCAGTGCTCCATTTCAGAAAAATATTGAATAAGATATTTTTTAAAATCCAGGGCTGTCGGGGATAAATAACGTTTCGGCAGCCAATGAAGATTGATATATCTTGAACATTGGATTGGGTGTATGGGGAGCAGGCGTATACTGTTGTCTGCAAGTCCGGGCCAGGTCCGTAAAGGAATAAATGCAACGCCCATTCCAAGTTGAATAAGGCTGCGCAGTGTGGATGGATTGTCACTTTCAAAAACAATATTGGGGATAAATCCTGAAAGCTGACAATAATAATCTGTAATATTGGCCAGTCCCATACCTTTTTGAAGACTGATAAAGGGTTCATTTTTTAATTCTGAAAGACTGATATGACTGGCTTTAGCCAATCGATGATCTACAGGCAGCGCTAACCGGATTTCTTCTTTAAGCAGTGTAAGACTGTGACTGTCTGATGCCGGTCCCAGGGCTGCATCAATAGTGAAATCGTATTGATGGTTGTCAGATTGGGGATTTTGCGTCTGAAAAATTGAAAAACGGGTTCCCGGATGTTTTTTGCTGTAATCCTGAAGAATTTCGGGGATTAGTTTGGATGCTGCTTTAACACAGATGGAGACTGTGGCGTTTGGGCTGCCATTCTCTGTTTCCAGACGCCGACGGACATTATCAATGCTGCAGAAAATTTCGTTGACACAGTCAAGCAAAATCCGGCCGTTATTATTGAGTTCAATATTTTTTCCCACATGATCAAATAAAGGATATCCAAGCTCTTTTTCCAGATTACGAATATTTTTGCTTAGTGCGGGCTGAGAGATGGACAGAACCTGGGATGCTTTTGTAATATGAGACAGCTGGGCAGCTACCCTAAATTGTTCCAGTTGATAAAGTTCCATATGGAAGCCTCCTCTTTAGTGTTGTTACCGCTGCTGCGGTATGCCTGTTAGAAAAAATATATAACTATTTATATATAAATATATAGAAAATTATAATTATACAGAATGATAGAAATATTATATCCTGAATATACAAACAGTGTCAATATGGGAAAGGTGATGGTAAAAGATATGTCACAAAGACAGTGGATGACTCGGAGAAATGCGAAGCAGGCGCGGATGAAGCGGGTTGAGGATTTGGTTTCAGGAAAAATCATTCCTGCAGACAGGATGACGGCATTTCTGGAACGGGTTTTGAACCCTTCAGATACGGTGATATTGGAAGGTGATAATCAAAAACAGGCTTCTTTTTTATCTGAAGCGTTGGCGGCGGCTGATCCGGAAGTGGTTCATGATCTGCATATGGTTATTCCCAGTGTATCCAGAGCTGAGCACTTGAATTTGTTTGAAAAGGGTATTGGGTCTGTACTGGATTTTTCTTATGCAGGCAGCCAGAGTATGCGTATTGCGCATATGATCGAGGATGGGATTTTGAATGTAGGTGCAATCCATACATATGTCGAATTATATGCACGTTTGTTTATTGATCTGATTCCGGATGTGTGTCTGATTGCCGCAGATGAGGCAGATGATTGTGGAAATTTGTATACAGGGCCAAATACGGAGGAAACCCCTACGCTGGCAGAGGCTGCGGCTTTTAAAGATGGATTGGTGGTGGCTCAGGTCAATCGCATAACAAAGCGGGTCAGCCGTGTGGATATTCCGGGAGACTGGGTGGATTTTATTGTGGAAGCACCTGTGCCTTATGAAATCAAACCTCTTTTTACAAGAGATCCTAGAAATATTACGGAACTTCAGATCCTTATTGCGATGATGTGTATCAAAGGAATTTATGCACGTCATGGTGTACAGTCTCTGAATCATGGTATTGGTTTTAATACCGCAGCTATTGAATTGCTGCTGCCGACTTATGGGCAGCAGTTGGGACTGAAGGGGAAAATATGCAGTCATTGGGCTCTGAATCCTCACCCCACGCTTATTCCGGCCATTGAATCCGGATGGGTAAAAAGTGTTTCGGCTTTTGGAGGAGAACTGGGAATGGAAAAGTATATTCGGAACAGACCGGATATTTTTGCCACAGGCCGGGATGGAAATTTAAGATCGAACCGGACACTGACCCAGCTGGCCGGTTTATACGGAATCGATTTGTTTATCGGTTCTACCCTTCAGATTGATGAATACGGAAATTCTTCTACTGTGACAAATGGCCGGCTTTCCGGTTTTGGCGGTGCGCCGAATATGGGCAATAATCCTGGGGGACGCAGACATTCTACAAAGGCATGGCAGGATATGAAGACAGGAAAGGATGAACTGGCCATGGGACGCAAACTGGTTGTTCAGGTTGTTGAAACCTTTGGAACCGGAGTGACCCCTGTTTTTGTGGAAAAGCTGGATGCTGTTAAAATTGGGAAAAAGGCAAAGCTGCCCAATGCGCCTGTGATGATCTATGGAGATGATGTGACCCATGTTGTGACAGAGCAGGGAATTGCTTATCTTTATATGACCGATGATATGGAAAAACGGAGAAAAGCGCTTCAGGCGATTGCCGGTGTTACACCTTTTGGCCGGGGAATCACAAAGGAAGAAATCGACAGTCTGAGACGCGAGGGTATTGTGGCATGGCCTCAGGATCTGGGGATTCGGGTGACCGATGCCAAACGGAGTCTTCTGGCTGCACAGAACATGGATCAGCTGGTCCAGTGGTCCGGCGGATTGTATGAACCGCCGCGGCAATTTAAAAGTTGGTGAAAGGGAGCGCATTTATGGAAGTTTTAAATTATGTATTTGGAACAAAACAGCAGATTCACAGTAAAGCCTGGGCCGGAGTTGCAGGTTCGGGGAATTTGGAGGTTCTTATGGAACCATCGACATCTGAAACTGCATGTGTGGAAGTTACGACAAGTCTGGAAGGCAACGGTCCTATCTGGCAATGTGTTCTGGAACGTTTTTTTCAGGAAAATCCAGTAAGTGTACATGTGGAAATCAATGATTGCGGTGCGACCCCTGGTGTTGTGAATTTAAGGCTTTTGCAGGTTCTGGAAAAAATTCAGGATCAGGATAGAGTGATTTTGGCAAAAAAGGCGGTGGGATCAGATGAATTTTAATGTGAATGAGAGTTTTACGGAACTTGGAGCCAGAGAAAGGGCATATGCACTTTTGGATCAGGGGACAGCCAGAGAGCTTTTGGGCCCATTTGAACATTTAAAATCTCCGCACCTGTTGAAGCAGGGGATTGTTGCTCAAAACGATGACGGAATGGTTGTGATGAAAGGTCAGTTTGAAGGACAGGATGCATTGGTTATTGCGATGGAAGGCCGGTTTCAGGGCGGCGGCATCGGAGAAATATCTGGTGCAAAATTTGCGGCGGCCCTGACTCAGGCGCTGCGGGATAATCAGAACGGGCATCTGATCTGGCCGTTGATTGTTATGGATACCGGTGGCGTGCGTCTTCAGGAAGCTAATTATGGGCTTCTGGCGATTGCAGAAATTCAGGATCTGCTTGTGCAGCTTAGAGTCTTTGTTCCGGTTATTGGGGTTATTCCGGGAAAAGTGGGATGCTTTGGCGGAATGTCTATGACCAGCGCCCTTTTTTCTTACCTTATAATGACAAAGGAAGGCCGGCTTACACTGAATGGTCCGGAGGTTATTGAGCAGGAAGCCGGGATTTTGGAATGGGATGCGTCAGATAAAGAATTGACGTATCGCACAATCGGGGGAAATCAACGTGTTTGTCAGGGACTGGCTGATGTTCTTGTGATGGATCATATCACCTCAGTTAAGGAAGCCATCCGCAGCTGTATGGTAAAGGGTATTCCTGTACATCGCAGTACAATGGTGGATTATTTTCGGAGAAAAATTGATGAAGCAGCACCTGAAAGGAAAAATGAAGACTGCAATTTAAAGCCCGCAGGCATCCTTAGCCGGGGACGTATCTGGTTTGATGGGCTGACGGGAAAAAGAAATGACCAATGCCAGGAACATATTGATTCAGTTTTATGCCGGGATATAAGTATGGGAGATAAGACTGCCCGTGCAATTTGTGTGGTGCCGGATGAAAATAGTGTGTATCCCAGAGCAATGAAGGGGGAAGTGGGGCTGCAGCAGGGCTGGGAAATTGCTCGTCTTGTTCGTCAGGCAGTGGAAGAAGACAGGGAAAAAAGCCAGAAACGGCCAATCGTCGCTATTGTGGATGTGCCCAGTCAGGCTTACGGCTATATTGAGGAACAACAAGGTATCTTTTTGTCATGTGCGGCTGCGGTAGATGCCTACGCAACGGCCAGACATATGGGTCATGCTGTTATTACGGTTATCGTAGGTAATGCCATTTCCGGTGCTTTTTTGGCTCATGGGCTGCAGGGCAGTTATATGATTGCGCTGGATGATGAGACGATCATGGTCCATGCCATGTCAAAAAAATCGGCTGCAAGAATTACGAAACGATCTATTGCAGATATGGATAAGGCAGCTGATCATGTGGCGGCGATTGCTTATGATATTCATTCATTTCATTGTCTGGGCGCTGTTAATACATTATTAAAGCTGAAAAATCATGATTGTCCGGATGAGGATGATATCAATCGATTAAAAAATGAGATTTTAAAGGGTATTCATAGATCAGAAACCAACGGACATGATTTGTCCTACCGTCTTTGTACACAAAATGCACAAGTATGGCGCCGTTTATCCATTGAAATTCGCAGTCTGATGGCCGGAGCATGGGAAAATGAATGAAAAACCATGGGTACATGATTTGCTGAAACTAAAACAGCCCCTATTTGACCGTCCCCTTCCTCCGTGGGCGCGGGATATGCTGAGGAAATGTCCGTGGGTTGTGGTTCGACGTGGGTTGTGTGATGAATGCTATGATTGGATACCTGTTGGCATCCGGGGATATGATCGCTGCCATCGATTTGCATGTATGGTGGCTACAGATGCTGTTTCTGAAATCAAAACTCCGGAACAAATTCTCAGGTCATTTTTAGCCGGATTTTCGTCTGATGATGATAAACAGTCGGATTTTTGGCGGTCAGTATATGAGCCGTTGTGGATGCTGGATGGACAGATCGGAGCAATGGGGCTATATGATACGTATATTGCATCGATTGGCATCGGCGGAAGTGTTGGCTTTGCATTGGCGACAGGGATGAAAGTGTGTGGCCCGGCCAGTGACATCGATGTGCTGATTAAACTGAAGAAATGCAGAATAGAGGAAACTGGTTCGGCACAGGATCTAAGGGAAGTCTGCAGACAGATTGATAAAGTATTAAAGCATTCAAAACGTCGGGCGGATGCTGTGGTGGAAGGTCCCCATGGGTGGGTTTCACTAGAAGAATATGTGGGTTCTCCAAAGCAATTTTTGCTGAAAACTATGGATGGCTGCCGATTGTCAGATACAATTTAAACGGGTTACATTTTAATGAGGAAATTTAAATGAGAAAAACGGCATTTATTTTTACAGGTCAGGGGTTTGAAAAATGTGGGATGCTGCATCAGCTGCCAAATACAGAGGCGGCTGGTAAAAAGCTGCGTCAGGCATCTCAGGTTTTAGGGGAATCCTGGGAGCAGATGGATACAGCCAGGGCTTTGCAATCTAACAGGTACACTCAGCTTTGTATTTATATTTTTCAGTGTGTCTGGAGCGATTTTCTGAAACAGTATTGCAGTTTTGAGTTTGTATCCGGGCACTCTGTCGGCAGTTTTGCGGCTGCAGTGACCGGTGGGGTTTTAAAGTATGAAGATGGCTTAAGGTTAGTTGAAGCCAGGGGCGCTATGATGGAGCAGATGTTTTCTTCCGGCTATGGAATGATGGCTGTTTCTGGAATTAGTGCAGGCCTGATGGAAGATATACTTGAAGCGTTTAGGGCAGAAATCCCGGAAGTCTGTGTTTATCTTGCAACAATTAATGAGGACAGGCAGTGCGTCCTTTCCGGATCCAGGCAGGATCTGGAAAGGATTGCATTTTTTATCCATAAAAAGTATCCGGCCAAAGTTGTCTGGCTGAATGTCAAGGTTCCTTCCCACTGTCTGCTTATGAATCCTGTTGCAGAAAAACTTAAAATTCTCTGCGGAGGGATATCCTGGGCACGGCCCAATAAGATTTACATTATGAACAGTACGGCTCGAAGTGCAGGAAATGCCGATCAGATAAGAAGGGATCTGGAAGAAGGCGTATGTCGGCCGGTTCGCTGGTATGATGGTATAACGCTTATGAAAGAGTTGGGGGTGGAAACCTTTGTGGAGGTAGGGCCGACACATATCCTTACGGAAATCGGGAAAAGATCTTATGGAGACCTGAAGTGGATGAGCGGTGATCCGGGGTATTTTCTTTAAGTTTTTACTTGCCCAATTTTGCAATTTCATATATAGTAACCATTAGAATGTGTCGGATCGGGAGGTTGCAAAATGGCAGGTGAGAAAATATTTCGGTCATTGAAATTTAAGCTGATCGGGTTTTTAATGCTTATTGTTGTTCCGCTCATTATTATTTTATATTTGAATAATTACTATTCCGTGAAGCTGGCTGATCAGCAGATCCATGATTCGGCAAAAAAACTGCTGGATTCTTATGTCACAGAGATGAATACGAAAATGAGCAGTGTGTGCGATTTTCTTTTACAGCTTTGTGCAGACGAAGCAGATCAGCTGAATACGGATAATGATAATCAACGGTTTATGGCCAGAGAGGAACTTCATAAAGAGATGAAAAAAGCTCTCGGGCTTTATGAGCTGGTTGACGGTATGTTTACATGGCAGGGAAAGTACGGTGAATTTTCTCAGTATACAAGGGGCGATACTTCTTATGAGCAGGGAGAGACGGTGAGTACTTACATATGTGATCATATTCCCATGGCCCTGGCCAGGGATGTGCATACATGGCGTACAATGAATATCGAAGGCAGCCATTATTTTGTTTATTTGATTAATAATCAGGACACCTATATTGGGGCATGGCTGAATATGGACGAGATGATCCGGCAGATCGAAGCCCTGGATATTGGCCGGATTTCCCGAATCAATATTATGGATACAATGAAAGCATCCAGATATATGTATAATAAAGAGGATCAAAGCCGTGTCAGAGATACCTTTGTGGTGGAAAGTTTTTTGTCGGCTGCCGGACTTTATGTTTCCATGCATATGGTGAAGGTTCCGGTTTATCAGCTTCTCAGTGATTTTCAGAAAATTATTATTCTGGCCAGTATTCTGGTGGTGGCAGCGGTCATCTGTTTTACATTCATTTATAAACACTATATATTTACTCCGCTGAATCGAATACGCAGTGCAATTGAAAGTGTTGAGACCGGAAATCTGGACTTTCGTCTGACGTCTCCGGGAAGCAGCCAGGAGTTTGATGCAATTTTCAAAAATTTTAATGAGATGGCTTCAGAGATTAAGAATTTGAAAATAGATATTTACGAGGAAGAAATTCATCGGCAAAAGGTGGAGCTTGAATACCTCCATTATCAGATTAAACCTCATTTTTTCCTGAATGTGATTAATACAATCAATAGCCTTGCTCAGATTCGGGAAATTTCTATGATCCAAAAAATGACTCAGTATTTGTCCGGTTATATTCGATATACATTTCGAAGTCAGGGATCTTCCATGGTTCCCATCAGGGAAGAACTGGAAAACGTAAAAAATTATGTGGGGATGCAGCTTCTGCGTTTTCCGGATTGCCTGGAATGTAATATGAATGTTGAAACACGGGCTATGAATATACCGATTCCAGTGATGACGATTCTTACGTTTGTAGAAAATATTATTAAACATGCCTTTGATATGTATGCATATACAAAAATTGATATTGATATAGGGGTCAAAGATCATACGCTTTATATTGTGGTCAGGGATAACGGACGGGGTTTTTCTGATGAGGCTTTAGCATTTATTATGGATGATCACGGAGAAATAAGTAAAGAGGGTAAGCACGTGGGCATTGTAAATATAAAAAAACGCCTTAAGCTTCAGTACAGGGACAGGGCTTGTATTCAGGCTTCTAATGACCATGGAGCTAAAATCGAAATTTTTATACAACTTGATGGGGAGGGGACTGAATGAAGCTGCTGATTGTAGACGATGAAATATTTACTGTGCGGGCAATACAGACGACCATTGACTGGGCAAAAACCGGAGTAGATCAGACCTTTTCGGCTTATAATGCAGCAAAGGCCCGGGAAATTCTGATGAATGAAACGATTGATTTGATGATCTGTGATATTGAGATGCCCAGGGAGGACGGGCTTTCATTGGTGGAATGGCTGCGACAGAAGGGAATGGATACAGAGGTGATTTTTTTGACCTGTCATTCAGAGTTTGACTATGCCAGACGGGCTTTGCAGCTGAAGGTTTTTGATTATGTCGTGAAGCCGGTTAATTTTGAGGAGATGGAAAAAACCATTTCCAAAGCAGTGGAACGGATTTTGGCAGCCAGGGCGGATCGGACAAAAACAAAAGTAGGTGAATACTGGCTGGAAAATAAACGGGAAGCGGAAGCACTGTTTTGGCACTGGGTACTGGCTAAATCCGGCCGTTCGCCGGAAACTATGGAAGAGCGGGCAGGCAAGCAGGAAATTGATTTTAACAAGGACAGTACATGGATATTGATTTTAATCAGCACAAAAAAGATTCGAACCCGCATGGAAAAATGGAATGATGAATTACTTATATTTTCCCTGTCTAATCTGGCCCGGGAGATCGTTCTTGAGGATCTTTATTCCTGTCGGGTTGTGGAAGACGGGGATAGATTTGTGCTGATCTGTGAAGGCGGAGATGAAAAAGACTGGATTTTAAAAATTCAAAAGTTTTTGGAAGTCTGCCGTAAATATGTAGGTACATCTGTGTTTTGTTATGTCAGTAACCCTTTGTTTTGCGAGGAACTGTATGATGGGTTGTGTCGGCTCCAAAGAATAGAAAAAAATGATGTGGCCGGCGCTGAGGAAATTATGCTGGAAAGAGACTGCGATCCAGGGCTTGACGGTGGGAAAATTACTGTACCGGCTCAGTGGCAGGATATTTTAAACTATGGAAATGTGGACGGGTTTTTGAAAGAATTTGGTATATTTATGAAAAAGCTGGAATTTAATCATATGCTTAATTACCAGCGGCTGAAGGATATTCAAAATGAACTGATGCGTATGTTTATTGTGGCTATGGAAAAGAACCATATACGCAATCCGGAAGTTTCCTGGGTCAGCGGGGTCAATGCCGTGGAAACTGTTGAAGCATTAAAACGCTGGGTAGAAAAAGGGCTGGCCCCTTTTTTGAAAACAGGTTTTAAATGTGATACATCGAATCAGGCTGTGGTAGAACGGATTAAAAGCTATGTGTGTACCCATCTGAGTGAACCGCTGGGTCGGGATATTTTGTCAGAAACGGTCAATTTAAGTCCGGATTATGTATCCAGAGTATTTAAAAATGAAACCGGGGAAAATCTGTCTCAGTTTATTGCCAATCAACGGATGGAAAAGGCAGTGTTTCTTATGGAGACCACGGATTTTAATATCAGTCGTATTGCGCAGGAGGTTGGCTGTGATAATTTCTCTTATTTTTCCAAGCTGTTTAAAAAGTATACTGGGGTTTCTCCCAGAGTTTGGAGAAACGGAAAAATGCAAAAATAACGGATTATTACAACTTTTTTTATGAAGGCAGAACAAAAATCGAAGCTTTGATTTTTGTTCTGCCTTTTTGATGAAAAAAAGACGGTAAAAGAACAAAAAATGTGAGGTGGATTATTAGTTTACCTTTTTAGATATAGATATAATATGAACATCAACATCAACAAAACGTGAACAGCGATCGGGTATTCTGATGGGTTAAGGGAAATCGCTGGAAAAATGTTAGGAGGTAAAACACTATGAAAATGAGAAACCGTTTATCTGCAGCGGCAGCGTCCATGCTTTGTCTGACCATGCTTTTGACGGCCTGCGGCGGTGATGGGGGAAGTTCACAAAATGCATCTGCGTCTCAGGAGTCGTCCGCTGCGGCTTCGTCAACCGGGGAAACTGTGAATACAGCCGGGGGAAAATCCGGGGAGTCGGATGGTGCAAAAGAGGAAAAAACCGCAAAGTCCGGAGGTGTATTAAAGGTAGGTACCGGACAGAGTCCAACGGTGATCGGTTTTACACCGGAAATAACAAATAACTCTTTCCAGCAGTTTTTACGTACATCCTTTAATTCATTGACCTTTTATGATGAAAAAGGAAATCTGGCCCCAGAGCTGGCAACAAGCTGGGAAACGGATGCAGATGCGGCCACCATTACCTTCCATCTTCGTGAAGGCGTAAAATTTCATGACGGCACAGATTTTAATGCAGAGGCGGTAAAATGGAATATTGAAAAATATAAGGAAAAGGGACGGACCGAGGTGGCGGATGTGGCATCCATCGAATGTCCTGATGCGTATACGGTTGTTATTACTCTGGATGCATGGCGTTCTTCTGCGTTAGAGTCTATTGGATTTTTTGTGTATTATATGTCTCCTACAGCTTTTGAAGAAAACGGCGGAGAAGATTGGGCCAGAGGCAATGCGGTAGGTACAGGTCCGTTTATTGAGAAAGCGTTTACCCAGGGGGTTTCCGTGAAGTATGAAAAGAATGCCGACTATTGGGATGGCGCCCCTTATCTGGACGGTGTGGAGTTCTCCATTATTGCAGAGCCGACCACATTGGAAAATGCACTGACTGCAGGTGAAATTGATATGATTTCCTATGCAAGTATTGATACTGTCAAGAACCTGGACGGCAGCAGTGATTATGTATTTGAAATTAACACCAATGGTGTAGGCGTGGAAACAACGGGTATTATTCCAAGCAGTGCTGATGAAAACGATCCATTTTATGATGCAAAGGTACGTCAGGCCATGTGTTATGCCATTGATACTGAAACCATCACTCAGGCACTGGGATATGGCTATTATACAACAACAAATCAGTGGGCAGCGCCCGGGGCGATAACCTACAATGAGGATGTGGACGGATACCCTTATAATCCGGAAAAGGCAAAAGAACTTCTGGCAGAAGCCGGATATGCCGATGGTTTTGACACAACATTGTGGACGCCCAATGGAATGCAAAACTGGGCGACAGCTATTGCAGATCAGCTGACTCAGGTGGGAATTCGAACTCAGGTGGAGATGGTCGATGCTACGAAAGGCAATGATCTGATGAGTAACGGATGGGAGGGTATTTACTGGCATTTTGCTTCAGTAAGCCCTGATCTGGGACTTTATATGGGACGTCATCTGGATCCGTCCGGAGCTTATTATGCCAAGGGAATTTCTCATCCGCAGGACTGTCTGGATTTACTGGCAGATATACGCACAGCCAAGGATGATGAGACAAAGGTTCAGTATGAAATGGATCTTCAGAAGAAAATATATGATGAATATGCATTGTTTGGCAAACCTTTATATGTAAATGCCATGTATGCAATTAAAGCGCCTTATGTTCAGGATGATCATTTTACATATTATCATGCAGCAACATGGACACCGGCAAAGGCCTGGCTGGATCAATAATTAAAAAGCGGTTATACGTTAATTTCAGGGGCTGTGATACCGATGCAAAGATGCATGGGCGCCAGCCCCTGACGTATCATGAGAAAGGATAAACGATATGGGTAAATACATATTAAAACGTATTGGCCAGTCCATCATTGTGCTGATTCTTGTGACAGTGCTTGTATTTTTTGTTATGCATTTAATGCCCGGTAATCCGGTTCAGATTTATCTTGGCGAGACGGCGACACCGGAACAGATCGAGTACTATACAAAAGAGTTTGGCCTGGACAAGCCGGTTTATGTTCAGTACTTTAAATGGATTGAGGGATTATTTCACGGCGAAATGGGATATTCCATCGCCTTTTCAAAAGATGTCACAGAGCTGCTTCCTGAAAGAATTATGACAACCCTGTCAGTTACAGTGCCGGCTTTTATTATTGCCATTGTTTTTGGTGTTACGCTGGGGGTTTTGGCGGCAACCCACAGAGGACGGTTTTTGGATTCACTTATTTCTGTTTTTGCAAATATAGGAATCGCTACACCGGTGTTTTGGGTGGGCATTTTGCTTGTCTATATTTTGGCATTAAAACTGAAAATTCTTCCGGTACAGGGCTATACGCCGCTTTCTGAAGATTTTGTGGACGGCATCCGTAAACTGATAATGCCGGTCATTGTCTTATCTTTGGGACATACGGCCTCTATTGCCAGGCAGACCCGTTCTGCGATGCTTGAGGTTATTTCGTCGGATTATATACGTACAGCCAGAGCAAAAGGATTAAAGGCCAGAGCCGTAACACTGCGCCATGGACTTAGAAATGCGCTGGTGCCTATTGTGACGCTTCTTGGAATGTCTGTGGGCGGCCTGATCGGAGGAACCGTGCTTATTGAACAGCTGTTTGTGATTCCAGGTGTGGGTTCCATGATGATGACAGCGATTTTGAATAAGGATTTTATGGTTGTACAAAATGTTGTATTTATTATTGCGGTATTTGTGATGGTCTGTAACCTGCTTGTGGATATTTTGTACGGTTATATTGATCCCAGAATCCGCGTGGACTAAGGAGGAGAAAAATGTCTGCGAAAAAAGAACGAAGAAAACAGTTTATCAAGGCTTTTTTCTCCAGAAAGCCGGTATATGTAGGATTTGTAATTATTATCGTTATGATTGTGTTTGCTGTGGGGGCCCCTCTGATTTCACCGTATGATCCCAACAAACAGGACCTTCTTGGGGCACTTAAAGAACCGTCGGTGGCCCACTGGTTTGGGACGGATGCCCTTGGGCGGGATATGCTGGCAAGAATTATTTACGGAAGCCGTGCTTCCCTTGCTGTTGGCCTTGTTTCTACGGCCATTGCCGGTTTTTTCGGCATTACCTTAGGGTTGATTTCAGGATACCTGGGGAAAATAGCAGATGCCGTTATTATGCGTATCATGGATGCTATGATGGCAATACCGGTGATTATTCTGGCTATTTTCCTGGGCGGTGTTCTTGGAAAGGGACTGGGAAATGTAATGCTTTGTATTGGTATTGTGATGATTCCCAGCTATGCACGGCTTACCAGAGGACAGGTTCTTGCTGTGAAGCAGCTGGATTATGTGACAGCTGGAAAAATCGGCGGTGCCACCAGGTTTAAAAATGCCGTTAAGCATATTTTGCCCAATTGTCTCTCACCCAATCTTGTGTTAATGACAATGAATCTGGGAAGCGCTATTCTTACAGAGGCAGCCTTAAGTTTCCTGGGAATGGGAATTAATCCGCCGACACCGTCATGGGGGGCCATGGTCAGTGAGGGTTATAAATATTTAAGCAGTAATCCGGCCATTGCCATTGTTCCAGGGTTATTTATCGTAATTACCGTGTGGGCCTTTAATGTATGTGGTGATGCACTCAGAGACGCGCTGGATCCCAAGCTGCGCGGGTTATAATTAAGGAGGGAAAATGTGTGGCTCATCTGATTGAAGTAAAAAATCTGAGAACGGAATTTAAGCAGGAAAAAGGGACTTTAAAAGCTGTCAATGGCGTTTCCTATTATGTGGATGAGGGAGAGATTGTGGCTTTTGTGGGGGAAAGTGGCAGCGGCAAGTCAGTCACCCAGTATTCCGGCCTTCAGCTTATTCCCTGCCCGCCAGGGAAAATAACCGATGGTGAGATTATTTTTGAGGGTAAAAACCTTTTGGCTTATGGCAGCAACAGTGATGAAATGCGTCAAGTGAGGGGCGGAAAAATCGGTATTGTGTTTCAGGAGCCGATGACTTCTTTGAACCCGGTAATGACTATTGGACGGCAGCTGACAGAAGGGATTATGCTGCATATGAAATTGGATCGGCATAAAGCCATGGAACGGGCCAGAGAGCTTTTGGAAATGGTAGGGATACCTGATGCCAGGAGCCGTCTTAATGCATATCCCCATCAGTTTTCAGGCGGTATGCGTCAGCGTATTATTATAGCAATGGCGCTTTCTTGTAATCCTAAGCTTTTGATTGCCGATGAGGCGACAACTGCCTTGGATGTAACCACTCAGGCACAGATCCTGGAGTTGATGAAGGATATTGTAAAAAAGACAAAAACCGCACTTATCATTGTGACCCATAATTTAAGTATTGTCGCCAGATACGCTGATCGGGTATATGTGATGTATGCCGGTGAAATCGTGGAAAATGGGGGAACAAAAGATATTTTTAAGAATCCTTCTCACCCTTATACCATCGGACTTTTAGGTGCTGTTCCGGGTCTGAATGATCCCAAAGACAGAAAACTGATACCGATAGATGGTTTTGTGACGAATCTGATTGATCGCAAAGACCAGTGTGCATTTATGAATCGGTGTCCATATGTGGATGATGGATGTAAAGCAGGAAAAACCCCCTGCCTGCATGCTGTGCCAGGTGATGAACATCATTTTGCAGCCTGTCATCGGATGATTACCAAAGCCAGTGAAAAGACCGTTGATTCCAAAGATCTGGCTCGTTACACAAATACAGATTCTTCGGTTTCTCATAAAGGCGGGCAGAATGATATTTGTCTGTCAGTAAAAAATTTAAAAGTTTATTTTCCTGTAACCGGAGGTTTCATGAGGAAAAAAATTGGAGATGTTAAAGCTGTAGATGATATGAGTTTTGATATCTATAAAGGTGAAACTTTCGGCCTTGTGGGAGAGTCAGGCTGCGGAAAATCAACGGTTGCAAGAGCCGTACTCAGGCTGAATGATATCACTGGCGGGAAAATTATTTTTGATGGTACGGATATTACCAACTTCGGAGATGTAAAAATGCGTCCGTATCGCAGAAACATGTCCATGATTTTTCAGGATCCATACGGATCCCTGGATCCGAGACAGCGGGCCGGGGATATTGTTATGGAACCTATGAAGAACTTTAAGTTGGATATGTCACCAAAAGAGATGGAGAATAGGGTCAGAGAACTGTTTGAACTTGTGGGACTTGATCCGGCTTATGCCCAGAGAGTGCCCCATGAGTTTTCAGGTGGCCAGAGACAGCGTCTTGTGATTGCCAGAGCCCTGTCCACAAATCCTTCTTTTATTGTGTGCGATGAGGCTATATCTGCATTGGATGTGTCTATCCAAGCGCAGGTGATTAATCTTCTGGAAGAATTACAGCAAAGGTTGGGGCTGACTTATCTATTTATAGCTCATGATTTATCCGTGGTTCGTCATATCAGTGACCGGGTGGCGGTCATGTATCTGGGACAGCTTGTAGAGCTGGCGGACTGGAAATCATTGTATGATAATCCGCTTCATCCATATACAAAGGCTTTGCTGGAGGCTGTGCCTATCCCCGATCCGGAATTGGAAGAAAAACTGGACAGAAAGGTTATTAAGGGAGAAATACCAAGCCCTATGCAGCGGCCGGCGGGGTGTGCTTTTTCCAGCAGATGCCCCTATGCAGATGAACACTGCAGAACCTCCATGCCATTACTGACAAACAGGCAGGACGGCCACCAGGTTGCCTGCTGGAAGGCATAAAGATGCATCAAAAAGATTTATGAATATGTAATCAGCCGAAAGTAAAGTGTCCCATCGACCTTTGTTTTCGGCTGATTGCTGTATGGGAGAAAATATGTTAAATTATATAGGGGAAATCTATAGAAGCTGTGCCGGATTTTTGAAGGGTGTTGTCTGTGAGAGGAAGAAATAAAAATGGGGCAGAAGATTAGGTTAAAGCTTAAAAGGTATGTTTTTTGGGGCGTTGTGCTGTGTCTGTGTATACAGGGGCTGTCGGGCGTACTGACCGGCTGCGCACAGGCCGCTCAGTCAAAATCAGAGGCGTGTATTCCGTCAGATGATCAGGTGGAAGATATTGTATATATGTATCCGTGTTATACATCGATCCCTGACGGACTTCACGATGTTCAGGAGGCGATTAACAAAATTACGGTGAAAAAAATCGGGGTGCGTGTTTTGCTGCGTCCTGTTTTAAAAGCATCTTATAATCAGCAGGTTTCACTGATGATGCAAAATGACGGTGAGGTTGACCTGCTGACTGTGCAGGGAAACTATGATCAGCTGGCGCTTAAGGGAGAACTGTTGGATTTGAATCGTCTTGTGGAAACCTATGGTCAGGGAATTAAAGCGGCTTTAGGAGAGCTTTATGACAGGGCCGTGATTGGAGAACATCGATATGGTGTGCCTGTGGTAGCCGGGCGGGCAATGTCTGCCCATTTTATCATGCGAAGAGATCTGTTGGAGGAGACCGGGGTAGATATTCGTGGAATCATGCCTGTGGATGATATTATGGATATGGATGAAAATTTAAAGATTTTAGAGGATGTGTTTCAAGGTGTACGAAAGGCCCATCCGGATATGGAGATCTGTATTGTACCAAACTCTAAAATTCTTCTGGAAAAGCTGATCAATTATGATCCCATGAACGATGAACTGGGGGTGCTTATGCTCGGTGAAAATTCCAATCAGGTAGTGAATTTATATGAAACCCAGGCTTTTGAAAAACTTGTCCGGCTGGCCATGCGATGGAGCAGCTTAGGCTATATATCCCGGGAAAAGGCTTTGAATATGGCATCAGCAACAGAACTATTGAGAACCGGAGAAGCATTTGCGGATATTGTGTACACCCAGCAGGGGGTAGAAGCTCAGTATAAACAGAGTACAGGTTATGACTTTACGGCAGTCTGTATGATGAAGCCTGTGCTTATAAGCAGAGATTATGATGAAGCAATTAACTGTATTCCTGCTTCAAGCAAAAATCCTGTGGGTGCTATGAAATTTTTAAATCTGATGTATACGGATCCGGAAATCGTCAATTTAATGGCTTATGGTGTTCCCGGGAAACACTATGTGTTTACTCAGGACGGAACGGTGGACTATCCGCCTGGGATAACGGCGGCTGAAAGTCCGTATCCCTGTGTTCAGACATGGCTGTTTGGCAATACGCTGTTAGATCATGTAAAGGCAGGAAATGATCCAAAGCTTTACGAGATTCAGGCCGAAAATATGGCCAGCGCTCCAAGATCGCCGGCGTTTGGTTTTTCCTATGACAGTACGCCGGTTGAATCTCAGGTACGGGCCTGTCAGGATCTTGTGGAACAATATAAATATGGATTGCTTTGCGGTGGACTGGATTTGGAGATGCTGGAAGCGTTTAATGCAAAATTGAAAGAGGCGGGGATTGATGACATCATCATGGAAAAACAAAGGCAGTTTGATGCGTGGAGAGAGAAGAATGCTAATTAAAAAATAGCATACACTGCAGCCGCTGTCAAAGGTTTTTGATTGACAAAATTCGACACAGCAAAAGAGAGCTTTACTGAACGCTTGATATCAAACGTGCCAGAAAGCTCTCTTTTAAAAATGCATCTTTTTATATCAGGGTTTTATTTGATCAGCATACACCCTGGGCGATCATGGCATCTGCAACCTTTTTGAAGCCTGCAATGTTTGCGCCTGCAACAAAATTGTTTTCAACCCCGTAAGCTTTTGCTGCATCATCCACATTGTGGAAAATATCGACCATGATCTGTTTCAGCTTCGCGTCAACTTCTTCAAATGTCCAGCTGTATCTCATGCTGTTCTGGGACATTTCCAGGGCAGATGTGGCTACACCACCGGCATTGGCTGCTTTTCCGGGGCAGAAGTATACGCCGTTTTCCATCAGGTATTCTGTGGCATCCATTGTGGTCGGCATGTTGGCTCCTTCGGCAACAACCATGCAGCCATTGGCTACAAGTGCCTTTGCATCCTCGAGGAACAGTTCGTTCTGTGTCGCACATGGAAGGGCAATGTCACATTTAACGCTCCATACACCACGGCCTTCATGATATTCAGAATTTGGACGGTAGTTTTTATATTCGGTAAGGCGTGCCCGCTTAACCTCTTTGATTTCCTTTAATGCAGCAAGATCAATGCCGTCCGGATCGTATACCCAGCCTGTGGAATCGGAGCAGGTGACAACCTTTGCGCCCAGAGACTGAGCTTTCTGAATGGCATAAGTTGCAACATTTCCGGCACCGGAAACGGCGATGGTTTTTCCTTTGATTGTATTATTTCTGGATTTTAATAATTCTTCAACAAAGTAGACAAGACCATAGCCTGTAGCTTCTGTACGGGCCAGGGAACCGCCGTAGGTCAGACCCTTTCCTGTCAGTACGCCTTCGGAAATATTGCGGATTCTCTTGTACTGTCCGTACATATAACCGATTTCACGGGCACCTGTACCGATATCGCCGGCAGGAACGTCTGTGTCAGCGCCGATGTGTCTGTATAATTCGGTCATAAAGCTCTGGCAGAAGGCCATAATTTCACGGTCGGATTTGCCTTTTGGATCAAAATCGGAGCCGCCTTTGCCGCCGCCGATTGGCAGACCTGTAAGAGAGTTTTTGAAAATCTGTTCAAATCCCAGGAATTTAATAATGCTTAAATTTACAGAAGGATGCAGACGAAGGCCGCCTTTGTAAGGCCCGATGGCACTGTTAAACTGTACACGATAACCTCTGTTGACCTGAATCTTGCCCTGATCATCAACCCATGGGACGCGGAACATGATGACGCGTTCCGGTTCAACAATTCTTTCAAGGAGAGATTCGTTCTGATATTTTTCATCTTTGTCTACAACAAGACGAAGGGAGTTTAATACCTCAGTAACAGCCTGGATAAATTCAGGCTCATTTGGATTTTTTGCAACTACACTTTCAATGACACGATCAACGTATGACATGGAAATTTCCTCCTTCAAATAAAATATCATGTAGGACGCCGGATGTGAATTTTATAAGCGCCATATTGATTATGCAGGTATTATACTATACTCATTCAGTAATTTCAATACAATGAAGTGAGAAAAAATATAAAAATTTTGTATATAATCTGAAAATATACTGTGAAATATAGCAAAAAAGCAGAAGGACGCGGGCGGTATAAAATGAAAGAAATAAAATTAAAACTTTCATAAACTGGCTTTTATCGACAATGTGTTATAAAATGTCGATAAAAAGAACTTTCTTTTTTTGTCAAAATGTGTATAATTAAAATCAAAGAGTCTTCGAGTTCCAAGATCGTTAACGATTCTATATTCTTTTATTAATCCCAGCTATAGTATGTAAAACATTATAATGAACAATGCGATGATAAAATTACTAATTACAAATCAAAAGATTTTGTGCAATGACTTGGTGGTTTCATTAAACCTTTATAATGCTGGGGGATAGAAGAAACTCTAAAAACAAAATGGAAGAAATACGAAAATCCTAAAAGTATAAAAAATATGAAAGAAAGCTTGTAAAATTGCAAAGGCAGTTGCCACAGTATGAGAACTTAAAGAAAGGAGAGTCCACTCAAAGAGCAAATACACAGAAACAAAGGCTCAGGGTACAGAAATTTTATCACAGGCTTGATCATCTCCGCGCGGACGCCACTAATCAAACAATAGCTGAGCATGTGAAAAACCAACCGTCTTATATAACGACTGAGGATTTGAATGTATCTGGGATGATGAAGGATTGCGGACTGATGGTATCCATCATCAAAAACTATATTGAATTGCATTTTGAGTGGCAGATTTTTTATGGCTGAAAAATATAGTACGCTGACACTTGCTCAGTTAAAGGAAATTGTCAAAGCTCAGGGGATCAAAAACACTTCGACAATGCGAAAGGCACAGCTGGTTCAGATTCTGTGCGATCTGGAGGCTCGGCAGCAGGAACAATCTTTGGCCTCTGAGAGCGGCCAGCAGGTATCAGAGACTTCTCCAAAGCTGCCGGAAGCATCCAAAAGCGTACCGGAGGAGCAAAAGCAGGAACACCAGGAAGGAAAAAGACAGGAGGTCTTGGCGGCTCAGGAAGAAGGTATGTCAGTCAAAACGACTTCGGGCAAAGGCATGTCAGCCGGGCCTGTCAGAAGCAGAGGCAGTATAAGAATGAGAGAGGGCGGACAGGGATTCCGCAGTGAATCACGTACGGACCAGCGCTGGAGTGGCCGCGGTGAATCGCGGGATAATGACGGAAGAGGCGAGGCATCTGCAGAAATCCGTACCGAGCAGTCAAGAGATGCCCGACCGGAGAGTGCAAGAGAATTCCGTCCCGAAATACCCAGGGAATCCCGTGTTGATGTACCCAGAGAATCCCGTGTTGATCCATCCAGGGATGCCCGGCCGGAGCCACGTTATGAGCGGCGTCCGGATGTGAATCTGGAGGAATTGGACAGCGGAGAGATTGCCCACGGTATTCTGGAAGTGATGCAGGATGGTTTTGGCTTTATTCGCTGTGAGAATTATTTGCCGGGGGATAATGATATTTATGTGTCTCCGGCACAGATTCGCCGTTTTAATCTGAAAACCGGCGATATTATCGAAGGAAATATTAAGATTAAGACTCAGACTGAAAAGTTCAGCGCCCTTTTGTTTGTTAAATCTGTAAACGGTTTTCATCCGGCTGAAGCCTCCAAGCGTATGAACTTTGAGGATATGACGCCTATTTTTCCAAACAGCCGTATACAGCTTGAAACTGAGCGGGGCAGTTTGCCCATGCGTATTGTGGATCTGGTTTCTCCTATTGGAAGGGGGCAGCGTGGTATGATTGTCGCTCCGCCTAAGACAGGAAAGACAACACTTCTTAAACAGATTGCCAAATCTATTCATGCCAATCATCCGGATATGAATATGATTATATTACTTATTGATGAGCGTCCCGAAGAAGTTACAGATATTAAAGAATATATTGAAGACGAAAACGTTGAGGTCATTTATTCCACTTTTGATGAATTGCCCGAACACCATAAAAGGGTTTCAGAAATGGTTTTGGAACGTGCAAAACGTCTTGTGGAGCATAAAAAAGATGTGGTAATCCTTCTGGACAGTATTACCCGTCTGGCCAGAGCTTATAATCTGACTGTATCTCCCAGCGGTCGTACGCTTTCCGGCGGTCTTGATCCCGCAGCGCTGCATATGCCCAAGCGTTTTTTTGGCGCTGCCAGAAATATGCGGGAAGGTGGAAGCCTGACTGTTCTGGCTACGGCACTTGTGGAAACAGGAAGTAAAATGGATGATGTAGTCTTTGAAGAATTTAAAGGAACCGGAAATATGGAACTTGTACTGGACCGTAAGCTGTCTGAAAAGCGTATTTTCCCGGCGATTGATCTGCAGCGTTCAGGGACACGGCGGGAAGAACTTCTTCTTGGGCGGGAAGAACTGGAAGCTGTGTATATGATGCGTAAGGCCTTAAGCGGTATGAAGTCTGAGGAGGCTCTGGAACGTATTCTGGAATTGTTTATGCGAACCCGCTCCAACAGGGAATTTATTGCAAATATTAAGCGGACAAAAATCATCTAAGTATATTTTAATGATTACCGTGAAAATAAATCGTTAAAAGACTTGAAATGTGTTGTGTTCCATGATATAATATGAAAGCTGTTCAGAGAAACGGGTTAATTTATGTTGTTTTCAATAGATCACGCTTCATACGCAGTGTGAGTGATATTGAAATAAGTAAATAAAAAATAAACAAAACATGAGTATATTCGTAGAGAGGTGAAAAACATGAGAGAAGGAATCCATCCAAAGTATTACCAGGCAAAAGTAACATGCAACTGCGGTAACGAATTCGTTACAGGTTCCACAAAACCGGAAATCCACGTTGAAATCTGCTCCAAATGCCATTCATTTTATACAGGTCAGCAGAAAGCAGCTGCAGCTCGTGGCCGTATTGACAAGTTCAATCGTAAATATGGTATCACTCAGGAATAATAAAAAAGTTAGGTTGGGATTCTTCAGAGTCTCAACCTATTTTTGTAAAAAAGTTCTGATTTTGCAAACCATCGGCTCTTTAATCATGTTGGGGCTTATGGTTTAGAAAGCAGGTGAATTATGAAATATGCCAAGGTTGGCGGCCAGGCTGTGATCGAGGGTGTGATGATGCGCTATGGTGATGATTACGCCGTAACTGTGCGAAAGCCTGACGGACAGCTGCAGGTCAAAAAAGATACCTATGTAGGGCTTGTATCCAGACTGAGACTTAGAAAGGTTCCGATTATAAGAGGAATTTTTGCGTTTATAGATTCCCTGGTTTTGGGAATGTCCACACTGACTTATTCCGCCAGTTTTTATGATGATGAAGAAAATGCTTCCGCAGACGGACAGGCGCCTGCCCAGGAAAGCTTTAAGGACAAATTGATCATGGGGCTCACCGTTGCCCTGTCCATCGCCGTAGCGATCGGCCTGTTTATGGTGCTGCCCTTTTTTATTTCAGATTTGTTTAGCCGTCTGATACAGTCTTCCTGGATTCTGGGAATCATTGAGGGGATTGTGCGGGTTCTTCTGTTTATGGGCTATATCATTCTTATATCCAGGATGAAAGATATTCAAAGAGTATTTATGTATCACGGCGCTGAACATAAAACAATTAACTGCATTGAGCACGGAGAGGAACTGACGCCGGAAAATGCCATGAAATATTCAAGATTCCATAAAAGATGCGGAACAAGCTTTCTGCTTATTGTGGTCATTTTAAGTATTATCTTTTTCCTGTTGTTTTTCCAGATTTTCCCTGTACAACATATGGCGCTTAAGGTTATTTGCAGAATTTTACTTGTCCCTGTTATTGCCGGTGTGGCTTATGAAATCATTCAATGGGCCGGACGCAGTGAGTCAAAAATTGTTAATGTGATCAGTAAGCCGGGAATGGCTTTGCAAAGACTGACAACAAGAGAACCGGATATGGACATGCTGGAAGCAGCCATCGCCTCTGTTGAAGCTATTTATGACTGGAGAGCCTTTCAGGATGAGGTTCGCCGTGAATCCTGCGGTGCTCAGGCGGGAAAGGTGGAGCGCTGATGACATTACGGCAGCTGCTTGAGTGGGGAACGGAATTTTTAAAGAAATGTCAGATTGTGGATGCATCGGTGGATGCCTGGTACTTGTTGGAATATGCTTTTGGCATTAACCGTGTGGATTATCTGATTCATCCGGATGTCGCGGCAGATGAAACTCAAAGTCAATGTTACAGACGTATGATCGAAGAGCGGGCCGGGAAAAAACCGCTCCAATATATTACAGGAACACAAAATTTTATGGGGCTGGAATTTACGGTTAATGAAAATGTGCTGATTCCAAGGCTGGATACAGAGGTTCTTGTAGAAACTGTGCTTTCGGCCATGCCAAAGGATGCATCGATTCTGGATATGTGTACAGGCTCAGGCTGCATTTTGATCAGTCTGATGGCACTGGGAAATGCAAAAAGAGGGGTAGGCGTCGATCTTTCTCAGGCTGCCCTTCATGTGGCTCAGACCAATGCAGACCGTCTTTTGGATACGCATTTGAGGGAGACACACAGAGTGGATCAGACATTTGAACTGATTCAGAGTGATTTATTTGAAAATGTTCATGAGAAATTTGATGTGATTGTTTCAAATCCCCCCTATATTCCCACGGATGAGATCCCTGGTTTAATGGAGGAAGTGGGACATGAACCTTATATGGCTCTGGACGGTCACGGGGATGGCCTGTATTTTTACAGAAAAATTATTGAGCAGGCCGGTGATTATCTGATGCCTGAAGGTATGCTTTTTTTTGAAATCGGCTGGAACCAGGCAGATGATGTGTGTCATATGCTTGAGAAAAACGGTTTTGGGCAGGTCCATGTAAAGAAAGACCTGGCGGGACTGGACCGGATTGTATATGCTGTAAAATAAATCATCATCAAGAATGATATAATGGAGGAACCGATATGTTTGATAAATTGGATGATATTTTAATCCGATATCAGCAGGTTATGGAAGAACTCAATGATCCTGCTGTTGTGAATGATCAGCCAAGATTCCGAAAACTGATGAAAGAACAGACGGATCTGGCCCCGATTGCTGATAAATATACAGAATATAAAAATACCAGGCAGAGTATCGAAGATAGTCTGGAAATGCTGGAAACCGAAAATGACGAGGAAATGCGGGAGCTTTTAAAGGAAGAACTGACAGAATGTAAGACCAGAATAACGGATATTGAAAATGAACTGAAAATTCTTCTGATTCCCAAAGATCCTATGGATGAAAAAAACGTTATTGTAGAAATTCGTGCCGGTGCCGGCGGTGATGAGGCTGCCCTGTTTGCTGCCGAGCTTTTTAGAATGTACACCAAATATGCCGAATCCCGCCGTTGGAAAGTGGATATGATGAGTGTTAACGAAAACGGAATCGGCGGCTTTAAAGAAGTGATTTTTATGATCAACGGAAACGGTGCTTATTCCAGACTGAAGTTTGAGAGTGGTGTACACCGTGTGCAGAGAGTACCTGAAACCGAATCCGGTGGACGGATTCATACATCAACGGTTACGGTTGCGATTATGCCGGAAGCCGAAGATGTGGATGTACAGCTGGATATGAACGATGTACGTATCGATGTTTTCAGGGCTTCAGGAAACGGCGGACAGTGTGTAAATACAACGGACTCTGCGGTTCGTATTACCCATATCCCAACGGGGATTGTGATTTCCTGTCAGGATGAAAAATCCCAGCTTAAAAATAAGGAAAAAGGTCTTAAGGTACTTCGTTCCAGATTATATGATCTTGAGTTGGAGAAAAAGCAGAAAGAAGAGGCTTCTCTCCGGAAAAATCAGGTTGGAACGGGAGATCGTTCTGAAAAAATCCGTACCTACAACTTTCCACAGGGCCGGTGTACGGATCACCGGATTAAACTGACACTGCACCGTCTGGATGCGGTCATGGACGGGGATCTGGATGAGATTATTGACAGTCTTATAGCGGCCGATCAGGCGGCAAAGCTGTCCAATATGCAGGAAAATCAGTGAAAATATGAGGCCCTTTCGTGGGTTTGAGATTATGAGATATAAGAAGTAAATGCTTTGCCTTGATCACCGGTGATTAAGGTAAGGCATTTCTTTTTTTGCTATGTTATTGAAAAATGGTTGAAACATGAGATGATTTCTGATATGATGGATAATAATTTAAAGTGATAACATATATATTGGTTTAAAGTGAGAAAGTAAAATTGAGCAAAAGAGGTCTTTACGATGGTTATTTCTAAAAATATGGAAAATCTTGTGGCCAACAGTTCGGTGATTCGCCGTCTGTTTGAGGAAGGTGTGGAACTGGCTGCAGTGGTTGGCAAGGAAAATGTATATGATTTCAGCCTGGGTAATCCCAGTGTGGCACCGCCGGCGGTTGTCAAAGAGGCAATTTATGACATTCTGGAAAATAATGACCCTAATTTTATTCATGGTTATATGAATAATTCCGGTTACGAAGAAGTGAGGGATGCTGTGGCCGAATCCCTGAATAAGCGTTTTGACACAAATTTCATACGGGAAAATATTATTATGACAGCCGGTGCGGCCGGAGGACTTAACTGCGTCCTGCGTACACTGCTGAATTACCGGGATGAGGTCATCTGTTTTGCCCCGTTTTTTGGTGAATACCGAAGCTATATTTCAAATTTTGGCGGTGATACGGTGGTTGTGCCGGCAGACACAGAAACCTTCCAGTTAAATCTGGATGTTGTGGATGCCTACATTAATGAAAAAACAAAATGTATGATTATCAATAATCCCAATAATCCTTCAGGTGCTGTATATTCTGCTGAAACACTGGATCGGCTGCAGCGGATTCTTGAAAAGGCAGAAAAGCGGATCGGTCATCCTATTTATGTAATTTCGGATGAACCATACCGTGAACTTGTTTATGATGGCGTTCAGGTGCCGTTTATGACAAAACATATTAAAAATTGTATTGTATGTTACTCATTCAGTAAATCTCTTTCCCTGCCAGGTGAGAGAATCGGCTACCTGGCTATACCGAATCAGATTGACGAATATAAAGAGATGCAGTCAGCCCTTGTGGTGGCAAACCGCTGCCTGGGATATATTAATGCACCTTCCATGTTTCAGCTGGTAGCCAAAAGATGTCTGTATGAAAAGACGGATGTAGAGGCCTATGACCGCAATCGGATGCTTTTATATAACGGGCTGACGAAGCTGGGGTTTGAGTGTGTGAAGCCGCAGGGTGCCTTTTATTTGTTTGTCAAATCACCGACAGCAGATGAAAAAGCGTTCGTGCAGGAGGCAAAAAAGCAGAACATTATTCTTGTTTCAGCTACAACTTTTGGCTGCCCGGGCTATGTCCGTCTGGCCTACTGTGTGCCTTATGATATGATTGAACGTTCACTGCCTGCGTTTGAACGTCTGGCAAAACAGTATTTTGCAAAATAATCGTATTTTGATATAAAACCGGAGATGAGAATATGAAACTATGGGAAGATAAAATCCGTCGGGTTGTGCCTTATACACCAGGCGAGCAGCCAAATTGTCCGGGTATGATTAAATTAAATACAAATGAAAATCCATATCCGCCGGCACCTGGCGTGGCTCATATCCGGCAAACCATGGAAGATGAGCGGCTCAGACTTTACCCGGATCCAGGCGCAGGTCCGCTTGTAAATGCGCTGGCCAAAACCTATGGGGTTGAGGAAGATCAGATTTTTGTGGGTGTGGGATCAGATGACGTGCTGTCTGTTGCATTTTTGACTTTTTTTAACTCTGTACGCCCGGTGTTGTTTCCGGATATTACCTATTCTTTTTATCCTGTATGGGCAGATGTGTATCGGATTCCTTATGAGGTAAGACCGCTGGACAAGGACTTTCACATTGTGAGCAGGGATTATTACGGCCCCAACGGCGGCGTTATTTTTCCAAATCCCAATGCCCCCACAGGTATAGGTGAGCCGTTGGCGGTGATCGAGGATATTTTGGAGCATAACAGAGACTCTGTTGTCATTATTGATGAGGCTTATGTTGATTTTGGCGGATCGTCGGCGCTGCCGCTGATTGATCGATATGATAATCTGCTTGTGGTGCAGACTTTTTCCAAATCCAGATCCATGGCCGGGCTTCGTATCGGTTTTGCCGTGGGTGCGCCGGAGCTGATTAAGGCCATGAATGATGTTCACTATTCCATTAATTCCTATACAATGAATCTTCCGGCCCAGCTGATGGGGGCTGCGGCTTTGGAAGATCAGGCGTATTTTAAGGCATGTGTTTCTAAAATTATTAAAACCAGGGAATGGACCAAAGCGGCGCTTAGACGCCTGGGTTTTGTATTTCCGGATTCCAAAGCTAACTTTATCTTTGCGTCCCATCCGGAATTTGATGCCGGAGAACTGTTTCATGCACTGCGTCAAAGCGGGATTTATGTGCGTTATTTCAATCAGCCCGTCATTGACCGCTATTTGCGAATTACCATTGGAACAGATGAGCAGATGAGAACCCTCATTGCATTTTTAGAGCAATATATTCACAGGTTATAAGACATTCAAAGACAAAAGACGAATAAAGGCATCTACGGTCAGTTCCATGGCTATGGGTGTTTTTTTTCGTGTTTGGAAAGGTTTTTGCGTATTGCCTTTCGTACGTTCGGATGCTATAATAAATTAAAAGTTGCCAATACAACTATTGTACTGCCAATTGTTGTTTTGCCAATGATTGAGGTGTCGTCGTTAGAAAGTGGTGTTGTCATTACAATATGGTTTATTGGAAGTATTTTTGAAAAAATGTAGGGAGGATTTTTTATGGGGGTCAGAAAAGCGAAGACTCAGATGATGACCGAAGGGAATATTATACGGGAAATTATTGTATTTTCCATTCCGCTGCTCATCGGTAATCTTTTTCAGCAGTTGTATAATACGGTAGATTCTATTGTGGTTGGAAATTTTATTGGTAAAGAGGCACTGGCCGCGGTTGGCTCCAGCAATTCACTGATTAACCTGATTGTAGGACTTTTTGTCGGTATATCTACCGGTGCCAGTGTAGTGATTTCCCAGTATTACGGGGCGAAGAATAAAGAGAATATTCACAAGGCTGTGCATACGGCCATGGCTGTCACTTTGATCGGCGGCGTGATTTTAATTGCCCTGGGCGTCCTTTTGTCTCCAACGATTTTGCAGCTGATGGGAACGCCTGAGGAAGTGATGAAAGAATCGGTTGTTTATCTGAGGATTTTTTTCTGGGGTTCCCTGTTTTCTGCAATTTATAATATGGGCGCAGGCATTTTAAGAGGCGTTGGCGATTCGAGACGTCCCCTTTATTTTTTATGTATATCATCTGTGGTCAATATTGTACTGGATTTACTTTTTGTGGTTGTTTTCCATATGGGCGTAGCCGGAGTGGCTTATGCGACGATTACGGCTCAGGGAGTTTCGGCGCTGCTTGTGCTGCTTACGCTGACAAGAGATGATGATATTTACAAGCTGACATGGAAGGATATTAAAATTCATGGCAGGCTTTTGCGCCAGATTCTCACCATGGGTATTCCGAGCGGGCTTCAGAGTGCCATTATTTCATTTTCCAATGTGATTGTTCAGTCTAATATTAATGCATTCGGTGCAGATGCTATTGCGGGTTTTAGCTCATATATAAAAATTGATGGCTTTGTGATGCTGCCCATTATGAGCTTTGGGATGGCGGCCATGACATTTACGGGACAGAATCTGGGGGCGAAAAAATACGATCGTGTGAAAAAAGGTGCATGGAAAACCTTGCTGCTCAGTGTAGGGTATACTCTGACTGCAACGGTGCTTGTTCTGTGTTTTGCCAGTCAGCTTCTGAGAATTTTCAGTCAGGATCCTGTGGTCAACAGCTATGGACGCCAGGTTATGTATATAAACATGCCTGCGTATATACTGCTGGCGATTACACAGGTGCTGGCCGGGGTGTTCCGCGGTGCCGGCCGTTCTATTTCTGCCATGGTGATGATGGTATCCAATATGGTCGGTGTGCGGCTGCTTTGGATCTGGATCGCAGGGGCTATAGTGCCTTCTTTTACGACTGTAATGCTGGGGTATGGTGTTTCCTGGGCAACTGCGGCGCTGACGACCGGATTGTATGCATGGAAAGGTAACTGGCTGAGACGGGGAGGTATAGAAAAATGAATTCTAAAGAAGAAGCGCAGTTTATAAAAATGACGCAGACACCGGTGCCGCCTTTGATTATCCGTTTGGCTATACCGACGATCATCAGTATGCTTGTAACATCCATTTATAATATGGCCGATACATTTTTTGTGGCAAAGCTGGGGACCAGTGCCGCCGGTGCTGTTGGCATTGTTTTTTCCCTGATGGCGATTATTCAGGCCGTTGGTTTTATGATCGGTATGGGATCTGGCAGTCAGCTGTCCAGACTTTTGGGGCAGAAGAAAAACCAGGAAGCCAGCGAGGTGGCTTCCACCGGCTTTTTTATGGCGTTTATTTTCGGACTTGTGCTCACTGTATTTGGTTTGATTTTCATTGATCCATTAATGCGCCTATTGGGGGCAACCCCCACCATATTACCCTATGCCAGGGATTATGCCAGATATATCCTTATTGGAGCGGCTATTATGTGCGCCTCCTTTGTGCTTAATAATATTCTTAGAGGCGAGGGCAAGGCTGCCCTGTCTATGATCGGTATTGCTCTGGGGGGCGTCATTAATATTATTCTTGATCCAGTGTTTATTTTTGGTTTTGATCTGGGAATATCCGGAGCTGCCATGGCTACCGTGTTAAGTCAGTGCATCAGCTTTTTTATATTGCTTAGTTTTTTCCTCAGAGGAAAGAGTATTTCCAAGCTGAGTATACGAAATCTTTCCAGGCACCCTGTAATTTACGGGCGTATTCTTAAAACAGGGCTCCCATCTCTGTGCAGGCAGGGGTTGGCCAGCATTGCCACGGTGGCGTTGAATGTGAATGCTGCTGTATATGGCGATGCCGCGGTTGCAGCCATGTCTATTGTGAATCGTATTTTTATGCTCCTGCTTTCTGTGATGATCGGTTTCGGGCAGGGCTTCCAGCCGGTTGTAGGCTATAATTATGGCGCTAAAAAATATGATCGTGTCCGAAGTGCAATTCGCTTTTCATTGATTTTTGGCACTGTAGTTCTTGGTATTTTGTCTGCCGGAGGTTTTATTTTTGCGCCATGGTTAATCCGTCTGTTCAGAGCTGACGATGCCCAGGTTGTGGCCATCGGTACCTTTGCCTGCCGAGCCCAGTGTATGGTGCTTTTACTGGCGCCTCTGAATGTGATTTGCAACATGTTATTTCAGGTGATCGGAAAATCGGGGCAGGCTACCTTTGTGTCTGCAGCCAGACAGGGTATCTTTTTTCTGCCATTGATTTTTATACTGCCGTCGGTCTGGGGACTTGCCGGTGTCTGTCTCACCCAGCCGGTGTCTGATATTTTTTCATTTTTGATCTGCATTCCAATGATGTACAGATTTTACAAGGAATTAAGAAAAAAGGAAGGTTAAAAAAATAAGTTCTCAAAGCCTCTTGGGATATATGCTCTGAGAACTTATTTTTTAATACATAACCATTAAGCGGCTTGCTAAAAACTGATACTCGTCAATGCCTTTGGTCATGGACAGCGCTTCATTGATGTCAAAGTCAGTGAATTTTCCGTTTTGATAAGCAATGACCCGGTTGGTGGCACCTCTGTGCAGTAAATCTACGGCATATGCGCCCATGGTGGATGCATAAACTCTGTCTTTGGCCGTCGGAGCGCCGCCGCGCTGAATATGGCCTAAAATGGTGGCACGGGTTTCGATGCCTGTGGCTGTCTCGATCCGGCGGGCCAGACGATTGGATTGACCGATACCTTCTGCATTGATGACAACATGGTGAGTTTTTCCTTTTTTCCGGTTAGAGAGAATGGTATTAATCAGTTCTTCTTCATCAAAATCCTCTTTTTCAGGAATCAGAATACCATCAGCACCGTTGGCAATTTCACACCACAGGGCAATATAACCGGCATTGCGTCCCATAACTTCCACGATACTGCAGCGCTCGTGGGACATAGAGGTGTCTTTTATTTTATCGATGGCCGCCATGGCTGTGTTTACGGCTGTATCAAAGCCGATGGTATAGTCGGTACAGGCAATGTCCAGATCAATGGTTCCGGGAATGGCGATGGTGTTAATTCCAAGGGCAGACAGTTTTTGAGCACCCTGGAAGGACCCGTCACCGCCGATGACGATCAGACCGTCAATGCCGTTTTCACGTAAAATTTCAGCGCCTTTTTTCTGGCCTTCAGCTGTTTTAAACGCTTCACATCTTGCCGTAAAAAGCATTGTACCGCCCCGACGCATAATTTCTGAGACACTTCGCGTGTTCATATCAATAATTTCATTGTCCAGAAGTCCTGCAAAACCCCGCTGAATCCCTTTGACCTTCATTCCGCTGTTGATGGCTGTACGTACGATTGCACGGATGGCTGCATTCATTCCCGGTGCATCGCCGCCGCTGGTCAATACACCAATTGTCTTATTCTTTGACATTTTTAAGTCTCCTCTCAGAAAATTCCATAAAATGCGGATTGCTATTATGGAAATACCGCAATAATATTGAACTTTTCTTAAAATGATAATGATTAATGTGAAAAAAGTCAAATGAAATCAGGAAAATTTTTATTTTTTTTGATTGCGTTGGACGACTAAAGGAAGATCTACGGTAAAAATAGTTCCTTTTTCTGCTGAACTAGTGACGTGAATTTTTCCCTGATGATTTTGGACGATGGCGGCAGCGATGGAAAGCCCCAGCCCATAACCGCCGGTTTCCTTGGTTCTGGAGTGATCCGTCCGGTAAAATCGCTCGAACAAATGGGGAAGATCAGCTTCGCTGATCGGCTGTCCGGTATTGTGAACGCTAAGACGGGCTTTGTTGTCACTATGTGTCAGAGTCAGTGTGACGACTTTTTCAGCTCCGCTGTATTTACAGGCATTATCCAGCAAGATGGCCGTCAGCTGTCTGAGCAGGTCAGGATTTCCAGGAATGGTGATATCATTTTCAATATGTTCCTCAAGAATGATACCCTGTTCAAAGGCAACAGCTTCAAACGGAAGAAGCGTATTGAGTACAAGATCACTGAAATTAACTGTTGTATCCGGGAAGGTTAACATGCCAGCCTGGGAGCGGGCGAGAAATAACAGGTTTTCTACGAGTTTTTTCATGTGTTCAGCTTCAAAAAGGGTATTTTTCAGCCATATTTCCTGATCTTTGACAGTACTGTCCATGTGTGTTGTTATAATTTTCAGGTTTGCCAGAATGACTGTCAATGGTGTTTTCAATTCATGCGATGCATCTGCAATAAACTGATTTTGCTGCTGCCACGCTGTTTTGACCGGTTTAAGCGCCCATCGAGCAAGAAAAAAACTGATAAAGAAGAAAATAATTGTGGTTATAATAAAGATAAGTATACAATTTAGAATCAGGCTTCGAAGTGCGCTGATTTCATGAACAAGATCCGCCAGGACAATTTTGGTGCCATCTTGTGTATCGGAAATCATAAATCGCATGCCAAAGTCAGGAAGATAACCGGACTGAGCTTGCGCTTTTTGGGCAGCTTCTGCGGCTGTATTGATAAATTCCTCGGAAAAATCAGTACGGGTGCTGTCGATGGACTGAATATTTTTTTTGCTGTCCAATGTGATGACATAAACAGGAATCATATTCATAAAATCCTCCCGTTCCCAGGGATGGGGCGGCAGCTCTTTTTTCTCCTTTTCTTCGGACGTCATATTTTCCGAATCGGTTTCAGAAGGATTAAACATGGAGTGATCCAGTGCCTGTTCCATGGCCTTTTGGCTTTCTAATTCATATTTGCGGTAGCTGTCTATACATAAAATGGAAAGCACAGCTAATAGGACAATACAGACCAGGGACATATTAATCCATATAAATTTATGCTTCAGTTGTTTTAACATTGCTGTGCCTCCAGATGATAGCCGATTTTGCGGACTGTGTGGATTGTTACTTTGGATTTTAAGTATATAAGTTTTTTTCGTATAAAAGAGATATATGCTTCAACATTATTATCCTGAGCCTCTGAGTCATCCCCCCAAACTTTTGTAATCAATGTCTCTTTGGAGATAATCATTTTGGGGGATGCCATAAGAATTTTTAAAATTTCAAATTCTTTGTAGCTGAGACGAATGGACCGGCTGTGGCAGCATAAATCACAGGAAGACAGATTTAAGGTCAGATCTGAAAAGGTTATTTTTTCAAAAACCATATCATTTTGACGCCGGGATAATGCACGTATACGTGCCAGAAGTTCTTCGGGTTCAAAGGGTTTGGTCATGTAATCATCTGCGCCATTGTCAAGACCGGTAATTTTGCTGCTGACCTCATCTCTGGCGGTGAGCATGATCACCGGCGTGGTTATTTGAGATGTTCGAAGTTCATGGATGACTTCAAAGCCGTTTTTTCCAGGGAGCATAACATCCAGAATAATCATGTCATAAATACCGCTCATGGCATAGTCGATTCCGTCAGTTCCGGTATAGACTGCATCTGCAATATAATGCGCTTCGGTCATAATTTGTTTCAAAGCATCTGCCAGATTTTTTTCGTCTTCTATAATCAGGATTTTCATAAAAATTTCCTCACTTTCCTATTCATTATAACAGTATTTTGTTTTGAATTATAGCGTATGTTTCTGAAATTACTCTGAAGATCACAATAAATTCACAGTTGCGGTCCGGATTTTTAAGACTGATTTCAGGTTTGTGAGATAAGATGCAAAAAACGAAACAGGGAGGAAAATATGCAGAACAATTTTCAACGCTATGAAAAAAAATATATGATCAGCCGTTTTCAGTATGCCAGCCTGAGAAAAAACTTTTTGGGTCAACTGACTGAGGATTGTTTTGGAACATATAAAATATGTAATGTTTATTATGACACATCAGATTTCCGTTTAATTGAAAACTCGCTGGAAAAACCGATATACAAGGAAAAATTTCGCCTTCGAAGCTATGGGCTTCCCAGAGAAGATACGCAGGTTTTTTTGGAGATTAAAAAAAAGTACGACCATATTGTGTATAAGCGCAGGGCGGCCATGGCATTTAATGATGCAGTCAACTGGCTGGAAGCTGCTCAAAAGGGCAGTGCTTTATATCCGGAAGATCAAATTTTAAAAGAAATAGGTTATATGTTTCAACTTTACAGGCTTAAGCCGGAAGTTTACCTTTCTTATGACAGAGTTGCTCTGGCCGGTGTTTCGGATCCTGATTTAAGAGTAACTTTTGACTGGAATATTAAAGCAAGGACTGAACACCCAGATTTATGGACCGGTGATTTTGGCAGTCAGCTTATGGATCCGGATATGCTTTTGATGGAAGTCAAGGTACCGGGAGCTTTTCCAATCTGGATGAGCAGAATTTTTTCAGAATTGGAAATATATCCGATTTCATTTTCAAAATATGGAACATTTTATAGGAAATTTATATGTAAGCAAAAGATACAAAAAAATTGAAATTTTGTAACAAAATAATTTTATGGAAGGATAGTGGACATTAAAATGATATTTGAAAGTATTTACACAGAGGGAACAAATGGAATCGGGGGGACTGCCTTTGTACTGTGTATGGCAGGAGCTTTGGCGATGGGGCTTTTAATCGCATGTATGCATATGTACAAAAACAGGTATTCCAAAAATTTTATTTTGACGGTGACCGTACTTCCTGTTATTGTGCAGACTGTAATTATGCTTGTTAATGGCAGTTTGGGAACAGGTGTGGCGGTCATGGGGGCGTTCAGTCTTGTAAGATTTCGTTCTGTTCCGGGAAATTCCAGAGAAATAGGAAGTATTTTTCTGGCAATGACAGCGGGACTGGCAGCTGGAATGGGATATATCGGCATTGGATTTTTAATTGTTCTGGTGATTGGCGGTATTACACTTTTACTGACGGTGATTCCCTATGGAGAAAATGATGGGAGCCGGGATTTAAAGATTACTATTCCGGAACAGCTGGATTACAGTGGTGTTTTTGAAGGAATTTTAAAGAATTATACATCCAGATGGGTATTGGTGCGCGTTAGAACTGTGAATATGGGAAGTTTGTATGAACTTCATTATCAGGTTAAACTTAAATCAGGCATAAAGGAAAAAGAAATGATTGATGAAATCAGATGCAGAAATGGAAATTTATCAGTCAGTTTCAGCCGTGTTGCGTCAGAACGGGAAGAACTATAAAAAGGTGTGAAAGGAGAACTTTGATGAATCGAAAATATATATCAACATTGGTTAGATTAATGGTATGTACAGGCCTGTCACTGCAGTGCGGCCTTAGCTTTACAGGATGTACTTTGCAGGAAAATCAGGTTGGGGAAAGTGAATCCACAGAGACCCAAAGCGCTCAGAGTCTTTTGTCGGATACGGAACAGCTGTTTGATGATCGGGATGATGACACCGGATTTGACGAAAGTGAAAGTATTAAAATTCAGTTCAACGGAGACAGCGGCGTATGTGACGACAGCAGTGTCCAGATTTTGGGAGGTACTGTGACGATTACTGAGGGCGGTGTTTACATTTTGTCGGGCGTACTGAACGATGGAATGATTGTGGTAGATGCCCCGGATACAGACAAAGTCCAGTTGGTTTTAAATGGTGTCGAAATAACAAGTGCTTCATCGGCGGCTATTTATGTTAAAGCATGCGATAAAGTTTTTGTAACTACAGGTGAAGGGACATCTAATCAGCTGGTGAATGGCGGCAGCTATGAGGCGATTGATGATTCAAATATTGATGCCGTTATTTTTTCTAAATCAGATTTAACTCTTAATGGTACTGGGACACTGATTATTTCTGGGACCGCCGGGCACGGCATTGTTTCAAAGGATGAGCTGGTGATCACTGGCGGAACTTATGAGATTACCGCTGGGGAACATGGAATTTCCGGGAAAGACAGCCTGTGTATTGCAGACGGCAAAATGACCATAACCAGCGGCAAAGATGGACTCCATGCGGAAAATGCCGATGATGCCTCACTGGGGTCGATGTATATCAGCGGTGGCACATTTGATATTACGGCAGCTGACGATGGCTTAAGTTCAGAAAATGTTATGCAAATTGATGCCGGTACTTTTACTCTGGAATGTACCGATGATGCCCTGCATAGTGTTGGCGATTTGACAATAAACGGCGGAAGTCTGACCATCACTGCAGGTGATGATGGTGTGCATACAGACAGTGGATTGATTATAAATTCCGGGACAGTGACAATTTCAGACAGCTATGAAGGCCTTGAGGGGCATACGGTGGATATTACAGGCGGGGAAATTCAGCTGACAGCATCAGATGATGGCATTAATGCAGCCGGAGGTAACGATGAAAGTGGTTTTGGAGGTATAGGCGGAGGTTCTGATGCCTTTGATTCAGATGAAGAAGCGTTTATTCGTATTTCCGGAGGAACGGTTTATGTGAATGCATTAGGTGATGGTGTAGATTCGAATGGAAGTCTGTTGATTTCCGGAGGTGAAACTTATATTTCAGGACCGGAAAACGGCGGCAATGGTGCTTTGGATTATGGTACGGAGGCTTCTGTCACCGGCGGTATATTTGTGGCAACAGGTTCATCGCAGATGGCAGCAGGTTTTAGTGAAAGCTCTCAGCAGGGAACTTTCCTGACTTTGGTAACAGCTCAGCAGGCTGGGTGTGAATGTACGCTCACAGATGCGTCCGGAAATGAAATTATTTCGTGGACAGCAGATCATGCCTTTGATTCGGTTCTGATCAGTACCCCGGATTTGGTTTTGGGGGAAAGTTATACGCTGATAACAGGCAGTGATGAAAGGGAAATTACAATGGATCAGCTGGTCGTTTATATGAATGGAGGAAGCCAGGGGATGGGCGATCCTGGCCAGGGGATGGGTGGCCCTGGTCAGAGTATGGGCGGCCCTGATCAGAGCATGGGCAGTCCCGGCCAGGATAAAGTGTGGTGATTAAGGCAAGGAATTATTTGTATTCATACCGCCAATGTGGTAAGATTTTGTAAGAAGAATCTTTCTCTGGTCTTTTTCTGTAATTTTTTGACGGCCAGGGAATGGAAAGGTATGAGAAGAAATGGATTTATTTGATTATATGCGAGAGGTCAGTATGGAGAAAGAATCTCCCTTAGCTTCCCGGCTGAGGCCGTCTACGCTGGATGAGATTGTGGGACAGCAGCATATTATCGGGAAGGATAAGCTGTTATACAGGGCCATCAAGGCGGATAAAATCAGTTCCGTCATTTTTTATGGACCGCCGGGAACAGGAAAGACGACCATTGCCAAGGTGATTGCCAATACAACGAGCGCTGTATTTACTCAGATTAACGCCACCAGTGCCGGAAAAAAAGATATGGAGCAGGTGATTGAACAGGCTAAAAACAATCAGGGAATGTACGGCAAAAAGACCATTCTCTTTGTAGATGAGATTCATCGTTTCAATAAAGGACAGCAGGATTACCTGCTGCCTTTTGTGGAGGACGGCACCATTGTCCTTATTGGCGCCACTACAGAGAATCCCTATTTTGAAGTCAACGGTGCTTTGATTTCCAGATCCATTATTTTTGAATTAAAGCCATTGTCAGATGCAGATATAAAGATACTTTTAAAGCGGGCTGTGTATGATGTGGAAAAGGGAATGGGTGCCTATCAGGCTCAGATTACAGATGAAGCCCTGGATTTTCTGGCAGATGTGGCCAACGGGGATGCCAGGGCAGCCCTGAATGCCATTGAGCTCGGTATTATGACCACCGCCAGAAGTGCGGACGGAAAGATTCACATCGATCTGGATGTGGCATCAGAATGTATTCAAAAGCGTGTAGTCAAGTATGATAAAGAAGGAGATAATCATTATGATACGATCTCTGCTTTTATTAAAAGTATGCGAGGTTCTGACCCGGATGCGGCGGTTTACTATCTGGCACGAATGTTGTATGCCGGTGAACCGGTAGCTTTTGTGGCCCGACGGATTATGATCTGTGCAGCAGAGGATGTAGGCAATGCCGATCCCCAGGCTTTGCAGGTGGCAACCAGTGCGGCTCTGGCCGCGGAGCGGCTGGGAATGCCGGAAGCCAGGATTGTACTGGCTCAGGCGGTGGCCTATGTGGCCTGTGCGCCCAAGAGTAATTCGGCAATCTGCGCCATTGACAAAGCCATGGCATTTGTTCAGTCTCATAAGACCGCAGCGATTCCGGTGTATTTAAAGGACGCCCACTATAAAGGCGCGGCAAAGCTGGGACATGGAATTGGATACCAGTATGCCCATGACTTTGAGAATCATTATGTAAATCAGCAGTATCTTCCGGATGAATTTAAAGATGAGAAGTTTTATGAGCCAGGTGATCTGGGATATGAGAAAAGGATGAAGGAATATCTGGATTTTATCCATGCCATTTAAAATCCGCACTCATGTATGATCCAAAAGCAACGGCTGTATATGTATCTTCTGAGGAAATTTACAGAGAACTGGAAAAGCTGGAATATTATTTAAGGAAGGGTTAATAATTATTATGCTGGAATTATATATTATAAGACATGGGAAAACCATCTGGAATGCGGAACATAAAATTCAGGGCAGTGCAGACATCCGACTGACAGAGGAAGGCCGTGAAACGGCACAATTAACTCAGAAGGCCTGGATGTCTATGGGTCTTTGCTTTGATGCCGTATATTCCAGTCCCCTTCAAAGAGCCTATGAGACTGCCTGTATCTTGACGGCTCATATGCCGGGTATTAAAATCAGAAAAGATGACAGACTGAAGGAGCTGTGTTTTGGGGCGTTGGAAGGACAATCCTTTGACCATATTAAGGATCCTCAGTTTGATCCTGAACATGGCTGTTTCTTTACCAAACCCCAGTGTTATGTGACCCCTGAAAATGGAGAGTCTCTTGAGGATATTTGCATCAGGGCGGGACATTTTCTTGAAGATTTATTTAAACAGCACACAGCAGGAAGAATTCTTGTGGTGGCGCACGGAACCCTGAACAAGGCACTGCTGAAGGTGCTTTTGAAACGGAAAATCAGTCAATTCTGGGACGGAAGTCTGCAGAAAAACTGCGGAACTGCAATTATAAAGATCGATCAGGGCCTGTGTCAGGTGATTGACGAAGGACGGATTTATTATTAAGGAGGCCTGAATATGGAGAAAAAACAGCATAAAATGATTGTTATTTCCTTTGATGCGCTTGGTGCCGCGGATACACAGCAGTTTCGAATGCTTCCCAATTTTTCACGTTTCCTTGAAAATGCGTCCTACTGCTTTAATGTATCTTCGGTCTATCCCAGTATTACTTATCCGGCGCATACAAGTATTGTGACAGGGTGTTATCCGAAAAATCACGGGATTATTAATAATACGCTGATTCAGTCAGAGAGAAAAAGTCCGGATTGGTTTTGGCAGAGAGGTTATATTCGCCGCACAACGATTTATGATGAAGTTTTGAAGCAGGGGAGAAAAGTGGCATCCCTGCTGTGGCCGGTGAGTGCCCGGTCCAAAATTACATGGAACGTGCCGGAAATTTTTGCAAACCGTGTGTGGGACAGTCAGGTGGGGGTTTCTTTGCGTAATGGAACCGTTTTATATCAGGCTGCCCTGAATCAGAAATTCGGACATCTGCGCAGCGGAAAAAGTCAGCCGCAGTTGGATAATTTTACCCATGAATCTTTAAAGTATACGCTGGAGAAATATCAGCCGGATCTCACACTTGTCCATTTTACGGATCTGGATACGCAGCGCCATCTTTACGGTACGGAATCTGATGAGGCCAGAGCGGCTGTTGTGCGTCATGACCGCAGGCTGGGAGAAATTTTGGACACGGTGACCTATATGGGGATGGAGGATGATACCAATATTATTGTATTGGGAGATCATTACCTAAAAGATACCGCAGAGGTTATTTACCTCAATCACTGGTTTGAGAAAAAGGGATGGATTACGGTCAGTCAGGGAAGTATTGTCCAGTGGAAGGCTTTGTGCAAAAACTGTGATGGCTCTGCGTACATTTATATCCGCAAGGGATTTGGTAATCTGAAGGAAGAAGTTTTTCAGCTGTTAAAGGAATTAATGAGTGACGGGGACAGCGGTATTGAACAAATTATACCTGGCAAAGAAGCCGCCGCCATGGGGGCTGATCCCAGATGCAGCTTTATGATAGAGGCCAGGGACGGTTATTATTTCCAGGATGACTGGCGGGTACCTATGGAGGAAGTGAATCAGATGGAATCCGGACCCGGGCACGAAAAAATGCAGGCAACCCACGGCTATATTCCCGGGAAACCAGGATATCAGACCGTGTTTATGGCCAAAGGGCCTGATATCAAAGAAAATGTTGAAATTCCGGCAATGTGCCTGATTGATGAGGGACCGACGATGGCCCGTCTGCTGGGCGTAGACCTGGGAAATGTGGACGGCCGGGTGCTGGAACAGATGATGAAAGGGTGATGTAAGATGACAAAAGTAGATGTTGTACGTGCAGAAATGGTAAAAGCGATGAAAGCACATGACAAGGCGCGCAAGGATGCCCTGTCCATGCTGCTTTCCGCATTAAAGAATGCCACCATTGACAAACGGGCCGATTTAACCGAGGACGAGGAGAATACAGTGATCCGCAAGGAAATTAAACAGACGCAGGAGACAATGGAAACCACACCTTTGGACCGGGTTGAAATAATTGAACAGTGCCGTCTGAGAATCGCTGTTTATGAGGAATTTGTCCCTAAAATAATGGATGCGGATCAGATTAATGCAGTGATTGACACTGTTCTTTCAGAACTTGAAATCACTGTTCCAACGGCGAAAGACAAGGGCCGGATCATGAAGGTACTGATGCCTAAAGTCAAAGGAAAAGCTGACGGAAAGCTGGTCAATGAACTGCTGGCGGGAAGAATGGAATAAAAAATAAGAAAACGTCGTTGATAAGCGTCGGGGTTGATATGTCCCCGCTTTACTGGACAGCCAGTAAGGCGGGGACATATCAGGTATACACGCATCAACGACGTTTTTTGTCAGTGTTTGAGATCATTTATCGACGGTCCCTTTTTTCTCAGTCAAAGTTTTGGTTGGCAAACTGGGAATGGTAAAGTTTTTCGTAGGCTCCTTTCTGAGCCAGAAGCTGTTCATGGGTGCCCTGTTCGATAATGTCTCCGGAATCCACCACAAGGATCAGGTCTGCATTCCGTATGGTAGAAAGACGGTGAGCAATGACAAAGGATGTACGGCCGGCCATTACCTTTTGCATGGCTTCCTGAAGCATCCGTTCCAGGCGGGTATCCACAGAGGATGTGGCTTCGTCCAGTATAAGAATACGGGGATCCTTTAAAATTGCCCGGGCAATCGTCAGCAGCTGCTTTTCCCCCTGGGAAATGTTGTTGGCTTCCTCGTTGATGATGGAGTCATAGCCATGACTTAAAGTTCGGATATAGTGATGAACATTGGCCATTTTGGCTGCATCGACCACTTCGTCTTTGCGGGCTGTCAGATGGCCGTACCGGATATTTTCGAATATACTTCCAGAAAAAAGCCATGTATCCTGAAGGACAAGGGAGAACAGGCTTCTCAGATCTTCCCGGTTCATGTCCCGAATATCGATGCCATCGATTTTAATGGCACCGCCTTTGACATCGTAAAAGCGGAGCAGCAGATTCATCAATGTTGTTTTTCCTGCACCGGTAGGACCGACGATAGCCACCATCTGCCCGGGTTTAACCTGGAAGCTTACGTCGTGCATCAGCAGCTGTTCATCATAGCCAAACTGCACATGTTCAAAGGAGACCTGTCCTTCGATTTTGTTCACGTCTACATTGACGCTGCCTTCGCTGACTTCCTCCTGGGCATCAAGGAGTGAAAAGATTCGGTTCATGGCCGAAATGGCGGACTGAACCTGAGCGGACAGCTGTGAAACCTGAGACAGCGGGTCATTGATCTGCCAGATGTAGCGAATAAAAGCCTGGAGATTACCAACAGTTATGGATCCGCCGATGACAAACACACAGCCTAAAACCGCTACACCGCCAATGGTCAGATAAGTAATCAAAGATACAAACGGAGAGATCAGAGAGGACATAAACTGGGCCTTAAAGGCAGACTGAGCCATCCGTTCATTGACATCTTTAAACTGATTGACGGAATCCTTCTGCTTATTAAAAAGAAGGATTTCATTAAAGCCGCCGTACAGCTCTGTAATTGTACCGTTAAGCTCACCGACGGTTTTTTGCTGCAGGTCGAATAATTTCTGAGACCGTTTGACAAAAAAGCGGGTGATGATAATGGTCAGAGGAATAATAATCAGTGCTACAAGGGTCATCCATACATTGACATAAAGCATCATGGAGATCACAAAAATAAAGGTAAGGATCGCTGCAAATACTCTGGTCAGTGTTTGTTGAAGGGCATTACTTAAAGTGTCCACGTCATTGGTGATTGTACTTAAAATATCGCCGTAAGCATGGTCGTCAAAATATTTAACCGGCAGACGCTGGATTTTTTTCTGCAGTGCATTGCGGATATCGTGCATGGTCTGCTGGATGGCATCTGTGAGGAAAAAGCTGGTCAGCAGCTGTGAAACCGTTTTAACAAGATAAAGGCCCAGCAGAACGGCCATGACCTGCAGAACGATGTCAAAATGGACATGAGCACCTGGCAGGCCAGACATGAGATCAGCCGCATCGGAAGCCAGCTGGGTTGTGATTTTACCTTCCATTAAAGGATTAACGGCAAAGGTCAGATTGGATACCACAACCATGAGCAGGGCAAAACTTAATTTCACACGGTATGGACGGACATAGTGAAGTAGCTTTTTGATACACATTCCAAAACCAATTTTATTTGTATTTCTTAAATCCCCAGCTTTTTTCTGATTTTTATTACGCATACTGCAATTCCTCCTCACTCAGCTGAGAAGCTGCAATTTCATAATAAACAGGGCAGGTTTTTAAAAGATCTTTATGTTTTCCCATGCCTGCAATTTTTCCTTCATTGAGAACAATAATCTGGTCAGCATCCATGATTGTGGATACACGCTGAGCCACAATAAGAACAATGGCATCGGTGACCTGGGATTTCAGAGCCTTTCGCAGCCGGGCATCGGTTTTAAAATCCAGTGCGGAAAATGAATCATCGTAAATATAGATTTCCGGCTTACCTACAAGGGCTCTGGCAATGGAAAGCCGCTGCTTTTGGCCGCCTGAAACGTTGGTGGCACCTTCCACAATCCGTTCGTCGAATTTGTGTGGCTTTTCCATAATAAAATCATAGGCCTGCGCAACTTTGGCTGCATGAATGACCTCATCCATGGTGGCATCTGGTTTGCCAAAGCGGATGTTGTCTGCAATGGTCCCGGAGAAAAGGTTAGCCTTCTGGGGGACAAAACCAATTTTATCACGAAGTCGGGCAAGATCCATGGTTGAGATATCCTGTCCGTCAATATAGATTTTTCCGGAAGCAACATCGTAAAATCGTGGAATCAGGTGAATCAGCGTGCTTTTCCCTGAACCGGTGCTGCCGATAAAGGCCACGGTTTCCCCCTGGCTGGCTGTAAAGGAAATATCCTTAAGTACAGCCTCGTCCCCGTCCGGATAGACAAAATCCACATGATCAAAGACGATGCTGTGTCTGTGGCTGTCCTGTTTGGGGGCTGGCTGCGGTTGATTATGTATACTTGTTTCCGTGTTCAGAACAGCCATAATACGTTTGGCGGAAATGTTGGCACGGGGATACATCATAAATACCATACAAAACAGCATCACAGAAAACATGGCATGAAACAGATATTCCATAAAAGCCACCAGTTTGCCCACCTGAAGTGTCTGGTTATCGATCATTATACTTGCAACAAAATAGATACATAAGGCTGCAATATTCATTAACAGGAAAAATACCGGTTCTGTGGCAGACATCAATTTGAATAAATTCTTAGATTGTTTCGTAAAGTTGGTATTTTCCTTGTCAAAACGTGCAGACTCATAGGCATCGTTATTAAAAGAGCGAATGACGCGGAGTCCGGTAAGATTTTCCCGGAAAATCCGGTTGATTGTATCCAGAGCTTTTTGCTGACGATCACTGATTGGGCCGGAAACTTTTCCTACGATAATAACGCCGATGACAATGATTGGTATTGTGGAAGCAATAATCAGAGACAGATCCAGAGATGCCCGGATAGTCAGCGCAAAGCTGATGACAACCATGACGGGGGTCATCAAAGCGGTTCTTAAAATAACGTTTAAAAACATCATAATCTGAAATGCATCGTTATTTGTACGGGTAATCAGAGAAGATACACCGAACTGATTCATTTCATGATGTGAAAAGGACTGAACTTTTTCAAAAACATCACCCCGGATATCCCGGGTAACAGAAGTGGAGATTTTGGCACAGCAAAAACCCAGAAGGATGGTTCCGCCCACGCCGATCACGGCAATGACGGCAATGATCAGGCCCATCCTGATCAGGTAATTGGTATCCTGATTCATAATTCCATTGTCAATCATATCCGATACGATCGTCGGTATGCCAAGCTCTACAAGTGCAAAACCAAAAACTGAAATGATGTTTAAGGCCAGGAGTCCTTTATAATGCTTCAGATATTGAAGTATCAGTTTCATATATCCCTGCTCCTTTCATAATCCAAAGATGTCTTATTGACAATTTTTAGCCACAACAGTTACAATAAACTATAAAGTAACTTGAAGGTCAAGGAGGAATTTGAAAAGTGTCCAAGAATAATGAAAAGGGTCTGACAGCAGCCCAGTTTGCCAGAATTCATAATATCAATAAAAGTACCCTGCTCTATTATGATGAGATCGGACTGTTTTCTCCGGCGTACAAGGCTGATAATGGCTACCGGTATTACACATACCGTCAGAGTCAGGTCCTGGAAATGATTTTAACACTTCGGGAGCTGAATATGTCTATTGAGGAAATCAAGGCTTATATGAATGAGCCTTCTGCAGATGGATTGATCGGTATTTTTAATGATAAAATTGAGGAAGTGAATGTATCTATCCGCAGGCTGAAAGAAATCAAGGGCTTGCTTGTATCACGAACGCGGACCCTTAAGGCGATGAAGCAGCTGGATTTTTCGCAAATCCAGCAGGTGGATTATCCGGAAGAATATTTATTCGTAAGCCGGGTGTGGGATATCGACTCAGCAGAGGGTGAAGCCCGCACGGTGATTGAACATGCCAGAAAATACCATACGCACCGGATGTTTAATCATTCCTTTGGAACGATGATGGGGCAGGACTCTCTTTTAAATCACCGATTTAATGAATATGAGGGCTTTTTTACAAAGATCGACAGGCCGATTGATTCGGATGCACTGTTTATAAAACCTGCAGGAACCTATGTAAGAGCCTATAATGTGGGAGACTGGGACAGCATTCCCGGAACCTATGAGCGGATACTGGCATATGCCGGAAAATACGGACTGACATTTTCCGGCTATGCCTTTGAGGAGGGGCTTAATGAGATGGCTATAAAAAATATGGATGAATATGTGACACAAATTACCATCCGCATTGATTCCTGAGCTTTTCCAGTGCCTTTTTTTCGATCCGGCTTACATAGCTTCTGGAAATGCCCAGTTGCCTGGCAATTTCTTTTTGGGTAACCGGCTGGGCAGTCCCCAGGCCATAGCGCAGGCAGATGATTTTCCGTTCCCTGCCTGTAAGGACGGCGTCCATATTTCTGTAAAGTTTTTGAATATTACTGTTTAAGGACATCTGTTCCACAACATCGATTTCTTCACTCTCAATGATGTCCAGAAGATTAATTTCGTTACCCTCTTTGTCGGTGCCGATCGGGTCATACAACGACACTTCCCGGGCCTGTTTGCGTTCGCTGCGCAGCATCATCAGCAGTTCATTTTCAATGCACCGGGCCGCATAGGTGACGATCCGGCTGCCCTTGGAGGCGTCAAAGGTATTTACAGCTTTGACAAGACCCACAATGCCGATGGCAATCAGCTCTTCGCTTTCTCTTCCGGAATTGTTATATTTTTTTACAATATGGGCCACAAGCCGAAGGTTCTTTTCAATCAGGATATTTCTGGCTTCGGCATCGCCGCTGCGATAGCGTTCAAGATAATAGCGTTCTTCCTCGGTAGTCAGTGGTTTAGGGAAAGATTGCAATGAAAAGCACCTCAAAGCTGTCTTTAATTCTATCATATGAAAAAATTAACAAAAGAGTGCCTTTCCAAATAAAATAATGGATGGTATGATTATAGCAGTCTGGTGAAAATACGAAGTATTTTCACTGAAAACATATCGTTGACATGGATGGAGGATATTGAACGAATGAAGAAAATTACAATTGCTATTGCCGGACTGGGGTCCAGAGGTTTTGACACATACGGAAAACGTCTTGCACAGATGGGGGATACTGCTCAGGTTGTGGCTGTGGCCGAACCAAGACAAAAGCGCAGAGATGAAGCAGCAGCGCTTTTTGGTCTCAGTGAATCCGGCTGCTTTGAGACCGCCGAGGAAATGCTTAAACAGGAACGTCTGGCTGATGTGATGCTGATTTGTACACTGGATGATCAGCATGAACATCAGGCTGTGGCAGCCCTTGAGGCGGGATATCATCTGCTGTTGGAAAAACCGATTGCGCCCACAAAAGAAGGCTGCCGCCATATTGAAGAAACTGCCGAAAGGTACAACCGTCATGTGGCTGTGTGTCATGTGCTGCGGTTTACACCGTTTTATCAGAAGATCAGGGAACTGATTGTTTCCGGGAAAATCGGAGACGTGGTTAATGTCCAGGCCATGGAACATGTGGGATACTGGCACCAGGCCCACAGCTTTGTCAGGGGCAACTGGAGAAACAGTGAGCAGACAAGTCCTATGATTTTACAGAAATGCTGCCATGATATGGATATTTTACTGTGGCTGACCGGAAAGCGCTGTGTCAGAGTCACTTCCTTTGGCAGCCTTCGTCTGTTTAAGGAATCATGTGCGCCGGAAGGCAGTACCCTTCGATGTACGGATTTCTGTGCGGTGAAAGATACATGTCCGTTTAATGCGGTGAAATGGTACGGTGACCAGCTGAAAAAGGGGAATACCGACTGGCCGTTAAATGTTGTATGTCCGTATGGCACCCCGGATGAAGAAAATTTGCTTGCCGCATTAAAGGAAGGGCCTTACGGCCGCTGCGTTTATCACTGTGATAATAATGTGGTGGATCATCAGGTTGTGAATTTACTGATGGAGGATGGCGCTACCGTTAATTTTACAATGTGCGCATTCAGTGAAAAATGTTACCGCACGCTGGAAATTTCCGGAACTGCAGGTGAGATTAAGGCAGATATGAATACGAATATCATCCATGTACAGCCTTTTGGCCAGGCGGAGACGGTGATTGATGTAACGGCTCTGGCCGATGACTTTTCCGGCCATGGCGGCGGTGATGTGCGTATGCTCAGAGATTTTATCGGATTTTTGCAGAATGAAGACTGCCGGGCAGATACACTGACCTCCATCCAGCGTTCTATGGAGAGTCATTATATTGCTTTTGCGGCCGAGAAATCCAGACGACATGACGGTATGAGTGTATCCCTGGATGAACACTGAGGGTGTCTTAAAGATGGAGGTGAAGATGAAGATATGAAAAACTATCAAAAATATACAGCGCTTCTATTATGCGGCGGGTTAGGGATTCTGACGGCCTGCAGTCAGGGGGGGAATGAAAAAAAGGATCCGTCCGCCATGGCGGCATCGGCGATTGAGGCGCTGGCGTCCCAGTCTTCGGTGACAATGACTGCGGATACAAATATTGAACTGACAATGAAGGATCATGTAAACGGAGATGTAAAGGCATCGGCCAGTCAGAAACTGACGCTGACGCACGTCAGTGCGGCGGATATCTGGCATGTAACCGGGAGTTACGCACAAAATTACGGCGATACTGACCTGGAGTCTTCAATGGATATTTACCAGATCAATGAGAGCGGACAGACGGTATGTTATACAAATTATGAGGGCATCTGGATGCAGACTCAGGATACCTATCCGGCCACCCAGGTCGCGGACAGTATTTTACAGGCCGTGGCAGACGGCTGCGAAACGGCCAGTGTTCATGGCAAGAATCAGGTCAAGGCCAGCATATCTGTTTCACAGCTGGGAGATATTTTATACACCGGGGAAGGGGTATTGGGGGCGCTGCCGTCTGATGATACTTCCGCCCAGGTGGATGCTGTCATTGAATTTGACAAAAAGACAGGGCTTCCCAGTTCCATGACCATTGATCTGAGGGATGCAGGCAATGATCTGATGGAGACCCTTGAAAATGGTACAGGTGAATTTTCCCAATATACCATGGAGATTGAATATACGGAATTCGGAACTGTATCGGATATGACGCTTCCGGAAGAAGCAAAAAACAGTGTGTCTTTGCCTGATATAAGCGGGGGAGACATAAGCGGCGAAAACGGCGGTATAGCAGAGCACAGTACAGGAAACGGCGGTACGGATTCCGGAGAAACAACCGGTTATAATATTCCGGCCAAAGTCGATGAAAACGGCGCTTATATGATTGAGGCGGAAAATGCCCATGCCAGTGCGGCGATTGGCCTTCCGGAAGGTTTTGATGTCAATGTGTCTTCCACTTATTATCTGGGGGCTGGAACGGCAGATTATGTGAATCTGGATTATACCTTTGTGGAATTTTATTCTGCGGATACGATGGCTTCCGAATATGAGACAATGATGGCCTACATTAAAGATAATCCAGAATATACGGATGTCAGCTTCAGCGAAGAAAAGAAAATGACCGTGGGCGATCAGGAGGTTTCCTATGTATGTCTGACCTATGTGTCCCCCCTGGGAACGGATACAGCTCAGTATATGACCTGGGTACAGACCGGAGATGTGATTTTTACATGTCAGATCAGCAACCTTGCCGGAGAAGATGATGAGATGGTACGAAAGGTTTACGAAGAAATTTCATTTAGCTATTGACTTTTGAGTGATTATACACTACTATAGTAAAGTATTAGTTGAATGTAGTGTGTCAGACAGGAGGAGATAGATATGAAAAAGTTTACAGTATTATTTTTGGCAGCAGCAATGACAGCATCCTTGGCCGCCTGTAAGACGGCGTCTGCAGATGCAGACAGTAATGGTGATGGTACCCAGGGCAGCACACAAAGTGAGGCGGCAGTTTCCGATCTGGGGTATGATCGGCTGATCATCGGTGTGGATGACACGTTTGCTCCAATGGGATTTTTAGATGAAAATAATGATCTTGCCGGCTTTGATATTGATCTTGCCAAAGCGGTTGGGGAAAAGCTGGGTGTGGAAGTGGAATTTCAGACAATTGACTGGTCGATGAAAGAACAGGAACTGATGCAGGGGAATGTGGATGTTCTCTGGAACGGCTATACCATCACTGAGGAACGCAAAGATAAGGGGGTAATTTTTACGGAGCCTTATCTGGATAATAAACAGGTTGTCTGTGTAATGGCGGATTCAGGGATTACCTCTCTTGCAGATCTGGCCGGAAAGACGGTGGCTGCTCAGGCTGAATCCAGTGCCATAGAAGCTATGGCAGCGATGCCCCAGGTGTCTTCGACGTTCAGTATTGCGGAATTTGCTACCAATGATATGGCAATTATGGATATGGAAGCCGGTCGTTCCGATGCCGTTGTTGCGGACAGTGTACTTTTAGAGTATGTGATCTCCCACAAGGATGATCCCTCTCAGTATGTGATTCTTGACGAGAATTTCGGATCAGAAGAATACGGAATCGGTGTCAGGGATCAGGCGCTGTGCGATGCCATTAATGGGGCTGTCAAGGCACTGAAAGCCGACGGCACTGCGGCAGAGATTTCCACAAAGTGGTTTGGTGCGGATATTGTTAAATAGTTGAGAAGGCTGGAGTGGAGACATGGATTATATTATTAAAATCTTTCCTCAGATTATGGAGGGGCTGGGGGTAACGCTGGGAACCTTTGTGGTAACGCTGGTGGCCTCTATTCCTCTGGGGGTGCTGATTGCCCTTTGCAGAGTTTCAAAAATCCGTGCTTTAAGAGGCATATCCGGTTTTTATACATGGGTACTGAGGGGAACCCCTTTGCTTTTACAGATGTTTCTCATCTTTTTTGGCCTTCCGGCTGTGGGAATACAGCTTTTTGGCCGTACAAGGCTGCCTTATGTATTTTTTGCCTTTATTATCAATTATGCCGCATATTTTGCAGAAATTTTTAGATCCGGTATTCAGTCTGTGGAAAAGGGACAGTTGGAGGCGGCTACGCTGCTGGGCTTTTCCGGACCTCAGATTACCATGAAGATCGTGATGCCTCAGGTTGTCAAGCGGACACTGCCCTCCATTGGAAATGAGATTATTACACTGATTAAGGATACATCACTTGTATATGCTCTGGGGCTGACGGAAATCTTTAAAATTGCCAAGAGTATATCCACGCGGGATGTAACCATTATGCCGTATATTGTTGTCGGTGTGATCTATCTTATACTCACGGCTGTGATTACAAAGCTGTTAAATGTGGCAGAAAAGAAAGTATATTATGAGGAGTGACAGTGATGCTTCTGACGGTAAGAGGCTTATATAAGGCTTTTAAAGGCAATAAAGTCCTTCAGGATATAAACTTTGATGTGGATCAGGGAGAGATCGTCTCTCTTCTGGGACAGTCCGGTGCAGGCAAAACCACGATCATCCGCTGCATTACAGGACTGGAGCGGCCGGATCAGGGCAGTATTGCCATTGACGGCAGATTCATATGTGAGGAAAAAGATGGCCGTATGACATGGGCATCAAAGGATGCGTTATTTGAGATTCGCAAAAATCTGGGGATGGTTTTTCAGAGCTATCATTTATTTCCCCATATGACGGTGCTTAAAAATATTACACTGGCTTTGACTCAGGTTCACAGGATGGATGTAGACAGTGCCCGGACTCTGGCCATGGAAATGCTGGAAACCCTGGGGATTTCCGATAAGGCAGCCCAGCGGCCCTACGAGCTGTCCGGGGGCCAGAAACAGCGGGTTGCCATAGCCCGATCCTGTGTGACCAATCCAAAACTTTTATGTTTTGATGAACCCACGGCGGCTCTGGATCCGGAGACAACAAAGGAGATGACCAGGATCATACGGGATCTGGCCTCTGCAGGTATGGGAATTTTGATTATCAGCCATGATATTCCTTTTGTGAAAGCTGTTTCTGATCGGATTCTCACCGTTGAAGGGGGAAAAATTAAGGATTAAAAGAAAAAATTGCGTTTATGAGTGAAGGGGACATGTGGATGCATCCTTTGACTTATAAACGCAATTTTTAATTTTTCATATGAGGATAAGCTGTTTAATCAGCACGGATCTTCCGACAGCGGCTGACGGGTAAAGATTCGGTCAACCATAATTTTCTGGAAGAAGTAGAAAAATAAAAATCCAAACAGTATACCGATCAGGTTATTAAAGATACGCAGTTCTACAGCACCTCCGGAACCGTAAATCGAAGTGGCTGCCAAAAGGGCACCGAAACAGTTGAAAACGGTTTTGGCGCGGTAGGTTGCACAAAAGCCCAGGCAAAGTCCGGAGACTGGTCCGTAAAGAAACTGCATGTTTGCAGGTGTGATGGTGTAAATGATCCAGAAAAGAAGGGACCCGATAATAACCCCAGCGGCTCTGTCCAATGGGCGCCACTTCATATCCATGGGCCATGCAGACAGCATGGAGGCGCAGGCAAAACCCATCCACATAAAACGGTCAATATTAAATATACGGCCAAGGAGAAATAAAAGGCTCATGCCCAGGGCCAGCTGAATCTGCCACTGGCTTTTTGGGGCGTGAATGTCAAAACGGCTGACAATTTTTCTAAAAGAAAGTCCTTTATTTTTATGACGATGTTTCATAAATAAAATGGCGCCACAGATGGCATAGCCGGTGAATGTAAGCAGGGCACGGTTAATAAAGGAGGCTCCGGTAACGGGGTTTCCGGAAAGAAAGACATAGCCAAAAAGAAAAAGACCGCCGTTGCCCATTTCGGGCTGGTCGCACACCATAAAAGTGATCAGCATAATGGATACAAAATTAATGATAAAACCAATGACCGGAGGTACGGCCTGCATCAGCAGAGGTGATATAAGCAGTATGGCAAAAGAAATGGCAAGGTTAATCAGAGAATGGCTAATCTGATAACCCAGATCAATAAATCGTATACTTAAAAGGACACAAAAGATCACAACAGACATGGCGCCGTTTTCATTGCCAAAGACCATGTTTAGTCCGGCGATAAAAACAACGGAGAAAATTACTAAAAGAATGGCCCGGATAATCAGCGCCAGCTGATAGTGAATTTTTTCTTTCCGGCTGCCTGAAGCCTTGATTTTTTCTTTTAAGTCTGATGGATTCAGCTGAAGAGCATCGTAAAATTTCAATCAAGATTCCTCCTTATTCATGTTTTCGATAAACGTATCGGCCTGGGTGATCAGCCTGATCAGCTGGTCAAAATCCGGTCCCATCTGTCTGGCCAAATGATAAAGTGGTCCCAAAATGTAGATATAGTTTTGGTTTAACTCCGCATTTCCTTCATCTGTAAGCCAGATCCGATAGCTGCGTTCGTCTTCGGGACATTTTTGCTTTTGGATTAAATGATTTTTGGACAGTGATTTTAATGTCCGGCTGACAGATTCCATTTTACGTCCGGTTTTTCTGCTCAAAGCAATGGGGGTCAGCGCCTGCTCCATATAAAGCAGAGACAGAATTTCGATTTCACTGCCAGTTAAGGTTGCCTTTTTCTGTGGGGCCAGCATATTTCTGGAAAAGTAGTGAATTTTTTGCATAAACTGGCTCATGGTCAGCCAGTCAAAACGATCGTCCATGATCAACCTCCTGTGGATCGGCCTGTAACCTCATTTAATGGATGCTAAACAATTAAAATATACTTAACAATGTTAAGTATATACTGAAAAAAAACAGCTGTCAAGCCATGGTGTGATGCAAATATGACAATTTTGTCATTTTAAATGTCACTGGACGGTCATATAATGAGATTATAGTGTATGTATAGTTAAGAAATCATTCAAAAAAATTATCAAAAGAAATGATAAGGAGGATTATCCATGAAAATATTAGAGGTCAGTCATCTGACAAAAATATATGGAAAGGGAGAAACACGGGTTCAGGCGCTTAATGATGTTTCCTTTTCTGTGAACAGGGGAGAATTTGTGGCTATTACAGGCCCGTCAGGATCTGGAAAGTCTACCCTTTTACATATTCTGGGCGGTGTGGATGTGCCGACAGAGGGCAAGGTTATTATCGATGGTACGGATATTTATGAATTAAATGAAACAAAGCTGGCCATTTTCAGACGCCGTCAGATCGGTTTGATCTATCAGTTTTATAACCTGATTCCTGTGCTGGATGTAGAGGAAAATATGATGCTTCCCCTGCTTTTGGATGGCCAGAAGGCAGATTCGGATTATGTGAGAGAGCTGATTCGTACGCTGGGGATGGAAATGCGGATGAAGCACCTGCCGAATCAGCTTTCCGGCGGACAGCAGCAAAGGGTATCCATCGGGCGGGCGCTGGTTACCCATCCGGCCCTTGTACTTGCCGATGAGCCCACAGGTAACCTGGATCGGAAAAACAGCAGCGAGATTGTGGAACTGCTGAAATTGTCCAACCGAAAATACAATCAGACATTGATTGTCATTACTCACGATGAAAAAATTGCCCTTCAGGCCGACAGAATCATTAATATTGAGGATGGACGGATTACAAGGGATGAATCTCTTCGCAGTCCGCTGCACAGAGAGTTTGTACCGGAGGTGGGGGTATGAAAATTATCCGTCAGCTGACATGGAGATATATGATGAAAAATAAGAAACGGACACTGGTGACCATTTTCGGGGCCATCATTTCCGTGGCCATGCTTACGGCGGTCTTCACGTCCATTGTCTCTTTCATGGATTTGTTCCGGCGGATTGCCATTGAAGAAAGCGGAAACTGGCATGCCAGATTTATGGATGTGACAATGGAAAATGTTCAGACTTTAAAAGATGACCCTGACATTGCATCTGTGGGCCTGTACAGTGTACTGGGATTTGTCCCCAATGAGGCAGGGGAAAATGGAGATCCACGGCGGCCGTATTTCTTTGTTGAGGCTTATGATGATACAAAAATGACGCAGTCCTCCATCCGGCTGTCAGAGGGACGACTTCCGGAAAACGATCAGGAGATCATAATTGCCCAGCAGTTTAACCGGGTGAATGACAATATCTATAAGATTGGTGATTCCATGACTGTAAGCCTTGGAAAAAGGGTATGTAAAAATTTTGAAGATGGAGAAACACTGTCTAATGTTGATAGTCTGATGACTGATGGCGATGGCAATATAATCGAAAGCTATGCGTCTTATGGAATTGAGAAAACCTATACCATTGTAGGTTTTATTGAATCTGTGCCGGGGGATTATTCCTGGTCCCCAGGGTATCCTGCAATTACATGGATGGATGACAGTCAATGGGGGGAATCACCGGTCAATGTCCAGGTCCTTTATGACGGCCTTGACATGGATGTGTATAATAACATTGAAATGATGGCTGATACACTAAATGCTCAGGCTCAGATTAATGGCGAACTTCTGAATGTCAGTGGTATTACGCCGGACAGTGGCATCAATATGATGATGATTTCTATGGCCGCGCTGCTGATCGTGATTATTGTGCTGGGATCTGTATCTCTGATTTATAATGCCTTTGCCATTTCTCTGTCCGAGCGGAGCCGGCAGCTGGGGATGCTTTCCAGCATCGGCGCCACAAAGCAGCAGAAACGCTATTCGGTGCTGTATGAAGGTGCCATGATCGGCATGATCAGTATCCCCTTGGGACTGATTGGGGGGACTGCGGGAATGGCGGTAACCTTTGCCTGTGTGAATCCTTTGATTCAGCAGCTGATGGGGATCAATGTCCCCATGCGCCTGATTGTGACACCTGGGGCACTGGTGGGGGCAGCTGTGCTGGCGATACTGACAATTTTAATATCCGCATGGGTTCCTGCACTGCGGGCTTCAAGAATATCACCGATTGACGGCATTCGTCAAAGCAACGATATCCGCCTGACCCGGCGTCAGATCAAAACTTCCCGTTTGACCCGTCTGCTGTTTGGATTTAATGGCACCATTGCTCTTAAAAATCTTAAGCGAAATAAAAAGGGGTATCGGGCCACCGTGATTGCGCTGACCTGCAGCCTTGCCTTGTTTATCAGTATCAGCGGCTACGTGGATATTATGGAGACAAGCTTTGGGATGACCGGGGATCAGACAAAGTATGATGTGTCAGCGACTCTGAATACAAGAGAAAAAGATGAAGGCGCCCTGTATACCCAAAAAGGGGTTGAACTTTGCGTGGATAATGCGTATGTGAAGGATTATACAGTGATGACAACGTTTTCAGGCAAAGATATACAGCTGGCTTCGGAAACGGTTGAAAAAATCCTGTCTGATGATTACAGAGCCTATATTGATCAGATTTATAGCGGCAATTATGGGATGGATACATTGGCCCTTGATCTTATCGGAATGGATGAACATTCGATGAATGATTATCTGGAGCAGCTGGGACTTACGCTTACGGCTGAAGATATGAAAATGACAGATAGCGGGCAGATTCCGGTGATTGTTGTCCACACGCAGCAGTTTAACGACAATTATAAATGGACAAAACTGCAGGTAGCAGATGTGGTACGGGATGACATTTTAAATTTTGTAATCAATGATTTTATTTATAATGAATCCGGGGATGATTATACAGAAGTGAGTGTAACGGATACACCGCCGCTTTATGTCAGTGCTTCTGTTTCTGAATATCCCATGGGATATTATGATGTGGGCTATATCGGGGCCCCTCTGGCAGTGTTTACCCTGGATGAGAATATGGCGACCATTGCATATCGGACATCTATGGAGGATCTGCTTCAAACATCACTTACCCAGGTTTATATGACCAGCGACCATCCTCAGGATTTGACGGATTATATGCGTTCTTTGACAGAAGATTATACGTCCTATGTCAGAAGCTATTATTCTCAGTGGGAAAGTGCTCAGAGTGACCGGGCGCTGCTGACCGTGTTTCAGGTTTTCTGTTATGGCTTTATGGTTCTTATGACGCTGATTTGTGTTGCCAACATTTTAAATACCGTATCTACCGGGATCGAGCTGCGCCGCAGAGAATTTGCAATGCTTAAATCCGTAGGTATGGAGCCCGCCGCTTTTTACCGGATGCTTGTCTATGAAAGTCTTTTTTATGGACTTAAAACATTGCTGTATGGGCTTCCTATTGGGCTGTTTTTTGTCTGGCTTGAAAATAAAATTATGAGCACTTCCTTTAGTATGGGTTTTGTGATACCGACCGCGCAGATTGTGATTGCCCTGATATTGCTGCTGGTTATTATAGGTATTGCCATGTTTTATTCCTTTGGAAAACTGAGAAAGGAAAACATTCTGGATGGATTGAGAACTGAATAATATGCAGTCACCGTATAAGACATTGCGCGCGCAAACTATATATTGCGCGCGCAATGTTTTTGACGTATAATAAGCCTGTACTTTTTGTGAAGGTGGTGAAGAAAATGGAAAGTATGGTGAAGTGGTTAAGTATAGGGGATCGCTATACAAAAATGTATCTGGATAAACAGTTGGCGGGAATTGGACTAAACAGCAGTCAGTATATGTATATTATTGAGATTTGTCAAAATCCTGGGATTACTCAGGATCAGTTCATAAGTCTGTTTTATCTGAATCCCAGTAATATTACAAGGGCTTTGATTCGGCTGGAGCAGGAAGGCTTTATAGAAAAAAGGTCGAATCCGATGGATAAGCGTACCTGCCGCCTTTATCCTACCGAAAGGGCTCAAAAAGCTAATGTGAAGATTTTGGAAATTATTCATGAGTGGCATACAAGGATCCGGGAAATCTTTACCCCTCAGGAGGAACAGCTTTTTTTGAAGCTTTTGGAACGTGTGGGAAATCAGGCAATATTGATTATGACAAAAGAGGAGAATGAGAATGGAGAAAACACTAAAAAAACAGCACACGGAGGAGAAAAATCCTCTGGGATATGAGCCTTTGTCTAAACTTTTAAAGGCCTATGCGATTCCCAGCATTATTGCAATGCTTGTCAGCTCACTTTATAATATTGTGGATCAGATTTTTATCGGACAGGGTGTGGGCTATCTGGGAAATGCGGCGACCAATGTATCCTATCCGCTTGTGACAATATGTCTGGCTATTGCTTTACTCATCGGCATCGGCGGCGCAGCCCGATTTTCTCTGGAACTGGGAGCGGGCAATAAGGAAAAAGCCCAGCAGTCCACCGGCAATGCCATTGCCATGATGGTGATCGGCGGCATTATATATTTTATTTTTATTCAGATTTTTCTGGAACCTTTACTTCATATTTTTGGTTCCACAAAAGAAGTTTTACCCTATGCCATGACTTATACCAAGATTACAGCCATTGGTATGCCTTTTCTGATTCTTTGTAACGGCATGAGCAATCTGGCCCGTGCGGATGGAAGTCCTAAATTTTCCATGGCCTGTATGTTAGTCGGGGCAGTCATTAATACGATTCTTGACCCGCTGTTTATTTTTGTTTTTAAAATGGGAATCGCAGGTGCTGCCTGGGCAACCATTATCGGGCAGATTGCCTCATGCGTTGTGGCCCTTACTTATATTCCCAGGTTTAAACATATTCATTTGAAACTGGGGCACTTTCGGCCGAGAGCCAGGGTATGTCTGACCATTGCCTCTCTGGGACTGAGCAACAGCTTTAATCAGCTGGCGATTACTCTGGTACAGATTGTACTGAATAATTCTCTGACATATTATGGCGCTCTTTCCGTCTATGGAAGTGAAATTCCCCTGGCCAGCGCAGGCATTGTTATGAAAACCAATGCCATACTGCTTGCGGTTATTATCGGTATCTCCCAGGGAGCTCAGCCGATTATTGGTTTTAATTATGGTGCCGGAAAATATGACCGTGTGCGGCATATTTACAGGCTGGCGATTCAGTGTAATCTTGCTGTTTCGGTGATTGGCTTTATTTTGTTTGAAGTTTTTCCAAAGCCTATTATTTCGGTTTTTGGAACCGGAAGTCCTGAATACTTTGAGTTTGCCGTTAAATTTATGCGGATTTTCCTGTTTATGGTTATTGTCAACGGTGTCCAGCTGATTTCTTCCAACTTTTTTACAGCCATCGGAAAAGCCGCAAAAGGGGTCTTTTTATCTTTAACCAGACAGGTTATTTTTTTGATTCCTCTGATTCTGATTCTGCCTTTGTTTTTTGGAATTAACGGTATTATGTTTGCAGGTCCCATCGCCGATTTTATCGCCTTTGTGACAACTGTAATATTCATCGGCAGGCAGATGCGGCATCTGGGACAGGCATAAACGGCTGAGTTTTTATAATTCAGGCTTCCTGATCAAAGCGGATGACATAGTCCGCTTCAAAGGTCTGTCTGCCCTCAAGGATCTGCTGGTAATCCCGGTCTTTGAGTGTTCCGGAAAATTCCACACTGTCACACCGGCCGTACCATGGTTCGATGCAGATAAAAGGCGCTCTTTTTTGTGCCGGTGACCATACGCCAAACAGGGGGGCTTCAAAATCAACGGTCACATAAGGCATCCCGCTGCCGTCTAAAAGGCTGACGCACTTGCTTTGTCCGCCTTCGATAATCAGGGCATCCCGGTCAAAAAGGTGTTCATCGATGCCAATTTTTCCGTGATTTACAGGCAGAATTTCATCATAAATGCCTACCAGCCCGCTTTCCTTGATCAGATTGTAGCTGATTTCCTTATCTGTATGGAAATCTAAGCTGCAGTCGGTCTGCTTTTCGCCTGGGTTGATCGGGCACATAAATGCCGGATGGGCACCAATGGAAAAGTAAAGTGTGCCATCCTGAGGATTTGTTACAATCCAGTTGACCTTCAGAGAATTTCTTTCAAGTTCATATCCAATATCCAGAATAAAATCAAACGGATAGATTTTTTTGGTTTCTTCTGTGGCCTTAAGACGGAACCACAGGCTGTTTTCACCGCGGCATAAAAGCGAAAAATTCATATCTCTTGCAAAACCGTGCTGATTCATGGGCCACTCTTTTTGCCCGTAAGTGTAGACCTTATTTTTTACACTTCCTACAAATGGGAACAGCACCGGTGCGTGACGGTTCCAGTATGCCGGATCGGCGTTCCAAATGTATTCACGGCCCAGCTTTTTGCCAAAAACCGATATAAGTTCAGCACCGTGGTCAGAGACAGTTACTTTAAGACAGTCATTTTCAAGATAATAACAATTCATGGAAAAATCCCCCTGATCATAAAATATTTGTGTTATGCTAATTATAGCGCATCAAAGGCAGGGACACAATCTATAGATCGCTGTTGTCTGCATTTTTACGTTCATCGTAGGTGGGCAATTCATATAAATCTTGCCGATTTCCTTTGACAGGAGTATAATACCTCTATCTAAAGTTTTTTGCTGCAGTAGGTGTATATTTTTACAGTACCTGTACAGAAGATATGAGGACAAAGGGGTGAGTGTTTTGAAATGTAAACAATGTGGGTTTGAGAATGTGCAGGATGCCAAAGTCTGCGCCGGCTGCGGAGCGGAACTGTCCACCGGTGCCGCACGTATTAAAAAGGTGACTGTCGAAGAAGCTGTTCAGATGATGGAAAAAAAGATTCATGTCAGCGGAGACGAAAAGACGAGTCCTGAAACGGCGTGTATATCTGAACAGGAAAAGAAAGACGGTATTCACAGATTTGGATGGATTTTTATTGGATTGGGGATCAGTCTGGCCCTGATCGGCCTGCTTTTGATTGTCACGATGCTGACGTGACGTGGCAATCCTTTGGGATGAATCATATGTGCCCTGCAAGGCGGATGCCAAGTTGCAATCCGCTTTGCAGGGCACAAAAAAAGGTTGATTTCTGATTCAATTTCCACATTCAATACTGATTTTATTAAATAATCCCAGTAAATCATCGACAGTCAGGCTTTTTCGCTGGGCACCTGACTGGTCGATGATACATTCGCCCTGGTGCATCATCAGGGTACGGTTACCGTACTCGACGGCATAGCGAAGATTGTGGGTGACCATCATGGTGGTCAGATGCTTTTCGCGTACGATTTTATCGGTGAGTTCCATGATCAGATCAGCGGTTTTGGGGTCAAGTGCCGCGGTGTGCTCATCCAATATGAGAAATTCAATGGGTGTCATGGTGGACATGAGCAGGGCCATGGCCTGACGCTGGCCACCTGAAAGGGAGCCTACTTTTGTGTCCAGCTTATTTTCAAGGCCCAGCCCCAGAAGGGACAGCTGTTCTTTATAATAATCCAGCCGCTTTTTATTAGTGCCCCGCTTCAGATTAAAGGGTTGTCCTTTTGTATCAGCCAGGGACATATTTTCAAGCATCGTCATGGTCGGACAGGTGCCCATAGCCGGATTTTGAAAAACCCTTCCAATACGTCTGTAGCGGCGGAAATCTTTGGCGCCGGTAATGTCTTTTCCGTTGATGGAAATCGTACCGCTTTCTACAGGAATACTTCCGCATACAATATTTAAAAGTGAGGTTTTTCCTGAACCGTTACTGCCGATAATGGCCACAAAGTCTCCGTCATTGACGGTGAGAGAGAAATCTTTAAACAGACACATTTCATTGACTGTGCCAGGATTATAGTACTTATGAATATGTTTTAATTCAAGCATCAATTTTCACCTTCTTTTTACGTTCCATGCTCAGAACAAGAACAATCAAAAACAGAACTGCGGTCAGCAGTTTTAAGTTTTTAGGTTCCACAAAATTCATGGCAATGCCGGTGCAGGCCTTGTAAATGATAGAGCCGATAATAACCGAGGATGTAGCCCGAAGCAGTGTTATATTTCTGAAAAGATTGGTTCCGATGATAACACTGGCCAGCCCGACAACAATGGCACCTGTACCGGAGGATATTTCAAAGTAGCCGGATTCCTGACAGAATACAGCACCACCGAGGGCTACAAGACCATTGGATATGGCAAGTCCTACGATTTTTACAAGCCCCTGATCCTTGGCCAGACAGGTAACAAGGGTGTGATTGTCACCTACGGCTCGAAGCAGATAGCCTGAGCGGGTTTTTAAATACCAGTCAAGGAGATATTTGGCGATCATGGTAATGATAAAAATAATGATCAGCGGTATGTAGGGCGATAAAAATTCCGGAACAACGGCATCCAGCAGTTGATTTCCGAAAATGGTTTCCTGGGAAAAAAGCGGTACATTGGAGCTCCCGGCAATATTCAGATTAATGGAATAAAGGGCTGTCATCATAATAATACCGGACAGCAGATCGCGAACCTTTAATTTAACGTGAATCAGACCGGTCAGTGTACCTGCGATGACGCCGCTGGCAAAGGCTGCGATGAGGGAAAGGTAGGGATTTATGCCGTGCGTCAGCAGCACTGTAGATACTGCGGCACCCAGAGGAAAACTGCCGTCAACAGTAAGGTCGGGGAAATCCAGTATTTTATAGGTAATATAAACACCCAGAGCCATGATCGCGTAAATCAGGCCCTGTTCGAATATGCTTAAAATAAGATCAATCATAACATCTTCTCCTGAAAAATGTCAGGCGGCAGGCAATGTACGCCTGCCTTGCCTGATGGTTATTTAAAAAATGATTTTACCGGGCTTCATTAATTTCTGTGAAAATTTCGGCCCCTTCGATTACACTGCTGTCAATATGAATGCTCAGATTGTCTGCAACAGCCTGATTAAAGTAAATTTCAGCGTCCTCGAAAGTCTCGTAAGGCATTTCATTGGCTGTGGCTTCGCCTTTTAAAATTTTGGCAGCCATCTCTCCGGTTTTCTTGCCTAACTCAATATAGTCGATTCCGGCAGCGGCCAGGCAGCCGTTTTTAACCTGTTCAATTTCACTGCCAAAGACAGGAATTTTCTTCTCGTTTGCTTTGGCCAGTACAGTAGGAAGCCCCTGAACAACCGTGTTGTCTGTTAAATTATTGATACAGTCCACCTTGGATAAAAGACTGTCCACGGCCATAGGAAGGTCGGCCAGTGTGGAAATGCCCATATCTACAATTTCAAAGCCAAAATCACCGGCTTTTTCTTTATATTCTTCAATCGTTGAAATGGAATTAACCTCGCTTGTGGTATATAAAATACCGATCTTTTTAGCTTCCGGGAGCATATCACGGATCAGCTGAAGCTGGGCGTCTACAGGAAGTTTATCCGAGGTCCCGGTTATATTTCCTACCGGCATTTTGTCTTGTGTGGCAACCTGAGCGGCAATGGGATCGGTGATTGCTGTATAGATCACAGGAATTTCTGAATCCATGGCGGCATTATAGCAGCTCAGGGCAATGGGTGTGGCAATGGCACAGATCATATCCGGATCCTGGCTGACAAACTGATCGGCGATCTGTGCAGATAAACCGGAATCAGCCTGGGCGTTCTGGTAATTAATGGTCAGGTTTTCTCCCTCTACAATACCTTCGGCGGCCAGCCCTAAAATAAAACCTTCCCGGCAGTTGTCCAGTGATCCGTGCTCGGCATACTGAGCAATGCTGATGGTGTAGGAAGTGTTGTCAGAATTGTCTGCTGCATCCTGTTGAGCGGTATCCGGGGTATCTGTGGATAAATTTGCTGCAGCGGTATCCGATGCTGTTTCAGAGCCGGCTGTTTGTGCGTCTGCTGCAGGGGATTGGCTGCATCCGGAAAAAATGGATGCGGTCAGGGTGGCTGCCAGTAATGCTGTCATTAATTTTGATTTCATAATTTTTTCCTCCTTGAATTGCCAAAACCAGGATGAATAGGATCGTGGGGATCGAAAAGGAATGGCTATTTATGGATACCTATAGATTTATGGACACCAGTTGGTGTTTTCTGAACGTGAAAAAAACCGCCTCAAACATCGTATGTTTGAGACGGTGTAATTATTCATTATCCGCGGTGCCACTCAATTTGACTTTCGCCCACTTTTTTATGTACGATCATACATACCTTATTGATAACGGGTTTGGTTCCCGACAGCGCCTACTCTGGATGGTTTTGGATCGTCTGGGATCCGTCGGATATTTCGGGCTGCCCTCAAAAGTCCATTCAGCTTATGTCTCCATACCGCACTTCCACCACCGGCGGCTCTCTGTGATGTCATCCATCAGCTTACTTCTCTTTCTCATCGGTTTTGTTTGGTTGTTTATTTTTCTAAAGAATAATACTTTTGTATGGGTTTGTCAATAGGTTAATTTGATAAAGTGAAAACTCGGTAAAAAAACATGATGAAATATAAGAAAAATGCTTAAGTAAAGTGATGTAAAACAAAAAACTGAATATTTATAGTGAAATTTTATATTATTAACAAAAAAATTACGAGAAATACTTGGTTTTTGAATAAAGTTATTGACAAAAGTACCCGGGGGGGGGTAAAATGAATTCATCAAAAATGTACAATAATATTTTAAAAATTATTTTTAAAATATACAAAATAATGTTTGTTCAAAACCGGCTATAAGGGAGTGAAAATAAACGGTTGTATAAAATGATTAAAGTGTATTTAGTCAAATGAAAAAAAATATACAACATTATGATGTGAATTATTGTACAGAAAAAAATTACATTTTGCAGGGACTGAAACAGTAAATTTTTATAATGTCAGTCCGGAAAGGGTGGTTTACATGAAAATGAAAAAACTCATAACTGTGCCTTTATGTCTTGCACTGGCAGCTGGAACTTTAGCAGGCTGCGGAAATGGAAATTCAGGGTCCGGTGACTCGGGAACAGCCGATAAAGGCGGCGGTGGTTCTGAAGCAGTGAGCGAGAATAAAGAGGACGGTAAAGAGGCTCAGACTGACGGAAATTATCCAAAGGTTGTTATGGCTATGATGAATTTTACGGGTGCACCTTCAGGCCTGGCCCGTATTTCAGATAAAATCAGTGCTTATACCGAAGAAAACCTGGGCGTCAGCTTTGAACTGATGATTATGGATTCAGCGACCTATAATCAAAATATGACACTGATGCTTACTTCCGGTGAACAGGTGGATATTTTTAATGCGATCAGTGTTGGCTATACATCCTGCGTAAATAAAGATTACTGCCTTGATTTGGAAGAAGATGATCTGATCCAGACTTATGGCCAGGGTATTCTTGAAACGATGGACGAGACTTATGTCAATGCCTGCAGAATTGACGGTACACTTTACGGCCTGCCTCAGCAGAGAGATATGGCTACAGGCCTGATGGGCTTTGCTATTGGCGCAGAATACCTGGACGGTATCGGATATGACTATGCTTCATTATACAAAGACGGTGAAGAAGTGATCCATACAGATGTGGAAGAAATCAGCAATATTTTTGCTCAGCTTCATGAAAAATATCCGGATAAATATGTATTTGCACCTCAGGAGGCAACCATTAGCCAGGGACCTAAGATTGATGCCATCGGCGGCGATACCTTTGGTGTTCTCCTTGATCCGGAGAATAGTCTGGTGGTAGAGGACCTTTACAGCAGCGATATTTTCTATGATTTCTGTAAAATTTTCTATGACTGGAATCAGGCTGGCTATATTTCCGCTGATGCTTTAACCGATGATACGGCTGCAACGGCTCAGGTTAAGGCCGGAACAACGATGGCTTATGCCACAGCTGCAAAGCCTGGTATTAAACAGCAGGAAAGCAATCTGTGTGGCCGTGATATGGTTATTTTCCAGTGCGGTGATGATTTTATGAAATCATCTTCCATCGCCGGTATGCCATGGTGTATTAATTCCAACACTGCAGATCCTGTAGCCGCCATGAAGGTGTTGAATGCGCTTTACACAGACCCGTATCTGTCCAACCTGTTATGCTGGGGTGAAGAAGGCGTAGAATATGTGAAGACAGATGACGGACATATTACATTTGCGGAAGGCGTTGATGCTCAGAATTCAGAATATTATAACAACGTGAACTGGCAGACACCAAACCAGTTTATCGCTGAAATCTGGGAAGGTGACAGCCTGGATATCTGGGACAGAATGGAAGACTTCAATGCAAACTCCGTAAAATCCAAAGCCCTTGGATTTTCCTTTGACAACAGCGCTGTAGCCAGTGCGTATACAGCCCTGACCAATGTTTATAAAGAATATGTACTTGCCCTGACTTATGGCTTTACAAATCCGGATACAGGTATTCCTGAGCTGGTAGAAGCATTAAAGAGCGCCGGACTTGATGACTATATTGCAGCAAAACAGGAAGCACTTGATGCGTGGGCTGAAGCGAGCGGTGTGAAGTAATTCACAGAAATTGCCTAAACAATGATGCTCACAGCTGGAAATTTTGCAGCGAAGATTGATGCCGCCGTCAGGCGGCATCATTTTAATGAAAGGCGGGGTTTTATACGATGAAAGCGACAAATTCAGCCAGCGGTATGCCTCCGAAAAGAAGATCAAAATTCAGAAGATTCCTTCCGGTTTATCTCATGGCGCTGCCTGGTGTAATTTATCTTTTTATTAACAATTACATGCCGCTGCCGGGACTGGTGCTGGCATTTAAAAATTATTCGGCAAGAAAAGGTATTTTTGGTTCAGATTGGGCCGGGCTTTCCAATTTCAAATATCTGTTTGCCACAGATGATGCGTTTATTATTACAAGAAATACGATTTTATATAATGTGGTATTTATTATTGTGAATCTGGTTTGTGCCATTGCGGTGGCCATTATATTATCGGAGCTTACATGTAAGGCTAAAAAGTTTTATCAGTCGGCGATTTTGCTGCCATTTTTAATTTCCTACGTTATTATCAGTTACCTTGTATTTGCCTTTTTATCCACTGAAAATGGATTTATAAATAATACGATTTTAGGCGCCCTTGGAATGGAGCCTATATCCTGGTACTCGGAAAAGAAATACTGGCCTTTTATCCTTGTTCTTGTCAATACATGGAGAGGTATTGGCTATAACTGTATTATTTATCTTTCAACGATCCTGGGATTTGACAGAACCTTTTATGAGGCTGCAGCCATTGACGGTGCTTCCAAATGGCAGCAGATTACAAAGATTACGATTCCCATGCTGAAACCGACCATTATCATGCTCACGCTGATGGCCGTGGGCCGTATTTTCTATTCGGATTTTGGCCTGTTTTATCAGGTGCCGAAAAACTCCGGAGCACTGCTTCCGGTAACCAACACCATTGATACCTATGTTTATCGTGGGCTGCTTGAACTCGGTGATATATCCATGTCTGCGGCGGCCGGTGTGTATCAGTCTCTTGTGGGCTTTATTCTTGTTCTTGGTGCCAATCTGCTTGTACGTAAGATTGACCGGGAGAGCGCTCTGTTTTAGGACGGGGTTTGTTTTGGAAAATGCTTTGTTTTAGATTGGAGGTTTACTATGAAGACCCGTGAAGAAAGACGATTTCAGATTATGGGAAATACTGTCATGATTATCTTAACAGCCTGTGCCCTTTTGCCCATGCTGCTTTTACTTATTTCCTCATTGACCGATAATGACGCTCTGATCCAGAATGGCTACAGTTTTGTTCCGGCAAAATGGAGCTTTTATGCCTATGAATATATTTTCAGCACAGGCAGCTCTGTCATTAAGGCTTACGGCGTTTCGATTGTGCTGACGATTGTCGGTACGTCCCTGTCACTGGTAATTACAACACTGCTGGCCTATGCGCTGGCTAAAAAGGGACTGCCTGGCAGAGGAATCCTTACATTTTATGTATTTTTTACAATGCTGTTTAATGGCGGACTTGTACCGACCTATATGAATTATACCAATACCTTTGGCTTTAAAAATACGTTTTGGGCCCTGCTTGTGCCTAATCTTCTGGCAAATGGTTTTAATATTCTGCTGATGAAATCTTACTTTGTCTCGGCGGTGCCCGATGAAATTTTGGAGGCTGCCTATATTGACGGGGCGACGGAGTTTCAGACGTTTTACAGAGTTGCCCTGCCCCTGGCCAAACCTATTGTGGCAACCATTGGCCTGTTTGCAGGCATTGCCTACTGGAATGACTGGCAGAACGGTTATATTTACCTGACAACCAATACGGATTTGTATTCTATCCAGAATCTGCTTAACCGTATGATTCAAAATATTCAGTTCCTGTCACAGAGTTCCGCAAATATTGCCAATGCCAATGTGGGATTGGCCTCCATACCGTCGGTTTCTGTCCGTATGGCCATGGCCGTGGTCGGTGTATTGCCGGTGATTATTGTATACCCGTTTATTCAGAGTAATTTTGTGAAGGGTATTACGCTCGGCGGTGTTAAAGGCTGAACGTTTACACTGAAATTTTACATTGCAATTCCCCTGTAACCTTTATATAATATAAGGGTCAGGGGAATTTTTTTGCTGGAGGGATGTGTAATGAACCAGAAAATGCGGGGACAGATCGGGTATCTGTTATCCTGCGGCAAGGGGTTTAAAAAGTATCTGGCTGCGGCAATTTGCTGCAGTGCCTGTGCCGTTGTTTTCAGTTTTATTGCCCCACAGGTCATGCGGGTGATGATTGATTCCGTTTTAGGAACAGCGCCTTTTGATCTTCCGGGGACGATCAGCCAATGGATTGAAAGTATAGGCGGCAGAGAGGTTCTGCGTGAGCATTTATTTGCGTGTGCTGCAGTGGGTATGATTTTTACCTTTTTATCGGCGATTTTTGCCGGCGGTTACAGGTATTTTGTCAATCGTTTCGGTGAATCCGTCGTCAAAAAACTGCGTGATATGCTGTATGAACATATTCAGCATCTGCCCTTTGAGTGGCATGTAAAGGTGTCCACCGGGGATATTCTGCAAAGATGTACATCAGATATCAATATTATTAAACAATTCTTATGTAATCAGATCATAGAAGTGGTCCGTATTATATTTCTGGCAGGTTTCTCTTTAATCGTCATGTTTTCCATGAATATCCGCTTAGCATTTACAGCTATGATTTTTATACCCATCATCGTGGGCTATACCATTATTTTTATGGGTAAGATCAGCAGCCGTTTCCTTGAGGTTGATGTGGCGGAAGGTCAGGTAACAACAGCGGTGCAGGAGAATACCACAGGTGTAAGAGTGGTGCGGGCGTTTGGTCGGGAAGCTTTTGAAATGAAAAAGTTTGACGAGAAGAATGAACGCTATACCAATCTTTGGATCCGTTTGGGCAATGTTTTAAGCATTTACTGGGCCTGCGGTGATATTGCCACCAGTATCCAGATTATGACGATTATCATTGTGGGTGTGTTTCAATGTGTCTATGGGGATATGTCCGTGGGAACATTTATGGCTTTTGTGACCTATAATCAGATGATGATCTGGCCGGTGAGACAGCTGGGCCGTCTATTAGCGGATATGAGTAAATCCAGTGTTTCGGTTAAACGTATCCGGGATATTTTAGAGGAACCTACGGAAGATGATATTCCGTGCGAGGGACTGCGCCCTGAAATTAAGGGGAATATTGAATTTAAGCATGTGAATTTTGCCTATGAGCAGACACCGGTTTTAAAGGACGTAAGTTTTTGCATTAAAGCCGGGCAAAAGATCGGTATTCTGGGAAATACAGGATCTGGAAAATCAACCATTGCGCATCTGCTGAACCGTCTGTATGATGTAAAGGACGGCCAGGGCGTTGTGGAGGTGGAAGGCGTGGACATACGACGGATTGACCGGGCCTGGCTGCGCCGTCAGATGAACGTGGTTCTTCAGGATACATTTTTATTTTCCAAAACGATCCGGGATAATATTTCGGTAAGTGCACCAAAGACGCCTCTGGATGAGATTCGTCAGTATGCCAGAATGTCATCTGTGGATGAGGCGATTATGGAGTTTGGTCAGCAGTATGACACAATTGTGGGAGAGCGGGGCGTGACATTGTCCGGCGGTCAGAAACAACGTGTGGCCATTGCCAGGGCGCTTTTAAATCAGTCACCCGTGCTTATTTTTGATGATTCCATGTCTGCTGTGGACACGGAGACGGATCAGAAAATCAGAGAAGCACTGAACTGTTTCCAGAAGGATGTGACGACGATTTACATTTCGCATCGTGTGACAACACTGATGGATGCGGATCGGATTATTGTGCTTAATGACGGCCGTGTCATGGAGCAGGGCAGCCATGAGGAGCTGATGAAGCTGGGCGGTATTTACCGCCGGGTTTATGCGCTTCAGTCCGGGGTTGCCGAAGAACTTAAGGAAATTGAGAGCGAAGAGGGGGGAGATGCATGAGTGCTATTCAGGAAGAAGAATATAAAAGCTCCTTTGATATAAAAATCTGGGGTAAAATGCTCCCGTTTCTTCTAAAATATAAAAAGCTGCTGGTTGCAGCCACGGCAGGCAGTATTTTTTGCGCAGGAATTGATGTTTCATTTCCTCTGTTTCAGCAGTTTGCCATAGACCGTTTTATTGCGGAAGAATCCACTCAGGGAATCGCCGGATTTATTGCGTTGTATGTGGGAGCTGTGCTTTTGCAGGCAGTGGCAGCCATCCTGTTTACCCGTGCCAGTGTACGGCTGGAAATGAAGTTTGGCCGTGATCTTAAGCGGGCATGTTTTACCCATTTGCAGGAATTATCATTTTCATATTTTAATATGATGCCTGTGGGGTATATTGTATCCAGAGTTATGTCGGATACGGAGCGGATTGGCGGATTTATTGCCTGGGGGATGATTGATCTTTGCTGGGGACTTTTGTATATTATATTTTCTATTGTGGTCATGTTTACCATTAATGTGAAGATGACACTGATTGTACTGTTGATTGTGCCTTTTGTAGCTTTGGTCACATGGTTTTTCCAGAGCCGTATTCTGAAGGTGACAAGGCAGGTACGTAAACAAAATTCCAGAATTACCGGGGCTTACAATGAAGGCATCGGCGGTGCCAGAACAAGTAAGACGCTGGTGCTGGAGAATATGAATACCGGTGAATTTAAGGCTGTTTCCGGAGATATGTACAGGGAGTCCATGCGTCTGGCAAAGCTTTCGGCTGTATTTGGTCCTATTGTGACCTGCCTGGGCGGTATTGCCACAGCGCTTGTGCTGTGGCAGGGGGGCATTCTTGTAAAGGAGCAGATCATTTTATTTGGCACCCTTTCTGTTTTTGCATCCTATGCCATTGGTATTTTCGAACCTATCCAGAGCGTCACCCGCATATTTGCGGATTTTGTATCTATTCAGGCCAATATTGAGCGTGTGACCGGACTGTTGGAGAAGAAACCGGAAGTTGTGGACCGGCCGGATGTGATTGCCAAATATGGTGACTGCTTTAATCCCAAAAAGGAAAACTGGGAACCGATCCGGGGGGATATTGAGTTTAAGGATGTATCTTTCCGCTATTCAGACGGTTATGAGGATATTCTGGAACACTTTAATCTGAAAATTCCGGCAGGCACGATGGTGGCGATTGTGGGTGAAACCGGTGCGGGAAAAAGTACGCTGGTGAACCTGGCCTGCCGTTTCTTTGAGCCGACAAAAGGTCAGATTTTAATCGATGGTGTGGATTATCGGGAACGCTCCCAGCTATGGCTTCATTCCAATATCGGTTATGTGCTTCAGACCCCCCACCTGTTTTCAGGAACGATCCGTGAGAATATCCTGTATGGCCGTCTTGATGCCAGTGAGACGGATGTGCAGAAGGCGGCTGCCATGGTTTCAGTAGATAAAATTGCGGCACGGATGCCCAAAGGTTTTGACAGTGATGTTGGTGAGAACGGGGATATGCTGTCCATGGGTGAAAAGCAGCTGGTGTCCTTTGCCAGGGCCATTATTGCAGATCCCAAGATATTTATTCTGGATGAAGCAACGGCTTCCATTGACACTCAGACCGAGCAGCTGATTCAGGATGCCATTGCCACTTTGATGGAGGGCAGAACATCATTTATTATTGCGCATCGTCTGTCCACAATTAAAAAGGCGGACATTATTCTTGTGGTGGATAATGGAAAAATTGTGGAGCAGGGCAGTCATAAAGAGCTTTTGAAAAAGCGGGGACAGTATTATCATTTGTATACCAATCTGGTGATCGGAGAGAGCTATGAATCATTGGGCCAGTGATTATTTTAAGGTGTCTGTGAAAGCAGACGGTGTGTTTCAAATTATGGAAAACACCAAAACATCTGCATTTTTGGTTACAGGAACCAGCCGGGCGCTGTTGATAGACAGCGGGTATGGCTTTTCTGATTTATGGAAATTTGTGAAGGGTTTGACGGATTTACCCCTGACGGTTGTCAATACCCACGGTCATCTGGATCATACCGGCGGTAATTTCCTTTTTGATGAAGTTTACATAAATTATGAAGAGCTTCCGGTTTATTACTGGTATCAGTCTGTGGAAAAACCGGTTATTCTTGCAAAGTTCCAAAAAGATTATCAGGGACATGTGCATGAGATCTGGCCTTCGGATTTTCTTGTGTCTGAATATATGGAAAAAAGACCTCAAAGGCTTCTAAACCTTGAAAATGGCCGCTGCTTTGATTTGGGCGGCCGTATGGTCGAGACAATTTTTTTGCCCGGACATACGAAGGGCAGTGTGGTATTTTTGGATAGTGAAAGCGGGCTGCTTTTTGCCGGGGATAATATTGCACAAAATGTATGGCTGTTTTTTGATCACAGTGCGCCTGTCGCAGACTGGGTCAGAGGTTTGGACGGATTGAGAAACCGTAGAATTTCAGGAATTTTGTCCACACACGCACAGTTGATTTATCCAAAACATATTCTTGACTGGCTTATGCTTGCAGCTGCGCATAAAACCCCTTCCAACAGCCGCCTATTTGTGCATCCGAGAACCGGACAGCAGGCGCTGAGCTATAAGCAGAAGGTGGAAGGCATTCAGGGACTGGATTGTGTGCGTATTGTTTATCCGATAACGGGATGTGATTCTGTTTAATCTGTGGATGAACAGATTGGGATGAGGACAACAAGAAGGAGAAAATCTTAAGTAATTGGAGGATATTTAAAATGACAGGGAAAAAGGTTAGAAAAAGGACAGTGGCGGGACGGATTTTTGGCATTATTCTGATTATGCTGTTTATTATTATTGGAGCAGTGGCAATTTTAGTGGGATATCTTTCGATCAGGGAGTATAATCCGCCCAGCATTGAAACAATTGAGCTGGACGGCCAGGGGAAAAAGACCGTGAAACCGGGGGATACACTGACGATTCTTACGATGAACACAGGTTATGCGGCTCTGGATAAGGATCATGACTTTTTTATGGATGGCGGTTTGGATGTGAATGCGGATTCCCCGGAGCAGGTACGGAGCAATATGGCCGGCATTGCGGGAATCATTGAAAAGGCCAACGCAGATGTGGTTTTTTTGCAGGAGGTGGATATAGACTCCAATCGTTCAAAACACATTGATCAGTCCCAGGTTTACTATTCCCTTAGAGATGATGACAGCCATGCCTATGCAGCCAATTTTCGCTGTGACTTTATTCCCTATCCTCTGCCTTTTATTGGAAAAGTAGAAGGCGGTGTGATTACCATGAATACGCTGAATGCACAAAGTGCGGAGCGTATTGCCTTGCCGACATCGTTTAAATGGCCTATCCGCACATGCCAGCTGAAGCGATGCCTGCTTTTGGAGCGGGTGCCTATTGAGGGCAGCGACAAAGAACTTGTTTTAATCAACCTTCATTTGGAAGCCTATGATGAGGGGGATGCTAAGATTGCACAGACAAAGGTTCTTGCAGATGTTTTAAAATCCGAGTATGCAAAGGGAAATTACTGCATTGCCGGGGGTGATTTTAACCAGACCTTCCCATCTGTGGATCCTACACTTTATCCGCTTAAAAATGATGACTATTTTAAAGCCGGTGTGCTGGATACCAGTTTATTTGATGCAGCTGCGTCATCCGGTGAGGAGACAGCCGACCATCTGCCGTGGCAGTTTCCCGTGGATCCTTCTGCACCAACGGCCAGGCTGTTAAACGGCCCTTATGATCCGCAGGATCCAAACACTCAGTATTATGTGCTGGATGGCTTTATCACCTCGCCCAATGTCCAGGTGGATGCCGTGGAAACTATGGATGAAGGCTTCACCTACAGCGATCATAATCCGGTCAAACTTACGGTAACCCTGTTGGGACAAAGTCAGAGCGAAACTGAGCAGGAATAAAAAAGAAACTTATGAGATGTGGGAAAGGTCGCAGAAATGCGGCCTTTTCTTTTGTCCATTTTCTTGAGTCACGGATGAAAAACAGTTGATCGAAGCTTTAGCTTCGTGTATTGTTCACATACTTTTAATAAAATACAATAATCGTTCCTGCTGTTCTTTAGTCATACGATTCCATTCCACAAGAATTTCCTTCTGCTCTGTGGTGAGCATGGTATAATCATTATTTTCCGCAAAAAACTGAGATAATGTAATTCCAAAGGCATTACAGATTTTTTCAAGTGAATTAAAAGACGGAAGGATATTCTTATTACGATACCATGTTGAAATTGTAGACTGAGGAAGACCGGCTTTTTCGGCAAGTTGATATTCCGTCCAGTGACGTTTCATTCTGTATTCGGTTATACGGTCAAGAATGTCAATCATGGTACCCCTCCTTTAATATAACAGCAACGACATTCATAACTCCATTGTTCATTGTACTTAAAAATGAACGTTGTGAATACTTATATAAGACGTATAAAAATAACGATATATCGTAGTATCTGGTGTTATATTATGCGAAGTTTTTAATAAATGTATTCGAAAATCATTGTTTTTGAAGCGCATGTCTTTTAACCGCCGCTTTTTAGATCTCTGATTGCGGGGCTTGCAGCATATATGCTATAATGAGGCCAATGATTATTGTATGATATCTATTTGTGTATGATACAGGGAGGAAAGGAATGAAAACGGTAGACATTTTGTATGAAGATGCAGATATTATTGTTGTAGTTAAGCCGCCGGGCATGCCTTCTCAGGCTGAAAGCGGAACAGCTTTGGATATGGTCAGTTATCTGAAAAATTATCTGGCCAAAAAAGGAATTTCCAATCCATATGTGGCACCGGTTCACCGTCTGGATCGTCCGGTTGGCGGTGTTATGGTTTATGCCAGGTCCTTGAAGGCGGCTAAAATTTTAAGCCGGATGGTTCAGGAACGAAAAATTTATAAACAATATAAGGCTGTTTTATGTGGACAACTTCCTCATCAATCCGGAAAACTGGTGGATGAGCTTATAAAGAACGGGAAAACAAATATGTCTGAGATTGTAATGCCGGGGGTGAAAAAACCAGATGCAAAGCAGGCTGTGCTGGAATATAAGGTGCTGAATAAAAGAACGTGGAATGATGTTTTATATACCCTGGTGCAGATTCACCTTGTGACAGGGCGCCATCACCAGATTCGTGTACAGATGGCAGGGGCCGGTGCGCCGATTGCAGGCGATGCAAAATATGGTCAGACTGAGCAGGGGACACAAAGGCTGTTTAATGAGATCGGGCTGTTTTCAGACAGACTTGAATTTTCGCATCCTGTAACTGCAAAGAAAATGATTTTTACGGCACCTGCGTCTTCGGCACCGTTTCAGTTGTTTTTAGATTGAGGGATAATACAAAAAGAGTTTTACTTTGAAATACTTTTTACCATTAAATACTTGACATAGACATAATCAGACGGCAGCATACTATAAACGACAAATCAAAGGTTTATAGGAGGTGGCTGCTGTGTCGAAAAAAAAGAATCAAAAGTACGTAAAGCTTCTTCAGGTGATTTTAGCCGTGGCAGCGGTTTATGTGATTCTGAAATATTTCCTTAGTTTAATTCTGCCTTTTGCCATTGCCTATGTCCTTTGCAGATTATGTTATCCTGCGGCAGAAAAATTATCCCAAAAAACAAAAATTCCTTTGGGGATCACATCCGGTCTGGTCATTATGGCTGCAGCAGTTCTTTGTCTGGCTGCATTGATCTTTGCGGGCAATTATCTTTTAGGCCAAATACAGCTTCTGGCAAAAAATTCGGAGGAGATCGGCCAAAGGTTTCACCAGCTTTACCTTTCTCTGTGTGATTTTATTGCAGAGTGGACGGGAAGCCGCAGTGATTTAATTGAAGCCTGGTTTTGTGATACAGCGGACAAGGCTGCGGCTGCAGTGGAAGAAAAACTGCCTCAGATTATTGCAGGGCTTGGTGTACCGGTGATTAAAGGCAGTGCAGCATTCTTTATTGTTTTTATTGTGGCTTTTGTGGGGGCGGTTCTGCTGATGAAAAATAAGAAGCAAATCAGCCGCCAGGTGTCAAAAAATATATTTGCCAGCGAGATTACAGGGATGACTGCCCGAATTTGTCAGGTTTCGGGCTGCTTTTTAAGGGCACAGGCAATTATTATTGTGGTGATTGCCATTTTCCTTTCTGCAGGTCTAAGATTAATGGGGAATAAATACGGAATTATCATTGGTGTGATCACGGCAATTTTAGATGCACTGCCAGTGCTGGGCAGTGGTACGATCCTTATTCCGTGGGCGATGATCGATTTGATCACCGGAAGCTATAGGAATGGTTTTTTGCTTTTGGCATTTTATATTGTTTGTACAATTATAAGGGAATTTCTGGAACCCAGACTGATGGGAGATAAACTGGGAATCAATGAATTTTATATGCTTATGGCGACTTTTATCGGGATCAGTTTGTTTGGTGTCTGGGGGATTATCCTGGGGCCTTTGGGAATGGTCATGATTCTTGAAATACTGTCTCAGGTGGAGGAACTCTATGATGATCCCGATCAAAACGGAAAGGTATAAGCAAACGGAGACCGTTTCACACAAGTCCAGGGGTTTGAAAACCTGGATTTGTGGACGGTCTCCGTTTTTGCCGAATGATATTTATGCGCAGTTTTTTTAATGAATCACAGTGTCTTTTTTCCAGATTCTGTCCGGATGATAGACAATATTTCCTTTTCCGGCATCGGGTGTCAGATTCAGCGCCAATTTTCCTTCGGATTGCATGAACGTAAATGGAACGCCATCCGCTGTGCCGTTTTTGATTCGTTCGCATACCTGGCACACATCTTCAAGAAGCCCTACATAGCCGTTTCCATCACCGTGGGACAGCAGCACATGCTGATAACGGCCACGCAGTTTTTGGGCAAGTGCTGACAGTGTTTCACTATAGGCCTCGATGCTGGTGGAATATTCCTGAAAAAGAAAGGTACATGTATTGCAGGCATCTCCGGTCAGCAGATAGCTTTCGCCGTTTTCTTCCTGAATGAGAAAAACCAGACTTCCCAGTGTATGTCCCGGACAGGCATAGGTTTCAATAACGACCCCGCCTAAATCAAATCGGTCGCCTTCTTTAATATTTTTAAATGCTTCAGCCAACGGGGAAGGTATGTTATCCTCTGCTTCCTGGTAAGTTCCATGTCCATCGAAATTTTCCATGAACAGGCTGGCCTTTCTGAATTTATCATCCGTATGCTGTATATAAATGTAGCGATCCTCCGGACTCATATATACAGGAATGCCCGAAGCTGTAAATTCACCTGCACCACAGGCGTGATCAACATGTCCATGGGTGAGAAGAACACTTAGAGGGGCTGTATTGCTGTGCTCACATAAAATATGATCCACGGCCTTTTTCAGGCTTCCGTACCCACTGCCGGTGTCAATCAGAATATTTTGTGTGCGTCCCTCCACCAGATACATCAGCTCTGTTGCAAATGCATAGATTCTTGTAATGTGTGGGCTTACGGCTTCTGTTGAAAATTGTAACATTTTTTGTGTCCTCCTTTACTGGACTGAATGTTTTTGTGTCAGGTCTTTTTGCATCTGGGCTGTATATTTGTCGATATTAAATGCCAGACATACAATCAGCATGATTACGCCGATAATTGCCGCGAGATAGGTAAAGGAAAAATTAATGGAGGCAATCGCGCTTGCTGTTTGTGTCTGTGCCATTCCCTCATAGCCTCCGATGGCCAGAATCCATCCTGCAACCGCAGGTCCGAGACCCAGGCCGGCCTTTTGTCCGATACTTACACCGGACATGACAAGACCCTCTGAACGGACACCATATTTCCATTCACCATAATCTACCACGTCTCCGGTCAGAGCAAAGGCACAGGCAAACATGGCGCCTAAAAGAAATCCTTTCAGTGCATACAGCACTGCCACAACGGGCAGCATGGAAGAAAAGACGCCCATGAGTGAAGACGTCACAATAATGGTCACTGATCCGAAAATCATGATTTTCCTTTTTCCAAATTTTCCTACAAATGTTGGCAAAATAAAGTTCATTATCATTGACGGAATCATACTGCACGCTGAGAGTACGGCGACATATCCGGCGTTATTTAAAACGATATTACAGTAGTAATAGGTCACCATGCCTCCGGACATATTATGCAGAAGCAGGAGACAAAACAGTACGGTTTCCAGCCAGAAATATTTATTTTTCACAAGACAGCGAATGGCTTCTTTGAACGGAACCTGCTGCTGGGAAGACGCAGCCTTTTCTTCTGTGGCCGGAACCGGATCATCAATCGCTTCTTTTGTTCCGAAAAATCCGAAAAGAATCAGGACTGCCGCGCCGATTCCATAGACAAGTGCGGTACCACGATAACCGATTTTATCGACAAGAACGACCCAAAATGTTGTGACTGCCAATCCGGCAATCTGATTGATAATCTGTTCCATGGATGCAATTTTTTGCCGTTCGATGCCAATCAGTGTCAGCCGGGATAAAAGTGCGGTGTGGGGAACCATAAAAATGGTAAACGCAATCGCGTTGATAAAAAGATACATAATATAAATGTAAATCATTTTTCCGGTTCCGCTCATGTTTTCGGGAACGCTGAACAAAAGAAATAAGGATAAGGCAATCAATGGTGCACTGACGGCCAGCCAGGGCCGTGCCTTTCCATATTTGCTGCGTGTCCGGTCAACAACTGCCCCCATAAAGAAATCTGTAAACAGGTCAAATACACGGTTCACCAACATCATTGTGGCTACGGCCGCCGCCGCAATCCCCACTGAATCTGTCAGATAAGCCGAAACAAAGCTTCCCACGATGGTGGTAATGATATTACCGCCGCCGGAAGCGATGGAATAATTCAGCTTCTGCGAAAATGGCACATAGCCGGCCTGTTTTTGAACCTTCATTTGTTCTTTCATAACGAACCTCCTCTAGTTGATCAAGATATCTCTATTATAGAAAGCTTGTAAAAATTATGCTCACTAACTTTTGATGCATTTATGGAAAAAGCATACATCATTTCAAAAAAATACATGATATATGAAGTTGTAATATCATATAATCATGATTAAAAAATCATATAATTGTGATATAATGAATTTGCTTCACAAAAGTACGGGGAGGATGACGGCGATATGGAGAATATCAGATTTGAAACAGATTGTATGGAAGATGGCATCCATCAGCACAAAGAAATGGAGATTTTATTTGTTTTGCAGGGGCGCTGCGCCGTATTTATGAATAACAAAAACTTTATTTTAAAGCCAGAGGATTTTGTGGTTTTTAATCCCTTTGAATCCCATCAGCTTTACCGGGAGGACGGCAGCCATACGCTCTCTTTTTATATCTCTATGGAATTTTTAACGGAAACAGGGACAAAATCTGTTTCTTGTGTTTCTGTGCTGCAGCCGGAGAAAAAAGCCAGCAGTGATCTGCTTCGTATGCGCCTGGCAGAAATTTTTCGTGATACTACAGAAGACCCGGCTGGCAGAAAGCTGAATATTCAGGCAGAGCTTTTGGAGCTGGCGAGTATTTTACAGAAAGATTTCAGCCGGCAAAATGACGGGGCGTCTTCCTCTAAAGTCAGCGCAATGGACAAAAATGAACGTAAACAGCAATTTCTCAGTTACATATGGGAACATTACCGTGAACCCCTTACCCTGGAGGCTGCAGCTAAACATTTCTATTTGTCCGGCGGACATTTCTCCAGACTTTTTCATGATGTTTCGGGCATGTCGTTTTCCGCCTATCTTAAGGAGGTCCGGCTGTTGTGTGCAAAATCGGAGATGGAGCGGGGAAATTTATCTGTGACGGAAATTGCACTGAGCTGCGGTTTTGGAAGTGTAAATACTTTTATTGGGGCCTTCCGAAAAGCGTATGGAAAAACACCGGGTGCATTCATCCGTCTCCAAAAAAATAACCATATTTTTCCGCAGAAAAACAATCGGTGTACAGACCGGGCAAACGGTCTGTCGGAGGCGGTGTCCTATATGAGCCTGATGCGCTATCAGATTGTTGAAAAAAAGGACAGTCTTTTGAGCCAGCCGGAACCTGAAATCATCCGGGCTGATCTGGCCGGGGAACGTCGGCCGTTTTCTCCTGTCTGGAAGAAAACGATAGGTGTCGCTTACGCTAAAGATCTTCTCTTTGAGATTGTGCAGAAAGTCCTGGTTCGCAGTGTTGATGAAATCAACGTGGAGGGTTTCCTTTTGCATGGTATTTTTAATGATGAGCTTGGAATCTGCAGAAGGGCTTCTGACCAAACATTAATTTTTAACTTTACGTATATGGATATAATTTTGGATTTTTTGGTGGAGAAGCTGCATGTAACGCCCTGGCTTTTCCTTGATTATACGCCCCGGTGCCTTGTGCAGGCATCAGACATCCGCCGGTTTGGAAGCCATATTGTGAGCCTTCCTACGAATTTGGAGGAATGGTCTCAGCTGGTTCGTGCTGTATTGAAACATATCGTTAAAATTTACGGAAAACAACAGGTATCTCAATGGGTTTTTTCTGTAGAGCAGGCCATGCAGGTTTCTGTTGGAAACTGTGAAATGGAACACTATAAAGCTTTTTATCTGGCCTCTTACCAGGCGATTAAATCAGTGCTCCCCCAGGCTCGTATTTTAGGTTTTGGACTGGATACAGGTTTTGTCGATTTGCCAAAGCATCATGAATTTGAGGCGCTTTTATTATTTTCAAAGGCACACAACTGTGTTCCGGATATTCTCAGCTTTCAGTGTTTTTGCTGCGATTACTCAAAGGCCGGAGATCAGGAACGTATTGATATTAATTATACAGAAGATGAAGTTTATCCTTTATCTGAAGATGAAGATATTTTGTCGAAAGAACTGGATCAGCTTCAGGAGATTACAACGAAACATTGTCTGAAAATCCCGGTTGCTGTTATGGTATTTAATCCCGGAATGTGGGGGAGAAATCCAGGAAATGATACATGCTTTCAGGCTGCCGCTATGATTAAAAATGCCATAGAAAACAGAGACCGCCTGTTTGCTTTTTCTGCCGGAGGCGTGTCGGATTATCCTGAAAAGCTCCTTCCTGTAAAATCCATGTATCATGGAGGGATGGGGATGTTTACTTATAATGGAATTCCAAAAGCTTCTTATTTGGGACTGCAGCTTCTTAGCCGGATTAGAGGCGCGGTTGTCGGGGAGGGGAAGGGTTATTTTCTCACATGTACTTCTGACAGAAAACAGTTTTATCTTCTTTTATATTATTATTGTCCATACCATCTTGCCAGGCATCGAAAAACCGCGCTTTCTTTGGATGAAGAACGCAATTATGACAGATATTATGAATTTGAGGATATGGGGGCAAAATCGATGCACATCTTTTTGGAGAATTTACCTGAGGGCAAATATATTCTGGAAACATGCTATGTGAATCGCGGGAGCGGAAGCAGCTATGATATATGGATGAAAATGGGTGCACCGGATCCGATGAAACAATCTCATCTTCATTATCTGGAATGTCGTTCAATTCCCGAGTTTTACACAGATACTGTCAATGTGGAGGCAGAAGGGAAAATGGTAATGTCTGTCTTTTTAGAACCGCATGAGGTAAGGCTGATTCATGGAATGATGGATGAGAAAGCCTGAAAGCAGGAAACGGAGCGGATTTGTTGCGTTCCCTTATTTTGCGTGTGTCCTGCGGCGTACGGTGGTGTGGGCGGTCGGAAAATTTAATTAAATTTCCCAACCGCCCGATTGCTGTCTTTATGGATTTTTTAACCGATACGATATGCGCCATCTGCATACTGTATGATTTTTACGGATCGATTTTTCTCTGAAACTGCTTCTCCGGCTTCATTGATGACATGGGAGATTCCGGCATGTCCGTTTAAGTGCAGGTCAAAGGTATGGTTTAGCACCACATTTTTTGTATCTGGAACCTCGATGGCGCTGTGGCAGATTACCGGAGCATCACGATGATAGGAATAAACCCCGGCACACCAGCTTTCGAAGTGTGTCACTGCATTGGAAACTTTCAAAGAGGCATAGCCGTTTTTGCTGTGGCTGTGACTCATCCAGGCTTCCTGACAGGGGGCATCATAGGGCATTTCACTTTGATACATATAGATGCGGCCATGCTCGCCGTTCCACAGTGTTTGATATTCAAGAAAATGTTCCACCATAAGGGCATACATCGTCACATGACTGCCATTGACAATAAGTCCGTTTGAGGCTGTATTTTCTTCCCACCCCACCTGATGGCTGTGATCGGCTCTCCAGATCCACAGATTATCGCCAATCACATGGTCGGCATTGATTTCAACGCAATTGCTCACCTTTGAAGGCTTTTTTGCGGGGAAACCGCCCACTCGGAAAAACAGGTCGCAAAGAAGGGTAGGTGCAGCTAAAAGCCCGGACTGTTCTGTGTGTCCAATGACAAGCAGATTGTCGGCGGAGATCTGTCCGGCGTCAAACAGCAGTCCGGCGATGATACTTCCCGGGGCATTGGCAGTTACCATACAGGCATTGCCGTGGCTGGAGCTTAATGTAGCCAGCCCAAGTCCAAGAACGACCGTGTTGGGATGGGAAATACAGAGGGCTTCATTTAACTGGTAAATGCCCGGTGTGAAAATGAGATGCATTCCCCGCTCCAGGGCATCATTGATAGAGGCTGCATTGTCGGTTTCCGGCTTTGCAATGTAACAGTCACGGATAGGGATAAAGTGCCCCTGAACATGTCCGGACCAGGAAATACCTGTACTGTTTTTGCGAAGATCAGGGACAAAAATACCATAGCCCTTGTCACGGTCATACATGAGAAAGGGTTTTTCCTGCATTTCATCCACTGTATCGAGAATGGTGACAGGGATTTGGGGCCAGCTGCCTTCGGGGCGGTGCTGGAAGTCACACCCCATAAATACCTGGTTCCATCCATAGGTTTTGATTGATTCCATGGAGGAATTTCTTGTGAGCCATTGCTGCTGTGAGCCGTGATCTACAAAGCCGCGAACAACAGAATCACTGAGAAATCCGCCGCTGGTATAGCCGTCGTTTTCATGGAGGTACAGATTTTTATCGATCAGTACCCGACGCATAGGTGAGGCCTGGGAAACTGCCCACAGCGTGTCTTCCATGATTTCTAAATTTTCTACGCTTCTCCAGAAATTAGACAGACCTTCATTTTTATCGCCGTTGGGATTCCAAAGCGCTGTACATTGGATGCTTTTTAGCTTTGTATCGGATGGTAAGAGCCCAAGCCCCAGAATTTGGGTGAAAAATCCTACATTGAGTTCTATATCATCATAAATTCCCGGCTTAAATAAAATGGCACACCGTTCCTTTGTAAAATGTCCGGCCCGATGTTTTTGATCAATATGCTGTATGGCCTCTCTGATCTTTTCGTGGTTATCTTCCGGAGAAAAAATAAATACATTTTCGCCAAATAAATCGTTGTGAAACATAAAAAACCTCCTACGATTCGTACGTTATAGACATTGATTCCTTTTTCAGCAGGTAGACTGTCCTGCTTAGATCATCATACCACAACGGGAAACTGAAGTCACTTACCCATTTTGGGGATATACTTTTGACTGCCATAGCGTGGAATGAATGGCCGTTGGAACCAGTGGATGTTTGATCATACGCTCACTTATTAACGAAAAAATCCCCAATTACATCTTGACAAACCCTCTGTTTGTGACATAGAATAATCCGTAAGCAGGCGATGAAAGGGAATAGTATGCTGGATAGGGCACTTACAGAGAGAAGATCATATGCTGAGAGATCTTTGTGAACGACAGTCAGAACCGGCCCCGGAGCCCCGTGCGATGAGTACGGCGTCAGTCCGGCGTTAACGGATATAAGAGAGAACCGGTTAGGATGCCGGTTAATAAGGGTGGTACCGCCGATTGGAACTTTAGCCTTTTGGTCCCTTTTTCAGGGATTTAAAAGGCTTTTTTTATTGTACCGGCAAGACGGCCGGACAAAAGGTGTGCTGTTATTTCATTGGCATATCAGTTTAGAAAGAAGGAGAGAGAAAGCAATGGCAAAGGAAAAGAAGCTTGTTGAAGCAATCACATCCATGAGTGAGGATTTCACACAATGGTACACAGATGTTGTGAAAAAGGCAGAGCTGATTGACTATTCTTCGGTTCGCGGTTGTATGATTTTAAGACCAAACGGTTATGCGATCTGGGAAAATATTCAGAAGGAGCTGGACAGACGTTTTAAGGAAACCGGTGTGGAAAATGTGTATCTGCCCATGTTTATTCCTGAGAGCCTTCTGCAGAAGGAAAAGGATCATGTGGAAGGATTTGCGCCGGAAGTTGCCTGGGTAACTCACGGCGGTCTGGAACCATTAACGGAGCGTCTTTGTGTTCGTCCAACATCAGAAACCCTTTTTTGTGAGTTTTATTCAAAAATCATTCAGTCTCACAGAGATTTGCCAAAGGTTTATAATCAGTGGTGTTCTGTTGTGCGCTGGGAGAAGACGACCCGTCCGTTTTTAAGAACAATGGAATTTTTATGGCAGGAAGGACATACGGTACATGCGACGGCAGAAGAAGCCGAAGCACGTACGGTTCAGATGCTTAATATTTATGCCGACTTCTGCGAAGATGTGCTGGCAATACCGATGATTAAAGGACGTAAGACCGACAAGGAAAAATTTGCAGGTGCTCATTCTACTTATACAATAGAAGCGTTAATGCATGACGGAAAAGCGCTTCAGTCTGCAACAAGCCATAATTTCGGTGATGGCTTTGCCAAAGCTTTTGGTATTCAGTATACCAATAAAGATAATAAACTGGAATATGTACATCAGACTTCCTGGGGGATGACAACACGTATTATCGGTGCCATGATTATGGTTCACGGTGATGACAGCGGTCTTGTGCTGCCTCCGAGAATTGCACCTACACAGGTTATGGTTATTCCTATTGCCCAGCATAAAGAAGGGGTTCTGGATAAAGCCTATGAATTAAAAGAAAAACTTTCTGCATTTCGGACAAAAGTTGACGATTCCGATAAAAATCCAGGATATAAATTTGCCAATGCAGAAATGCTTGGTATCCCTGTTCGAATCGAAATCGGACCAAAGGATATTGAGGCGAACCAGGCCATTATTGTGCGCAGAGATACAAGAGAAAAACAGATTGTTTCTCTGGATGTGCTGGAAGAATGTGTTGCAAAAACACTGGATCAAATGCATGATGATATGCTTGAAAGGGCACGTAAACACAGGGATGCCCATACTTATGAAGCAAAGACCTATGATGAATTTAAGGATATTGTGGCCAATAAGCCTGGCTTTGTAAAAGCGATGTGGTGCGGCGATGAAGCCTGTGAATTAAAGATTAAAGAGGATACAACTGCAACTTCCAGATGTATGCCTTTTGAACAGGAACACATTTCCGATACATGTGTATGCTGTGGCAAACCGGCCAAAACACTGGTTTACTGGGGCAAGGCATATTAATTTATAAGATAACGGCAGGACACGAATCAGATGATGATCGTGCCCTGCCGTTATTTTGCATAAAAGGTTGTACTTCACCGTCTCATGAGTTATGCTATACAAAAGACTAACTATTAAAAGTCAAGTCTAAAATGAAAGGTTTTTGAATGAATTACA